>CAZJHX010000050.1:0-65781 GCA_964545715.1 uncultured Myxococcales bacterium
GCGGGCCGGAGGCGGTGCCCGACGAGGACGACGAGCTGATTATCGACATCACGTGGATGTTGAACGGCGCGCCCGTCGGCGCACAAACCTCGGCGACGCTGCCGGCGGATGTGGTGGAGGGCTGCGACCGGATCGCGTGCGTGATCGACGTCGGGGACGGGCTGGTTGCGGACTCGGCGACGTCGGCGCCGCAGATCCTGGAGCCCAAGGGCGACTGTGGGTCCAACCCGTGCATCGACTACTTCTGCTACGAGCAGGGGGGCTGCGCCGGCAAGTCGACCCCGGGCATCCCGTGTGACGACGGCGACTTCTGCACTCTCGCCGGGGTGTGCGAGGGTCCGGTCTGCAAGGCGCCGCCGATCGCAGCGTCGGTATGCGATGACGGCAACCTGTGCACCGATGACTCCTGCGAGTCGTACGTGGGCTGCCAGAACAAGCCGGTCAGCAAGCCGTGTGACGCGGACGGCTCGGTGTGTACGCACAACGACGCCTGCGTGGCCGGCAAGTGCGAGCCGGGCGCTGCGCTGGACTGCGACGACGGCATCTCGTGCACCGAGGACCTGTGTTATGCGACCACGGGCTGCACGGCGCCGGGGGAGGAGCCGTTGCCCGCCGATGTGCCGATCGACGTGGGCTTGTACGGCGGCCCGGGCGAGTTTGTGGAGGTCGAGGACGGCGGCGAGATCGAGATCGTGCAGGGACCGCAGGGCGGCATCCACACCGAGATCTCCGTGCGGATCTTCCCGCCCAAGGCCTGGTTCTGGACGCCGGTGAAGCTGTACATCGACGCGGAGCTGCGGATGGGCTGCTGTGACGGGGAGGTCGCGTCGGCGTTCTTCGACACGGTCGACCTGGCGTTCAAGGTGGAGGAGGGCGTGTACATGACGTCCAGCGCCCAGCTGCTCTTCTACGCCTTCAACGATCCGGAAAAGTACGCGGGCAAGAAGGCGTGCGCGCACTTCCTGGTCGGTGTCTACGACGACAACGACGACATCACGCTGTGGACGGTGGGGCGCCAGCTGTTCACGCTGGTCGACAAGATCCCGAACGGATAGGTCTTACTGTGGGGCGTCGATCTCGTCGCCGTTCTCGTCGCGGATGGGCTCGCTCACGAGCTCGCCGGGCAGCGAGAAGTCGCCGGTGCGCAGCCCCGTGAAGCTGGACTGCAGGGTAATCGTGGCGCCCGCGTAGCCGTCCTGGGTCGGCAGGATGCAGCCGCCGCTGTAGATGACGGTGACCTTGCCGTTGATCAGGTTGCCGGTGGCCAGCAGGCGGCTGTTGAGCTCGACGCTGGTGGTGGCGATGGAGGCGCCGATGAGCGCGCAGCCCGGCCCGGCGACAGCGCCCAGCCCCAGCCCGATGGTGAGGTCCCCGTGCTGATTGACCAGCCCGCCGCGCTCCATCATGTAGGCCTCCGCCTTGGTCGGATCGACGTTGACGACGCGCACCAGCCAGGGGTTGTACGGCTTCTTGAGCGGGTCGAACAGCGGCTGGTCGATGGCCACGCTCTTCCAAAACGCCTCCGACGGGCAGTGCACGTGGTCGTATTTGCAGACCGCGGCCAGGTCGATTGTGGCCTCGCCGAGATCGATAACGCCGCCCTGCAGTCCGTCATAGGTCTCTTTCACGCCGCCGATATCGACGGTGACGGTGATAGCGTCATCGTGCGTGATTGCGTAGTTGCCGCGGATATCGGGCACGGCCTCCTTGGCCTCTTGAATTGCCTGCGCGCAGCCGCCGCGTGCGCCCATGAGCATGGGTACGAGGCCCAGAAATACGATGGTGGTCGTGATCTTTCGGTCAAACATCTTGGACTCCCTTATCTCGCTGGTTTGCATTACGCACCGCCATTAGAGCAACCCGGGTGCCAGCCCGCAAAAAACGAGGGAGTGCAAACCCGTGGATGGGTGTCGAGGGTCAGCGTTATCCGCGAGGTGTAAACAATCGGAGACAGTCGGTTCGATACGCGAGGGATCGGCCAGCGCCCCCCATACTTCGGCCGCCGCCGGTCGACCGGCTGGAAACGTGCCGCCCGCGATGCCGCATGGTACCCATTCAACATGAGGTGGCTCTTGATCGTATGCGCCGCGGGGCTGATGGCCTGCGGTGACGGCGAGGACGCGGGACAGACGCTGGCACCGCAGGGCCTGTTGCCGGCGGATTGCCTGTGGGACCCGGTGTTGTCGGGACCGTCCTATCGCAGCCGGTTTCGTGTGCGACCGTCCAACCGGGACGACGTATGGGTCTGGAACGACGCCGGGCTGTTTCATAGCGCCAACCGCGGCCGTGACTGGGACAAGGTACTGCCTGAGCCGCCCGTCTCCATCCAGCTGCCGGGTGAGTCCGCCGCGCTGGTGTCGCTGCGTGACAGGGTACTGCGCAGTATCGACGGGGGGCTGAGCTGGACGGAGGTCGCGCTGGAGACGTTCGTCGAGCATCGCTGGTTTGCCTTGGAGTACGGCGGCAAAGGGCCGGTCTATGCGTGGGATGCGGCCAACCTGTGGCGCTCTGACGACGATGGCGAGACCTGGAGCGAGCGGCTGGGGCCGGGCGCGCTGTCGGCCGCCACGCCGCTGGACGAGGTGGCGGTCCATGGGGATCGCGTGGTCCTTCAAATCGACCAGCCCGGGTCGATGTCCGACCTGTATGTCAGCAACGACAAGGGCGCGTCGTGGTCGCCTGGAGAGTTCCCCAGAGCGGACTTTCTGACGGTCGGCCCCGGGGGGCGCATCGCAGGGTCGTGCTGGTGCGGCGGGTTCATCGACACCGCCGGGCTGTACGTCACCTACGACGATGGCAAGACATTCGGGCTCGTGCCGGGACGGCTGATGCCGATCACCTTCAACGGGTGGGACGAGCGGCTGTGGTTCACCGTCTCCTGGTTTCTGGAGACGGGTGAGCCGGGCGACGTCCCAAGCCGTGGGTTCGAGCTTTGGTGGACGGACGACTGGGGCTTGAGCCTCTCCGGCGCGGTTCCCGAGGCGGGCCCGATCAGCGGAGCCAGGACGGCGGCCATCGAATCCGCCGTGCTGGACCCGAGCGACGTCGAGCCACAGGCGCTGCCCGACTTCGAGCAGGTCGTCGTGGGCATTCCAATGCTCCTGGAGGATGGGACCAGCCGCGGGTTGCTGTGTTATCTCGGCGGCGACGCGGAGAGCCGGCTGGAAACCGAGCCGCCCGAGCAACGGGAGGCGCTGCAGTCCGGCCAGACCGTCATCTACGCCTACACCGGCCAGGACGCGCTGCCTCACCTGCGCGCCGCCGTCGGCTTTGACGGCACCGTCTACACGAACGAGACGTTTGCCCAGGTGTCGACCGGGCGCGGGACGCCGGCCTGGTATACGGCCCCCGACCACATGCAGGAGGTCGTGGACATTGCGGTCAAGACCAACCACAACGTGGCGATACTGACGCGCGAGTACAGCCAGGAGCACGACGACGGACCGACCGGCGCGGGCGTGTGGAAGCCGGACGGCGAGCCGGCCTCTGGCGAACACGTCAAGATCGAGCCGGGGACGGTCGCGACGGGCCTGGGTGTGCGCCACAACGGCTCGCTGGCCATCTTCACCACAGGCAACGTGACGACGGCCGACCGCTTTGAGGACAACGAGCTGGAGGTGTGGGCCAATACCTACATCCGGCGGCGGACCCCTCTGACACCCAACGCGCCGCCGCATTACGCCGATTGTTCGGACGAGTCGCCGACCTCCGACTGCGTCCGCATTCCGGAGGGCGTGGTCTTCAGCTCGCTGGCGGTGTCCGAAGATCGCCACCTGTATGCCCTGGAGCCGGCACGCGGCGCGCTGTGGCGCCGGCCGCTCGATGCCGACGACCATGTCTGGCGGCTTGTGGCCGTGGGCTTCCGCGATCCGTCCAAGGTGTTCGTGGACCCCCGCCCGGGCGACGGTCGGATCTACGTGATAGACGGTCACGTCTACGCCATGTTGCCCGGCGACGGCATGCTGCTGCGCCCAACCCGCCCCGAGGGCCCCGCCCAGACCGGGTGCGATGCCGGCTGCCCGCTGGGCACCTGTGGCGCCTCGGGCGTCTGCGAGCTGAACGCCGCGCCATGATGGCGTGTGCGCCGCGGCGGTTACGCGCCTGCCTTTAGTGGGGGCAGACGCACCCGTCGTAGGTGCAGCCGCTGGGCGCCACCTCCGTGCCGGCACCAGACGCTATTGTCGCTGTTCAGCCACAGGGTGCCGCTGCAGGCGGAGTACCTCTCCACCATGCGCTTGCACTGGACGTGGTGCTTGCAGGTGCAGGAGCCTGCCGTACAGCAGTGGGTGCCTTCTTCCTTGGCGAAGGCCGGGACGGCGTAAAACGCACAAACGGTGAGATCCAAGCCTGCTGTACTGCGCCCGGCTTCGCTAGACACGGGGCACCCCAGGGCCTCCGGCAAACCCGGGGCGGTTCAGCTGAGCGGCGGCTGGGTCTGGAGTCGTGCCCTCGCCTCCGCACCTCTTTCCGCGGGTCGGCGAGGCCGACGCCGGCGCGGTGAATAGGCGAGCTTTAGAGAGTGAGGAGGTAGTTGACCAGATCGGTGCGCTGCTCGCCGGTCAGCTGCATCGTGACGCCCATCGTGGCGGACGTGGCGTCAAGCACGTCGTACAGCGTCGCCGCGCTGCCGTCGTGCAGGTAGGGCGCCGAGTTGTACAGACCCTTCAGCGACGGGGTGTTCAAAGACAGGCCCTCGCTGCCGCCGTTCTTCTCGTGCAGCTCGATTTCGAGCGGGGTGAACGTGCCCACGTCCCAGTTCTCGCCGTCGGTCAGCGCCTTGCCGGAGTGGCAGTCCGCACAGCCAAGCGACGGGTGGTAGAAGAGCTCTTTGCCCGCCTTCTGGCTCTCGGTCAGGCCGTCGGGGCCCAGGTTCGGGTTAGGTGGGAGCACCAGGCCATCCTCTGACATCAAGAACTCGGTGAGCGCGTCCTTTTGAGCGTCACTGAGGCCGCTGCCGCCCATGCGCTTGACGGTCTGGGTGATGTTCTTCTGCATGGTGTCGGCGGTGCCGATCCAGTTGAACGGGGCGCTGCCCTTGAGCTTCTGGGCCAGGAACGGCGTCTGGCGCGGGCCGTCCTTGATGAACCAGATGAGGCCGTCCTCGGTGCCCTCGAAGTGGCAGGTGGCGCAGGCGAAGAAGCCGTTGACCGACAGGCCGGTGAAGCGCGCGAACGTGAAGATGCGGCGGCCCAGCGCCATGTCGCCCTCGAACGCGTCGACGCCGAACGCGACCTCGGCGCTGTGGTGGAGCGTGGTCGGGTGCGTCAGCGTGGCGCCGGACGGGAACTGGGGGAACTTCGGGAACTCGCTGCCCGCGGCGTTTTTCGAGAACGAGACGCTCGGCATCGCCAGCAGGGACTCGATGTTGACCTCGCTGACCGTGAACGACTGGCTGTTGCGTACGTAAAGGCGCTTGCCGTCGGGCGCGATCGCCAGGCTGGTGGGCGCCTGGCCGACTTTGATCTCGGCCAGGGTGGAGCGCATCGGGTCGCCGGCGGCGGTGCCGAAGACCATCACGTTGTCGGTGCCCTTGCAGGCGACAAACAGCAGGCTGGCCCCCGGGTGATGAGCCGCGCCCATCGGCTTGTCGCAGATGGCGGTCATGGGCTCGCCGGTGGTCTGGTCCTGAACGGGCGCCGCGCTCTCGCTGGGCCCGACCACGTCGTCGTCGCCGTTGAAGACGCTGATGCTGACCTCGATCGGGCGGATGATGTGGGGGAACGTGAGGATCTCGGTCACGCACGTCGTGTTGCAGATGTTGTTGCAGACGTTGGAGCAGCTGGTGGAGCAGTTGGTCGAGCAGGAGTTGCTGCAGACCGTGCCGCCGTAGCCGCCCGCATTCTGGCAGACCTGGCTGCAGTTCTGCTTGCAGTTTTGTTTGCAGTCCTGCTTGCACGACTTGCTGCAGGTGGTCTCACAGGTCGTCTCGGTCTCCTGCTCGATCTCCAGAAACTCGGTGACGGACTGCTCGGTGGAGCCGGGGCTGGCGATGACGTGCGATGAGTAGACCTCGTCGGTGGCCGGGTTCAGGGCCAGCGAGATGGCGCGCGTCGGGACCGTCTTGTCGATCTTGATGTCGTTGTGCAGCGCCAGGTCGGCGGGGTTCTTCGTGCGCAGCGCCATGGTGGTGGACTCCAGCAGCGCGCCGACGCCGGGCATGGTCTCGTAGCGGAGGACGGCGCCGTGCTGCAGGGACACGAAGACCTGGCCCTGGCTGTTGACCAGAACGCCGCGCGGGCGGTCGTCGACCGGCACGTTGCTCAGGGGCGACAGCGACTTGGTCTTGAGCGCGACGACGCGGTTCTCGCCCGAGATGGTCACGTACAGGGCCTTGGTGTCCACCGACAGGGCCAGGCTGTACGGCTCGGCGCCCACGTGCACGACCTGCGCGACCTGGCTGGCGTTGGGGTTGATCTTGGCGACGCTGGCGCCGTGACGGACGGTGACGTACGCGGTGCCGTCAGGGGCGACCACGACCTGCTCGGGGCGCTTGCCCACGTTGATGATGCGCTGAACCTTGGCGGTGCCGCGGTCGAGGACGACCAGGCTGTCGGCCTCGGTGCTGACGACGAAGAGCTGGTTGCCGTGGACGGCTACGCCGCTGCCCGCAGTCCAGGGGCGAAGCTCCGAGGCGGGGAGGGCGACCGGGCGCTCGGGCAGCGTGTGGGGGAAGGCGGCGGGGAAGCTGGTGACCCAGGGGGCCTGCTCGGATGCGCCGGTCCAGCCCAGGTCGGGGATCTCGGCGATGTCGCTGTCGGTGTCGACGGCGCCCAGCTCAGGGTTCTCAAAGTCCTCGGACTTGGACTGGTCGTAGGGGTCCTCGTCATCGGCGTCAGACGTCTCTTCGTCGCCGGCGATGGCGGACTCGCCCTCGGGGATGGCGGCTTCGTACTCGTCCTTTTCGGCGATCTCTTCGGCGATCGGGTTGTGGCCGGTGCGCTCGGTGACCTCGTCGAGCCGGTCGGCGCTGGGAACAACCAGCTGATCCAGCTGCTGGGCCTGGCCGTACTGCCAGTCAGACGCCTTGACGGCCTCCGGGGTCTGCTGCTGCTGTGCCGGGTTTTCGATCGGCAGTGGCGCGTCCGTGGCCAGGTTGCCCTCGGTTCCGCAGCCGATGATCAGTACGCCGGCAGCCAGCGCGGCAGTATAAGTCGTCTTCATAAAGTCTCTTTGCCCCTCGGTATCCACCGGGGTGGGTCCAAAGCATCGGACGTGCCAATCTGTCCCCACCTTGCAGTGTCCCGAATAGGTCGGCCGTATGACCGGCATGAGGTCGCTGGACCCCCCGTTTGGTGAGGTCAACCGATTCCCGGGGGGAACCGACCCCACGTGTGGTAGTGTATGGGCCACTGAACGGCAGATGAGGTCTGCATGAAGCAACTTATTGTCCTTCTCCCCGCCCTTGCTTTTGTAGCGTTACAGGGCTGCGCCACCGAGCCGGAGACGCCGGTCCCGGTCGTCGCTGATCCCCAGCCGGAGCAGCCGGTGGACGATCCGGTCGAGGACCCGGTGGACGATCCAGTCGAGGACCCGGTGGACGATCCGGTCGAGGACCCTGTCGACGATCCGGTCGAGGACCCGGTGACCGATCCCGACGAGCACTGCCTCACCCACGAGCAGTTCTTTCAGCAGAAGGTCTGGGCGCCCCTGATGTCGACCGTATGCATCGCGTGCCACAGCGCGTCGGGCGCGGCGAAAGCGAGCAACCTGGTCCTCAAGAGCGAGGGCTGGCCCGGCTGGCTGCAAGATAACATGGCGGTGGTCGAAGAGGTCGCCAACTACGAGTACGAGGGCACGTCGATCCTGCTGCTGAAGCCGTCCGCGCAGATCGAGCACGAGGGCGGCGAGCTGGCGCCGATCGACAGCGAGCACTACATGAACCTGCAGGAGTTGGTGCAGCGGTTCAAGACGCCTGACGACTGCGAGCCGCCGCCTGTGGAGGACAGCGGCTTCTTTGCGGGCGTCACGTTGCTGGACGCCAAGGGCACCTACCGAAAGGCGGCGCTGCAGCTGGCGGGGCGGGTCGCGACTACGGACGAGAACGCGTACCTGGACGTGAACGGCTGGAGCGGGGTGGCGCCGCTGTTGGACGCGCTGATGACTGAGCAGGCCTTTTTTGAGCGGCTGAAAGAGGGGTACAACGACCGGCTGCTCACCGATCGGTACAACCGAAACCAGGACGGTATCAATCTGTTGAACACCGATGACTACCCGGACCGCAAGTGGTTTGAGGACGACGAGTACGGGGCCAACGCGGCGAGCAAGGCGCTGGGGACCACGCAGACCAACCCGGCCGTGGCACGCGCGCCACTGGAGTTGATCGCGTGGGTGGTGAAGAACGACCTGCCGTTTACCGAGGTGCTGACGGCGGACTACACGCTGGTGAACCCGTTCTCGGCGCGCACCTTCGGCGTGTTTGACGATGTGGCATGGAACGATCCGATGGACGCTGCCGAGGTTCGCGAGGTGCAGCTGCCGGGGATCCCGCACGCGGGCGTGCTCACGGAGCCGATGTTTCTGAACAGGTTCCCGACGACGGCGACCAACCGAAACCGGCACCGCTCGCGGGTCGTGTGGGACATCTTTTTGGCGACCGATGTGCTGGCGCTGGCCGAGCAGCCTATCGATCCGACCAGCATCGAGGACCACAATCCGACACTGTTCAACGCCAACTGCACGGTGTGTCACGAGATCATTGATCCGGTGGCCGGCGCCTTCCAAAACTGGACGGCTCAGGGGCGCTTCATCACGCCCGAGAGCGGATGGCATCAGGACATGCTGGCGCCCGGGTTCGAGGAGGCCCAGATCCCGTTCAACGGCCAGGGCAAGAGCCTGCAGTGGCTGGCGGACAAGATCGCCGGGGACACGCGCTTTGCGACGGCAACGGTGCAGACCGTGTTTACGATGGTCACGGGGCAGAAGTCGCTGAAGCCGCCGTCGGACCAGGACGACTCGATTCAGTCGACCGAAGAGCTTGCTGCGCGCACGGCCGCTTATGAAGCGCAGGCGGCGCTGTTGGAGGGCATCGCCGACGAGTTTGTGGCGGAGTCGCACAACTTCAAGAGCGTGGTGAAGAAGGTGGTGCTGAGCCCCTATTTTCGGGCCGTGGGGATGGACGAGGAGCCGTCTGAGCAGCGCGCCATGGAGGTGGCGGACGTGGGCACGGCGCGGCTGCTGACGCCGGAGGCGCTGAACCGCAAGATCACGGCGGTGACCGGGCTGCCGTGGCGCTCCTACGGCGCCGGGGTGGACCTGCTGTTGGACTCCAACCAGTATCGGATCTTTTACGGGGGCATCGACTCCAATCAGGTGACGACGCGCATCACGTCCCCAAGCGGCGTGATGGTGGCGGTGCAGGGGCGCATGGCCAACGAGGTCGCCTGCCGGTCGACGGCGCACGACCTGGCACGACACGCGTATGACCGGGTGATGCTGCCGTACATCGAGATCACGTACATGCCGCTGGACGAAAACGGGTTCACGATCCCGCAGGCGGAGAACGCCATTCGGGAGAACATCCGGTACCTGCACCTGCACCTGTTGGGGGAGGCGCTGGCGCCCGGCGATGAGGAGCTGGAGGCCACGTACAAGCTGTGGTGGGACACCTGGTCTGAGGGCAAGGCGGCGGTCGCGTCGGGCGATGAGCACACGAATGTGCACTGGTTCTGCTCGGCGACGACGGACTTCTTCACGAAGCTGCCGTACGAGAAAGACCAGCAGATCAGCAAGGACCTGAACTACACGGTGCGCGCCTGGACGGCGGTGGTCGCGTACCTGCTCTCTGACTACCGCTTCCTGTACGAATAGGGGGACGGCATGACCATTCAACGACGCGAGTTTCTGAAGTTGTGCGGGCTGTCCTCGATGGCGCTGATGACGCCGTGGGCGGTGCGCGGTGCGTGGGCGGCCGACGGTGATTACGACGGTCCGCTGTGGATCAACGTGCACGCGGGCGGCGGCTGGGATCCGACCAGCCTGTGTGACCCCAAGGGGCGCAAAAACGAGGAGGTCGAGGCGCCGGTGAACATGTATTTCACCGACGAGATCGGCACCGCCGGGGCATCAGGCGTTCTTCGACAAGTACCACTCCCAGCTGTTGGTGATCAACGGCATCGATACGGCGACGAACGGCCACGACAGCGGGACCCGCAATACGTGGAGCGGCAAGCTGGCGGAGGGGTATCCGTCGTTTGCGGCGCTGGCGGCGGGGGTGCTGGATCCGACGCGGCCGCTGTCGTTTTTGAGCAACGGCGGCTACGACATGACGGGCGGGTTGGTGGCGCCGACGCGCGTGGGCAGCCCGACGGCCCTGACCAAGCTGGCGTATCCGAACCGCATCAACCCGGACAAGCCCCAGGAGCGCTTTCACAGCGTGTCGGTGGCGGAGCGGATCGCGCAGGCGCGCGCGGACCGTCTGGCTCGGCAGCGGGCCAAAGTGCGGCTGCCGCGTGAAGCAAGCAGCATGTCGATGCTGTACAGCGCGCGTCTGGGGGAGACCAACCTCAAGAAGCTGACGGAGGTGCTGCCGGCCGAGCTGGACAACAGCGGCAACCCGTTGAAGCGGCAGGCGCAGCTGGCGGTGGCCGCATACAAGGCCAAGCTGGCGGTCAGCGCCAACCTGACGATCGGCGGCTTCGACACGCATGGCAACCACGATGCGAGTCACTTTCCGCGGCTGCAGCAGCTATTGGAGGGCGTGGATTTTCTCGTGCAGGAGGCCGAGAAGCAGGGCGTCGCGGACAAGCTGGTGATCGCGATCGGCTCCGACTTTGGGCGCACGCCGTATTACAACGACGGCAACGGCAAGGACCATTGGTCGATCACCTCCATGATGCTGATGGGACCGGGTATCGCGGGCAACCGGGTGGTCGGCGCGTCCGACGAGCTCTTCAAGCCCAAGACCGTGGCGGCGGACACGCTGGCGCTGGACCCCGCGGGTATTCGCATCACTCCGGAGCATGTGCACCGCGCGCTGCGCGACCTGGCGGGCATTACGGGCGACCCGATCGAGGCGGGATATCCCCTTTCCGCTGAGAAGCTGCCACTATTCGTCGCGTGAGAGTCAATTCAGCCCTGACAGCCCTGTTGCTTCTGCTGGTCGCGTGCGGGTCGGACGATCCCGAGCCGGTCGCGCCGGTGCCGGATGAGGGTGGCCCGACGGCTGACGAAGACGTGGTGGAGGACGTGCCGGACGTCGTGGAGGACGTGGCGCCTGTGGACGTGGTCGATGACGTGCAACAGCCGGATGTCCCCGAGATCGAAGAGGACGCCGGTCCGGACGTGACCATCGAGGACACCGGGCCGCCCCCGACAACGCTGCCGCCGCCGGTTGCGGACGGATACACGCCGGGCGGCGTGCTGGCCTGGTACCACGACGGCAAGGCGATGGACCCCGATGTGCTCCTGGGCGACAACTTCTTGTTCCGGCTGGAGCCGGCGCTGGATCTGACGCTGCAGACGACGGGCTTTCCGGCGCTCAACGACGGTAAGCAATTCACGGCGCGTTATGTGGGGGCCGTCCAGGTGACCGAGGCGGGCGTGTATCGCATCGCGGGGACAGCAAACGACGGTATGCGGCTGCGGCTGGGCGGCGTGACGGTCCTGGAGTTCTGGGACGTCGGCGAGCTGTTTACCGCGGACACGCTCGTCCAGCTGGAGGTGGGGTGGTACCCGCTGGAGCTGGTATACGCGCGGCTCAACTGGAACGCGCACGTGCAGCTGTGGATGGGCGGCGTGGACGGGCTGCTGCTGCCGCTGGGACCGGATGCGCTGGGATACGAATCGGAGCTGCCCGAGGGCGCGCCGGAGCTGACTGGCGAGCTCGTGACGGCCCAGGCGGGCATCTATCAGGCCAAGCTGGATGTCACGTCGTCCGCGCCTGCCGAGCTGACGGTGACTGTGGCGACCGAGGGCAAGGACGACGAGGTGATCGCGTTCGACAAGTTTGCGGTCGAGCACGAGGTTGTCGTCACGCTGGCACCGGACTCGACCTGGACGATGACGGCCGCGCTGGAGGACCTGTGGGGGCGCAAGGCGACGTTGGAGCCCGTGGTGGTGGAGACGGGCACGATCCCGAGCTACACGCCAGGCGCGATATTGGGCGAGTACTTTCAGGGCGGCGACTACAAGGCTTTTGAGACCAAGGTAGCGACGCGCCTGGATCCGGTGATCAACCACCCGGCGAGCCTGGACGGCAACAACGCCGGCAGCTTCCTGCTCCCGATGGGGGGTGACAAGTTTGCGGTCAAGTGGACGGGCGGCCTGCTGGTCGACAAAGCGGACGAGTACGTCTTGTACATCGGCACAGACGACGGTCAGCGGATGTACCTGGACGGCATCGAGGTCGTCGACCAGTGGACGGATCACGGGCTAAGCTATGTGCCGGTGTTTACGACGCTGGCGGCCGGCTGGCACACGCTGGAGGTGCACATGTACGAGAACGGGGGCGCTGCGGCGGCCAATCTGGAGTGGGAGTCCGAGACGCTTCCGCGGCAGGTGATCCCGTCCGAGAACCTGGGCTTTGTGCTGCCGGCGGGCAACGACCTGACGCCCGAGGTGGTGAACCTGACGGGCAGCAACGAGGCGCCGGGTCAGATCAAAGTGGAGCTGTGGGCGTCGGAGCTGTGCACGGGGACGCTCGAGGTGACGACGGCGGGGGAGACCCAGACCGTCGAGCTGCTCGGTCCGGCGGACGCGTTCCAGTGGTGGGGCGACGGGTTCGCACCTGGCGACGTGGTCGTCAAGGCGCTGCTGACCGACGCCCAGGGCGACGCGGCGGCGCCGATGTCGGTGACCGTCACCGTGCCGGCTCCCTGAGCGGTCAGATGTCGGATCCGGTCATCATCGACGGTTCGATAGGGGAGGGCGGCGGACAAGTCATTCGCACGTCCCTGTCACTGTCGATGATCACGGGGCGGCCGGTGCGCCTGAAGAACATCCGGATCAAGCGAAAGAACCCGGGCCTGCGCAGCCAGCACCTGTGTGCGCTGCGGTCCTCGCAGGAGGTCTGCGGGGCCGAGGTGGAGGGCGCCGAGTTCGGGTCGCGGTCGTTTATGTTTACGCCGGGGGCGGTCCAGGCCGGCGAGTATCGCTTTGACATCGGCACGGCGGGCAGCACGGCGCTGGTGCTTCAGACGGTGCTGCCGGCGCTGATGCTGGCGGATGTCCCCAGCCGCGTGACCGTGCTGGGAGGGACGCACAACAGCCAGAGCCCGCCGTTTCGTTTTATGGAGCGGACGTTTTTGCCGCTGCTGGGGCGCATGGGGCCGATGGTGGCGGTGGAGCTTGGCGCCCACGGCTTCTATCCGAAGGGCGGCGGCCGGATCACGGCGACGATCGCGCCCTGCGCGAAGCTGAAGCCGCTGGAGCTGCTGGATGGTGGACCGGTGCTGGCGACGCGGGCGACGGCGATCGTCTCCAACCTGCCGGTGCAGATCGCGCGCCGAGAGCTGACCGTGGTGCACAAGCGGATGGGCTGGGCGGAGGACACGCTGACGGCCGAGGCGGTCAACTCCCCGGGTCCGGGCAACGCGGTTGGGCTGGAGATCGAGCGCGAGCACATCACGGAGGTCTTCACGGGCTTTGGGCGTCGCGGACGTCCGGCGGAGGCTGTGGCGGCCCTGGCGTGTGACGAGGCGCGCGAATACCTGGCCTGCGGAGCGCCGGTCGGGCGCCGGCTGGCTGACCAGCTGCTGCTGCCGATGGCGCTCTCGGGCGGCGGCCGCTTTGCCACCCGCGGCGATCTGGACGCCCATACGACCACGAATATGGCGGTGATCAGCATGTTTCTGCCGGTGGAGTTCGGCGTCGAGCTCAAGGGCGATCACACGATCGTGAGCGTCTCGGAGGGCCCATGGAGCTGAAGGCCCGCCGCTAGAAAGGCCCGTCCAGCTCAGAAGTGTCGAACATGATGCTCCAGTCGCCCTCGTGGGTGACGAAGGTGCCCAGGCTCGGCGGGACCTCGTTGGGGCGGTCCTTCGGGTAGGCGTAGGCCGACATGATGGCGCACATCTCGTCGAACTCGCCGGCGCCGAAGCCCAGCTTGGTGTCCGTCGGGTTGTCGTAGTGACAGGTGAACGTGATGCCCTCGCCCTCTTTGAAGTGCATCGGCTCCTCGAGCGGGATGATCTCCGGGCTATCCCAGTCTTCGCTGACGTAGAATGGCTCGCCGACAGTCTTTTCGCCGTCCCAGCGGCGCATCTCGAAGCGCTCGAGGTACTGGTGGGCGTGGGAGCCCAGGACGACCATGTCCAGATCGAACGGGGCGACGCAGGTGCCGGAGACGCTGCCCTTGGTCTTGGGGTCGACCTTGATGTCTTTGAGCAGGCAGTTGAAGCCGTTGACCGGGTGGCGGACCTCGGCCTGTTTGGCCAGGTGCACGTTGAAGACGCCGTACATGTCGGCGGGCTCCAGGCCGAAGTTGATCACGTGGTGGCTGGTGGTCAGGTGGCCGTCGCCCGACTCGATGTAGAGGGCGTAGCCGTCCGGCATCCAGAAGTCGTCGGCGCCCACGCCGGCGATGAAGAGCGACTTGCCGTCGACGCCCGCGTGGTCCTCTTCGGTTGCAGCGGACGGCTCATCCAGCGCCTGGAGCGGATCGTCGCCGATGCACGGCTGCTTTTTGTCCAGGACGCCCTTGTCGTAAGACATGAAGTAGTGGTGGGTGTAGACCGGCAGGCGCGACTCGATGCCGCGCACGAAGACGGGGCCGCCCCGGTACTCCTCGGGGATGGGCATGCGCACGCAGTAGAGGACCTCCCGTCCGGGGTCGACGGTGAACGCGCCCTGGCTCAACTGGAAGCCTGCGCCCGCGACCGGCGGTTCGAGGTTGACAACATTGTCGTCTGTGATTTTTGATGCGGCCTCGTCCGTTCCTTCCGCACCGCACCCAGCGACGAGCAGGGTCGAAACCAAGGCCGAGGCAAAGATATGAAAGGCACGCGAGCTCATTTGTTCTCCCATTACTTGAACAATCGTTCTGGTGGAAATTGTCATACGGCCGATGCACTGGTCAACTCATTTGTGATGGCGGCGCTGCTGTCATTTGTAGCCCTGGGCTGCGGCAGCGACGAGACCAGCGCAAAACCCGATGCGGCGACGCCCGCCGAGGACGTGGCGGCGGCGCCCGATACGGCTGCCTCGCCCGACGAGCAGACCCCGCCCGGGCCGCCGTGCGCGACCGACCAGATGGTCAACGTGAGCGGCAAGGCCGTGCTGTCGCGGCTGACCATCGAGCTGGATCCGACCGCGGATATCGGTGACGCCGAGGTGCTGCTGCGTGACCCGATCCTGGCCGTGCAGGGCAAGCCGGCGACGCTGCTCGACCAGGACTGCGGCGAGGCCACCATGCTCACCACCGTCGACCCGGCCGATCCGGGCGCCTCGGCGTTTGAGTTCAAGGCCGTCGACGTGTCGCTGCTCACCGTCGGGCTGATCGGCTCGCTGGACGACCCGGCTGACTCCGGCGCGGACAAGTGGCTGCGCGCCAGCAGTGGTCTGGCGGCGGGCGCTCCGACCGAGGATGTCAACGGGGCGCTGGTCTTCGCCGTGACCACCGCGACCGTGGGGGTGATCGCGCCGCTGATCGATGACGGCGATGAGGGCAAGTACTCGACCGCCGGCCTGGTCGAGAAGGGCTTCATCCTGGGGCTGATGCTGGACGCGGAGGGCGAGCCGGTCGAGGGCGTCACGCTGGTCAACCAGGACGACGAGCCCGTGGAGGGCACCGCATACCCCAACGCGACCTGGGACGGCCTGGACGCCGTGACGTCCGCAAACGGCTCGTTTGTGGTGCCGTCCGCGCCGCTGAAGTCCTACACCGGCCGCAAAGACGGGTGGACCTTTGCCGTTCAGCAGGCGGCCTCGTCCGGCGGCGGCGCTTTTTTGCTCACGTTGGTGGGCTCCGCAGATTAACCGGGTTATGCTGCTCAGATGAGCAGTTCTCAGGCGGCGTCCGTGCTGCGTGACGTCTTCGGTTTCGACGGCTTTCGGCCCCTGCAGGCGCAGGCGATCGAGGCGATCGAGAGCGGCCGGGACGTGCAGTTGGTGCTGCCCACCGGCGGCGGCAAGTCGCTGTGTTATCAGGTGCCCGCCATCGGCGCGGCGCGGGCGGGCGCGGGGCCCACGGTTGTGGTCAGCCCGCTGATCGCGCTGATGGAAGACCAGGTGTCCGCGCTGAACGCGCGCGGAGTTCGAGCGGTGGCCCTGCACTCCGGCATCCCGTGGCCCGAGCAGCGGGAGGCGCTGGATCAGCTGGAGGGGACCGCGCTGGTGTACGCCAGCCCCGAGCGGTTGGCCAACAAGCGCTTTCGAGCGCGGCTGGCCAGGGCTCGGCCGGCGTTTATTGCCGTCGACGAGGCGCATTGCATCAGCGAGTGGGGCCACGACTTTCGGCCCGAATATCGCAAGCTGGGTGTGCTGAAAAAGGAGCTGTGTGTCCCGATCGTGGCTGTGACCGCGACCGCGACGCGCGCCGTGCTGGACGACGTCGGCGCGTCCCTTGGCCAGGTCGACCCGGTCCAGGTGCTGGGCGGCTTCGAGCGCGAGAACCTGTCTCTGCAGGTCCACCATATCCGCGGGGACAACGCGCGGCTGGAGTGGGCCGCGCGCCGACTGGTCGCGGACGGGTTTGCCACCAAGGGCAAGGCGCCGGGGCGTGCGCTGGTCTATGCCGTCACTCGCAAGCGGGTGCAGGCGGCGCACAAGCTGCTGCGCAAGGCCGGCATCAAAGCCGCCTACTATCACGGCGGGCGCAGCGACTCGGCGCGAACCAACGCGCAGCGCGGCTTTGAGAGCGGCAAATATCCTGTGCTGGTCGCCACGAGCGCGTTTGGGATGGGCGTGGATATGCCCGATGTGCGGGTCGTCGTGCACGTGCAGGCGCCCGGCACGCTCGAGGGCTATTACCAGCAGGCGGGCCGCGCGGGGCGAGACGGCCTGGACTCCGACTGCGTGCTGCTTTACGGGCCGTCGGATGCGCTGACTCACAAGCGGCTGCGAGGGGCTGCGCCGCGTCCGGGCGCGGTCGAGGGCTGGCGCGCGCTGACCGACTATGCGTTTGGCACCCGATGCCGGCAGCAGACCATCGTGCAGCACTTTGCCGGTGGGCCCGCCGCGCCATGCATGCGCTGTGACGCGTGCGTCGGCCAGGACCAGGTCCAGGCGCGAGTGGACACGGCGCGAGCGGAGCTGGCTGAGCGAGCGTCCAAGCGCGCACACAAGAAGGCCGCCGACGACGCAGCGGCGTGCACGCCTGACCAGCACGACCTCATCCGGGCGTTTGTCGAGGGGCTGAAGAAGCCGCTGGGCAAGCGCCTGATCGCGCAGGGCCTGCGGGGCAGCAAAGCCAAGCCGGTCAAGCGCAAGGGACTGCAGCGCAATCCGCAATACGGAGCGCTGAACGGGGTGCCGGAGGTGGCGATCGTGCGCGCCATCTCGGAGATGCTGGACGACGGGCGGCTGGTGCCCAAGGGCAAGAAATATCCGACCGTGTGGCTGCCGGACAAGCGCGTGCGGCCCAAGGTCACGGCGGCTGAGCGGGCGGCGCGACCTCCGCGAAAGCGCGGCCTGCGAGAGGACCTGCGCGACCTGCGCAAGCGCCTGGCGCGCACGGGGCGCCTGAAGGCCTATCAGGTCTTTCCCAACAAGACGCTGGCGCTGATCGTGGCTGCGCGTCCGTGCAGCCACACCGCCCTGGAGGAGATCTGGGGCATGGGGCCGCGCAGGGCCAAGAAGTACGGCGCCGACATTCTGGCTGTCGTCGCTGAGTGGTCTGTGTGAGCCCGCCGGCGATCTGGGAGACGCTGAACGGGCTTCTACGGGCGCGCATAGAAGGGCGAAAGTGGATTCTGGCGTTTGATGTAGCCGCGGGCGCGACCCCATACGTGGCCGAGCTGCAGCGTCTGGGCGCGGCCGATGTGCTGGTGTTGGCGGGCACACCCGGGATGGGCCCTGCGCCCGACGCGGCAACCCACCTGATGGACACACACGGCTCGTCGATGATGGCCGCGATTCGAGCGGTGCAGTCCGCGCTGGCCGCGCCGTCGGAGGCCACGCTGGCGGCCATCGAGGCGTTTGATCCGGACGCCCGGGCACACGTGCTGCCGACGTTGTTCGGCGCGCTGCCGATGGTTGCGGGGCGGCCGGTCTTCGGCGTGCGCGAGCCCGCCTGGATGGCGCTGGAAGACAAGATGCGTGCGGACGCGCTGTGGGACGCCGTGGGCATTCCGCGCTCGCCTATGCAGTTGGTGGCGGCCCGTGAGCCGGCGCTGCGCGCGGCGTTTGAGCAAATGCAGACCGGGTCGGGCACGGTGTGGGCGGGTGACGCCAAGCAGGGCTGGCACGGTGGCGCGACCCACACCCGCTGGGTCAGCGACGCCGCCAGCTTCTACGCGGCCGTCGCCTTTTTTACCGAGCGGTGTGATCGCGTGCGGGTGATGCCGTTTTTGGACGGGCAGCCATGCAGCATTCACGGGCTGGTCGGCTCCGAGGGGACCGTGGTGGCGCTGCGGCCGTGCGAGGCGATCATCCTGCCGCGGCGCGCGACGGGCGACTTTGCGTATTGGGGCACGTCGACGACCTGGGATCCGCCCGCGGCGCGACGCGAAGAGATGCGGTCGATGGTGCGGCGGGTCGGGAGGCACCTGCACGAGACGCTGGGGTACAGGGCGGCGTTTACATTTGACGGCGTCATGACCGCCGACGGCTTTCGTCCCACCGAGCTGAACCCCAGGTTTGGCGGCGCGCTGGGCGCGATCGGCCGGTGCCTGGATGGGCTCAACATCTACCTGCTCAACCAGCTGATGCTCGAAGGCGGCGTGCCCGACGCGCTGCTGCCCGAGCTGGAGCGCGCGGTGTTGGAGATCGCAGACGCCAAGCGGTTTGCGCGTGCGGCGGCGTTTGTCAGGACGACCCCGCCCGGGGACCTGGAGGAGCGGCTGAATCTGGACGGGGTAAGCGGCACGTTGAAGTTTGGACCGGGACCGACCGGCGGCCGCGTCGTGGCCGAGTTCGACGGTCAGACGGTGCCTGCCGGAGCCGCGATTGCCCCCTACGCGCGCCAGGCGTTTGCGCTGGCGGACCGGCTTTGGGGTACGGGGATCCGTGGGCTACCATCGGCGCAATGACGACAACAGAAGCGCCGAATTCCGCCGGTGAGCCGGTTCCCTGGGAGCAGCTGCCCGGTTGGGCAAACGTGTACGACGGGCTGACCAACTACGCGCAGTCCATTCTACTGGTGATTCTCGCCATCTTCGGCGCCATGGCCGGTGCGATCGCTACGATGGCGCTGCAAGAGGCGTGGGTGGCCAACGCGACCGTGTGGGGGATGCTGATCACGATCCTGTTCGCGTGCTGGAAGATGCTGATCGGCCTGAAGAGCTACGCGCTCGTCCCTGAGCGCACCAATGCGGCCAACCTCGCCAAGGCCACGTTTGTGCTCATCGTGCTGCAGCTCACCGTTCAAATCGGCATGAGGTTCCTCGGCGATGACTCGCCCAACCGGGACGGGCTCTCGGCGGTGACGGTCATCGTCCACGGGATGGGGTACGTACCGCTGCTGCTGTTGTCTGAGAGCTTGCGGCGGGTGTCGGAGTTTGTGGAGAGCTACGAGGCGCGCGGCAGCTTCAAGGGCGCCGCGATCGCGTTTGCCATCCTCACGGTGATGTTCTTTTACGCCGGGCTGGGGATGAAGTCGGGGCGCGGGCAGGCCGGCGTCTTCTTGATTGTCGCGATCGGTGGTGTAGCCGCGATGGCGATGGTGATCGGCGGCATCAAAACCCTCTTGCGGCACCTGGAAGACGCGGGCGTCGGCATCGATGGGGCGGAGCTCTGATGGACACGCAGGCGTTGATCGACGCGATGTACGCGCACGGGTTGCGCTATCCGGGCACGGTGGAAGGGATCTCCTGTGCCGGGACCGCCATCGAGGCGCGGACGGTCAAGGTCAAGAAGCGGGCCTTTGTGTTCGTGCGGCTCAAGGACGCGCGCCTGAAGCTGGGCGACTCCCTGTCGGAAGCCAAGGCCATGGCGGCGGCGGCGCCCGACCAATACGAGGCCTCGGACAACGGCTGGGTAAAGATCGTGTTCGATCGCGGGGCTGCACCGGGCCTGGACGTCATGCGCCGCTGGATCGACGAGAGCTACCGGCTGATGGCGTCCAAGACCCTGCTCAAGCAGCTGGACGCGGAGCCGGTCCCCCTGAGCTGACGCTCATTTGATAGTATCCCCCTATGAAGACAACGATTTGCGCGTTTTTCACGCTGGCGCTCGCGGCCGTGACCGCGGCCGCAGCCGTGCCCCCTCACCTCCAGGTGCAGGGGCGCTTATCCGGACTGGGCGGCGGGCCCGTCGACGGGGACTTTGCGCTGACCGTGGTGCTGTACACCGAGGTCGAGGCCGTCAACTCCGTGCATAAGGAGAGCTTCATCGGCGTCAAGGTCACCGATGGCGTGTTCAGTCTGCGCCTGGGTACGGAGGCACCGCTGAGCCCGAGCGTGTTTGACCAGGCGGGCCAGCTGTGGATGCAGCTGGAGGTCAACGCGGTGCCGTTGGGCGCGCCGATCCCGATGGCTGCGGTCGCGTACGCGATGAAGGCAGCAGCGGCGGATGTCGCCGGCGAAACCCGGTCGATTCAGGCGGCTGCGGCGGCTCCGGTGGCCTGCGATGGCGCGGCGATCGGTCGGCTGTATTTCGACACCGGGCTGGCGCGAGCGCGGATCTGCGACGGCGCGGCCTGGCAGCTCTACGAGGGGCCCAAAGGCGCGGATGGCGCCAAGGGCGAGGCCGGCGAGAAGGGCTCGGACGGAGCGAAGGGCGCGGACGGGGCGAAGGGCGCGGACGGGGCGAAGGGCGCAGACGGAGCGAAGGGCGCGGATGGCGCCAAAGGGGACAAGGGCGATCAGGGTCCACCCGGCGACCCGAAGTCGACGTACACCACGTGGGGCACGACGTCATGCGCGCCCGCGCACCAAAAGCTGTACAGCGGGCGTATCGCGGTGATCGGCGGCAACGGCGCCAGCGCTGCGTTCTGCCTATCGGACGCGGTCACCAGCGGTGGCTGGACCAACTGGGACCAGGGAATGGTCTGGCGCGCAAACGGCGCGGGTGGCGCCAACCGAGGACAATACGCGAACGCCAGCAACGACATCCGGTGCGCCGTCTGTCGCGGCACCACGTACACACACTACGGACAACAGACGTGCGCCTCGGGTTACGCCAAGCTGTACAGCGGCTTCGTCGCCACGATGAGCGTCGCCTGGCAGGGTGGCTGGGGCCCGGGCGGCACGTTCTGCCTGGAGAGCTCGGCGGGGTCCAACTGGACCAATTGGACCGACGCGCTGGTTGTGCGCGCCATCGGGTCCAGCGGCGGCAATCGCGTCCAATACCAGAACGGCAACGATATCCTCTGCAACGTCTGCTACTGAGCCGGCGTCATGAAGCCCGCTCTCGCCTGGTTGTGCACGGCGGTGGTCGTTGGATGTGCGGACGATCCGGCGCCTGTCGCGGTCACCCCGGATGTACCGCAGGTCGAGACGCCACAGCCCGCGCCGTTTGTGGTCGTCACGTTCAACACGGGCAGCGGGCCCGACATGTTGCACGACGACGGGCCCGACGACGGCTACACCGCGGAGCACGCGGCGCTCACGGACACCTGGTACGGCAACGGGCTGGCCTTTTTGTCGCTGGTGGAGGACGCCCGGCTCTACTTCGAGGGGCTGGACCCGGACCTGGTCGTCTTTCAGGAGATCTTCTGGTCGGGCGAGTGCCCGCAGATACCTGAAGAGGCCCGCGCCGGTTTTGTGTGCGAGACCTGGGCGGCCGGCATGCCGACCGTCGCGCAGGTCGTGCTGGGGGACGGCTGGCAGGTGGCGTGTCACCCGGGCAAACCCGACAAATGCGCGGCGGTGAACCGGCGCTTTGGGACGTTTCGGGGCTGCGATGGCGACCTGTGCCTGGAGGGTATGGACGGCTTCGGCGTAGAGGGCTGCGGCAACGGCGCGCGGGTTGCCCGCATCGTGGTCGACCGGGAGGCGGGCGAGCCCATCACGCTGATCAACTTTCACGGCAGCTCCGGCCTGACGGAGGACGACTTCGACTGCAGAGCGCGTCAGATAGACCAGGTCTTTGTCGACTTCGGGGACGGCACGCCCGGCGTCAGCGGCACCCACAATCTGGTCATGGGCGACCTCAACACCGACCCCGTCCTGCTGCTGGGCGCCGATAAATCAGCCGACCGCTGGACCGACTTTGTGGGTCCCGGCAAGGCGTTTGTGTTCCACAGCGACCGCGGCGAAGACGCGCCCGCCAGCTACGGTGGAGTGTTCAACATCGACCACGTGATGAGCGACGCGTTTACCGGCGCCTGCGTCGTGGGCGGGCTGGATGGCGAACCGGCCGTCACCGAGGCGCGGTTCTTCGATCACAAGCCGGTCGTCTGCACGCTCTCCGACTAACGACGGCGCTTTCTGGAGCGCCGAGGGCCCTTGGGCGCATAGCCGACCAACGCCTGCGCCTTGCGGCCGATCAGGTCCGTGCGGCCGGTTTCGTGCAGCGCGTCGCGCACCAGCTCCGCGTTCTCCGGCATGAAGTACTGCATCAGCGCCTTTTGCTTGCGCTTTTGGCGCATCTTGCGCTCCACGTGCACGGTCTTCATCGACATGGGGTCGATCCCCGTCCACCACATGCACGTGGCGGGCGTTGACGGCGTCGGGATGAAGTCCTGCACCTGTCGCGGCCGCAGGTTGCGCGCTTTGAGAAACTGGGCCAGGTCGACCGCGCCGTCCATCTCGCAGCCCGGGTGCGATGACACGAAATACGGCACCAGGTACTGCTCCTTGCCGGCCCTCTTTGAGGCTTTGGCGAAGCGGCGCTCGAAATCGACGTAGACGTCCACGCCGGGCTTCTTCATCAGGTACAGCGTGTCGGGGTCCACGTGCTCGGGCGCGACCTTCAAGTGGCCGCCGACGTGATGCGCCGCAAGCTCGTCGATGTAGCCCTGATCCAGGTTGGCCAGGTCCATGCGCACGCCCGACGCGATCAGCACCTTCTTTACGCCCTCGACCTTGCGCACGTCACGCATCAGCTCCTTGATCGGGGTGTGGTCGGTGACCAGCAGCTTGCAGATCGTCGGGTGCACGCACGACGGCCGGCGGCAGGTCTTCTCCACCTGGGGATCGCCGCACGTCATCTTGTACATGTTGGCCGTGGGCCCACCCAGATCGCTCAGCACGCCGGTGAAGCCCGGGATGGCGGTCATGTCGCGCACTTCCTGAAGCACGCTCTCCTTGCTGCGCGACTGGATCGCCTTGCCCTGATGCTCGGTGATCGCGCAGAAGGTGCAGCCCCCAAAGCAGCCGCGCATGACGTTGACCGAGAACTTCACCATGTCCCACGCCGGGATGCGCGCGCCGTCGTAGGACGGGTGCGGCAGCTTGGTGTAGGGCAGGGCGAAGACCGCGTCCAGCTCCACGGTCGTCAGCGGCTCCTGAGGCGGGTTGATCACCACGGTCTGCTCGCCGTGATGCTGGATCAGAATCGGCGCCCGCGCCGGGTTGTGCTCTTTGTGAAAGACGTGCGCGGCATACGCAAAAAGCTCTTTGGAGTCGGGGTCGTCTCCGCGCACGCTGTCGTAGCTGGGCAGCTCGCGCACGCCTTTGGGCAGCGCCTGGCGCCAGTCTGCATCCTCCGCCACGTCGCCGGGCACGAAGTGAGGTCGGCCGCGCTTGCCCACCGCATACGCGGTGCCGGCCACGTCTCGGATCTCTCGGATCGGTGTGCCGGTCTCGTACCGCTCCAACACTTGGACCAGCGGCCTCTCGCCCATGCCGTAGACCAGCAGGTCGGCTCGCGCATCCAGCACCATGGAGCGCTTGATCTTGTCTTTCCAGTAGTCGTAGTGCGCAAGCCGCCGCATCGACGCTTCCACGCCGCCGCAGATCACGGGCACGCCCTTGAACGCCTCCCGGCACCGCTGGGCGTACACGATGGTGGCGTAGTCCGGTCGCCGCCCGCCCTCGCCGCCCGGCGAATAGGAGTCGTCCGAGCGCGGCCGCTTGTGCGCGGTGTAGTTGTTCAGCATCGTGTCCAGGTTGCCGGCCGACACAAGCCACGCGATGCGTGGGGCGCCGAAGACCCTGAACGGCTCCGCAGAGCGCCAATCCGGTTGCGCCAGAATGGCCACGCGATAGCCGCGCGCCTCCAGCAACCGCCCGATCACCGCGTTGGCAAACGACGGGTGATCGACGTACGCGTCGGCCGTCACCAGCACGAAATCAACCTGATCCCACCCGCGCTGAGTGCACTCCTGCGGCGTCATCGGTAGAAACTGCGTGAACCTCTGGCGGGGCGCGGCCATTCGCGCACTATGACACCGTTACGCCGTAGAGCCAGAGAGATTTGCGCTACTGCCGGTTTATGGCTACCGCGGTAAAGACGGGCGACGTCCCCGCGCCGGACACCAGGCGCACCCGATACTGAAGAAAGCGATCGCCGTCGCTCACGCTGCTCACCGTCGACAGATCCTGCCCCAACGTGACCAGCGGCGCGGTCGCAAAGTCGGCCGCGCCGGCCATGTTCGAGGTCGCCGCCGACCGCACCTGCACCTCTACGTGAGGGCCGCCGTACGTCTCCCAGCCCACCGAGCCCCAATCGGTCGCCGCGCCGGCGTCCAGGACCTGTGACGTAAACGTGCCTTCGGCCTCGGTTCCCGCAAAGTCGTCGGCCGACAGCAGCTCCGTAAAACCGGCCGTCGGCGTCACGGCGCCCGCGATGGTGGATGTCACCGCGTCCAGCCGGATGCGCCCGTTGCCGCCGGGCCCGCCTCGATACACGTTGGCCTGCCCGGATGTGCTGCTGGTGTCGTGGTGCCCGTTGCCCGGCTGGCCACCGGCCGCGCTCACAAGGCCTGCGACCGTCAGCGTCTGGGCGCGCAGGTGCACCGACCCGCCCGAACCGCCGCCACTGCCTCCATCGTCGGCGGACCCGCAGCTGCCCGAGTTGCACTTGCTGGCCGTCCCGTCCTGCCCGTCGGCGCGTACCTCGCCGTTGATGCTGATCGTCTTGGCCACGATGCGCAGCGCGCCGCCGCCGTTGCCGCCGGGACCGGTCTGTCGGGGACACGTGCCGTTGCCGTCCATGCCGCCGGTGCCGCCGCCCGAGCCCAGCAACAGGTCGGTCAGCTGGGCGTCTCCATACACGTTGCCGGGCTGGCCCGGGTTGTTTCCGTTGCCGACCGAGTTTCCGGGTCCGCCTTTGGTTCCATAGCTGCCGCCGCCCGCCGCGGATCCCTGAGTCGATCCGAGCTGACCCGCGCCGCCACCGCCACCGTTGGCGCCGTTGTCCTGGTCGCCGGTTCCCGCGACGGACTCCCCATCGAAGCCGGTGACGCCCGCACCCGGACAGCTGGTGTTCAGCGACAGCTTTCCGCCCCGAAAGCCGCTGGCCGAGACGTCCACCACGCCGCCGGTCTCGATAGTCACGGCGCCCTGGACACGCCAGGTCAGCTTTCCGCCCGCCGCTCCGCTCCACGGCGCGACCTTGACCACCCCACCGGCCTTTATCGTCACGGCGGTGTACTGCTTCGGGCTGCCGTCATCGACCTTCACGCCGCTGACGATCAACTCTCCGTCGGACCCGTCGCCCAGGTCGACTGTCCCGGTCCCGCCGGCCAGCTCCAGGCGCGGCGCGGTCTGGGTGCCGCCAACGACCACTTTGTCCGGCGTACCGGCCTCGAACGCGCTCTTTGTCCGCTCGACGAGCGCCGGCTTGGGGTCCGGTGGTGCGATGTCTGCGATGGCGGCGGCGATGGCGTTGTCCACGTCGGCTTGAGTCACGGGCGTGAAGGCCAGCGCCCCCGCGCTCACGCAGCCGGTGCAGGACAGTGTCTCAGCGACGAGCGCCGTGCCGGCCAACTCTGCGCTCTGGGCTGACAGGGCGTATGCGACGGACGCGAACGGTTGGCGCGGCAGCTCGGGCTCGCTCTCGAACTGCACCCCAACAAACAGCGTGCTGTCAGCGGCGAAGATCGCGGTCGGCAGTGCCACCTTGTCGCCCAGGCGCGCCTGGAAAACGCCGTCTTTGACGGGCAACCCGGCCGTCTCGAACCACAGCGCGTCGCCGCCGGCGGCATCCGCATAGATCGACAACGTGACCGCGTACGTACCGTCCACGAGCGGTCCGCCGCCGTTCTTCAGCGCCCCCTGCATGTCGAGTACGGGGGGCGCCGCAAACGCGCTAAACGGCGCAAGGAACGCCAAGAGGGCGAGCAGGGACATCGTCTTTCGCATGCCCCGAACGTTAGCACAGCGTTAGAACTTGATCTCGCCGACAGTGAACGTCTCTTTGCTCTCCGTCAGGCGAAACGTGATCGACTGGCGCTTCTGGTTCTTGCGCCCGTAGTTGGTAAAAATGTCGACCTGCAGCGTGACGGCGCCGGCGAGCTTGGCGCTGCTGCTGCCGAAGTACTTGGTCCGTACTTTGTACACGCCCTTCATGGCTTTGCGCACCAGGTAGACCTCCGGCCCGTAGCCGCGGGTGAAGTCGCGGCTGACGATCCCGCCGATGGTGGTCTTGTTGTGCCCGTAATAGGCCTCCTCCTCGGAGGGCTCGACCACGTGCATGTCCATGTCCGTCAGGTCGGCGTCCCACGTCATGACGATGCGCACGTCCAGCTTCAGCGGCTTGATCAGGCGCGGGTCCAGCGCGATGTCGTCAACCCTGGCCTTGCGAGCGCGCGGAATGATGTTGTTCAGCTCGGTCAGCGCCATCAGCTCGATCTCCGCAAAGCGGTCCCACTTGTTCATGACCACGTGGGTCAGCAGCTTGATGGCGCGGCTGTAGTCCACCGCCGCCTGGGCGCCGTCGCCCTTCTCCGCGCGACGCGAGAGTACCAGCGCCAGGTCCCGGTGCGACTGGGGCTCCTCGGGGCGCAGCTCACGCGCCCGCTCAAAGAGGCGGATGCTTAGCGTCAGGTGCTCCAGCTGGGCGAGCCGGTGCGCCAGAATGCGGATCAGCGCCGCGTCCTCCAACTCCAGCTCCGCGATGTTGGACAGCACCTGCAGCGCCATGTCGCCGTCACCCGCCTTGCGGAAGAACTCGGCGCAGTCCAGGAAGAACGCCGGTGATGTGCCGTGCTCCGCCCGCTGCGTCATGTACACGCTGACGTGCTTGGCCCTGGCGGCCGCCTTGAGCGCCGCGACGTACGGCGTTTTGGGGTCCCACGGCGTGATCTTGATGCTGGGCTCCGGGTCCGGCGCCGCCTTGCCCTTGGATTTGTCGGGAGACTCCGCCTTCTCTTCATCGTCGACCTCGTCGGGCGCGCCGTCGGTATCCATGTCCGGTCGCGCCGCCTGGGACGCGGGCCCCCCGACCCCGGCCCACGGCGCGCCGCCCGGCTTTTTGGCCGGCGACCGGCCATAACGGAAGTTCTTGGGATACTTGAACTTCTTCTCGTACCAGGCCACGCGCTGCTTCCACAGGCGGATCACGTGCTCCAGCTTGCTCTTCTCCTCGGCGCGCTCACTGGCTTGTCGTTGTGCCACCGCGTTGTCCCAGGCATGGCGCATCTTGGCCAGGCTTGCGGGCGGACGGATGTCGTGCTCCACGTACTGCTCCAGCGTCTCCAGAACGATCAGGCTGGTGCCGGGCGTGACGATCTCGAACTCCATGCCGACGTCGGCGATGCGACGCGCGTTGCGCTTGGGCGAGACCATCAGATCGTCCACCTTCTTCTGTGCCCAATGACGGCGCAGCAGGTCGCCCGGCGTCGCGTCTGACCGCGTGATGGTGAACCGGCGACGCTCGCTGATCTGCCCGCGCGAGCCGTACGCCACCTCGATCACCGCGCTGTCGCCCGTCAGCTGCCCGGCCAGAGTAAAGGCGCCCGCGACCGGCTGTGGAATGCGGGGCCACGTGGCGGGCGCGCGCTTGCCGTCGATGGTCGCGCTGATAAACCCGAACTCGCCCTTGCCGATCCGCGGCAGCACGTCGGCGTCCGCCAGCCGGGTCAGGTTGAAGTAGGCGCCACCCGACTGCAGCGCCAGCGCTCGCAGCGCTGCGTGACTTGCGGTTGTCGCCGAGTTGAAGAAGTAGCTGGCGGGCAGGACGCCCGGCGTCTCCGTCCCAAAGTTGGAGATGCCGTCGCTGAAGACGAGCATCAGGTCGGGCTTCTTGAGCCCCCGGATCGGCGCCAGCGCCCCAAGCTGGGTGCCGCCGTCGTATTGAACCGCACGCAGTGCGTCGGCCAGGACCGCCTTTTGCGCCGGCAGCGAGAACGTCTTGGGCCGCGACGCCTTGTTGCGCAGCAGCACCAGGTCCACCCGGATATCGCCCAGGGTCGCCAGATAGGCGTCCAGCAGCGCGATCTCCCGCTTGTGGTCGGCCGACGCACGCGAGCCGGAGGCATCCCAAACCACTGCCACGCGCTGCGGCTTGGCAGCATCTCCACCGGCCGTCGCGGCGACGTGGTCGCGGATCACGAAATAGGTCTTGCCGTCCGGCGCCGTCTCGACGCGAACCGGCGACTTCTCCAGCGCGGGCAGCCGCACCTGCAGGTCCTCTGTGAGTGTGCTGTCCTTCAGCGAGGCCTCGGCCACGAAGCTGTCGCGCCAGGACGCAAACTCCAGGCCCTGGGGACCACCCGCGGCGATCACTGGCTTGGCGGCGGCCTTGACGACCTCGACGCGCACGGAGAACGACTGCAGCTTGTCGCGAAAGCGCAGCGGCAACAGGTAGGTCGCGCCCTGGCCCAGGTCCTCGACCTCGGCGACGTAGCGGACCATGATCGTGCGCGTACCCTTGGCCGGGATGGGAAATACGCGGGTCTTGAAGTTGCTGCCGCCGACCCACTCGACCAGACCTGGGTCGATGCCCTTGCGCACCTCTTTCTCAAACACCTGGCGCGCGACCGCCTTGGGGACGACCACGCCGTCGACCATGGCGCCGGCGATGTCCAGCGCGTAGCCGGAGACGGTGGCGCCTTCGGGCAGCGGGAAGTACAGATCTCCAGCCAGCGCGCGGTCGTGCGGGTTGTAGAACGTCATCGTCATCCGGGTCTCCGCGAGATGCCCGACGATGCGCGCGTCCACCTTCACGGTGCGCAGCCCGAGCTGCTCAGAGGCCTCCTTGACCTTGACCATCAGCGCAGGCGGCACGCGGGTCCCCGGGCCGGCGGGCGGCGTCGGCTGAGCGAGCGCGGCAGAAGCGAAGATCAGGGTTGCGAGGGCGAAGGCGAGGGGGTGTCTCACGGCGGCTCCTTGGGGTCTCGCGCCGGACCTGGCACGGATACATGACGACGCACGAGCAGCAGATTCGATCTTTGAGCGGTCGTGCGCAAGGTGTGATCGACCGTGATCCGCGATCACGTCAATCGGCGCTCTGGTTTACGGTCGATACGACGCAGTGCGGCGAACGATGATCTGGCATCGGCGTTGCTCTCTCACTTGCCATGAGCAAGCCGACGCCAAAAATCGCCGCCTCTCCCGCCCCGACCACTCGACCGGCGCGCGCTCCCGCCAGGGCGCCGTCCGGCCGGTCGCAGCTGCGCGGCATGGGTTTTCAGCAGGGATCACAGCGCTTGTCCGCCGGGTCCGCGCGTCCGACGGCGCTGCGGACCGTGGCGGATTTCATCGCGATCGTGCGCCGGGTGGAGGGCGCCTACAACGAGGACTGGCGCCGCACGGTGGTGCGCCTGAGAAAGGTGTACTACTCGGGCGGCAACTGGCCGCAGATGATCGCCGGCAGAGAAAACGTGGCCCCGCTGGCACCCCGCGGCGCGCTGACCGCATCCGACATCGCAGCGCTTCGCAAGGCGCCCGTTCTCACTCACAACGGCGCCGCGATCGACGTGGGGCACGTCCTGACCGGGCTGGACGCCGCCAACCATCCCAAGACCGCCGGTCTGGTGAACCTGGCCGGCATCAAGTCCAAGGCCGGCTCGACCTGGTCGGGCGACGTCGGTTCGGCGGTGGCCCACTACATCCATGACGGCCGCAACCCCAAGCTGCGCGGGAAAGGGCTCAACGCGTATTACGACAGCTACTTCTCCGCTGCCGACAAGCTGGGCGATCTCGACGGGCTCGCGCTGTCGAAGGCGCCCGCAGCCACATCCGGCGGCGGCAAGCTGTCCGGGCGATTGACCGCGTATTACGGGGCCAAAGGCGGCCACAAGAAGCGCTTCACGCTGTTTGCGCAGGCGGCGGGTTTCTCGCACTCCGGGGGCCGACTCGACGCTGCATCGCGGCGGCTGATCTTCAGCCAGGTGAACAACTTCGCCCAGGCCTTCTTCTTCAAGCTGTGCAAGGACACCGCCGGCGAAGAGGTCGCCAAGTCTGGTCGAGCGACCCCGCCGTTGCGCCAAATCATCCGGTTGGCGCTCTGGAAAAGCGCTGTGCTGCGCGCCAGTGTGCGATTTATGCGGTGGGTGGAGGCCGGACTTGCATCCGAAGCGTAAAGATCAGGGCGCAGTGGACCGTTCTTAAACACATGACCGAATCAGCAAACACCATTCCTTGTCCGCGCTGCGGTACACCCGCTCCGGCCGACAAAGTGACCCGGTGTTTTCGGTGCGGCACCCACGTCGTAAACCGGGCCAGGAAGCCCGACCCCAAAGCGGCGGCGCCCGTGAAGAAGCGCATGTCCCTCTCCGACCTGCGGGGCTTTGACGTGGGACGGTGGGCGCGCGTCGTGATCATTGCGCTGATCCTGATGGGCGCGGTCGCCGGCGTTCTGCTGCTGGACGACGCGCCGGTCTACGCCGAGAAGGGCTCCTGCCAGGACACCTGCACGCAGCGTGCGCAGGCCGGCGAGGGTCAGGACGACCCCGACTTCGTGGCCACCTGCACCGAAGAGTGCAGCTTTGTGCTCAACGGGAAGTAGTTCTCGCCCACGTCACTTATACTCCGCAGCATGCTCCCTCGACTGGTCCCGCTCGCTCTCGCTCTGCTCGTGTGCGCGAGTGCGCCGGCGGCAGGTGCCGACGACGTGGCGGCCGGCAAAGCCCTGGTCGAGCGCCTCGAATGCAACCGCTGTCACGAGGTGCCCGGCATCCCCGCACCGCCCCAAGCCAAAGACTGCGTGCGCTGCCATCAGGATATTCAGGCCGGCAAGTTCGACGCTCCACCTGAGGCGATGAAGCTGTGGCAGAAGCACATCGTGGACTTTCTGGTGGCGCCGTCCCTGGCGACGGCCGGCCGCCGTTTGGAGCGCGACTGGATCGTGCGCTTTCTGCAAAAGCCCCACGACGTTCGACCGCAGCTGTCCACCACCATGCCGCGCCTGCCGCTCACGGCCGTCCAAGCCGGGCACATCGCGTCCTATTTGACGTCTTTTGGGCGCGATCGGGCGACGGTGGCCGCCGGCGGGGACGCGGCCAACGGACGCAAGCTGATGGACGCCAACAAATGCGGTACCTGTCACGTGTTTTCGGGCGTGGCGGTGCTCAAGACCGGCGGCGACGGCCCCAACAAGGCGCCCACAGCCGCGATGAAGCTGGCGACCGACCTGCGGTTCACGCGCGATCGCCTCAGCGCCGCCGCGCTCGTGGCCTGGGTGAAGACGCCTGGGGGACCGGGCGGCAGCTCGTTGATGCCCGAGTTTCAACTGACCGACGGCCAGCGTCGCGACATCGCCGCATACATCCTGACGACGCCGCTTCCGGCCATGCCGAAGGTGCGCATCCCCAAGCGCCTGCCGATCTTGAAGCGGCGTGTGCGCTTTGCCGAGGTCGCTGAGAAAGTGCTGCACCACACGTGCTGGCACTGCCACGCGGATGCCGATTACGCCCGCGGCGACGGTGGCCCCGGCAACACCGGGGGCTTCGGCTTCCCCGCCCGGCAGGTCAATCTGGCGACGTACGGCGCCGTCCTGAGCGGGGGCGTGAACAAGGCCGGGCAGCGCGAGAGCCTGTTCGCGCGGGATGCAGACGGGGTGCCGCGCCTGGTCGCGGTGCTCATGGCGCGTCACGCAGAGGTGGCGGGTCGGCCGGTGCCCGAAATTAGCGGGATGCCAATGGGCCTGCCGCCGGTTGCACTGAAGAACATCCAGTTAATCGAAACGTGGATCGCACAGGGGCGACCACAATGAGGGTACCGCCAATGAGGACACTGCTCGCCGTTCTGTCCATCTCGCTGATCGCGCCGCCGGCTGCAGACGCCTGCGTCAACGGCACGATCCCGTTCAAGGTCCACGACATCAAGGAGCTGAAGCACGCCGAGCAGCTTGTCGCGCAGCGCAAGTATCGCGGCGCGCTGCGGTACCTGCGCAAGTCGGGCAGCAAACGCCGTGCGCGTTACCGCAGCCGCACGCGCATGCGCAGCTCGATGGGGGGGACGCTGTGGGATCGGCGGCAGGCCATCTACGCCACCATCGCCATTCGGACGGCCGGCCGTCACGACATCAAGGGCAAGTGCTGCAGCAAGGCCAAGCGGTCCACCGAGCGCAACCTCACGGCCGCAGCCCGCATTCTCGGCCTCAAGACTGATGCCGCATCCATCAAGGACCCGATGAAAGCCGGGCTGGTCGGCGAGGCCTTGAGCCGCATTCCGCAGAAGCGGGAGCAGGCTCTGGGGCTGTTGGAGTCGCTGGCCACGCGCGACCTGATCACGTCCCCCGAAGCCTGGCTGGCGCTGGCGCGTGTGCGCATGACCCAGGCCGGCATCGACCAGGCGATCGCGCGCTGCGTGCAGATGGCGCCAAAAGCCAAGCTGTGCCGGTTGAAGCCGGTCGCCAAGGTGCGCGCGCGGCCACGAAAGGTCATCCCCAAGGGCGTGCCCATCATGTAGTTGTGTTAATGTCCGGCGATGCGGTTTCCAGGCCCTCGCGACGCTAAACACTACTTTCCAGTCACTCGAAAGGGCACGCGTGTGCCGTCACCCGACGCCGAGGCCGCCGCCCGCTGGTATCTGGTCGGGCTGGACCAGATCCTGGTGGACATGGAGGTGCACGCCGATGCCGAGTTTGCGGCGGACCTGGGTGTGATCCCCGGCGAGTCGGTGGTGCTCAGCTCCGACCGTCACGAGGCCCTGCTGGCGCGAATCGCCAGGGCGCAGCTGCCGTGCCGATACGCGCCTGGCGGCAGCGTCGGCAACACGCTAAACAACTACACCCACCTCTCCGGCGAGCCGGCGGTGCTGCTGGGCCAGGTTCAAAAGACGATGGAGGCGGGCAGCCCTGCGTTTCACTACGTGGCGCAGACTCCGGGCGCCATCGACCTGCGCTATCTCGTGCCGATGGAGGGCGCTACGGGGACGGCGATCACGTTTGTGGCGCCGTCCGGAGAGCGGTCGTTTGCGGTGGCGCCGGGCATCTCGACGCAGTTTGGGGCCGACGATGTGCCCGAGGAGTTGGTGGCCAACGCGGCGGCGCTGGTCGTCTCTCTTTATACGCTGCGGGATCCGGACTGGCCGATCGCGGTGGCGACTCGCCGGGCGATGGCGGTGGCGCGCGATGCCGGCGTCCCGGTGGCGTTCGGCATGGGGACCGCATCGTTGGTGGAGCCCAATCGCGACATGCTGAAGGAGCTTTTGGCCGAGTACGTGACGATCGCCGCCATGAACGAGCGAGAAGCCGAGGCCCTGACGGGTCAGGACGACGCTCTGCTGGCCTGCCGCGACATCATGCAGTGGGTGGATCTGGTGCTGGTCACCGAGGGCGCCCGTGGGCTGACGCTTGGCGGCTGGGTGGACGACGCCAGCAAGCGCGCCACGCGGTATCCGGTCCACTCCGGCGCCTTGCCGGACTACAACGAGTGGGAGTTCAGCCGCATGATGCGCAAGGAGGACTGCGTCGAACCTGTGGCGGCGTTCTCGCACATCCACCCGTACAAGGGCGGGCCCGACCGGCTGGTCAACACCAACGGCGCAGGCGATGCCGCCCTCGCTGCGATTCTCCACGACGTGGCGGCCAATCGCTATCACCAGGAGTCGGTGCCCAAGAGCTCAAAGCACGCCGGCGGACCGTTTCTCACCTACTCGTCGCTGTCGCGCAGCGCGCAATACGGCAACCGGGTGGCGTACGAGGTGTTGCGGGGCTCTTCACCACGCCTGGACGGTCCCGTGGGATCCGACGCGCCCGATCCCGAGGCGCCGCACCGTTAAAGTCTGGCGGCCTCTCTGAGTCCGGACAGCCAGGCGCCGTGCACAGTGGCGGGGTACTGGCGGTTGGTCGCCTCACCGGCGAACAGCAGGCGTCCGACCGGGGCGGCCAGCGCGTCGTAGTCGGCCGGCGTCGCGCCCAACGGCAGGCATGAATACGACCCGCGAGCCCACTTATCCGCCTGCCAGCGCGTGACGATGACCGAGGTGGGCGCAGGCACAGGCTCACCGGCCATCGTGCTCATGATCTCTTGCAAGCGTGCGACGATCTCGGCGTCCGACCGCGCCTCCATGCGCCGGGCGGACGAGGCGGAGATCAGCGCCACCAGAATGGGGGGCGCGTCGGGCACGATCGCCTGCAGGTTCATCAGGTAGGGATACTCGCCGGCGCGGGTCGACATGTAGCCGAAGAAGCCGACGTCGTCGGGCCAGAACGCCTCTTCGAAGCGCATGACGACCTTGTCCAGCACGCCGACTCCCAGGCGCCCGATCGCCGCCCGCTTCTCGGCCGGCAGCTCGGGCACAAAGCGTACGACGCCGGCCTTGAGCACACCCAGGGGCAGGGTGCAGATGAGCGCGTCGGCGGAGAGGACCCCGTGCGCGGTTACAGCCTGCACGCCGTCGTCGCCGTGACGGATCTCGCTGACCGCCTGGCCAAAGCGCACGTCCAGGCCCTCGGCCAGCCTCGCGGCCAGGTCTCCGTAGCCCGGGATCACCAGGTGGTCGCCGCCCTCGAAGCCGTCGTCCTCGTCCGCGTACCAGGCGGAGACCTTCTCCAGGTCCTCGGCCACGTCGGCCTCCTGGGTGGTCTTTGCCCACTCGAAGGCGCGCCGCTCACCGGCGTCCAGGGTCTCGCCGCCCAGCGCCAGCTCCAGCGCGCTTGCCAGGCTGAGGTCCGCAGACCGATCTTCGGCCAGCTCCAGCGCGGCCGCGGTCAGCGACTCGAATTCGCCGTAGATCTCGGAGACGAAGGCGTCGGAGACCTGGGTGCCGTCGTGGTCGAACAGCGCCAGGCCCATGTCGTCCGTGCGCCGCCAGCGGAGGCCGGCCTCGCGGCACAGCTCGGTGACTGGGTTGCCCTGGTCACCATGGATCCAGGCGCCTCCGAGATCGACTGGGACTCCGAGCGCGCGGCTGGTCCAACAGCGCCCTCCGACCTGATCGCGTGCCTCTAAGATCACGACCTCGTGACCGCGGCGGGTGAGGTCCCGCGCCGCGCCGAGACCGGCCATGCCCGCGCCGATGACGAGAACGCGCGTCATGTCTACAGCTTGTCCTTTACGACCACGCAGTTGGACTTTTTGCCGTCGGGGTTGATCACGTGGATCTCCTTGCCGACCCACGCCGCCTTGGCAGCCGCCGAGACCGTCACGCAGAGCTTGGTCGTGGTGATGATGTTCCAGTGCTTCTGGTTGCCGTTGGCGCCGATCGACTGGGGACCGTAGTCCGCGATGCCGGTGTTGTCCTTGAGGAACTGGAAGTTGCTGCCCAACACGAACCAGCCGGTGGTGCCGACGCAGCCCGGGCCGACGTAGGACTCGGTGATGGTCGGCTTGGGGCATTTCGTGCCCTGGCCGGTCCAGCCCTTGAAGCACTGGTCGGCGGTCGGGCAGCTTTCGGTGCACGGCGTGGGATCGACGGTGCTGCCGCAGGTGTCGATGATCTGGATGAGCGTGACGGGGGCCGAGACCTTGGGCTCGCCGGCCTGCCAGTCGTCGTGGGGCGTGGCCTGGCAGGTGATCTGCGCGCCGACCGGCAACCCGGCGGTGTTCAGGGTCTGCCCGGTCTGCCCCGCCAGCGGCGCCAGGTCGTGGTACCACGCGTAGGTGTAGGACGGCGCCGGGTCGCACTCCGCGTCCGAGTAGCCCGACGGCGCGCACGTGAGCACGGCGCCCACCTCCAGGCTGGGGGCTGTGATCGCCACGGCGTCTACAGTCGGCGGCGTGTCGACGACCACGGCGACGTTTGACGCGATCTGCGGGCCCGGCAGGGGGTTGTCGTCGGCGTCCAGCGCCCCGTCCCACGCCTGCGCAAAGCAGACCAGGTCATCATCGGGGGCGAGGTCTCCGGAGTACACGGATTGGTCGTGGTCCAGCGCCAGGCCGTTCTTCTCCCACGCATAGGTCAGCACCAGGGCGTCGGGATCGTCGTCCGGGTCCGTGACGCCGGTGATCTCGCACATGTACTCGTCGCACACGGCGCCCGCTGCCGGCGACAGGGTTACGCCGCTCACCACGGGCAGCGCGTTGCCGATCTGCACCGCCACCTTGGCGTTGACCGTGGGGCCGGAGGCCTCGCCGTCGGTCGGCGTGGCGGTACAGGTGACCGTGTCGCCCTTCTCGAAGTGCTCGCTGCTCAGCGTCTCGTCGGTCTGACCCGCGACCGTCTCGCCGTTGACCTGCCACTGATAGACCCACAAAACGCCGTCGCCGTCCGGGTCGACCGCGCCCGAGGCGCCGCAGGTCAGCGTGTCGTCCGCGCCAGGCGCCCCCGGATCGATCAGCACCACCCCGCCGTCGGGCGGCGCGTTCAAGACCACGACCGTGTTGCTGTCCACAGGCGCCGACGCCAGATCGTCCGCCATAGCCCGCACCCGGCACAACACGCTGTCGCCCTTTTGCGCGATCTCGGCCGCCGGCAGCGTGGCTGGGCCGAGCTTGACGCTCGCGTTGTTGACGACCCAGTCGATCTCATAGGTCGCGGGCTCGGCGTCCGAGTCGTAGGTGCACGTCAGCTCGGTGGCGACGGTCGCGTTCAGAGGCGCCAGCGCCACGTTCGTGGGCGGCGGTGGCGTGTTGTCGTCGGGCGAATCGTCGCCGATAACCACCGACACGGTCGCCGACGCCGCCAGGTCGCTGGAGTCGGTCGCAGTCAGCGTTATCTCGTGCGTTCCCTCGGCGAGGTTGGCCGTCGTCAGCGTGGCCTGACCAGCGGCGTCAGACGGCTCGGCGCTGAGTGAGCCCGCCAGGTCCGAGGTCCATGCCAGCCGCAGGGCTTCCGAGGCGTCCACGTCGTCCGAGACGCGCGCGGTGACGGTGACGAGCTCGCCCGGCGCGTACGTGGCGCCGTTTTCAGGTGTGTCGATCGTGACGAACGGGGCCTGATTCGACGTGCCGACATCGCCCGCCGGCGGATCCGGTTGGGCGCTGTCTTGAGGCGTGGACGATTTCCGCGCGGGACTGGAGCAGGCCGTGAGCGCGAGCAAGAGCATGAGTAGGGGCCGTCGCATGGGCGAAACCGTACCGTTAGGGCGCCCCGATCGCCACGTCGCCGTGAACTATCTTCTGAAACGAGCCGCCCACGGAGTAAATGCGGCCGTCCCACAATGGCGCCTGGTGCACGTGGCTGCGCCGGCTGGGCAGCTGGCCATCCATCAGCTGCCAATCGCCCAGCGCACCCTCGGCATCGAGCTCCGCGCGATAGACCGACTGGCTCCACTGCGGCAGGCCACCCTTGCCGATGAGGCCGCCGACCACGTAGACGCACGCGCCGTTGAGCACGTTGCCGTGCGTGGAGATGCCGTCCGGGAAATCAGCGAGCGACTGCCACTCTCCCAGGCTTCCCTCGTCGCCAATCTCCGCGCGAATCACGGTCGACAGGGTCTCGTGCGCGCCCGCCGGGTTACCGTCCAGTCCGCCGATTACGTACAGCGCACCGAACGCGGCAAAGCTGGAGTGGTGGCTGCGCGGCTGTGGCAGGGCCCGCGCGTCTTCCCAGGCGCTGAGCTGGCCGTCGCTCCAAGTGGACGCAAAGACGGTGTCCTGGCTGACCGAGTTCAACAGACCGCCCGTGGCGTAGATCACGCCGTCGAAGGCGTCCGCGCTGCCGTGAAAGCGCTTGCTGGGCAGCGCCGGGCCGGTCGCCCACTCCACGATGGCCCCGTCATCGCCGGCGTGCCCCACCAGCACCTGGGTCAGCTCCTTGCCGCCGACCTTGCCGCCCGTGAAGATAACGCGGTCGTCGATCAGCGCGACACCCTGGCCGGAGCGCGGGCTGGGCATCGCCGTGTCCTCCACCCACGACCCGACGGAGCCGTCCTGGCCGATCGGCGCACGCCAGACATCGGCAAACTGCTTTTTGTAGTTGTTGCCGCCCGCCACGTAGAGGTGTGCGCCGGCCGCGGACTCCAGGACAAACGTGCCGTGGTGGTCGCGCGGGCTGGGCAGCTCGGTGCCGACTGCCCAGCTGAGCGCGCCCTCGCACCCTGCCGGCGGCTTCGGCAGGTCGGGTTCGGGTGCCACGTCGGGCGCGTCGACGGTGGCGGGCAGGTCGGGCTCGTCGACCACGTCGGCGACGGCGCCCTCGTCGGTTGGAGCCGCATCGGGCGGGGCGTCAGTGTCTGAGTCCTGCCCGCAGCCGGCGACCATCAAGAACAGTAGCAGTGGCACACCGTGTTTCATGCTGTGGGGGAACAGCAAACGGTGTGCCACCGCTAACATCCTGTTATTACGGGCGTGTGTGCTCTGCCGTCAGAACACGCACGCCACGATCGTTAGCTCTCAGAGGACCTGCCGACGCATCGCCGGCAGCCCGAGCATCAGCATCAGCAACAGCCAACCCGCGACCGGCCGGCCACCGCTCTGTGCGGCGGAGCACCCCGCGTCAGGCGTCGCCTGGACGACGATCGGGTCGACGTCCGGTCCCGCGCCATCGACCGGCGCGCCCTCGCTCGTGATGCTGTCCACCACGTCACCGGGGACGCACGCCGCGTCGGCCTGGCAGGTGACGCCACCCGTCGCGGCATCGCACCCCCAGCGACCTGCATGCACGCAGTCAGCGCCGTTGACGTGGCAGGTCTCGCCCAGCGGGAAGCCCTCGTCCGTCGCGCCGTCGCAGTCGTTGTCCAGGGCGTCACATGACTCGGCGGACGCAAGCCCCTGGGTCACGTTGCAGATGGTCGCCCCGTCTTCGTCGCAGACCCACGAGCCCGCGCGCGCACACACGCCCTGACCGGCGATGCAGGCGCGACCGACCGGCAGTCCGTCGTCGATGATCCCGTTGCAGTCGTCGTCCAGCCCGTTGCACAGCTCCCCGGGACCGTCCGGCGCCACGCAGACGACCTGGCTGTTGGCGTCGCAAGCCAGCGTCCCCTGGTTGTCGCACTGCGATCCCAGCGGCGTGCACGCCTGGCCCAGGCCGAAGTCCTCGTCGGTCTCGCCGTCGCAGTCGTTGTCCAGGCCGTCGCACAGCTCCTCGGCAGGCTCCGCGGGCAGCGCTGAGCACCGCGTAGCGCCTGGCCCGTCGCATTCCAGCACCCCGTTCGTCAGGCAGGCGCCGAGGCCGGCTGTGCAGGGCGCGCCCAGGTCAAAGCCCTCGTCCGTCTGGCCGTCGCAGTCGTTGTCCAGCCCGTCGCACGTGTCCGCGGCGCCGGCGTAGGTCCCGGCGTCCGAGTCGTCGCAGTCCCCCTGACACGGCAGCTGGCCGTCGGAGTCCTGGTCCTTTTCCGACGCGTCGATCACGCCGTCGCACATGTCGTCCGCGCCGTTGCACGCCTCTGCTTCAGCCGCCGCCTTGGGGACGCACTTGGCGGGCTTGCCGCTGCTGCACGCGGCCGTGACCGTCGCGCATGCGCCCACGCCACACGTCAGCTGCCCAAGTGACTCGTCCTTCTTGCCGTCGCAGTCGTCGTCCTTGCCGTTGCAGATCTCCTTGGCGCCGGGATGGATGTTTGCGGCCTTGTCGCTGCAGTCGCCGCCGACCGGCGTGGCCAGATAGCCGTCCTTGTCCGCGTCGCCCGACGTGACCGGGACGCTGCCGACCATGCGCAGCTGATCGATGTCGGTCCACGTGGTGCCCTTGAGCGCCGGATCCACCCGCAGCCGAAGGATCTGACCCTTCCACTTGGCCTGGCCGGCCATCGAGATCGTCAGGTCGTGGAACTTGCCGTCCCCCGGCGCTACAAAGCTGACCGCCTTGTCCGCGGTGAACTTTGGCGAGGCGTCGGTCTGATAAAAGATCTGGCCCTTGACCGGCCCCACGTGAGAGCGCGCCCGCAGCTTGATCCCCTTGTATTTGGACGCCTTGAAGCTGGTCTTGGGGCTCAGGAGGATGGGATCGTTGCCGCTCATGTGCGCCGCCAGGCAGTGATGAGACGTGTTGACCTTCATCGTGTCGACCGAGTGATGCGCCACCCAGCCCTCGGTCTCCGCCGCGGTCGCGTCGAAGTCCCAGCGCAGACGGGAATACACGTCCAGCTGCTGATAGGCCTGCAGCTTCTTGCCGGCGTCGTTGTGCTCCACCTTGTCGTTCCACGCCGTCTGCTCGCCGTAGTAGTTGGCCACGTGCCAGATCCAGGCGCGCAGGTCAGGGTGGTCGGCCTTGCCGATCGAGTACTGCGCGGCCTTTACCTTGAACACCACCTTCTTGGTCTCGCCGGGGCTCATCTTGTACAGCTTCAGCTTCCCGCTCGTCGGCGGCGACGTCTTGCTGGGATTGCCGGGCGCGTTGTTGGAGTCGTTGACCTTCCACGTCTTGGCGGAATTTGCCGGCCAGTGCGACTAGATCGTGTTGGGCAGCGGGCGAAGGTACGGCGATTCGGACCAGTAGCCGATGATCACGCCGTCGTCGGTGGTCTTGCCGCCGGGCTTGTTGGCCACCACGATCTCCATCGTGATCGTCTGGCCGGAGAACGTGTCCGGAATGCCCTTTGACGAGCCCTCGGGGCGCGAGTCGGCCACGCCCACGGACTTGACCGCGATGGTCATCTTGGGATCCTTGGCCACCACCGGCGGCGGCGATGACGAGCCCGTCAGGTTCTTGCGACGCGCCACTTTCCAGGTGCCGCCCAGCGACAGCGACCGGGTGTTGTGCACGATGCCGTACTTGCAACCCTTGGCCTCGTAGACCCAGTGGTCGCCCCACGACGTGCTCGACTCGAACAGCATCACGTGGCCGCTCTTGGCGATCGAGTCGCCCTTCTGGCGCTTTGTGGGCGTCACGACCGTCCAGTTGGAGGTGTTTTTCGTGTAGGTGCCCGAGACCGGGCCGTGCGGGCCGCAGGCCTTGCTGGCCGAGAGACCGCCGACGCGCCACACGGTGTACAAAAAGCCCGAGCAGTCCGCGCCATAGCTGCCGCTGTGGGTGCAGGACGGGCAGCCGCTGGACCCGGACTTGGGCGTGCACTTGCCCTTGCTGCAGCTGCCGAAGGCGCCCGAGCACCCGGACGCGCACCAGCAGGAGCCGCCCCACCAGTAGGAGTAGCCGACCGCCGACTTGGCGCGGCACATGACGTCGGACACGGACATAGCCGGCGGCGCCGCAGTCGCGCAGACCGGGACCACGAGCAAGACGGCCAGGACGCCGTAGAAGCGGTGCTTGAGCGCTGTCATCGGATCGCCCTCCACCGCATGAGTCGAAGTCCGGCGGGCGTCAGCGCCATTTGATAGGCGTCGCCCGAGCGGGTGAACCGAAACGTGCGGTACTGCTCCAGCGCGGTGTCGGTGTGCCTGGACTCGAAGCGCCCGGCGGTCTTGCCGTCAGCGTCGAGCAGGCGCCCGACGAGCCGATCGCGAATCAGGTTGCCGGCCGCGTCGTAGCGCACCGTGTGATAGGCGGCGAAAACCCCGAAACCAGGCCGCTCCTGCAGCTCCACCAGCCGTCCGATGTGGTCCAGCTCCGAGAACGTCAGCTCCGCCACGCGGCCGTCCGTCAGCCCTCGGCGCAGCACCACGCCGCCGGCCCCGTCCAGGGCGGCGACCAGATTCCCCGACAGGCCAGGGCGGCCGGCCACAACCGTGCGCGGGCAGGGCTGCAGGGCCGCGTTCAGAAGCCGCACTGAGTGAGTGCGGGCGTACTCCAGCCAGACGCCGTCAGCGTCGATCAGCAGCGCTGTTACGCCGCCGCCCTCTGCGATGCCCGGGCCCTCGATGGCGTACTCGCGCGCTTGCCCTGTGCGCGGATCCAGCACGACAACGGCGCGCTTGACCAGCCGGTCCAGCAGCACCAGCTGACCTTTGGGACCCACTTCCAGTCCGTTGAACGCGTTGCCGGGCACCGCGACAGCGCCCAGCAGCGTGCCGTCCGGCGCGAAGCGAAGCACGCGGGAGGCGATCTGATCCAAGATGAGCATCGAGCCGTCGGCGTCGATGGCAAAGCTCATCGGCCCCTCGGACGACGCTTCGTCACCGATGACGCGCGAGACCTCTGCAGCTCCGCTGCCCCACGGCAGCTCCAACACCACGTCCGGCGCCGTAAACCCCACCGGACCCCTCGCGGACGCGAGCCAGACCGGCGCAAATACACACAGCACGGCAGCCACACGGGCGGCGCGCTCCACTCCCAAACCTGTAATCATGTCCCTCTCCCAAGGTATCCCCGCCGAGAGACTTAGCAGCGGGTGTGCCAACCCGCGGGATCGGTCGCAGTGCCCTCTTCAGGCTCCGAACGGCGCGCTCAGGAGACATTTTAGGGGTGTGCAGTCCCCGAATCTGGTTTTGACGGGGTGGGGATCGCCGTCCCCGGCAGGCTCAGTCCTGTAGCGGGGGCGCCAGATCGTCCGCAAACACCTGATTGGCGATGCTCGTGGACCGGCCGCAGGGGTCACTGACATCCAGCTTGACCTCCCACAATCCGCTGGGGTTGTAGTCCACGAAGACGACGATGCCGAACTCCTCGATCGTGCCGTCCTCCAGCACCCGCAGCGGCGTGTTGCTGCCCAGCATCAGCTCGCGCGAGCCCATGGTGCGGACACAGTCTTCGCCCGCCGTGCCTTTCACGCCGCCCGCGCAGGCGCCGCCGGTGATGTGGTACAGCAGCTCAAACCGCACCTTCAGGGTGTCGTATTTATCCAGCGCGGCGTTGCCGATCCGCACACCCATCCAGGCGTGCAGGCCGTCCTGAGAGCCGTGATGTATGCCGGGCAGCTCGTCCTCGGCAAGCGGCGTGAACTCGGCCTCGCCGTGGCCGATCGTGATCTCCAGGTCCCCGTCCGCCGTGCAGCGGTCGGGCCGCACAAACCCCTCGGTCTGGTTGGCGCAGTTGAACTTTTCGGTCACGCAGAGACTCTCGTCCTCGTCCGACCCGCACCCCACCGCTGCAACGGCGACAGCGACAACCAAAAACCGGGCGGTGGCGGTCACTCGCAGTCGGTCTCCGCCCAGACCATCAGGTTGTTCTGCTCGTCGCACTCGGGCTGCAGCCCGGCGCCCATGCCCGTATCGTCGACCACCAGCCTGAAGCCGCCTGCGCCCACGATGGCGGCCGGGAAGTCCACAGCCATCGCGATCTGCGTCCCCGGCCCGACCGCCGACGGCAGCGCAAACGTGCCCGCCAGCGCATCGCTGTCCATCGCATAAGCCGAGACGGACAGCCCCTCGAATGTCGGCAGGCTGCCCTGGTTGCCGATCAGCGCCGTGGCCGAGATCGTGTCCTCGTCGCCACACCCGGTCCAGCACGCCTCGACGATCTCGATCGTCAGGTCCACCGCCGCCTTGTCCACCGCCGGACGCGCGCGGTACACGTTGTACACCTGCCAGGGCTTCTCCGGCTCGGCCGGCACCGTGCCGTCCGAGTTGATGTTTGTGACCGCGAAGTCGTGCACGTGCCACGTCGTGCCGCTCTTCATCCAGCCGTTCTCTTTGTGGCCCAGCACGGTGATCCCGCGCCACCCGCCGCCGCCTGCGTTGTTGTTGCTGGCGATGACGATCTCCGCGCTGCCGTCGTTATCCACGTCCGCCACCACCGGGTACTCCCACAGCGTGCCGGACGCATGCCCGGTCGTCTTGTGGTCCAGCGCGCCCGTCGCCCCGTTGAAGACGTGGAACGCGATCTCATCGGCAAACAGCAGCTCGTAGATGCCGTCGCCGTTGAAGTCGTAGCCCGAGCACCCGGCAAGCCCCGAGCTGTCCTTGACGGGCGCCGTCCACAGCACGTTGCCGTCCAGGGTCACCATCTGCACCGTGCCCGACGACGCCCAGGCGATCTCGGCCGCGCCGTCGCCGTTGAAGTCCGCCACGCAGGGCGGCCCCGGTTTGCTGGTCCCGACGCTTTTGCTGACCAGCTGCGTGCCGTCGCTGTCATACACCGCGTATTGGCCGCCGCCGATCATCGCGACCTCGCCACCCGGGTCCCCGTCGTAGTCCACGATCGCCGACCAGTGGCCAAACGACCCGGTCACGCCCGCGCTCCACTCCTGCCCCTTGGACAGGCTGTAGCAGGTGTTGCCGATGATGAGCTCCTGCTCGCCGTCCAGGTCGATGTCGCCCACGGCCGGCATTCGGAACGCGATGCTGCTCGTCACGGCAAAGGTCTTCTCCACGACTCCGGTGACGCCGTCGATGACCACGTTGTCCGCGATGACCTCCGCGGTTCCGTCGCCGTCCAGATCGGCCACCGTCGCTTGCGGGCCCACGGCGTTGGAGCCCGGCGCGGTCCACAGCTCCTTGCCGGTGTGATCCATAGCGATGACGTCGCCGTTGAGGGCAAAGGCGATGATGTCGGTCTGCCCGTCGCCGTCCACATCGGCCAGCGCGTGGCCGCCGTCGCCGCTGAAGCCGGGCTTGTTCCACAGCTCCGCGCCCGTCGCGCCGTCCAGAATCACCAGATTGGCCGCGCCCTGCCAGGCGGAGGAGTACGCGATGGCCGCGATGTCCGGCGTGTCGTTGTCATCTATCTTTCCGTCGCCGTTGTCGTCACTCAGGTTGCCGACGGCGGGCATCACGATGACGTCCTTGGCGCCGCCGTTGCCCTCCCACTGCCACTCGATGACGATGTTCCACGGGTCCTCGGTCAGGTCTTTGGCATCCACCGACGTGCAGGCGTCATCGATCGCGATCTCGCCCGGCTCGGGGAGCTGCAGATCACACTCTTTTTTGCACAGGTCGCCCAGGTTCAGCTTGTAGTCCGGGTCGCAGGGATCGATGCACACGCCCTGCAGGCACACGAACCCGGTCAGCGAGCAGTCCTCCGTCAGCTCCCAGGCCTCGCCCGCGGCGTCGCAGGTCTCGGCCAGGTTCTCCGTGCAGCGGCGCGCGCCTGGGAAGCAGTTGACGCACTCGCCCTCGATGCAGAAGCCGCTCGGGCACTCGGATCCCTCGACGCAGCCACCGGGCGGCGGCACGTCAGGCACGTCCTCGGGCGCTTCGATGCCGTCGGGCGCATCAGCGACCACATCGGAGGTCGGCTCAGTGTCGGTGTCGGCGGCCACCGGGGTATCGGTGGGCGTCTGCGCATCGCCGGGCGGCTTGGCTGCATCCCCCTTGCCGCGGCGACTGGAGCCGCGCGGGGACGAGCACGCGCTAACAAGAAGGGTGAGCAGAGCGATGGCGGCAAGAGTTCTCACCGGTGCAGTCTACTCAATTGCGTCGATTTCTTCCGTAGCTGATTACATCCGCATCAGCCAGCCGGGGAAGCCGTCGCGGTACTCAGAGACCTGAGCGAATCCGGCGTCGACAGCCTTGGCGGCGGCCTGCTGCGTGTGTTTGCTGACCAGCCCGGCGCCGTAGAAGATCACGTGCGCGGAGCGGCGCTGGGTGAGCTTGGCGAAGGCGGTGGCGTCTGCGACCGGCGCGTTGATGGCGCCGTCGATGTGGCCCTGAGCGTAGTCGGCTGCGCTGCGGACGTCCACGAGCAGCGCGCCCTTGGTGAGCGCCGCTTTGACCTGGGACCAGTTGAGATCGCGGACCTCGCTCTGCGTCGTCGCAGAGGTGCCCGACGCGGTCGTCGTGTTTGTGGTGGTCGTCGTGGCGCAGCCAACGGACAGGAAGGCGATGGAGATGGCGATAGATAGGGATTTCAAAGTGTGAGCCTCAACCTCTACTCGGGGTACTACCAAGGTCAGCTAGAACAACGACGGCGGTATACCATCTCGGACGTCCGTTCGGAAGCTTCTTTTTCGATTTTCGCGGGTCAGGTCAGGTCTCCTCAAACTCCAGCGACAGTGAGTTGATGCAGTAGCGCAGCCCCGTGGGGCGCGGGCCGTCTTCGAACACGTGGCCCAGGTGCGAGCCGCAGCGCTTGCAGGTGGCCTCGGTACGCACCATGCCGTGAGACATATCGCTCACGGTGTCCACGGCGTCGCTGTCCGCAGGCGCGAAGAAGCTCGGCCAGCCGCTGCCCGACTCGTATTTCGCGTCGGACCGAAAGAGCAGCTGCCCGCAGCCCGCGCAGCAGTAGCTGCCGGCCGCCTTGTTGTAATAGAGCTTGCCCGTGAAGGCGCGCTCGGTGCCGGACTCCCGCAGCACAGCGTACTGGTCCGGGGTCAGGCGCTCACGCCACTCTGCGTCTGTCTTGGGGACATCCCTGTCAGCCATGGGGTGTGACTCCTAGAACGTCACGATGATCAGATAACCCTGATCATCGCCCGCCCAGCAGGCGACCTGGATCAGGTACTCCGACGCGCCGCCCAGCACGTTGAGCTCGTCCGGCCCCTCACCCAGCGCCATCGCGTCTTCGTAGGTCGCCAGCGCGGTCTCGCCCGCCACGTCCAGGAAGTAGTAATCCGCATCGGCCAGCTCGTTCCACTTCATCTCCACCGTGATGGTCATGTCGCTGGGAAAGAACATGCTCATGATGTCGCTGTCGCCGACGTAGTTGTTGCCCTCATTGCCGCAGATCATGCCGCCGCGGATGCAGAACCCCGGCGCCGACAGCTCGGGCAGCACCTGCGCCGTCTCTTCGGTGTTGTTCAGCTCGTCATCGTCGATCACCAAGAAGCCGTCGGGGCAGCCCTCGACCGCCGGGAAGTCATCCGCCTCCACGCCGCCCGCGGAGGTGGAGGGGGTGTCCACGCCGGCGCACACGCCGAACGGCTCTGCGCACTCCTGGGTCAGTGCGCCCAGGCAGTCCTTGCAGTCGTCGGTGGTCCAGTCGGCGTCACACGACTCGGCGCAGCCCGTCATCAGGCACTGCATGGTGTCGGTCACGCATGCGCCGCAGGTCTCGCCGAGCTCAAACTCGGCGATGCACTCCGTCAGACACGCGGCGACGTCCTCGTTGCCGCCGCAGCCGGTCTGACAGTCCACCGACTTGCCCGCGTCGTTGGCGGCCCCGGCGCTCTCCAGCTCGGCGTCCGTGCAGCCGGCCGGCTCGACGTGCAGCGTGAACGGGCCGGCCTCATCGGTGTCGTACCCGTCCACCACAAAGAAGTAGGTCTTGTCCGCCTCGGCGGTGACGCGCACCCGGTTGTTGGGATTGTTGAAGAAGTCCTTGCCCATCAGGCAGCTGCCGTCGCCGATCGGGCACCCCTCGGTCGCGTACAGGATGTTGGGCCGGCAGCTCTCGGCCTCGCACGCCGGGTCGTCCTCGATCTTCTCCAGCCACGCGGTCAGCGTGATGGCCTCGGTCGCCGGATACGTGAAGACCACGTCGGGCGCCTCGCCGTCCTCGCTGGTCCCCACGCAGCCGTTCTCCGTGTAGTAGTCGTCCGCGCCACCCTGGGTCTGGCCGGTCACCACGAACGGCAGCGGATCGACGACCGAGGCCGTCTCGCACGTGTCGTTGTCCGCGTACGCCGGCGTCAGGCACTCGCTCTGATCCGCGCCGCAGTAGCCCGCCGTCGTGCAGCTTCCGCAGTCACCCTCGCAGCCATTGTCCCCGCACACTTTGCCGTCGCACTGCGGCACACAGCACTCCAGCGACAGGTCAAACGTGCCCGTGTACCCCTGATAGCCGTCCACCACGATGTGATAGACGTCGCCTGCGGAGGCCTGCACCTTGGCGTTGTCCAGCCCAAAGGTGTCGCACGTGCCGGCGTCGCACACGCCCGCCTCGGCCTCCTTGAGGACCAGCACGTCAAGGTCGTCGCCCTCGGTAGCGGGGACGCTGATCGTCAGCACCTGATCCACCTCGCTTGTGAACGTGTAGATCATCTCGGGGCCGCTGTAGTCGCTCGGGTTACACGTGGTCGCGAACAGGTCGTTTGTGCTGCCCTCGCCCGCGACGTCTACGCCTGTCAGCGCGTCACCGCAGGCCAGTGTCTTGGTCGGCGAGCACAGCTGGGCGCCGCACTGGCCGGTCTCGTAGTTGCAAAGCGTGTCCTCGCACTCGCCGCAGGTGCCGCCACAGCCGTCGCCGCCGCACTGCTTGCCCTCGCACGACGGGGTGCAGCACGTGATCTCCAGCTCGTAGGCGCCCGATTTCCCCTGGAAGTTGTCCAGCGTGACGAACTGCGGCGCACCGGCCTCCATGCTGACGGTCGCCGCGCCCTCGCCGAACTCGCACTCGCTGGGGTTGCACTCCCCGGCGCCGGTGTCCTTGAGCCAGTACACGTCAAACCCCTCGACCGCGCTGGAGATGACCGTGGCCGTGACCTGCTGGGCCGCGTCGATCTCCACGAGATACGTTGCCTCCGGAGACGCGGTGTAGTCGTCGCCGAAGCCGCAGCCGTACTCGCTGATCTGCCCCATGCCCTCGCTGGTGTGGGTTGAGCCGCTGATCACGTTGCCGCACGTCAGCTTCTGCAGCACGGTGCAGGCGCCCGCCGGCTGTGGGTACTCCGGCCGCTCACCCGTGTCTTCGGTGCCGGTCGGGGCGGTGGTGTCCGTCGTGTCCGTGTCTTCGGTGTCCTCGGTGCCGGTCGTCGTGGTGTCGTCGGTGCCGGTGGTCGTCGTGTCGTCCCCCGTGTCCGTCGTTCCCGTCGTATCGCTGGAGCACGCAGCCGCTCCCAGCCCCAACGTCATCGCACACACCCACACTGCCGTTGCTCGCATCATGCCCTCGCCTGTCGTGATTTCGCCTCCCGGCGGATCTAGCACATCGCCGCCACCGCTTGCACGGGCTCATCTGCTACTCTGCGCGCCGTGTCCAACAGCGTGTTCATCACCGCGTTCGTCGGTATCCAGGCCGGGTTCATCGCGGCGGACCTGGTCGACCGCCACCTGACGCGCCGCACCCGCTACGACGGCGACGCCCTGCGACCGGCGACCGTCGGCTTTCTGCTCGGCATCATCGCGCTGTATCTGGCCATTCAGGTCGGGCTGATGAGCCTGGCCCCGCGCGCCGAGGCCATGATGAGCGGGGTTCAGTCCTGGCTGTCCGAGCGACTGGCCGCCCCCGCCGCGGACACGCCGATGACCCCCGCCGCTTTCGCGCTCGTGTGCGTCGTGGCCTTCTACCTCGGCGGGCTCGTCGACTATCTGGTGCATCGCTTCTTCAACCACAGTCGCCCGTTTTGGTGGACGCACGAGTATCACCACCTGCCCAACCAGGTCTTTGTCGCGCTTCCGGGGCTCTCGGTGCGCCCGTTCTCGGTTTTTACGGCCATCCCGACGGCGTTTGCCACCATCTGCGTGGCGTACGGGGTCATCGTCGCGGCCGGCTGGCCGCTGTGGAGCCTGGAGCCGCTCAAGGTGGTGATCCTGCTGAACACCTTGATTCTGACGTCCAGCCACTCGTCTTTTCTTCGGCGGTGGTGGTGGCCGCATCGCGTGCTGCGCCTGCTGGGCATGACCACGCCGCAGGAGCATCTGGTGCACCACATGGTCGACCGGCCGGGCAACTACGGAAATATGGTCACAGCGTGGGACCGTCTCTTCGGCACCTATCTCGATCCGGCCGCTGCCAAGAATCGCGATCAGCCCCTGGGCCTCGGCTACGATCAGGACTTTCTCGGCGCGGTCACCCTGGGTCGCTTCAAGCTCTCGCCGGGAGTCCGTGAGCGCTTTCAGCTCGCCCGGTATTGCAACATCGATCGCCCATAGCTTAGAGTCGGTCGCACTGGACACAGAGTGGGAGGAGAAATGCGGCTCAACACGTTTACTGCGCTTCTGTGCGCCGCCGGGCTCATGGCCTGTGGCGCTGACGACGACACCAAGACGGGCGACGAGCCCAGCGGCACCTGGGAGACGGGCGAATACACGCTCACCGCCAACAAGGTCGACGATAAATGCCTGGACGGCGCGGCCGACATCGTGGCCATCCCCGACCAGGACGCGGGCACGCGCGAGTTCACCAACAAGCTGTCCTTCCCGGGCAGCGCCGACGAGAGCTTTACCAGCAAGCTGGCGCTGGTGGCGCCGTTCACCGAGACCGACGTGACCTTCAAGAAGGGCGAGGGCAACACCTGGACCTGGGACCCCGCTCCGACCAACGTCGGCGTCGACCTGGGCGCGCTGAGCGACGGCTGGGCCAACTGCACCGCGGACTTCGAGTTCTCGGGCTCCTGGACGGCTGAAGAGGTCGGCGGCGTCGTGCGCTTCGTCGGGTCGACGGCGTTCACGGTGACCAAGGCCGACGGCGACGGCTGCCCCGAGCTGAACACGCCCCCGTGCTCCGTGACGCTCGACATGATCGCCACCAAGTAAGCGGATACTGCTCATCCGCCGGCGGGCGGCGGTCCTCACCGCGGCGCTCCTGCTGACCGTCCTGGGCGTAATCGGGGTCGGGCGGCTGCGGCCGGACTACGATCCGCGCTCCTTTCATCCTCAAGGCTCCGAGCTGGTCGAGCTGACGCGCCGTGCCGAGGCCGTCTTCGGGCCCGACGACCGCCTGGCGCTTGTCGCGGTGCTGGACCACGACCTGTTCACCGTGGCAGGCCTCGAGCGCGTGCACGGGCTTACCCGGAAGCTGCGCGCCGTCGAGGGCGTTGAGTCCGCGGTCTCGATCACCACCGTTCAGGGGGTCTGGGGAGTCGGGGACGCGCTGGAGGTCGCGCCCGTGATGGGGCCGCTGCCCACGGACGCCGCCGGTATCGCCGCCGCCCGCGCTCGCCTCATGCAGGACGACGCGGTGGTCGGCACCCTGCTCGCCGCGGACGGCGGGGCCTGCGTCATCCACGTCCGCATCTTCGAGGTTTATACGGCCCCCAAAAAGCGCGCGGCTCTGCACGATCGCGTTGCTGCGGTCCTGGCCGACAGCGACGCCGAGACCCTGCTGGGCGGCTTCCCCATGGTTCGCGTCCAGTACTCGCGCGAGATGCTGGGGCAGATCGGGCGGCTGCTGCTGGTCGTGGCGCTGGTGCTGGTCGTGGTGCTGGCCCTGCTGCTCGGCGGGCTTTGGCCGGCGCTGCTCACCGTGGGCATCGTGGCGGTCGCCAACGTGTGGACGCACGGGATCATGGGTGCGGTCGGGCAGCCGTTTACCATCTTGAGCATGCTCACGCCGATCATCGTCATGGTGGTCGGCGTCGCGGACTCGGTGCACGTGCTGCTGGCCTTTCGCCGCGCGGTTGGAACCCGGGCGGAGCGCGTCGCCGAGGCGATTCGGATCACCGCCGGCCCGACCGCCCTGACCTCCGCCACGACCGCGGTGGGCTTTCTGGCGCTGCTCACCGCGTGGGACATCGAGATGCTGCGCGTTTACGGCCTGTACACCGCGCTGGGCGTGGTGCTGGCATGGGTCGCGACCATGCTGCTGGCGCCGCCGCTGCTCAGCTTGTTTGGGGCGCCCGGCGATCGGCTGACGCTGCCGCGCCTGCACAGCTGGATGGACGCCTACGTGGCGCGAGCGATGGCCCGTCCGGGGCGGGTCATCGCGGGCTGGGCCGTTGCGGGTCTGGCGCTGATTCTGCTCGCCGCCACGGTCTCGACGGACGCGCGCATCCTGGACGGACTGCCCATCGACCACCCGATCATGCAGACCTACCGCCTCATGGAGGACCGCTTCGGCGGCAGCCTGCCGATGCAGGTCGTTTACGACGGCGGCGATCCGGCCGATCCCGACTTGCTGCGACACATCCAGGCCACGGTCGAGCGCTTGGAGAGCATCGACGGCGTTGGCCTGGTCCACGGCCCGGATCGCTTTGTGCGCCGCTTTCGTCGCGCGCTGATGGGCGGGGCTGAGGAGGAGGAGCGACTGCCGGACACCGTCGAGGACATCGCGGAGATCTACGCCGCCGCGTCCTTCTCGGACCCCAACGTGCTGGAGGATTTTGTGGCGGAGGACGATGGGCTGACCCGCATCCGCGTCTTGCTGCACGAGCGTGGAGCCCACGCCGTCATCGCCACCCAGGATGCCTTGATCGCGGACCTGAACAGCCGCCCGCTGGACGGCGTGCGCATCGGCCTGGCCGGCACCGCCTATATCGCGCCGCGCGCGTGGCGCTTGCTTCAGGGGCGCATGCTGTGGGGGCTGGCGCTGGCGGTCGGCGTGATCACGCTGATCTTCGGTGTGTTGTTCCGGTCCCCCACGCTCGCGCTGCTGAGCCTGATCCCCAACCTGTTTCCGCTCGTGGCGGTGCTGGCGGCGATGGCGCTGCTGGACATTGAAGCCAAGGGCAACAACGCGGTGATCTTCTCCATCGCGTACGGAGTCGCCGTGGACGACACGATCCATCTGCTGGCTCAGCTGCGCCGCCATCGCGGGCTCGGGCTGCCCTGGGCCGAGGCGGTCGCTGCCGCGCATCGAGACGTTCGCGGCGCGCTGACGGTGACGTCCATCGTTTTGGCCGCCGGGTTCTGCGTGCTGCTTCTGTCCACGTTTGAGTTTCCAGTGACTCTGGGGGTGCAGATGGTAGTCGCAGTCGCGGCGGCGCTGGCCGCCGATCTGCTGCTGGTGCCGGCGCTGTTGGTGTCAGGCCTGTGCCGGTCCCAGAGTGGGTGAAACCACTGGGGTTTTTCGGTTTCTCCTTTGTTTTCAAGGTGTTTTGTGCTACATCGGTTCCCGCTGGGGGACATATGTCGGAGCACACACTTGGGCGACAACTACGCTGAAAGCACTGCAGCGGTAGACACCTCTACAAGTACGACCACGACGCGCACGGGCTCCGGCTCGGGCATGCGCGAGCGGCTGCGCGGCGCGGACTTTGACCAGGGCGCCTCCCTGGTCTGGCCGGGACAGCCCGGCGCTCCGGTCGCGGTCAATCCAACCGCGGCCGCGTCGGTCAATCAAGGGCTCGGTTTTGGCGCCGACTCGGTGCGCCTTCTTCGCCGGGCGCTCGGCATGGGCCGCCGCGGTGGATTGGGCGCCGCGTTTGCGTCCGGACTGGCCGCCTGGCAGACCGCCAACGGCCTCGCGGGCAACGGCCTGCTGAATTGGGACACCGTGCGGCGCATCCCGATGGCTCGCCGACCTCGCGGCGCCATCGGCTGGTACACCCGCGCGCCCGGACCGTGGGGTGAGATCCCCGAGGACCAGCGAGACGCGACGTCGGCTCAGATCTGCGCGGCGATCGGCTGCTCGTCCGGCGATCTATCCTGGGAGACCACGCGTCGCGGGCGAGTCCGTCTGGTGGTTACCGAGGCGTTTGTGAATCACGCGGCCGCGTGGCAGGTGTGGCAGCGCAGCGGCATGGATGTCGACGGGCGGCTCGGCAACACGGCCTTTGTGCGCATGGGCCGCCCCGTGGGAGAGTCGGCCGGTCGCAACGTGCACCTCAACGCCAGCGATACACGCGGGGGCGGCGATCCCCGCCTGGCCGCCGCCTCGCGCCAGAACACGTTTACGGGGCGCATGCTGGGGCTGGAGACCAACAACGGTCGCCGGGGCCGCCTGGACGAGCTGCGCGGGGAGGTCTCGCCCACTGTCGGCACGCTGCCCGGCAGCACGTCGCCGCGGGCGCTTCTCGAGGCGCTGTACGCGTCGGATCCGGAGCTGGTCCGCGCCCATCTCTTCCCCAACGGCGGCGGCGACACCCTTCAAGAGGTGCTGGCGGCCGTGGGTCTGGCGCCCCAGTCGGCGCCGGACGCGCCGGATCGCCTGTCGGGCATGGCGGGATCGGCAGGCTATGACGGATTTATGGCCCTGCTGCGCACACCCCAGGCGGCGGCGCTGCAGATCGCGGAGTACCAGCGAAACGTCGTCGGCGCTGTCGAGCAGACCGCGGGTGAGATGACGACCAACCCGACGTACGGGACGGTCGCGCTGCTGAGCGTCATTCACGGTTATGACCCGTCACTGATCCCGATCGATAGCCCGCGGTCGCGTCAGATGGCGCTGATCAGCGAATACATCGAGCCCGACCTGGTCGGGCTGGATGCGCGCGTGCAGACGGTGATGCGCGAGTTCATGGACGCGACCTTTGTGCACTACGCCGAGGGCAACGGCGCCGCGCCGGCATACGGTGAGATGGCGCGCGCGCTCGAAGACGCAGAGGGCGCCAGCATCGGCTTCCCCATCAACGATAGTGGGGAGTACCAGCTGCCCGGACGCCTGGCGCAGGTGCAGCGGATCCTCGCCCGCTTCGGCGACGTCTGGTTCACCGCCTACGCTGGCGCGGACGTCGATCTGGCGCAGTTTCGTGCCCCGTCGCCGGGCGGGGTTGTGGCTGGTCAGAGCGGTCCGAGCCACGTCGCGCCGGCCGAGGGTACCGCCTCCAATGCACAGGCCACGGGCCCCATCGCCAACGGTCGTCCGCTCATCGCGGCGCTCGACTCGATCCGGCTGCGGCACCCGCCGCTGAATCCAGAGTGGACGGCTCGGCTGCAGACGGCGCTGGGCGTCGCCGCGGAGGGGCGGATCAACGACGTCACGGTGCAAGCGCTGGCCACGTATCAGCAGACCACCGGCGTGGCGCGCGGTCGCCAGCTGGGACGTTTGACGGCGCAGACGGTCGCTCGGCTGAACACCGATCACCCGACGCTGGCCGAGGTCGATATGGACTTCCAGGGCGAGCCGATCGCCGAGTCCAGCGATAACCTGACGCATCGCGCGGAGACGATCGAGCGCCCGATTCACGAGGCCGCCTACAACGAGCTGCAGGCCTCGGAGAACCGTATCGCCGGCCTGCCGGCGACCTGGGACGACTTCATTGGTCAGATGACGGTCGGCGACTTCCTGGGCAACGCCGTGACCGGGCACCCGCTGTTTCTGCAGCGGCTGGCCGTCGCCGCGACGTATGTGCGGGGCCGGTATCCCGACAAGAACGACAGCGAGATCAACCGCGATCTCGGCATCGGCATCCGCGCGACCAACCGCTCGCAGCTGCGGGCGGATGCGGGCACCAGCTTCCACAACTTCGGGTTTGCGGTGGACATCAGCGTGGTGTCCAACCCGTGGATCGGCGGGATGGAGGGCATGTCCGGCGCCGACGGCGCGCGCACCCACCGAAACGCGGTCGCACCCGCCAATCTGGCCACGATTCACGCCATCTGGCGCGCCAATTGGCTGATGGGCCAGGGCATGCCAGTGCACCCGGCGGAGACGCACGAGCGCACTCGCACCGAGACCACCGACCAGATCTGGGCGCACTTCAACGCGTCCGATCAGGCGCTGGAGGGCTACTACGCGCTGCGCGGCAACACGGCGGGGATCACGGCGCTGCTGGGCAACCTGCAGAACGCGCCTCCGGCGCTGCCGCCGGAGCTGGCGGTGTCCGACGGCATGATCGAGAGCCTGCGCGCCGGTGACGCCGCCGCCTGGGACGCCCAGATGGCCACGGACTTCGACGCGACCCACGGCCGCGGCACCAACTACTCCACCTACCGCGGGGCCGAGACCGGCTTCATGAGCCACAGCCTGGAGCTGACCCGCGGCATGCGCGACGCCGCAGGTTTGTCGTGGGGCGCCTGTGATATGTATGCGTCCAGTGGTGACTTCATGCACTTCGACGGCCGGACGATCCCGGGGGTCCTCCAGCTCAAGAACCACATCAGGGCGGCTAAGCGCCGGGCTCGCTAGCGCTCTGTTGATCTGCGGGACCCTCGGCGCCTGCTCCGACGATCCGAAACCCGAAACGCCGCTCGCAGATACCGCGGAGCCGTCGGATACGGCGCCCGACGCGCCGGATGTCGTTGAGCCGGACATCACCGCCCCCGACACGGCCCAACCGGCCCCGGATCTGGGACCGCCTCCCCCCCCATGCACGCCGACGGACACCCTGTCGGTCCACGCGAACATCCACACCGCGGGTGTCATCGGTGACGCCGACAGCCCACTGACCTACCGCCCGGCCGCCGACGCCACCTGGCGCCCCGCTCACCCGTTGGTCGCGCTGCCGGACGGCCGCTGGGCGGGGTCATTGTTCGGGCTGCAGCCGGAGACCACATACGATGTCCAGGTCGACGCCGGCTGCGTCACCTTCACGACGCGCGCTCTCGAGGCGCTCGTTTCGACGGCCACAACCGTCACGGTGACGCACCCCGCCAGCATCCAGGCCGCGCTCGATGCGGCGCAGCCCGGGACCCGCATCGAGGTCGGTCCCGGTGTCTACCGAGAGGCGCTGATCCTGAAGTCCGGCGCGGACGGCGCCTGGATTCACCTGGTGGGGCAGCCGGGCGCCATCCTGGACGGCTCCACGCCGGATCCGGCGCCGTTCCAAGCCGCCGGCGCGGGGACCTGGAGCGTGCCGTGGACCGGTGATCCGAGCTACCTCGCGCGCGACGGCATCCGGCTGTACCACTACCAGTCGATGGACCAGCTGCAGAGCGGGGTCGGCAAGGGCGGCGGCGCCATCGGGGAGGGGTGGATCGTAGCCGACGGCACGCTGTGGGTGCGCAGCGCGACCGATCCGGCCGGACACACCTGGCAGCTGCCGCAGCTGGGCGTGGCGATGGCGCTGGACGGCGTGAACTACATCGCCATCGAGGGCTTCGAGATACGCTACTACGGTGAGGGTGGCTACCCCAAGGGCATCGACGTGCGCGGGTCCGACCACGTCGTGGTGCGCAACAACACCGTGCACAACGTCAACACGCCCATCTGGGTGCGCAAGGGCTCCGACGACGTACGCGTCGAGGGCAACCTGATCCATCAGAGCGGGCTGGACGCGTGGCCGTGGGCGGCCAAGAAGGGCACCGACCACGAAAACAGCGCGATTGTGCTGTCCGGCGGCCAGGGCGCGATCGCCCGCGACAACCGCATCCACACCATCTTCAACGGCATCTATAGCGGCAGCTTCGACGACGACCAGAACGTGGACCTGGCCTTTGACGTGGACGTCTACGACAACCGCATCGCCAACGTGGGCGACGACGGGCTGGAGCCCGAGGGCGCGTGCATCAACAACCGCTTTCACAACAACGTGGTCGACACGGTGCACAACGGCGTCTCGCTGGCGCCGATCACGTGGGGACCGACCTGGGTGATACGCAACCGGTTCACCGACTACACCCAGAGCGGCTTCAAGGTGTCCAACAGCTCCAGCGGGCCGGTGTTCATCTACCACAACACCTGTTGGACCGACCGGGACGAGCAGAACGGCATGAGCGTGTCGGGCCCCTTCTCGGGCATGGTCTTTCGCAACAACATCGTGCGCGGCACGCGGTACGCGCTGGAGATGACCATCGAGGCGCTGTCGAACGACCTGGACTACGACAACTTCTTCACGACGCGCGGGGCGCCGGTCATCAAGTGGAGCAACGTCAAATACGACGATCTCGAGGACTGGTGCACGGTGACGGGTCTGGAGTGCAACGGTCAGCCGCTGGCGCCCGGTCTGGTCGACCCGGCATCCGGCCAGCTCGCGCCCGCGGCGGACAGCCCCAACGTGGACGCGGGTGTGCTCATCGAGGGAATCAACGATGACTTCAAGGGAACGGCGCCGGACATCGGATACCGCGAGACCGGAGATCCCGAGGTCCCTCCACTGCCGTTCTAGACTCGGGCGCGCAGGCGCTTGACCGCCGCCTCCAGCGCCCTGCTGACGCGGGTGTGGATGTCGATCTCAGCCAGTCGCGGCCAGGTGGCTCGCTCGCCCTGGCGGACCAGGCGCTCCAGGTCCTCCGCGGACGCGTTGCGCAGCACGATCGAGTAGTTCCAGGGCGTGATGGGCGGGTGAATGGTGACGTCGCCGGCAAAGCGCTGGTCTGCGATGCCGTGGGCCTGCTCCAGCACCCGTCGCAGGCCCTTGCTGGCTGTGTGACGGCGCGCCACGGACAGCAGCTGCAGGCCCTGAGAGTGCGCGCTGGAGGCCACCAGGTCGGTGAGAAACGGCACCACGCCGCGCCGGTTGCGGGCGCCAGAGAACGGCAGCAGGTGCGCGTTGGTCTGGCTGACCACCGTGTAGTTGACGTTGAGCAGGCGCGACAAGCGCTCCGTGGGCAGATCGCTTTGCACGGTGCCGTCGATCCAGCGCTCGCCGGCGACGTACTCGGAGGTCTCGCCGGCGCGGCGCTGCAGCAGGGACGCGGGCGGGAACATGCCCGGGATGGCGCACGAGCACAGCGACGCGCTGGTGACCAGGACGTCGGGCGAGGTCCGATAGCTGAGCAGGCGCGGCTTCTGGCGCGCGTGAATGGGTGACACGCTCATGCACAGGGTGCGGCCCGTCCGGGCGTGGGCCTCCGCAAACGTGTCGTCGTGCATGTTGGCCCGAATCGCTTCGAGCAGCTGCTCCTGGCTCATCATCACCTTTCGGTGGCGCATGTCGCTGGGGCGCAGCATGCGAAAGACGCGGGTGTACACCTGCTGCCCCGGGGCCGCGAAGACGTCGCCGAGCTCCTGGTCGGTGCGCGTGCACAGGCCGCCGGCGATCATGGAGCCGGTGCTGGAGCCCGAGACGACGTTGGGCAGCAGCTCGGACTGCCACAGCGCCTTTAGTACGCCGATGTGAAACAAGCCCAGCGAGGCGCCGCCGCTCAGAAGGAGCGCCGGTCGGCCGACGTTGTGCGCCTCTCGCTCGACCAGAGCCAGCCGGTCGGCGTCGCTGAGGCCGGGGATGTCGACGTCGCACAGCTGGTGAACGGCGTCCACGACGGCGTCGAGGTAGTCCTCGATCAGCCGCTTGGTTCCCAGTGGTGAGCGCTGGTAAAGCCCGGGATCGGTGATCTCCTTCAGATGCCGGTGCAGCGACACGTGCAGGTGGTCGGCCAGCGCCATCGGGTCGCCGGCCAGCTCAAGCGCTCGCAGGCGCATCAAGCTGCGGCGCACGGACGCCGCGTCGTAATAAGGCGACTCGTCGTCGGCGCGCCACGCCGCCCCACCGTCGTGCTCGTCAAGCTCTGAGGCGATCGAGCGCCAGGCCGCGAGGTTGTCGGCGTGCTCCAGGTCGCGGCGCAGTGCGGCGATTTGGCGTCGGGAGGGCTTGGCCACGGCCCCTTCTACCGCGAGCGCACAGGTGTGTCATCCATACAGTTCTCGTACACTGAGCCCGGCATGAATCGAGTCATTGTAGTTGTGACGGTGTGGTTGGTTGGATGCGCTCAGGACGTGGGTGGGCCAAGCGGGCTGGTGGAGGCGGACGCGTTCGTGCCTGGATTCGGCGCCGACACGCATGATGTCGCGGTCCGCACGCCCGCCGATGTGCCGCCCGAGACGCCGATCGATGCGGGCACGGACCAGTGGAGCCCGCCGCCGCCGGAGGATGTGGTCAGCCCGGACGTGGCCGACGCGCAGCCCGATGCCGGGCCCCCTGATCTGCCGGACCCGCCCGACCCGCCCGAGTGCGGCGACGGCATCGTGCAGGCCGAGCTGAACGAGCAGTGTGACGACGGCAACACCAAGTCCGGTGACGGCTGCCGGGACGACTGCGTGATCGAAGAGCCCATTGGCGCCGGCTTCACAGGCGGCCAGTGCCAGGCGGATGCGGAGTGCGCGCCCGCGGGCAGCCTGTGCATCGACGGCGTGGGCGGGGGCAGCTGCGCGGTGGCCTGTGAGGTCTACTGCGACGACCAGGCGGGCAGCCCTACGACGTTCTGCATCTCAGCGGCGGTGTACGAGAGCCGGATGGACGCGCCGCTGCCGGCGGGGCTGGCGCCGGCGATGTGCGTGTCCAAGTGCGACTACCTGCTCTTTCCGCGCACCGGCTGCCGCGCCGGGCTGCACTGCGAGCAGCGCAAGCGGCATCAGACCTCGGTGCGCGACGAGGTGTGCGTGCCCGGTCCGTGGTCCATCGGTCTTGCGCTGAGCGGTGACGGCAAGGTGCTGGGACTGGAGGCATCTGAGCCCGAGCCCGCCGAGCCCTACTCGCGGCTGCTGACCGCGTCCTGCTCCGGGTCGTTCGAGCCCGTGGACGCGGGCCTGTTCGAGGGGCTCAGCGGCACGCTGATGGCGATGGGCGGGCCAGGTCACGACGAGGACTGGCAGCGGCTGTGCTCGGCATCGGGGCTGCCGTCGAAACACAACATCGGCACGGAGGCGGCGGCGGGCCGGGCCTTCCGGCTGCCGGGTTCGCGGCTGGAGGTGGTCGACTGGACAGCGGCGGGCATCTACGGGAGCAAAGGCGCCGCGGGTGTGCTCGTGGGGGGCCCATTGTTCGGCTCGCGTGCAATGGTCTACCGGCAGGGCGGCAGCGTCTATTTGTACGCGGACGGGGCGGACGACTTTCCCTACGCCGATCCCGAGCGCGGCCGCCACTTCGGCATGATCAGCGGCAAGGAGTGGGGGCCCCTGGACGCGGAGATCGTGCCCAGCAAGGAGTTTGTGACCATCAAGGCCGACGGCGGCGCGCGCTTCTACCGGCAGTGGGCCCGGCTGGCGACCGTCCAATACATCGCCGAGCAGGCGCTGGATCATCTGGCCAACCACGATCTGCCGCTGGGTGTGGGCGACTTCTCCCTGCCGACGGGCGGCGACATCGACGGTCATGGCTCACACGAGACGGGCCTGGACGTGGACATCTACCTGCTGGGCTTCGACCTGGGGTCGCTGCAGCTGTGGGTCGCCTCGTGCGATTCGGGGGGCGGCTGGAAGTGCTGGTACCACGACGACAAGACAGGCGAGCCGGAGGATCTCTCGGACCCGGAACACGTGCCGGCGGCGTCCATGCTGACCACCCTGGCGCAGTTCGCCTACGACTTCCCAGGCCCATCTCACTTCGTTCAGCATGACGTGCCGGTTCTGTCGCTCTTCGCCGCGCTGCCGGGCAACAAGCCCAAGTACGTGGACGCCTCCAACGCCGCGGCGCAGGGATGGCCGCCGCACAAAAATCACGTACACATCCGCTTCTTGAAGTGAGCTGCAACTCTGGCACGCGCCGGCTCCACCGTTTCAAAGTGACGACTTGCGGGCAATTCTCACCCCCCACGGAAAAGAACGCGAAGTTCCAGGCAGGCGGTGGAAGTGATTTCGCCGCTCGTGAGTCCGGCGCCCCTGGGTACTCAGGAGGGGGCCAGTACCAGGTTGGGCGGCACCCGGACCGGGTGGAAGCGCTGTCCATGCCGACCGCATGAAGCGACGCTGCGGGTCTGGCTCAGCCGACTCATCGCCATCGGCGGTCCGTGACCTTCCCCGAGGCACGGACCGTCGGTGCATCTTTTGGACTTGGGGAGCGCCGGCAGGACCGGGCTGAAACACGTCCAGATTTGCTTCTTCAAGTGACCTGCTACCCTGTGGCCCATGGGCTACGGAGCACACATCGATACCGTCGTGGGGCACGCCTCGCGGCTGCTTCACCTGCGGGCCGCCAAAGACAACACAGTGGCGCAGCTGGAGCCGTACCTGGACCAGACGGTGGACGAGCTGTTTCCGGTGCCGGGACCGCCGCGCGATGTCCGCATTACGCGCAACCTGGTCGACCGGGCGCTGAAGGCCAGCACGCTGTCGTGGGAAAGTCAGCATCAGGTGGTATGCGACCAGTACCTGCCCAGGCACATGGGGCCGTATCGGAAGAACCGGACGGCCTGGGCGCGGTGGGTGCGCCCCGATGGTCAGCGCCGGCGCGGGTGCATGGTCTACGTGCACGGGTGGCTGGAGCCCGGATCGTGGGTCGAAGAGGCCACGCTGTTTCGCATCTGGGGCAAGGCGCTGGATGTCGATCTGCTGCACGTGTCGCTGCCGTTTCACGGGCGTCGCAACCCGTGGCGCGCGCTGTTCAGCGGGGAGTACTTCTGGACCGCGGATCTGGTGCGCACCGTTGAGGGCGTGCGGCAGGCGATCTGTGACACGCGGACCGCCATCATGTGGCTGCGCGAGCAGGGTTACGACGAGGTCGGCGTAGCCGGGATCAGTCTGGGCGGCGCGCTGACTATGCAGTTGGCCTGCTTGGAGCCGCTGCCGGACTACATCGTGCCGATCGTGGGCCACTTGAACCTGATCGACGCTGTAGAGCAGGCGCTGATCCTACGCCGCATGCGGCGGGATCTGACGGCGTGGGGCGTGGACGAACCACAGCGCCGTAAGCTGTTTCAGCGGCTGGGCATGGGGCTGCACAAGCCGCTGATGACACCCGAGAGTCAGCTTTGGATTCAGGCGCGCGAAGACGGCTATATCCGCGCTGAGATCGTGCGCCGGCAGTGGGAGGACTGGAACCGCCCCAACATTTTGTGGGTAGATGGCGGGCACATGACGTTTCCGCTGCATATCGGCGCCATGACGCGCCGAATCGCTGAACACATACAGATGATTCGAGCTTTGGACTGAAAATGCGTTTGCGCACCTGCTTGTGTTTTGTGCTGCTTGCTACCGGCTGCACCGACTCTGACGAGGATCCGGTCACCGATGCGGCAGTCGCCGGTGAGGACACCGTGGTCCCCCTGACCCCGTTTGGGGAGGCGGGCTTTCCCGTAGCCGTGGCGGACGACGGCACGTTCTCGCTGGGACCGCTGACCGGCTGGGCCGGCGGTGACAAAGCCTACGCGGCGCCGCTGGCGGGTCGGGTGGCCAGCGAAGAGGTCGGCTTCATCGTCGGTTACTACAAGTTTGACGAGTGGGGCGAGCCCTGGGTGGCGGCCGGCGTGTCGGGCTTTGATGCGGACACCGGAGCGCTGGCGGTCGACGGCGACATGACCGCGGAGCTGGAGGTCCTTCGAGACGGGACCGTGGCGCTGACCGTGACGGCGCCGCCCGGATCGACGCGCACGTCCGTGGCGTTTGAGTGTCCGGAGGACGAGCGGTTTCTCGGGTTTGGAGCCCAGACCGTGGCCATGGAGCACCGGGGCGCACGCGTGCCGATCTGGGTGTCGGAGCAGGGGATCAACAAAGGCGACCACGCCGAGGACGAGTTTCCGCCGCCGTTCGAGGGGCGTCTGTACGACAGCTACTATCCGGTGCCGTTCTTTGTGTCGCCGCGCGGCTACGGCGTCATGGTGGAGAACACCGAGCGCATCGTGTTCGAGCTGTGCTCGTCCGAGTCCAAAGCGTGGCGGGTGGAGGCCTGGGCGCCGCAGATCCGGCTGATCCTCTTTTCGGGTGACGAGCCGCTGGACGTGATCGAGCGCTACACCGCGCATGTCGGCCGCCCGCCGATGCCGCCGGACTGGGCGCTGCTGCCCTGGGTGGCGATCAAGGGCGGCACCGACCACGTGCGGCAGAAGTCCAAGCAGCTGCGGCAGGAGAAGATCCCGGTGTCCGCCATCTGGTCCGAGGATTGGACCGGCGAGAGCATCAACCCGATCACCGGCAACAACCTGAACTATCGGTGGGAGTGGGACCCGGAGCACTACCCCGATCTGCCTGGGCTGACCAAAGAGCTGCACGACATGGACCTGCGCTTCATGGGCTACTTCAACCCGTTCATCGTGGAGCAGTTCACCGAGTGGGGTGAGGCGCGGGAGAACGGCTGGCTGCCGACGACGCCGGACGGTGAGCACTACGAGATGGCGATTCTGACCTGGCTGGGCTCGGTGGCGGACATGACGCATCCGGACGCGGTCGCATGGCTGCAGCAGCATGTGAAGGACGCGCTGGCCCTGGGCATGGACGGCTACATGGCGGACTACGCGGAGTGGGTGCCGTGGGACGCGCACTTTGACGACGGGCGCACGGGCGCGCAGGTGTCCAGCGACTACCCGCGGCTGTGGCAGAAGGCGCACGCGGAGGTCTGCAATGGGGAGTGCCTGTTCTTTGTGCGGTCGGGCTTCACCGGGTCCAACGCTATCGCGCCGGCGGTGTGGGGCGGCGACCAGGACACGGACTTCACGGACGACGACGGCCTGCCTACGGCGCTGCGGATCGGGGTGGGGCTGGGCGTGACCGGCGTGTCGTTTTACGGCTCGGACATCGCGGGCTACTCGGGCGCCGGCAGCGAGCCGTCGACCCAGGAGCTGTTCTATCGCTGGGCCCAGATGAGCGCCTGGTCGCCGATCATGCGCACGCACGAGGGCAACGCCGGGGCCGAGGTCAACTGGAGCTGGGACAAGGACGCGGATACGACGTCTGAATTCCGCCGGTACGCCCAGGTTCACACTCGGCTCTTCCCGTACTTGGAGTCGCTGTTGCACCAGGCGACCCAGACGGGGGCGCCGCTGATGCGCCACCCGGCGCTGCATTATCCCAACAGCGCGGCGATGTTGGCCACGCGCGACACCTACCTGCTGGGCGACGCGGTGTACGTGGCGCCTGTGGTGACCGAAGGGGCCACGTCTCGCCAGGTGACGCTGCCGCCGGGAAGCTGGGCGGACTGGACCACCGGGGCGCGCGTGTCAGGTGAGATCTCAGCTGACGCGCCGATGACGGAGATCCCGGTCTATCTGCGCGAGGGCGCGGTGGTGCCGCTGCTGGCGGCGGACGTGGATAAGCCCGCCGAGGCCCGAGCGGGCAGCGACAGCCATTTGAATATCCTGGCGGTGCTCGGCGCCGATGGAGCGTTCACTCTGCGCGACGGGACCACGCTGACGCTGACCTCGGCCGACAGTGCCGATCCGGGCGATCAGGGCCTGCCCGCGTGCGCCTCAGACGATGAGCGTGGGTGCACCGCGCTGGATGCCGGGACGAACCGCCGCACCTATCGGCTGGCGGGCGAGACGCTGGCCGGGCTGCTGGACGCGACCGGGGCCGGCCGCACGCTGGATCTCACGGTGGTCTTTGCCGACTGAGCGCCGCCGCATGGGCCTCTGGGCGCTGATCGCCACCGCGTTTCCAGTGGCCGTGGACCTGCTGCACTTCGTCATCTTCGACGACCTGAACGCCGTCTTTGTCGGCTGGCTGTCAGCGCCCGGCGTCGGCGCGGTGGTCGGCATCTTGAGCATCTATGCGGCGTTTTGCGTGTCGCTGGTCTTCATCGGTCGTCTGGTCCCCGATATCCGGCTGCGCACGATCACGTTGGAGGACCGCGACGACAGCGGGCGGCGCCGAAAGACAAAGACCACGTGGCCTCAGCTGCTGTTCTTCTACCCGTCGCTGGGCTTTGGCGTGCTCATGATCCTGCTGGTGGCCAACGCGGTGGGCATTGCCGAGGACGCGTCCGTCTTCTCGGAGGACGCGCAGATGTGGCTGGTGCTGGGCGCCACCTTTGTCTTCTTTGCGCACGCGATCATCGCCGCCATCGATATCGAGCCGCAGCATCGCGTGACTGAGCCCGGCTTTTCGGCGGTACTCGTGCCGACCGTGCTGATCAGCGAGCTGGCCATCAACCTGGCCGCCGCCGCGTGGGTAGTCCTGCTGGGGGACAGCGAGCTTGAGCAGCCCGGAGGCGTCGCCGACCTGTTGGTGCTGGTGCCGCTGTACCTGGTGTTTTTTGCGGCCCCGCGCTTTGCCTTCATGAGCCGCTGCTTCACGTGGCCGTCGCTGGTTTCGGGCCTGGCGCTGGTGGTGTGGACGGTCTGGCAGTCCCTGGACGTGGTGGCACTCTAACCCCCGCTCTCAGTAGAGTGACCTTGGGACATCGGGAGCTGACGTATCGGTGGAGGCGCTCATGAGCGTGCGTACGTTGGTCTATCCTCTGGTTTGTGTGTGCGTGTTGGCGACGTGCGCGGACGACGACTGTCCCGCCCCGTCACCTCAGGCCGCCGATGCGGTCGCTGCTGCTGATCCCGGCCCAACAGCGACGCCCGACGTCGCGACACCGTCCGATGTCATAGCGGACACTGCGCAGGACGTGTTGCCGCCCGATGAGGGGCAGACGACGCCGGATGCGCACATCGTTGACACGACCGTCGTAGACGTCTCAGACGCCGGCCCTGAGGACAGCCAGCGTCCGCCGTCAGATGGCGGGACGACTCCACCCGACTGTGGGACTTGCCCGCCGGATGAGGCCCCGGTGTGTGTCGCCTCCGAGTCCGGGGAGCTCACC
>CAZJHX010000051.1:0-64485 GCA_964545715.1 uncultured Myxococcales bacterium
CGAGGTCGAGCCGGCCGCTGCGTCGTCAATCGGTGCGCTCTCATCCACCACGTCCGGCTCGATCGGCTCGATCGGTATATCTACCGGGTGTGCGGTGTCGGGGATATCGGGCGCGATGTTCTCAACCTCGGGCTGTACGTCCACGACGAAGCCGGGTTCAACGGCGTCCTCGGCCGGCGGCGTGGGAGCGGGGGCCGGGTCGTCGGCACCACACGCGGCGCAGAAAAGGGCAGGCACGATGGCCGCAAGCCGCACTACGGAAAGTCTTTGCAGCAGCGCACGCCGACGGCCGCCGAGAGGTTGTCGGGCTGCAGGAACTCGCGCTTAGACGTGCGCAGCGCCGGGCCCAGCTTTTCGTAGTCGCCGCCGCGATACACGCGATACAGGCCAAAGCCCGCGCCCGGCGGCTGCGAGATCGGGGAGCTCTGATAGTACGCCGCGCCGTACCAGTCGTTGACCCACTCCGACACGTTGCCCGCCATGTCCAGGGCGCCGTACGGGCTGGCTCCCGCCGCGATCAGACCCACCGGCCAGGGGGCGCCCAGACCGCAGCCCAGGGTCACGCCCTCTTTCATAATCGCCATGGCGCAGGTCGCCGCGTCGTTGCCCCACGGATACAGGCGGCCGTCCTTGCCGCGCGCCGCTTTCTCCCACTCCGCCTCGGTGCACAGCCGCTTGCCCGCCCAGTCGCAGTAGGCGGTGGCGCCGTACCAGTCCACGCAGTTGACCGGGTGGTTTTCCACGCCCGGCTGATTCCACAGGCAGAACGGGCTGTTGCCCGGCTCGTCACAGTCGCCCTCGTCTACGCAGTCGGCGAATTGGGTCATCGTGACCTCGGTCGCGTCGATCTCGAAGGCCGCCAGCTTCACCTGGTGATACGGGTACTCGTCGCCGCCACAGCTGGAGTCCAGCGCCGCGTTGCAGCCCATCCAGAAGTTGCCCGACGGGATCAGGACCATGCCCTCGGTCACCCCACCCGAGCACTCCCCCGGCGGGTCCACGCACTCTTCCAGCTCCACGCACTCGCCGCACGAGCCGCCGCAGCCGTCGTCACCGCACTCTTTCGTCTGGCCCGGCTCGCCACAGCTCGGCGTGCAGCACACGCCGTCCACACAGATGCTGGTCGCGCCCTCCGCCGTCTTGCACGGTCCCTCGACGTTTCCATGCACGCAGCCCACGCCCGCCTTGCACTCGTCGCTGGTGCACGGGTTCTCGTCGTCGCACGTCGGCGGCGGGCCGCCTTTGCACGCACCTGACTCACACGCGTCCGCGGTCGTGCACGGCTCGCCGTCGTCGCAGTCCACGCCCGCCGGGGCCGGGGCATGCGTGCAGCCGCCGTCTGGATCACAGCCGTCCGCCGTGCAGGTGTCCCCGTCGTCGCAGTCGGTCACGCCACCCGCGATGCAGTCGCCCGCTGCGCACAGATCTGGCGACGTGCACGGGTTTCCGTCGTCGCACAGGCCGCTGGTCGGCGTGTGCACGCAGTCCCCGTCACAGCTGTCGGCCGTGCACGGATCGTTGTCGTCGCAGTCCTTGGGGCCGCCCTTGCCGCACTCCCCGTTGGAGCAGAGATCACCCACGGTGCACGGGTCGCCGTCCTCACACGGCAGCACACCCGGAAAGTGCAGACACCCTGCCGCATCGCTGCATTTGTCCACCGTACACGGGTTGCCGTCATCGCAGCTCAGCGCCGCCCCTGCGCACGCGCCGTCCTTGCAGGCATCGGCCTCCGTGCACGGGTCGTTGTCGTCACAGGGCGCTGTCGTCGGGGTCGCGACACAGCCCACCGCGGGCTCGCACCCGTCCGCTGTGCACGCGTTGTTGTCGTTGCACGTCACCGGGGTGCCGACGCACGCGCCCTCGATGCACGTATCGTCCGTCGTGCACTTGTTCTCGTCGCTGCAAGCCTGGCCCTCCTGGCCCGCCACGCACGCGCTCAGCACCGCCGGGTTGCTGGCCACCGTGGGCCCGTCGTCAAACCCGTCGTGCGGTGTGCCGCTGCACGACACGGTGGCTCCCACATCCGCTCCCGCGTCCGCCGGCTTCAGCGTTGGCTGTGTCGCGTCGGCCACCAGCACGCCGTCCAGGAACCAGTGCACCGTGATCGTCTCCGGGTCGCCGTCCACGTCGTCAAACCCGGAGGTAGCGCACGTAAACACAGTCTGCGCTGTGCCACCCGCCGGGATCAGCTGTACGGCCGCCAGCGTCGGCGGCGTGTTCACCACCGTGACCGGCTTGGAGACCTTGGCCACCCCGTCGGTCTTGCCGTCGTTGGGCGTGGCGCGGCAGTAGATCGACTCAAAGTGCGATGTTGAGGCCGCCGGCAGCACGTTCTCTTCACCGTCGATCCCCACCGGACCCTGTGTCGTCAGCAGGAACCACTCGAACACGACGGCCGTGTCGTCCCCGTCCGGGTCGCTCGCGATGGCGCTGCACACCAGCGGATCCAGGGTGCTGGGGTCCGCGGGCGTCACATCGACAAGCCCCACCTTGGGCGGCGCGTTCACCAGCACCGCCGCGTTCTTGCTGGGCACGACGTCACCCGCCTCGTCCGGGTCCAGCGGCTGAGCGGTGCACGTCAGCTGTGCGCCGTTCTCCTCAAACGGGACCGCCTCGATGGTCTCGCCGACGTAACCCTCCAGCAGCTCACCATTGAGAGACCACGTATACAGCCACGTGATCTCGTCCTCATCGGGGTCGTCGACCGTGGCCAGGCACGTGAACTCGGTCGTCTGGTTGCCCACCTGCGGCGTCACCGACACGTCCGCCGCCACCGGCGCCGTGTTGATCGCCACCGCCACCGCGGACTGCACAGTGGCGCCAAAGACGTAGCCGTCGCCGGGCGCGACCAGACATAGAATCGCGTCGCCTTTGCCGAAGTGATCCGGCACCAGCGCGTCGCCCTCCACGCCCTCGATCAGCTTGCCGTTCACGTACCAGGAGAAGGCGTAGACCGGGGTGTCGCACACGTCGACGTCCGTCCACCCCACCGGCACGCACGTGAGCAGCGACTGCGCGCCCACCGGCGCCGGATCCGCCGAAATGTTCACCCCTGCCAGCGACGGGGCGTTGTTGATCACCGTGACCGACGCCGTCGCCGACTCGCCCACCGTCCCGGCCGCAACCGGCGTGCCGGTGCATGAAACCGTCTCATCGGGCACCGGCGTGGGGGCGCCCGGAACGCCCTCGCCGTCGACAGCCCACGAGTACGTGATCTGAATCTCGTCGCCATCCGCATCGGACGCCGCCGCCGCGCACGACAGCGCGACGCAGTGGTCCCCGTTGGACGGCTGCAGCACGATCTGATCGATGACCGGCGGTGAGTCCGCGATCTCCGCGCACGTCTTGGCCTCGGACACCGTGACCACGTCACCGTCATCCGCCGTCACCTTGCAGCACACCGTCTGGCCGGCCTTGAACTCGCCTGCCAGCAGGCAGTCTTCGCCCCCGGCAGACTCCCCGTCCACGAACCACTGGCAGGTCGTCGCCAGGATGTCGCCGTCCGCATCCGTCGCCTCGGCCTCGCAGCTCAGCGTGGCGTTTGCCACGGGCGGTCCATTCGCCTGGACCAGCGCGCCCGTCACCGCCGGCGGCGTGTTCGGCACCGGGCAGGCGTCGCTGATCACCGTCGCGCCCTCCAGCCCGTCGCTGTCACGCGGGGTCGCACAGCAAAAGACCAGCGCGCCCTTGGGCGGCGTCTCTTGCAGCGTGCTCCCAAACTCGCCCGACACGACCTCGCCGTCGCTCTGGACCAGCTGTGCCGTCGCGCAGCTGCCCGGTCCGATGCGCCAATCGAACACAAACGAGACATCGTCGCCGTCCGCGTCGTCGCCGGTCGCATGGCACTCGAAGGCGGCGCCGGGCTCGGGGCACTCCAGCAGCGCTCCGGGCGCCTGCGGTGGGGAGTTCAAGATCGGGATGGGGGCGCTCTCCACCGGGTCCCCGCTCTCCTCGCCGTCCGACGGCGTTACCCGGCAGCTGATCGAGTCGCCTTTGACGTATCCGCCCATCAACTCGGGCGACTCTGCGCCCGGCATCACCTCGCCGTTGTTGACCCACTGGTAGCTCGGTACCTGCTCGTCCTGCTTATCGGGGTCCACCCACGCGCCGGCGGGCACGCTGCAGCTCAGCGCCTGGGCGACTGTGGCTGCGGACGGCGAGACCAGCACCTGAACCAGCGACGGCGGGGTGTTGCCGATGGTGGTCTGGGCCGTGACCGCCTCGCAGTCCTGAGACACGCTGGACGCCACCGACACCTGAATCGTGCGCCCCTTGGCCGTCGCGGACGCGGGCAGCAGCGCCCCCGCCCCAAGCTGCGTCAGCTCTTCGCCGTCAACCTCAAACCAGGTGTACAGCACCGGGCCCGGCTGCTCGGGGGCCACCGCTTTCAACGGGTCCAGCGTTCCCGGGTCGGCCGGGGTGATCGTCACCGGGCCAACCGGGCACACGTCCGGCTCCGCGGTATCGGGCCCGAGATCCTCCGGCGCCGGCTGTGTGTCGGGCCCGGCGTCGGGCAGATGCACCTCGAACGGCAGATCCGTCGTCGGTTCTCCGGGGTTGGGGGTCTTGTCCGGGCATCCGGCCAGCGCGATCGCCAGCGCGGCTACCCACAGGGCGTGGTGCCATCTCATGGTGAGTCCATTGTTGCTGCGTCGAATGATTGTATGGTTCTCAGCCCCGTTCGGCACGCCTGGGGGCTCGAGCCCTCCACCTTTGCGCGCCACACAAGGCAGTTGGCGGACGTCATATCGTCGCCGCAGACCTGCCCGACCAGCTTCTTGCACGGGTCCGAGGTAGGCGCCGCGTCGGTGTCGTAGATGCCCGTCGCCCACAAGAAGCCCAGCGACAGCGCGGACACGTTTGCCGTCAACTCCACCCGGTCCGGATGGACGGCGACCGACGTGGCCACCATGAAGTCGTCGCGCAGCAGCTCGAGCACCGCGTGATCTCCCGTCAGGCGCTCCAGCAGCGGGCGCAGCCGACCGACCGCCAGCAGCGTGGATCTGTCGGGCATCCCGGACAGGGCCTCCTCGGCCCGCTTGTCCAGCCCGGTGGCGTACGTCTCGGCGGCCCGCCCCCGCTCGACCGGATCGCAGGTCGGTGCCAGCAGCACCTTGGAGCCCGTATCGGCCCAGCACAGCACCTCTCGGCGCGAGACGATCTCCATGCCGCCCTGGCCGTCCGGGCGCTCCTTCACCGCCGTGATGCGGTACAGCGCGTTGTCGTACCCGAGCGGGTAGCGGCGCTGAAAATAGCGGCCGCGCTCGTCCCGATAGACGTGCTTGGCCACGCGCGAGATCACGTCCATGGCGCGGCTGGTGTTGTGCACGCGAAAGACCATCAGCCAGGTCAGCTCGTCGCTGCCCTCCGTGGGCAGATAGGCCAGCGCCAGCTCGCGCGCGAAGACCGGCCACACGTCGGCGGTCAGATAGACGCCGCTCTCGGCCTGGAGGCGGTTGATGCCGCTGTCGGGGTTGTCGCTGCTGTCGAAGAAGCCCAGATCCGTCAGCATGCGCAGCAGCGGGCCGCGCCACTGACTCAACAGCGCTGTGGGGTTGTCCAGAGTGCCGGCGATGGTGAGCAGCGCGTCGCCCGGGATCGCGCTCAGCGTGCTCATCGGGTGGGCGCCCGTCTGCGCCGCCAGCTCGGCAAACCCGTCTGCCGTGCCCGGATAGAAGCCGAAGTTGCCGCTGTCGGTGCCGTTGCGCAGCTTGATCGCGACCCCGGCGCCCTCGACGTCCGCCTCACGCAGGCGTGTGATGTACGGCATGATCGCGCGGCGCTGCTCCTCGACCAGCATCGGCGCCAGCAGGCGGGTCAGGCTCAGGTCTACGAATTGGTCGTGGCGCACATAGGCCCAGATGTCGGTGTCCGGCTCGTGAGCGTGAGCGCGATAGGCGGTGCGAAAGCCGTCCGCGTCGTTGAGCGAGCGGTTGGGCCCCTGATCCCGATTGCGCAGGACCTCTCGCATGCCGCCGTCGGACCCCCAGCCGAGTACCACCAGGTCGTCGAACCAGGAGAGCGACAGCGTGTGCATCCCGACGCGGCGGACGTAAAACTCCACGCCCTTCTCCTCAAACTTCTGCTGAAACGCGGGCGCGATGGTGTCCAGCAGGCGGGTGCGGTCGGCGTCCGCGCGAAACTCCAGGAAGAAGAGCAGGTCGTACGGGAGCCGGCCGGCGATCTGGTGCTCAGGCGTAATGGCGGCCACGTGCAGGTTCGTCAGGCCGGACTTCAGCTGCTGAAGCGCTCCCACGCTGAGGCCGATGTCGAGCAGGACGCGCTGCAACACGCGTCGCTCGTGCCGGTTGAACCGGTCGCGGACCGGGCGCGTGGTCTGCCACATCTGCAAGCTGGTAAACGCGTCCTGAAGGCGGGCGGCGGGGCCGACGCGTACGTATGCCACCGTGTCGCGCGGCAGCAGCGCGGTCACGGCGTTGCCGACGCGCAGGTAGTACACGTAGTAGAGCATGCCGCCGACGATGGAGACCGCGGCCAGGCCGATGGCCACCCAGATCAGCAGGCGGTTGTGCTCGGCGTCGGCGTGGCGATCGACGACCGCGCCGAACTGTCCCGAGGCCTCGTGGGGCATCATCAAGAACATGGACGAAGCGGCGTCGTCCGCGAAGGCCGCGGCTGAGCGATCCAGGCCGTCCATGGCCGGGATGCCGATACCGGTCCCGCACACGGCGCACGTGCCCTGACCAGGCCGCAGGGCCTCTCCGCATCGATGACAGCGTGGCGCGGTTGTTTCGCTCATCACCCGCCGCAGAGTACACCTCGCACGGCGTGTTGGGCTATCGTAGGACCATCATAAGCGCTACGACAGAGGTGTGGTTCAGGGGTGTCGTCGCGGCCGCAGCGCTCGCATGTACGGTCATGTCGGGCTGTGGTTCGGCGCCGGCATCGACCACAGCGCCCGACGCAAGCGCCCCTGACCCGGTCGACGACGTGCCCGCGGGCGACGTGGCTGCACCCGACGCGCCGGCACCCGATGCGCCACCGCCGATTGCGGCGACCAACTGCGATTCGCGCTGCATCTCCAAGATGTCGTTTTGCGGCTTTCCGCCCGATCTGGCGGGCCAGGGCTGCACGCTGCTGTGCGATTTTCAGGTCAGCGAGGAGCAGCTGGGGTGCGTTGAGACAACCTCATGCGGTGATATCCAGAACGCGGTCGTCGCGGGGGTGCCGCTGTGCGGCATCGGTGAGGAGGGCTGATGGGCATGGGACGCTACCGGCCGCCGAAGCCGAAGAGCTCGGCCTACATCACGCCGGCGGGCTTTGAGACGCTGCGGGTGGAGCTGCAGTTCCTGATGCGCGAGGAGCGTCCGCGCGTGACCGCGATGGTCGCCGATGCAGCCGCGGAGGGCGATCGGTCGGAGAACGCGGCCTACATCTACGGCAAGAAGCAGCTGCGGCGCATCGACTCGCGGATCCGATTCTTGACGCACCGCATGGAGGTGCTGACGGTCGTCGACAACACGCAGCTCAGCGGTGAGCAGGTCTTCTTTGGCGCGTGGGTGACCGTCGAGGACGAGGACGAGGAAGAGCAGGTCTGGCGGATCGTGGGCCCTGACGAAACCGATGCGCCGAAGGGCTGGATCAGCATGGACTCACCCGTTGGGCGCGCCCTGATGCGCCGGCGTCTCGACGACGAGGTCGTCGTCCAACGGCCCAAAGGTGACACGGCGCTCACCATCGTGGATATTCGGTACACACCATAAGCTGAGAGGACGGACGACCGTGGCAGATGCAGGGAAATGGCGGGTATGCACAAGCTGCCGCAAGGAGATCGGCTTCAACACCACCTACTGGGCGTGCAGCGTGTCGACGTGCAATCGCAAGCGCAATCCGATGTTCTTTTGCAGCGTGGTCTGCTGGGACGTGCACTTGCCCACGGCCAATCATCGAGACCCGTGGGCCGAGGAAAAGCGCTCGCCCAAATCTTAGTGGTTCGCTAGCGGCTGCCCAGGAACTTTTGAAAGCGGGCGTGGGCGTACGCGACGAACGGGATCTTCTGCACCGGCGCCAGCGCAAGCGGTAGCGCGGCCATCGCATACATGTAGTCGGACAGGCGGATCATCGCCCGGGTGTCGGCCAGCAGCTTGTCGAAGGCCGTCGTGCGCGCGGTCGGGGCCAGCGACTGGTGGTCCAGGTAGAAGTTGAGCAGCGTGCCGATCTCGCTTGCCCCGAAGCGCGGCGGTGCGATCCGAAAGTAGGGGTAGTCGGGCAGCTTGTGCTCCATGACCGTCTCGGCGAAGAGGTTGGCAAAGTCGAACGCCGGGTTGTTCAGGCACGAGAACTCAAAGTCCAGCAGCCGGATGCCGCCGTCCCGAAGCCGCATGATGTTGCCGTGATAGGTGTCGTTGTGACAGAAGACCAGCGGCCCGTCGGGCACACAGCGGCGCACCATGTCGCGGGTCTCGTCGCTGTAGATCTGCCGCAGTTCGTCGCACATCGCGCGCTCGTTTTCGGGGAAGGCGTGCCGGTTGTCCTCCACCGTGAAGCGGGCCAGTGGGCCCCATTTGCGGTGCAGCAGCTCAAAGAACGGCTCGTCGGGCACCTCGGGCGGACGCAGGGCGTGAAAGCGGTGCAGCTCGCCGGCGATCCCCTTCAAGACATCGTGATCGCTCAGGTCATCCGCGGTCAACGTGCGGCCGTGGTGCAGCTCTTCCAGGCGGCAATTGTGGTCGTGGTAGTAGCAGCGCGCGGCGATTCGCTCGGCCGCCAGCGTCAGAAACACGGCCTCCTCGGCGTCGCCGTCCAAAATCGCGTTGTCCTTGCCCTCCAGCTGCCGGTAGAAGGCGCCCGCTGGATCAGCGCCGGGCGGTGCGTGAATCGTCATCGTGATCGTGGAGAAGCCCTTGGGCGCCTCGGTTGTGAAGTCCGCGTCCGCCAGCTCCCGCCAGCCCGGCAGCACGCGCCTGCACAGCGCCAGGATCTCGGCTTTCATCGGCGCACCAGATAGAAGCCCAGGCGTCCGCCGGATGGGCAGGTGGCTACGGTGATCACGTGTGGTCCGGGCGCCAGGTTCTTTGTGATGCGCAGACCACGGCCGAGCACCGCACCCATCGCCTGCGGTGTGCCGGTGCCCGCCAGGCTGTCGATCCACAGCTGGCTGGGGCCGGACGGCGCAAACTCGTAGGTGACGCTGGTGGCCCGGTCTATGGAGAAGTGATGCTCAAAGCGCCGGCACTGGTCCGGGGGGCCCACCCGGGTGCCGTCTACGTACCCTTCGATGGCGCGTCCTACCGGGTCCTCGTGTCGCGGATAGTCCTTCCAATCGAGCACAAAGGCCTTGTTGGCGTTCTCGTGCACACGGCAAAGCACCTGCGTGGTGACGCTCAGGCGCTCGATGCGCGGGTCGTTCAGCAGGCGCATGTCCAGGTCCGTCGCGCCGATGGGATAGGCGATGTACTCGCTGTCCAACGTCATGTGGGCGGTCAGCGGCGTGTCGGGCTCGGCGCCGGCGAAGATCGCAGCCTGCGCGCGGTGCTTTTCGGGGTGCGCCACCGCCATGAAGACCGGGTCGAAGAGGTTGAGGTACAGACCCTGGGGCGCCCAGAAGACCAGGTCGCCGGCCAGTCCCCAGGGGGCCGCGACCGTGGCGCCATCGGGCAGGTTGGCGTCGAAGTCGACGAACGCGTCGCGGTTGGCGGGGGCCATGCTGCCGCCGTTCTCCAGCACGGTGACGACCTGACGCCCGGTCCAGGTGCAGCCCAGCGCGCCGATGAGCAGCGCTACGACCGTGGTTCGGATCGCGCGCCCGCCTGGCAGCTGCGTGGTCGCACCCAGGACAAAGCCGCGCTCTCGTAGTTCGAACAGCAGCCCCAGCGTGGCCAGCGGCACAAACAGGGTGGAGAAGCGCGACATCATGGCGAACAGCACGCCAAAGGGCAGGGCGGCGATCCAGAAGGCGGGCGCGATCTCGCGCGGCGGGGCTTCGGCGTCGTCGCGTTTGCGGGACCAGACCATGGCGACCAGCGCGGCGGCCCAGGCCCAGTCCAGTGTGAGCAGCTCTTTGGTCGTCAGCGAGCGGAACTCCTCGCCGACGTCCAGCACGCTCTTGTATTTGAAGAAGTCGACGTTCTGGACCACCCAGATGTCCAGGTTGGCCGGAAACTGCGGGTGCAGCACAAACGCCAGCCCGATGGCGGCGGCCGGATACGCCAGCAGCTGCCAGCACCAGCGCCGGTGGGCCCACGCGTTCCAGACAAACCACCCGATGCACAGCCCAAACAGCGCCTGCACGGCCGTGTGCGCGTACGCGTAGGCAAACGTCAGCGCGGCCAGGGTGCGGTATCGGCGCTGGCCGGCGGCCATCACGATCCACAGCAGCAGCAGCACGCTGAGCAGCTCGGGTCGCAGCCGGATCATGCGCAGCGCAAACGTGCCCGACAGGCCGAAGACCAGCAGCGCCGCCAGGCCGCCCCAACGCCCCTGCGCGCGCGAGCCCAGGTGAAAGAGCGTCGTCGCGATCAGCGCGTTCAGCAGCGCCAGGGCCAGCTTGCCGCCCGTCTCGGCGTCCATCCACCCCGCAAACGGCGCCAAAAACAGGTGAAACAGCAGCTCTTTGTCGCCGTACCCGTCGTGCATCACGGAGAAGCGGGCCCAGTCCAGCGACTGGAGCATGCCCTGCTGGCCGTACTCGCGCGCGATGGCCAGGTGCAGATAAGAGTCTGTGTCGAACAGCAGCACCAGTGGCATGTACAAGGCGTAGAACACCGCCCAGGACACGACGAAGACCAGCGCTGTAGCTCGAGTAGAGGTCACTTCGCGTCGAAGGAGCGGCAGACCTTCAGCATCCACTCACGCTGGGAGTCCACGCCGGGGATCGCCTCGGAGTTGCGTTGCATCACCGAGAAGCGCACCGTCTTGTCGCCCACCGTGCGCCACACTTGGACGTTGAGATACTGGTCCCCGTCCTCCTGCACAGCCACCAGATAGCCGTCGTCCAGCGTCTCTTCAAACGTCGTCTTGTACTTGTTGAACGACTCCAGCTTCCGCTTGGCGTCCGCCAGGTCCGACGGCGGAAACGTCACCAACTGTGCGGTGAAGCTGGGCATGTCGAACGATCCGGGCCAGGTCCAGTTCACATATCCGGGAAACGGGTCCTTGGCCTCTTTGATCTCCTGCTTGAGCCCCTTGGGAAGCGAGACGGTGAAGCCCAGTCCGTCCACTTCGGCCGCCACGGGCTCGATGGCCCGGTCGCTCCAGTTGGGGCTGACCTTGGGCTCCGCTTCGACCTTCTTCTCCGGCGGCGGCGTGGCCTCTCTCTTTTCCGGCGTCGCCTTCTTTGCTTCTTTCTCGTCCTTGCAGCCGGGCGTCAGAAAAAGAACGCCTACCATCATCAAACGGATCACGTCGGTCTCCCTTGGAACAGCCACTCACTTATCACAGCCTCTGAGTGAATCGAACAGCAGCGCTCGGATAGCTGGCCGCCGTGCTACCGTAGGTCCCGTGAGCCGAACTGTGCTGCTGGCGTTGTGGTGGACCTGTGCTGGATGCGCGCTCGAGTTCGGATCGGCGCCTGCTGCTGACCAGCCGCACGACCGGGTGGGACCGGACGCTGAGCAGTGCGAGGCCGTCGGGATTCTGGCGATTACAGCATATGCTAAGGATGGCGATCTCGATGCCGATGACGACGGGAACGCCATACTCGACTGCGATGCGCGGTGCGTCGCTGAGTTTGGCGTTGGGGCACAGGCTGTCATCTCCGACGACTCGAATAGGCGTCCTCCGCAGAACGGTGACGCGATCGATTGGCCACTGCTTCCCGAGCGACGCCATGACCGGCCCGACGGCACCATCATCGGATGGACGGACGCTCGCGGCCTGCTTCGGTTCCCGCTGTCGGCACCGATCAGCGGTCAGGATGTCGAGTTCTTCGCAGGGATGATGGGCGACTGGCGCCCGAACTCGCACTGTAAGCGCTGGACTGACAGCGAGCCGAGCGGCGTGGCGATTGGGCACGGCAACGCGCTGGACGAGGACGGGTTGTTTTCACACGCCGACTGCTGGGTTCCGCGTCACCTGCTGTGCGTCACCTACGCCGCCGACGAGACCGCCTGTGCCGGGTCGGATTGACAAACTGCTTTGGAGGTTGTCCTTCACCAGTTCGCGGTTCCCGGCCCCTTCCAGGTGCCGCCCCTGGCCGCCGGACTGCTCGCCGCCACCGCCCGCACGGACCCGGCTCTAAGCGCTGCTCTGAGGCTGACGATCGAGACCGCTCGTCAGGCCCCCGAGCGGGTCGTTGCGGGCTACGCGGATCCGGCCGTGCTGGGCTTCTCGTTGTACACCTGGAACCTGCGCTACTCGCTGGCCGTGGCCGAGGCCGCCAGGACGCGCTCTCCCGCTGCGCTCATCGTGGTCGGCGGCCCGTCCGTGCCGCGCGGTGAGGCGGACTCCGAGCGCTTTCTGGACGCCAACCCCGCAGTCGACGTGCTGGTGCTGGGCGAGGGAGAGGTGGCGTTTCGGGAGATTCTGCGCTCGCTGGACGCTGGAGAGCCACTTGGGGCCATCCAGGGGCTCGTGTTGCGTGATGGGGCGCACGTGGTCCGCACACCGCCGCGGCCGCGTCTCACCGACTACTCTAAGACGGCGTCACCCTATCTGGACGGCACCTTCGACGCCCTGCAGTCGCAGCCCTTCGCGGCGGCGCTGCTGGAGACCAACCGCGGCTGCCCGTTTGCGTGCACCTTCTGCGATTGGGGCCAGGCCACTCGCAGCCGCGTGCACGAGCTGCCGCTGGACCGCGTGCAGGCCGAGATCGAGTGGATGGCCGCGCACCGCATCGCCTACATCTACTTCGTGGACGCCAACTTCGGCATTCGCCCCCGCGACGTCGGCATCACGCGAATGCTGGCGGACGTCAGGGCGCGCACCGGCTCTCCGGCGTACGCGATGTTTCACTTGACCAAGAACGCCACCGAGCGAAACCTCGACACCGTCCGCACGCTCCGAGCCGCGGGCATCGGCTGCCAGATGGGCCTCTCGATGCAGGACTTCGACCCCGCGGTGCTGCAGGCCGTCAAGCGCGGCAACATCCCGCCGGAGCGCGCGCTCTCGCTGCGTCGCCAGTGCCACGACGACGGCATCCCGACGTTCAATGAGCTCCTTCTGGGTCTCCCCGCGCAGACCCTGGACTCGTTTTGCGACGGCCTGATGGGCGCCGTCACGCCGCACCCCTCAGACAGCTTCTTCTTGTACCTGTGCCGCGTGCTCGAAAACACCCAGATGGCCGACCCGGCCTATCGGCGCCGGCACGACCTCCAAACCCGCAGCTGCGAGGCGGCGCGCAGCCATCGCATGTACGACCCGATCGTCGCTGAGCGCGAGGACGTCGTCATCGGCACCGCCACGCTGCAGGGGGCCGACTGGAAGCGCGCCTACAAGTTCGGCTTCTTGTTCAGCGCCGTGGCCAATCTGCGCTTGTTGGATCAGGTGATCCGTCACATCGCGTTCGAGACACCGCTGAGCCTGCGCGCCTGGGCCGACGCGCTGCTCGACAGCGTTCTTAAGGCCCCGGCGAACAGCGCACTCGGCGAGGTCGGCGCCGTGCTGCAGGTATACGCAAACGAGGTCCTTAGCGGTGGTCAGCTGGCGCGCCCGGCGCCGCACACCGGCGACTATTTGTGGCAGGTCACCGAGGCGGTCGCCCTCACGGCGCTCTATCGCATCGACGACTTTCACGCCGAGGTGGAGCAGGTGACGCGCCCGCTTCTGGATGCCGCGGACGCGTTCCAAGCGCAACGCGCGGTGACTTTGGATTGGCGGCTGACCTCGCAGGACTTCGAGCGCTTCGTGGTTGCGCATCTGGCGGCGGTCTACGCCAAATCACCCTGAGTGAGCCGGCCTCGCCACGTCCGACTGGCGCAGCAGCGCGACACCCAGGTAGGCGACGAGGGCCAGCAGCAGCAGGGTCTTGAGGCCCAGCGCCATTGACAGGAACTCAAGGAGGCCGCCCACGACCGCGCCCAAAAGGTTCCAGCCGAACGCCAGGCCTGGAGACTCGCGCACCTTGAAGCGCAGGGCGAAGCACGCCGACGCGAAGAAGATAGGGGCGCCGACAAACAGAACACTCATCACCAGGCGGGCGGTCCAGGAGGAGGTTAGCAGCGTGCCGGTGTCGATGAGATAGGTGGCCAGCAGCGAGACGATGACGCCGCCCAGGGCGACGCTCCAGGGCATCGGTTTCAACTGCATGATGATCGTGGCCAGCAGGACCATCAGGAGGATGGCGCCGAAGACCACCGAGCTGGTGAGCCAGGTGGCGCCCCAGACCAGGTTCATCTCGGTGACGCCTCGGGTTTCGAGTAGCAGGAAGGCCACGCCGAACAAGAACATCTCCAGGTCGACGCCGCCCTTGTGGCGCAGGCTCCGGCGCAGCTCCGGCGAGGCCCACATCACGCCGGCTACGCCGAGGATCAGAAAGATCGCCATCAACGAGAGGTAGAAGCCGCTGACGCCCGGCGCGGCCAGGTACAGATAGGGCCAGTCGTCAGTCGGGACCTGGGTCTGTGCGATCAGCTCGTCCAGGTCTTCGCCCATAGCCGGCGGCGGTAGATGGGCAAACGCCGGGCCCGCCAGGTAGGCGCGGTTGAAGTGCTGGTTGCGCTCTCGGCTGACTCTCGGCAGCTCTTTGAAGGCGCTGGCCAGCATCACCGTGAGGCGCTGGTCGATGAAGTTGACCTCGCCCACCGAGAACAGCAGCACCATGCCGCCGTTTTCCGACAGCCGGCTGCGGGCGGCGTCGATGCAGTTTTGGGTGTACACGAAGTTGTCCAGGCGCACATTGCTCAGCGCGGACAGCCGCGTCATGGAGTCCAGCGTCCCGAACACGATCAGATCGTATGTCTGATCGGTGGTGTTCAGATGCGAGCGTGCGTCGGTGACGTGCAGGGTCACGCGCTCGTCCTGATACGGCTTGTTGGGGTGATGGTCGCCCAGCTTGGCGATCACCGGGTCGATCTCCACCGCGTCCACGTGCGTGGCGCCCTCGTCCAGCGCGACCGCGACGTCGTTGCCCGTGCCCGCGCCCAGTACCAGCACGCGTCCCGGCGGCCGGCCAAGCAGCCCGTACGGCGCGTGATAGCCGTTGATCGTGCGCGCGTGATTAGCCGACAGCGGCGGCGAGGCCTTGTCCAGCGGCGCGGCCAGTTGGTGGTAGCTGCCGTTGGTGACCACGATGAAGCCTGTTTTGGGGTCCTCGGCCTCCAGCCGGACCGCGTAATACGGGCTGTAGTACTCGGATCGCTCGGCCACGACCACGATGGCCAGAGCGCCCGCGATCAGCGCGGTAAACACCCCCAGCCGCCAGTCCCGTGGGGCAAACAGCACCAGGCCGATGCCCGCAAAGGCCGCCATCCACACGATGGGGAACAGGCCCAGCATGCCGGCCACCGCAAACGTGATGACGCCCAGCAGCGAGCCGCCGATGTCCCAGCAATAGCCCCAAAGCGAGCTGGAGTGCTGCCGAAAGACCATCAGCCGCTCGGCCACGATCTGGCCAAGCGGCGCGAACGACACCGCCGACAAGACGAACATCCCCACGATTGGGATGCGCACGCCGTCCACCACCAGCGCGTCCTGCGGGAGGTCGAAGTACAGCAGCCACAGGTGCTCGCTGACCGACTGCTGCGTAAAGGCCACCTGGCTCATGCCAAAGGCCGACGCCGTCACGGCCAGCAGCGCCAGAGGCCACAGCCACAGCAGCGACCGGCGCCCCACGCGCAGGCTGCCGATCCCCAGGCCCAGAAACGCGCTGATCAGAATGAGGTTTGGAAAGTACGCCAGCACCCGCACCTGGCCGGGCAGCCAGCGAATGAACGCCAGCTCCTGCATGAGCACGACCCACGACGCACCCAGCAGCTCCATGGCAGCTCGGCGCAGCAGCGCGCGATCAGTGTCCATCGACGATTCTCCCGGCCACCTCGTCCGCCTCCCGCGTCAGGCCCAGCGCCCGAAACTGGGCCTCTGCCAGGCGAAATGCCCGCGCGCCACGGGGGTCGTCTCCCGCTCTGGCCGCCGTGCTGCCCGCGGATCGGGCGCACAGCGCGATGTCCATCTCCACAAAGCCGATTTTGGCCAAGCGTGTCTCCAGGTCGTCGAATTGTTCGTCAAAGTCGGACCACCGGCCACCGGCCGCATGCACGACCAGCAGCACGGCGCGAATACACGCCACGATGTGCGCGCGATCCTGGCGCAGCACCGTCTCCAGCGAGTTGGCCACGGCCTCGCCCGCAGCCTCGTAGCGCCCCTGCGCCAGCAGCGTCAGCGCCAGGTTGACCTCCACCACGGCCAGCTCCGACAGGCCGGTCGTGCGACACAAGGTCACGCACTCTAGATAATGTCGCTCGGCCTCGGCCACGTTGCCCTGCAGGCGCGCGATCTCGCCCAGCTGGTTGTGGCATCGGCTGACCCCGCGCAGGTAGCCGGTGTCCTTGAACAGCTCCAGCGCCTCGTCCAGCACGGTCTGCGCTGCCGCCCACGCCTTGGACTGCCGATGGGCAAAGCTCTCGATCACCCGGGCCCGTCCCGCGCCGACCAGATCCCCGGCCCGCTCACAGTCCGCGCGCGCCTGCCGCGCCAGATCGATGGCCGCGGTTGCATCGCCCCGCGCCTGTACGGCCTGTGACAGCTCTCTGCGAGCCCGCCCGCGCACGGCGGCGTCGTCTCGAGCAGTGGCCAGCGTGATCGCCTCGTTCAAGGGCGCCTCGCTACCCCTGGCGTCGCCGCGCCGGAACCGGACCTCGCCCAAAATGCACAGCGCAACCGGCAACACTTCGGACCATCCGTATTGGCGCGCCGCGGTGACCAGCGTCTCAGCTCGGTCGTTGGCCTCCTCAAAGCGCCCTTGCAGATAGACCGCCCGCGCCCAGATCAGCCCACCCTGGCCCCAGCGGGGGTCCTCGGGACCGATCTCCAGCGTGGCCAGGGCCTCCTCCCGCTGGTCGACCCGTCGCTCCGCGTTGCGCTCGCTGCCCCCGACCAGCGCCTCCTGCGCCCCGGCCAGCAGCGGCTCCAGCGCGCCCTCCAGCTCACCCGCCATCAGACGGTGGTAGCCGACGCGCTGCTGCGTGTCCCGGCCCGCCCCCTCCTGCAGCGCCTCCGCGCAGATCGCGTGATGCGCCTCCAGCCGGTTTGCGCTCTGCGCCTGATCGATCAGCGCGGTGACCAGGGTGGAGTGCACAAACCGCCAGTCCACGCCCACCGTGTCGGACTGCACCGCCCGCGCCAGACCATGCGCCATCAGCGCGTTCACCAGATCGGTACTCTGTGTGATCCCGCGCCCCGCGCACACGGCCTCCAGCTCCACCGGCACGCCGACCTGGCCCAGCACCGCCGCCAGCTCCAGCGCGATGCGGTCATCCGGCGCGCGATCCGCCAGCAGCCCGTCCAGCCTGGCCCGCCACACGCCCGGCAGGTCGCTCGGTACCTCCACGCTGTCGTCGCGCAGCGAGAAGCCCTCATCGCCCGCCGTCAGCACCCCGCGTCGCGCCCAGTCGCCGATCAGCTGCACCGCAAACAGCGGGTTGCCCGCCACGATCGGGCGCAGGTGCGCGGTCAGGTCGGGCGCCAATCCCAGCTCGTCGGCGATCAGCGTCTCGGTGTCCTCGGCGGAGAGCGGGTCCAGCGCAAGCCAGTCGCACTCCAGCCGGTCCTGCAGCGCCATCAAGACCGTGTGCTCTGCCGTGTCCGTGCGCACGTCGTCTCGCGCGGTGATCACCACCAGCACGGGCGCCGGCGCCCAAGCCTGTATGTCCATCACATATGACGCAAAACCCAGCGCATCCAGGCCCCACTGCGCGTCGTCCAGCCACACCACCACGGGTCGCTCAGCCGAGACAGTGCGCAGCAGCTTGTAGACAACGGCGTGTCGTCCGCCCGCTCCGCCGGCCACCTGGCTGCCCGTCGGGTTGATCACCTCCGCCAGCGTCTCCATCTCGTCGTAGTCGGTCACGCCCCACGCGGACGCCAGTCGCTGCACCCGCGCCAGGGCCGAGTCCGCGTCCATGTCCTGCGCGCGCAGATACCGGGCCACCATCGGGCCCAGCCCATCGCCGGGGCCGGGCAGAGGGGCATGCACCGCTTTGAGCACGATCGCAGCGCCCACCTCGTGCGCCCGCTCGCACAGCCAGTCGGCGATTCGGCTCTTGCCGCACCCCGCGGGCCCGCTGAGCACCGCCAGTCGCGCGCGCTTTTGCGCCTGCACCTGTCGCATGCTGGCCCACAGCCGGCTGCGGTCTCGCTCTCGAGCCACCACAGGCACGTTGCGCATCCCGAACAAGCTGAGGCCGACGCCCGCCAGGCGCACGTTGGTCGTCGGCGGATCCGGGCGCTGCCAGGTATCGGGAAACGGCGGCGACACGATGGGCATGACCGCATCCAGGCGGTCGATCATCGCCCGGCTGCCGTCGATCAGCAGCGCCGCCTCGATGGTGCTCAGCGTGATGGTCGTCGACGTGTCCACGGACCCAAACGGCATGAGCTTGGCCGCCGGCACCTCGTCCTCCGGCAGGCACAGCAGGGCCCAGGCCGCGTCCGCCGCGCGCCGAAAGCGCTTGCGCGGATTCTTGTGCAGCAGTCGTCGCAGCCAGGCCTCAAAGCCGCCGGGCATGCGATGGTGCGTGACCAGGGGCGGCACGCTGGCCTCCAGCTGCGCTTTCATGATCTTGCCGGGGGTGACGCGCTGGAACGGTGGCTGGCCCGCGACCAGGTAGTACGCCAGGCAGCCCAGCGCGTAGAGGTCGGTCCACGGTCCGTAGTCGCGCCAGCGCATCTCGATCTGCTCGGGCGCCATGTAGTTGGGCGTGCCCGCCAGCGTGTACTCGTCCATGGAGGTGTTGCCGCGCTCGACCCAGTGCACCAGGCCGAAGTCGGCCAGCTTGATCGCCCGCGCGCGTCCGGCCAGCAGCACGTTTGCGGGCTTCAAATCGCGGTGGATGACGCCGCGGGCATGAGCGTGGGCCAGGGCGTCGAGCAGCCCGACCAGCACGTGCTTCACGCCGCGCCACGGCATCTTGCGGGGCAGGGCGGTCAGGTCCGGCCCGTCGATGTACTCCATGATCAGGTAGGGGCTGCCGGCCCGCAGCGCGCCCTCGGAGGCGCTCTGGGTCGCCGCGTCCACCTGGCCGAAGTCGATGACGTCGACGATGGTGGGGTGGTCCAATGTGGCGAGGGCGCGGACTTCGCTGCGAAACACCCACATGAAGTCGTCGACGCGATCCTGGGGCAGGTCCAGCAGCTTGATCGCCACCGGCGTGCCCAGCGTCGGATGGCGGCCCTTCCAGACGGTCCCCATCGACCCCGCGCTGATCGGGGCCGTCAGTTCGAACCCGCCGAGAGCGATCGCCACTAGCGGGAGGGCTCCCGTTCGCCGTCCAGCAGCGCTTGCACCGCTTTGGGTAGCAGCGCCAGATTGGGGGTCACCATGCTCATCAAAAACGACTCGACCTTGGGACGCAGCCTGCGCGCCAGCAGCTTGGGGACGCCGGGGACGCGCTCGGGATAGACCAGCAGGTCGCCCGTCAGCCGGATCCGCGTGCCGCCGGCGCCGTCGTCCTCGATGTAGTTTGTGCCCGCGCACTCGTACAGGCTCTCGAAGTGATTGGTCTCAAACCGCCACTCGACCAGGCGCCGGTCGTTGTCCCACAGCGCATAGTCGCGCCAGGTGGTCATCGACTTGGTGACAAATGGGCGCACGGCCGGTGGCGCCGACTTGGAGTTGCCGTGCCACTCGTTGACGATGTGCAGCCGTCCGCCCTTGCGCTCTTCGCGCTCCAGCTCGTCGATGCGATCCAGCTCGGGCATGAAGGCAGGCACCTCGGTCAGCCGATCGCGCAGCGCCACAAAGACGCGCTCGAAGTCGTGGGTGACCTGCTCGATGTACTCGAATTTCACTGGCGGGTGACCTCCTCCCCTCGTACGGCGTCGTCGATGATCTGTCCGTCTGCCGCGACCAGCTGTCCGCGCACAAAGACCTGATGCGGGGCGGCCGGCAGGGGCCAGCCCTCAAAGGGCGACCAGCCGCAGCGCGTGTGCAGCTCTTCGGCGCGCAGCGGGTTGCGTGGGCCCGGTTTGATCAGCACCAGATCTGCGTCGCACCCCGTGATGATGCGGCCTTTTCGGGGCAGTCCGAACGTGTTGGCCGGTCCGGTGGCCACGACCCAGGCCAGGGTGTCCCAGTCCAGCTCGCCGTCCTCGACCGCGCGGATCAGCAGGCGCAGGCTGGTGTCCAGGCCGGGGACGCCGCTGGGGGCCGAGTGGGTGGGCCGCCCCTTCTCGTCCAGCGTGTGCGGCGCGTGATCGGTGCCGATGGCGGTGATCCGTCGCTCCCGCAGCGCCTGCCACAACGCCTCCCGGTCGGCCGCCGTGCGCAGCGGCGGGTTCATCTTGCCCTTGTTGCCCAGCTCGTCCAGGTGGCTCTCGTCCAAAAAGAGGTGGTGCGGCGTCACCTCGCACGTCACCAGGCCGGTCGGCGCGCCCGCGTCCACCAGGGCAAGCTCCTCCAGCGTCGAGAGATGGCAGATGTGCAGCCGATGCTCGCGCCGCAGGGCCATCGCCATGGCGATGCCGACCGCGGCGACAGCGGCCTCGCGCGGGCGACGCTTGCCGTGCATATGGATGCCGCCGCTGTGAGGACACGCGGCGTGCGCGCGCTGCAGGATCACCTCGTCCTCGGCGTGCACACACAGATGCGTCTGTACATTGCGCAGCCAGGCGTCCAGCGCCATGGGGTCGTCCAACAGCAAGCTGCCGGTGCTGGCGCCCAGGTAGGCCTTGACCGCGATCGGACCGCGGTCGGCGTCTTCCAGCCGCTGCACTTCATCAATGTTTTGTGTGGTGGCGCCCATGTACAAGCCAAAGTCCACCCGCGCGTTTGCCCGCGCCAGGGCGCGCTTTTGCTCCAGCGTCTCGGCCGTGATCGTGGGCGGAGTGGTGTTGGGCATGTCGAGCACGCAGGTGGTCCCGCCGGCCGCAGCGGCCCGGGTGCCGGTGGCCCAGTCCTCTTTTTCGGGATGGCCCGGCGAGCGCAGATGTACATGCACATCGATGGCGCCGGGAATCAGATGCATGCCTTCGCCGTTGAGTTCGCGCTCGGCCGCCGCGCGGACGGTCGGGCTGACCTCGACGATTTTGCCGGCTTCCACTGCTACGTCCGTTACTGCGGACTCACCGTTTTCAAGCGCGTGCACGGTGGCGCTTCGGATCACGAGGTCGTACATTGCGCGCAGCATACTGCACCAGGGAGATGACAGTGAAGAGACTGCAGCTAGTTACAGTGACCGTTGCTTTGGCGTTGGCCGTCGGCGTCGCCGGATGCGGCAAAAAAGAAGAGGCGCCCGCCAAACCGAAGAAGAAGGCGTTGTCCGAGCTTCTGGACGCTGAGAAGCCGGGCCTGTTCGGGCCGTTCAAGACCGTGAAATTCGGTGCGTCGCTGGACGACGTGAAAGAGGCGTTTCCCAAGTATTTCGAGGATCCCTCGACCTATGGCAAGACCCTTGTGGGTCGCGGCGACATCGACGGCTACGAGACCGACATCAGCGCGTCCATCGAGCTGGAGGGCGGCCTGTCGTCGGTCTCGGTCGACCTGCCCAAAGAGGAGGCCCTGGCGCTGCTCAAAGAGAAGTGGGGCGACGGCGAGCAGGTGAAGCTGGGCCGTGACGACGTCACGATGTGGGTCGATGAGGGAGCCGGCATCCGCGCGGCGGCCAAGGCCACGTACGACGAGGCCGTGATCGAGCTGGAGGTCACTCAGTTCACCAGCTACAAGGCCATCGCCGAGAAGGGCACCGACACCATCGCGTTCAAGCCGCAGGACGTGCTCGGCAAGACCGCCGCCGACCTCCTCAAGGCCTTCCCGCAGTACGTCTCCGAGGAGAAGGACAGCGCCGGCGGCCGTGCGGCCGACAAGATGATGAAGGGCCTGGAGAACGACCTGAAGGCCAAGGGCATCAACGTCAAAAACAACCGTCCCAAGCTGGACGTCTCCCTGCCGGGCACCAAGTACGACGACTCCAGCACGCTCGTGGTGCTGCACTTCGACGACGACGGTACCGTGCGCAGCTACACCGTCATGGTCGAGTTCGAGGGCAAGAAAGAGGCGGGCGAGCTGGTCACGGCCGCGTTTGACGAGATCTGGGGCAAGTCGATCACCATGAAGCTCATCCTGCAGGACGGCCTCTTCTGGTACGACGCCGACAAGGGCATCCGCGTGTCCGCCCGCGTCAAGGACGACCAGGTCGACCTGGAGTTTGTGAAGTACCAGCCCATCGACAAGTTCTTCGGCGAGGCCAAGGACCAGTGGGGCTGGGAGACGACCAAGGTGCTGGGCGCCTCGGCCGACGAGCTGCAGAAAGCCTACGGCGCACGCTGCAAGATCAAGGAGAACAAGAAGTTCGGCTCGCTGCACCTCGAGAAGACCGACTACCAGGACAACGTCGGCGGCACGCTGGTGCACCTGGTCTTCGACGCCGACGCCAAGGTCAAGAGCTACAGCTTCAGCCTGCGCTACAAGAAGTTTGACGGCGCCAAAGAGAAGTTCATGGGCCTGCTCAAGAGCAAGTTCGGCGAGGGCAAGCCGGCCGAAAAAGACTACCTGAAGCGCACGCAGTACAGCGCCGCGCCCAAGGTCCTGATGCGCGACAGCAGCATCACCAAGTCGCTGGATATCGAAGTCTCGGTGCCCAAATAGCGCTCTCGCCCGGTCAGTCCGACCGGGTCGCGCTCTTGGCCAAGGCGTCAAACGCAACGGCTCGCCTGCTCCACTCGATCTCCTGATCATCGAGGCGCTCTGCGTCAACCGAGAAGCCCCCCGACCCCTGCAAGGTCGCGTGTTTGCCTGTGATCCGGGCGTTCTCGCGGCACTGTGCAGCCCGTCGCTTCAACTCGTCCGGGCCCAACCCGCCGAACGGGTCGAGCTCGGCGTCGTCCATCGCGGGCAGCGGTGGGAGCTGCCGCCATGCCTCATTGAAGTCGCGAGAAACAGCATCTTGCTTGGCTGTGGCCTCGTCTCCAAGGCTCTCCCTCAGCGTGGCAACCTCAGACCACAGCGCCTCGGAGCGGCGTTCGGCCCGCCCGGCCTCGCCAAAATCTCCGACCCTGAAGCAGCTCTCGGCGTCAAAGTCGGCGTGCTCCGCTTCCTCGATGGCCTTCTGCAGTCGCCGCCGCCGCCGTTCCAAATCGCTCATGCTGGTAGCCCCCCTCGTGTCATGGCCAGGGCAGACACGTCTTCACCGCGCTGCTGGGCACCTGATAGGTGTTGCCCAGCGGCGTGATGTTCTTCGACGGCCACTCGATCTCGAAGACGTCCCAATTCCAGTTGGTAGAGTCTAGGAACTGCGGTCCGAACTCGGCGATCTTGTTGCCGAAGTTGAAGACCTCCACCGTGGTGCTGGTCGAGGTCGAGTCCCCGAAGTCAAAGCTGTCTTTGTAGTAGTGGATTACGAACTTGTAGGTGCCCGGCTGGGGCTCCGAGATGTTGGTGTGCTCCGGGCCGTAGCCGTCGATGTCGTCCACGTCCAGGAATGGGTCGTCCTTCCAGTCGCCTTTGACGCCCCAGTCGGGGGCCGGGTTGCCGAAGTGGCAGTCGGTGTCGCAGTCGAAGAAGCTGCCGCCGGGCTCGATGAGGTGGCTGTCGATGTCGCACAGATCGGCGTCCCAGGAGACCTTGATGGTCAGGCCCAGCTCCTCGATGGGTGGGGCCACGCCGAGGCCCGAGACGTCGAGCTGCAACGTCGGCTCGTTGGGGTCGTCGGTGTGGAAGAGGAAGTAGCCGATGTCCGGCCCGGCCAGCAGCGGCGCGTAGGTCACGTTGATCGGCAGCGTGCCGCCTGGCGGCAGGGTCAGCGGCATGGGCGGCTCGGGGTCCACCTGCATCTCCTGCGACAGCTCGATGAACAAGAAGTTCGAGCGGGTGATCTTGGTCAGCGTCAGGTCGGTGTCCTTGCCGCAGTTGACCAGCTCGGCGCTCAGGGTCTTGGTCTCGCCGCGCACGACGGTGCCAAAGTTCAAGGCGCTCGGCTTGATGGCGGCGCACGGCTCCTTGGGGCCGTTGGAGCCCTTGAGGTGGCTGGACAGCGGCACCTCCAACACCGGGGTGGCCGGGTCTGTGGACTCGACCAGCAGCGTCCCGGTGCCGCCCTCGTTCTCGCTGAAGCTCACGATGGTGAACGAGTGCTTGCCCGGGTTCAGGGTCTTGGGCAGCGGCGGGATGCCGATGATGCCGAAGTCGGCTGAGCTGCCGGCCTTGAGCGAGACGCCGGTCACCGTCAGCGCCGCATTGCCGCCGTTGAAGATGGTGAACTGGCGCGTCAGCAGCGCCGGCAGCGGCGAGAGGTACGAGAAGGTGTACTCGGGCGGGTCGACCTGGATCTTGGGCGCCTGGACCTCGGGCGTGTCGGGCTGCGCCGGGCCGGTGTCCTCGGTGGTGTTCGTGTCGGGCGGCGCGGAGGCGTCCGGGGTGGCGGTATCTGATGACTGCACGTCGGGCGTCGGGGTCGCGCCCGCGTCGTCTCCGGTGCCGAAGCCGGTGACTGCGGTCGTGGTGTCGGTGTCGTCGCCCGTGGTCGAGGACGGCGTGGGATCGTTGGGACAGCCCGTGGCCAGGAGAAGGGCAGTCGCCAAGTACAGCAAGCGTGGCCTGATCATGGCGACAACCTACTCCAACAGATGACCCTGGCGCCATGGACTTGTGCGGTCTACCATGACGGTCGGACCATGGAGGGTCGGTGAAGCGTCTTCTTACGGATGTGCTGCGACAACCGCTGGTATTGGTGCTGGGCGTGTTGATCGGTATGTGGCTGGGCCACGTCGCGCACATGTTCGACAGCAAGGTCCAGGACGACGGCGATTATGCGGCCTCGGCCGGCGTGCCCAAGGCCTGGTGCGTGGTTGTGCCGGGGTGGGCCGAAGAGCGCTGCCCGGCCGGCTGGCAGCGCATGGATATCGCCCCCCAGAGCTCACTGAACTTCTGCTGCCGCGGTCGCGTCCCGCAAAGCGTCGTGTCCGACAACGAACTGAGACGCCCCGAGCTGCGCGATGGCAAGGGCCGCCACCTGGATATGCTGACCTGGTGAGAATCCACATTCTTTTTGTCGCTGTTGCGATCGTCCTTGCCGGTTGTGGCGAGAAGAAAAACAAGACCACCGTCTCCGAGCCACCTGTTGTGGAGCCGGATCGGCCTGCGGAGAAGCCGCCTGAGCCGCAGCCGGCGCCCGAGCCCGAGGTTGCGCCCGAAGATCAGCCGATCAGCACCGATGCGCCCAAGGACGTGGCAGCGGCCCCTGCCGACGCGACCAAAACCAAGTCCGGCCTGGCCTGGAAGCAGACGCGCAAGGGAACCGGCACAAAACACGCCGGCAAAGACGACGTGGTCTGGGTGCACTACAACTCGTGGGCGCCCGATGGAAAGCTGAAGCAGAGCACCTACAAGAAGGGGCAGCCGCGCGTGCTGAAGATGGCCAAGGCCGTCAAAGGCTGGCGCGAGGCGATCTCGTTGATGGTGCCGGGCGAGCGGCGCCGCTATTGGCTGCCCAAGAAGCTGGCGTTCTCCCGCAGCAGGGCGCGTGGCAAGAAGGCGGGGCCGCGCGTGATCGAGTTCGACCTGGTCAAAGTGCTGTCGGCGCCCGCTGCGCCCCCGGATCTCAAGAAGCCGCCGAAGGGCGCCAAAAAGACCGGCTCGGGCCTGATCTACACCCAGCTGTCCCCCGGCATCGGCAAGGACAACCCGGGGCCCACGACTCAGGTGACGGTGCGCTACTCCGGGTGGACCAAAGACGGCCGCTGCTTTGATTTCACACCGGAGGACGAGACGCAGACCTTTGGCCTGGCGCGCGTGATCCCAGGCTGGACCGAGGGCATCCAGCTGATGGTCAAGGGGCAGAAGATGCGCTTTTGGATCCCCAAGAAGATCGCCTACAAGGGCGAGGGCGGTAAGCCCGCGGGCCAGCTGGTCTTTGACGTGGAGCTGCTGGAGTTCGACAAGCCCTGAGCGTGGTACCGTCCGGGTACGGAGGGAAATCCATGTCGACCCGGTTCACCGCGATGTGTCTCACATTGGTGCTGCTTTGCGGCTCTGCGCTCGCTGAAGCGCCGTCACTGATCCGTGCCCAGGGCCGCCTGTCAGGCCAGGCCGACCAGCCCGTCGTGGACGGAAAGTACGGGGTCGTCGTCTCGCTGTACGCGTCCCAGATCGCGCCCGATCCCCTGTGGCAGAAGTCGTTTGTGGCCGTGGATGTCGTCGATGGGCTCTTCACGATCACGCTGGAAAAGAGCGACGCGGACGCCCCGCTGGGCGCCGGGGTGTTCGACGGTGAGCGCTGGCTCGGTGTGGCTGTTGAAGGCGATCCCGAGCTGACCCGCACGCGGTTTGTGAGCGTGCCGTACGCTTTGCGCGCGTCGGTTGCCGAGGGGCTCGCCTGCTCCGGCTGCGTCGGCGCCGCCCAGCTGTCGGATGCCTCGATCGGGGCCGCCCAGCTGGCTGATGGCGCGGTCACGCTGGCAAAGCTGGGCGCCAAGTGCGCACAGGGTCAGATCCTGCAGACAACCGCCGGCGGCTGGAGCTGTGCCGACGCGCCGTCTCCCGTCATCGTGGCCGGCGCCGAGCCTGCGTGCGGGGCGGACGATGCTGGCGCCCTGTGGCTCGACACTTCGGCAGCCGTCGCGGTCCTGTCCGCCTGCGACGGCAACGGGTGGGTCAACGTCAGCGTGCCGGTGCCGTCCGCTCCGACCAACCTCAGCGCCGGCGCCGCGGGGGCTGCCGAGATCGTGCTGACGTGGGACCCGAGCGCTACCGCGGTGGCCTACACGGTGTCGCAGGGGCTGGACGTGGGGGGGCTGGCCCCGGTTGCAAACGGCGTGACGGCCACGACGTACACCGCCCAGGGCCTCAAGCCCAAGACCCAGTACTTCTTTCAAGTCTCCGCGACCAACTCGACGGGCGCGTCGCCGCCCTCTAACACGGCGACCGCAACGACCACCGCCGGTGACGTGGGTGGGGGCATCGACGGCGACCTGTCGCCCATCGGCGCCTACGACATCCTGACCCAGAAGGGCGGCTCGATGCGCGCGGGCACCGCCCCGGACGGCGTGGCTTATCGTGTTATCACCAACCCGATCACCAATCTCATCCAGTTGAGCGGGGCCCCAACCGGTCTGGCGGCCGGGGACCGCATTCTGCTGATCAACCTGCAGGGCATCGACAGCGACAACGGCGACGTCGGCAACTTCGAGATCCTGGACGTCACGGGCACCACCGGAAACGCCGTGCAGGTCGCCGCGGCGCCGGTCCGGTCTTACGACGGCAAGAGCTTTGACGACCAGTCCGTCGTGGTGCAGCGCGTGCCCCAATACAACAACGTCACGCTCAACGCCGGCGACACGGTCACGGCGTCGGGTTGGGACAAGCTGGCGTCTCACACGGGCGGCACCGTTTACACCGGCGTCGTCGCCATGCTGGTGGCGGGCACCCTGAATGTGGAGGCGGGCGGGTCGGTCGACGTCTCCAAGCGGGGCTTTCGCGGCGGACAGAGCGGTGGCGCGGGACCCGAGGAGGCCACCTCCAAGAACGTGGTCACCGGGGGCTCAAACGGCGCTGCGGGCGTGAAGACCGGCACGGGCGCGAAAGGGGTCAAAGGCGTTGCCGGCGGCGCGGGACCGGCAGGCACGGGCAAAGGCGGCTCGGGAGGCTCGGTCGCGGCGGGCGGCACCGGCGGTGTCGGGGCGCACGGCGGCGGCTCGGGCGGCTCTCACTACTTCGGCTCGGGCGGCGGCGGCGGCGGCACGTCTCGAAGCGGCGTGAACCCGTCGTCCGAGACGCGCTTCATGCTGGGCGGCGGTGCGGCGCAGGGCGGTGGCGGCGGCGCGGGTCCGGGCGGTGGCGGCGGCTCGTTCAACGGCGCGGGCGGCACCTTCAGCGGCGGCCAGGAGGGCGGCAACGGCAGTAACGGGGAGCCCGGTGGCGGCTTGATCTTCATCGTCGCCAACGAGCTCACGGGCGCGGGCGCGCTGCTGGCTACGGGCGGCAAGGGCGGCAGCGGTGGCGGTGGAGCGACGGGCAACGGGTCGCGCAGCACGCACAAGGGCAGCGGCGGTGGCGGTGGCGGTGGCGCCAACGGAGCGGCGGGCGGCACCATCGTGGTTCAGTACGCCACCCAGGCGTGGAACGGCACGGCGCAGGCTGACGGCGGGCCGGGCGGCGGCGGCGGTGGTGGCGGTGGCGTGCCCAATCAGCACAACCCGTCAGCCAGCGGAGCGGGTGGCGGCGGCGCCGGGGGCGGCGGCGGCGGCGGTGGCGGCGACGCCAACAACGCCGCCGGCTGCAAGGGCGGCAACCCGGGCCGCCCGGGCGCGTGCACGGCGGCCGGCGCGGGCAACCGTGGCGGCGGCGGTGGCGGCGGCAACGGAGGCTCGGGCGGTGCGGGGAACCAGGGCGGGATCTCGTCGCAGTCCAGCAGCTGCGGCGGCGACCAGCACGGCAAGGCGGCGTCGGGGTTGAACGGCGGCGATGGCGGGCGCGGCAGCTGCGGGGACAACGGCTCCAAGTGCGGTGACGACTGTAACTACGCGGCCGGCTCCGGTGGCGGCGGCGCCGGCGGTAAGGGCGTCTCCGGTCAGGTACAGCTCTCGCCGCTGTAGCGCCGGCGCCAGACCAGCAGCGGACACAAAAGCAGCAGCCAGAGTTGGCCGCCCCGGGGCGCTCCGCGGGCGGTCGCGCACCCACCCGTCTCACGGCCGCTTTGGCTTGTCACCACGGACTCCGCGGCGGCAACGTCGGGAGCCGGGTCCGGCTCTAAGACGGTCCAGGTGTCGGGTCGCGCGTCCGTGGTGGACACATCCGGTGCGATGGAGCCGGCGTCTGCGGCTTCCCCAGGATCCGGGCACCGGTGGCTCAGAGGACACGGGACGGTCTGCACTTCATGTGTTTCCACGCCGTCGGCACATACGGCGCGCGCCATGCCCTGACGACCCTCGTGACTGCACCGGCCCAGCTCGACGCAGGGCCCAACGTCAATCCAATCCTGAATGACAAGCCCGTCCGTATCTCGGGTGCAGGCGGCCACCTCGGTCGTGATCTCCGCCACGCAAGTTGCGATCTTGTCGTCTCCATCGCAGGCGTAACTCCAGCACTTGCGCACCTGGGACCCGGTCTCAGCGCAGGCGTCTGCAAACCCGCCGCATGGGGCAAAGTCCTCGCAATAACTGGCACCTTCGCAGCCAGCCGAATCACAGGCTTGCAGGCACGGATTGTGGTCCTCCAGATCGAACGCGCGCGCCAGCATCAGCGCCGCCTGCTCGCGGGTCAGCGGATCGGCGGGACAGAACAGGCCGGGCCCACATCCGGTCGTGACGCAGTAATCCGCCAGGGTCTCGATGTACGGATAGGACCACTTGAACTTGTCGATGTCCGTAAACGACGGCGTTGGCGGGCTCACCTGCGGCCAGCCCAGGGCCTCCACGATGAACTTGGCGGCCTGCTCGCGTGTGACGGGGTCTTCGGGGCAGAAGGTCGTGGGCGTGCAGCCGGTGGTGATGCCCAGCTCTTTGGCCTTTTCGACGTACTTGAAGAACCAGGCCGCCTTCGGCACGTCCGTGAAGCTGGAGACGGCGGGCGTGGGCACCGCTACCCCCAGCGCGCGGACGATGAAGGTCACCATCTGTGCGCGGGTCGTCACACAGCCCGGACAGAACAGCGGCGGATCCGGCTGGCAGCCGGTGGTGATTCCCACGGCCGCGATGGCGTCGATCGCCGTGGCGAACGTGCTGGTCGGCAGCACGTCCTTGAACGCCGAGCCCTCCGCGCCGGGGACCGCCGCCGGCGTGCACACCAGCGACGTCTCGGACTCGCCGCCGGGATCGCACGGACCGACATAGTTTCCCGGCGTCACGTACGCCCAGTGCCACGGCTCCGGCGGGTTGTACGTGTCCTGAAAGCCGAAGAGGGGCCCGTGCGCGCTGTAGCCTCCCAGACCTTTCAGCCACTTGTAGGTGGCGTTTTTTCCCTTGTTGGTCTGGACGTCTACCGCGTTGCCTTTCTGATGCTTGCTGGTGCCTGGAAAAGCGGCCGGAGCGCAGCTGGAGCATCCGGGCGGGCAGCCGTCGTCGGTCTTGCCCTTGTGGCAGTCGTACAGCTTCTTTTGCTGCGCCATGGTGCGAAACGCGCTGACCAGCACCATGTTGACGCCGTCCGCTTTGGCGGCCAGGTACATCTGGTAGTAAGCGCGTGCCGTGTCGACCTGGATGGGCTTGCCGCCGATCGTGATGACGGTCAGGTCATACGGCAGGTCGACGCCCTTGTACCCGGTGACGATCTTCTCGGTGCAGTCGACCTCCAGCCCATTGATCAGCTTGGCGTCGGCGGTGCCGGCGACCAGGATCAAGGCGGCGGTCAGTCCATTGAATCGGGTCATGCGAACGGCTCCTCAGACTCGAAGTGTAGCCGCTCTCCGGTGGCGGGGTGCTCAAAGGAGAGGGCGGCAGCATGAAGCATCAGGCGGTCGGCAGCGTCGGGGTCGCCGTACAGCCGGTCACCGGCGATGGCATGCCCGAGCCCGTCCGGATGCGCGCAGTGGACTCGGAGTTGGTGCGTGCGTCCCGTCCGCGGCCAGAGCGTGACGCGCGTTTGATCGGTGCGCTCATAGCGCGTGACGGCGGGCTTTCCGTCGACGGCAACGACCTGTCGGGGACGATCGCCCCGATCCGCGCGCAATGGTAGCTCGATCGTCCCTTCCGGCGCGGCGGGATGACCGCTCAGGATCGCCGCGTATCGCTTTGCCACCTGGCGCTGCTCGAACTGCGCGGACAGCGCCCGCTGTGCGTCGGTGGTAAGCGCCAGCACCATCAGCCCGGACGTGTCCATGTCCAGCCGATGGACCGGCAAAACCGTCACGTCCAGCCGCCGGGTCAGCCGCGTGACGACGCAGTCTCGCCCCGTCGCCCCGCGCCCGGGCACGGACAGGAGCCCATGCGGCTTGTCGACCACGATCAGGTGCGCGTCGCGAAACAGCACCTCCACGTCTCGGGACGGGCCGGGCGGGACAAACGAGGCAGCAGGCCGGTCGATGCCGCACAGCAGGTGGCCCATGATCGGGATGCAGCGGTCCGTACACGCCCCATAAAACACGCCCGGCGCGCGCCCGCCGTCCGCCGGTGCCGGCCCCCACCAAAACTCCGCGAGTCCTGTCGGCCGGAGACCGCGGCGTGCCGCCTCCTGCAACAGCTTCGGCGCGCAGCACTCGCCCGTGCCGGTCGGGATGCCGTCCGGTCCAAATGCCGCCTGCAGCGCGACGGGCTCGCCGGCCAGGTTCGCCAGCTCGGTCGCCCCGTGCATCTCAGCCTGCAGCGCCCGAGACAGCTGTTTGCGCTCGGTCCGCAGCGCCTGGACGCGCGCCTGATGGTCCACGACCTCCGCGTCCAGCGGGCCCAGCGCGTCTGCGCGCTCCGCTTTCAGCCGTCTCATCTCCATCCCGTCGCGGCGACTCTGCTCGTCAAGGCTCTCCTGTGGGCCGCCCGCCTGCCGTGCGCGGTGCCGGTCCGCCTTTCGTGCACGGTGCGTGGCGTCCAGGGCGCCCACTCGCGCGGCAAAACCAGCCCGTGCCTCCTCACGCTGAGGTGTCGGATCGTTCTCGGCCAGCCGCTCCAGCTCGACCCGAATCGCGGTCAGCCGCGCCAGCGTACGCCGCTCCGACGCCTCGACAGCCGCGGGCAGCGCGGGCAGCGGCGCCCATCCCTCCAAGCCCTGCGCGCCGTCCATCCGACCCGAAAAGGCCTGCAGCGTGACGGTCTCGTCGTGATGATCGCGCCCGACCAGCACCCCGTACATCTTGCCTTCACCAGTCAGCGCGCCGCCGGTCTCGAACCCGGCCATCAGCGCGCGCGCAGCGGCCACGGCCTCGGCGCTGCGGTCCAGCCGATGGGTGCGTCCGCAGTGCTCGCAGTGGCCCTCGTAGGCGTATGGCGGCGGATGATCGATGCGCCATCCTATCTGATACAGTCCCGACCTTGTCCCACGAACCCGCCAACCCTCAACAGACGCCGACGGATCTCAGCCGCACCCGGCAACACTGGCCGTACAGGATGTTTCGGGAGTTCAACACTCCCGAGTACCGCGAATACGGGGGCCTGAAGTGCCGCATCGACGCCTCCTGCCTCGAGCATTTCGCCGGCAACCGCCTGGCGGTCCACTTTGTCCACGCCCTGGCAGCCGAGCGTGCCATCAAGCTCAAAGAGGTCTTCGAGTCATTTGAGTTCTTCGCCCGCGTCCGCCGCCGCGTCCGCGCAAAACACATGGCCGACCTCTGCTGCGGCCACGGCCTCACCGGCATCGTCTTCGCCATGATGGAGAGGCAGGTCGAGCAGGTCACGTTGCTGGACACGACGCGTCCTCGCAACCACGACAAGGTGATGGCCGCCGCGCTCGCCGTCGCCCCATGGGTGAAGGACAAGATCCGCTATCTGGAGGTCCCGGTCCAGCAGGCCGCGTCCGTCCTCGAGCCCGACACAAGCCTGGTCGCCGTCCATGCCTGCGGCGTACGCACCGACCGCTGCATCGAGGCTGCCATCGAGCTGCGCGGCCCCATCGCCGTCATGCCCTGCTGCTACCAACAGACCGGCAAAGACGCCCCCCGCGGTCTCTTCCGCGCGCTGGGCCGCTCGCTGTCGACCGACGTTCAGCGTACCTACACGCTGGAGGACGCCGGCTTCGACGTCGAGTGGACGGGCATCCCAGCGGAGATCACGCCGATGAACCGAGTCATGGTCGCGATCCCGCGCCGGTCCGCCTGGTACCCTGCTTAGCGCCGGCGGCCGACGAGCCAGGTTTCGAGCGCGCCGATGCCTTTGACCTCGATCTCCCCGCGGGGTTGCAGCTCGTAGCGGCCGTCCAGCGCGTCTCGCATGGCGGCGTCGATCTGCACCTCGCCGGGCACGCCGTGGGACTCCAGGCGGCTGGCGCGGTTGACCACCGCCCCCCACAGGTCGTAGGCGAAGCGATCGACGCCGATCACGCCCGCCACGACCGGACCGATCGCGATGCCGATGCGCACGTCGAAGGGCCGGCCGATCTCGGCGGAGATCATCGCCACCACGTCCCGCAGCTCCAGCGCCATCGCGGCCATCGCCCCGGCTGGGTCATCGACCGGGTCCGGGAGACCGGCCACCGCCATGTAAGCGTCGCCGATGGTCTTGATCTTCTCCACGCCGTGGCGGCGCGCCAGGTGGTCAAAGGCGGTGAAGAGGCGGTTGAGCAGCGCGACCAGCTCGGCGGCGGAGATCTCGCCGGCCAGGCGGGTGAAGCCCACGATGTCGGCGAAGAGCACGGCCACGTTGTCGGCGCTGTCCACCAGGGAGCCGGACTGCTCTTTGAGCCGGTCGACGATGGTGCCGGGCAGGGTCCTGCGCAGCAGGCGCTCGGTGCGCAGGCGCTCCTCCATCAGCCGGCGCTCGGCGATGCGGGTGGCGCGCGAGAGGTACCAGACCAGCCCCAGGACCGGCACCATGATGCCCAGCGAGTTCAACCGCCGCAGAAACTCGGCCACGGCCGGTGAAAACGGGTCCAGCGGGGTGGGCGCGGCCAACTGAATAGCCCATGTGGACGTGACTGCCGCAACGATAATCGCCGTCCGCATGGCGCGCGAGTCGTACACCAGAAACACGACGGTCACCGTGGCGTAGGTGTAGTGCATGAACCCGGCGGGATAGCCGTACAAGAACGTCAGCAGCAGGGGCTCCACAATCGCCATGGCAAACGCGATGGCCAGCGCGATCGGGTAGCCGCGCAGAATGGCGACTCCGGCGGCGGCGTACAGCGGGGCGAACGCGACGCAGAGCAGGCCGCCGCGAGTGCCGCCCACCGCCAGGAGCACCAGCCCAAGCGCTACGTTGACACCGGCCGACAAGAAGGCCAGAACCGCGCGCGTACGGCGAACTTTTCGCTCCATCGACACGACGTCCGGGGTCTCGATCCGTAGCTCGCTCTCGTTCATGTGCGCCGCGCTAGACCTCGCCGCCAGAAATCCCAACCCATTTGCGGGTCGCTTTCGCGCCTGGCTTCGTTGGGACGCTTCGCTCGCCCTCGACGGGGCACCACCGATGCCTTCGGTCGCCCGCCTTGCCAGTCACAAAAGCGCCTGCGCCAATGGGTCGGGATTTCTGTCGTCAAGGTCTAGTGGGTGGCCGCCAGCGCACCGAGCAGCGCCAGGTAGGCCTCGTTGCGGCCGTCCAGCGCGCGGGCGCCCAACGCGGCGATCAGCGGGATCGTCACATCACGCCCGGCCTCCAGGGCCTCCAGCAGCGCCCTGGTCCGGGAGTGGTCGTGGTTTAGCACGATGTCGTCGCCGCTTACCGTGCACCAGTCCAGCGCGTTGGAGTCGCGTACGGTGATCGTCCAGCCCGCCACGCGCGCCCGGGCGTCTTGGTCCGCCAGCGTGCGGGCGGCCTTGTCCAGGGTTTGGCGCAGCAGGTCCTCGAAGGCGCGTTGCGGTGCTCGCTCCAGACGCGGTCCGTAGTCCACCCACCCGTCGCCCCCAAAGAGGGCCTTGAAGCCCCGATGCTCCAGCGCGTTGTCCACCACGATGGCCAGATCGCGGCCCAGCAGCGCCGGCTTGGCTGCGACCGCGGCTAGATAGCCTACCTCGCCGTCGCTCTCCAGGTCGTCCAACAGGGTGTGCAGGCTCACGTGACCCTGACCGTCCGCGCGCTCGAAGAGCGGCGTGCTGAAGAGCGCCTCGTGCGTCTGGAACGCCTCGGGGCCCGTGCTGCGATGGTGCTCGGTGGCCTCGCTCAGCAGTACGCACCGTGCGGCGGTCATGCGCTGAGCGTCGATCAGCTGCTCGTCCACGTGCGTGATCAGCGTGGTGATCAGGCGGGCCGCAACGCGCTCTGACGCCTTGATGACCGCTTCAAAGACCGCGTCACGGACGACCCCACGCACATTGAAGCTGAGGTCCTCGCAGGTCAGGTGGCCGCGCAGTTGGTGTGGCGCGTCTCCATAGCGCGCGCTGTACAGCTGGCGTCCGCGAACGGCGATAAACAGGGTGCCCGGCCCGTTCATGGCTGTCGCCGCGTCCGGGCCCGCGATCCAGACCACCCCGCGCACCATGTGACCGTCCACCTTCATGCTGACTGACGTCGAGACGAGCGCGCTCAATGGGGCGTCTCGCAGCTCCAGCTCCGGCGCGGCGTCAAGCGTGCGGGACACCGCCTTCCTGGCATGAGCCTCCTTTCGCGCGTCCAGCAGCCGCTCGTCCGGCAGCATGGTGGTCAGCAGCCGGAGGTGATCGTCGGGCAGTCGCAGCGTCATCGGGACCGCGTCAGCCGGCGCGTCCTCTCGCTCGCGCACGTAAGGGATCGGCTTCTCGGTCGCGTCCACGACCTGCAGCAGATCGTCCAGGCTCAGCTTTCGCGCGGACAGCGTGTTGAACACCGGCGTCGTGATGAACGGCTTGCGCCAGGTGCCGCGCGCGGTCTCGACGGCCGCCACCCAGGACGCATCGCGGGTGTAAGTGTCCGCCAGATAGCGGTACAAACGCCCGACATCATGGACGTCCGGGGTCTCCGCCAGCCGCTTGGCCAGCAGTCGCTCCGCCGCCGCCTCCACATGGTCATGGACCCGCATCATGGCTGCCTTGGGTACCAGGGAGGTGTCGTCGCCTGCCGCGTCGATAGTCGTGACGTCCAGAATCACAAGCACGTCCGCCCAGGCCAGACGCGGGGCAAAGTCGTCCAGACGCCGGCCGTTCAGCAGCAGTCGGCCGGTGTTGGTCCCGAACGCCAGCTCGCCGGTGACCTCGCCCAGTACCGCGTCCTTCCTGACGTCGATCGCCTGTACAGGTCCCAGCTCAGCAGGCAACCTGGCTTCGACCGCCCGCTCGCTGAGCTGCAGCAGAGCGCGCTTGCGCAGTATGGCGACCTCCTGCTCGACGTCCTTCAGCGGCACGTCTCTCGACAGCGCACCCATCTCGGCCGTGGTCAGCCGCAGCACCAACTCACCGTCGGGCATCTCGAATGGCCTGTCGGCCTCTGAGGACGAGCTCCAGACGAAGCCGATCGCTTTGTGCCCGCCCAGCGCCGCCGCCACGTCCTCCAATGAGCGGTCATCGCCGTTCAGCGCGTGCAGCAGCGGTCGCTCCAGCCAGCTTCGGGGCGGCGCGTGATGGTCTTCTCGAGCTTCCCAGCGGGGCGGCTGCTCGCTGCGATTCAAGCCGTAGTTGAAGGTGACATACGCCAGCGTCGTGGGCGGCGCAGCCCGGCGGGCGATGTACTTCTGGGCGACTACAGCCACGGCGCCGCGCAGCCTGCCGAACACGGGGCTTTGCTGGTCCACGTCGTCAAACGCCAGCGTCACGGGCATGTCCGCGTGGCTGATCGCCATCGCCAGGCCGCCGAAGTACCACGGGAAGTCGGTGGCCGGCGCCGCCTTGATGAGCGCGTTCTTGCGCATGAACGTCAGCCGGTCGCCGCCCGCGTTGCCCGCGGCGCCTGCCAGAATGATGAACCCGTCCTCCACGAACTGCATCGGCGTGCCGCGCCCGTCCAACCGGTGCCACGCCTCCTCCGGCCGCATATAGCGCCGCGCCGCCGTGGCCGAGCGAATCGTGTCGTCCAGCACATCGACCACGTCGCCGAAGAGCTCTTTGAGGCCCTCGACCTGATCGTCGGTGACGTACAAAACGTCCCAGTCGACTCCCACGGCGTCCAGCACGTTCTTGGCGTCTTTGGCCGGTACGCCCGTCGTCACCACGCGGATGCGCTCGTGGAGGTCGATCATGCCCTTGACGGCCGCGACGCTCAGCCGCTCGCCCGTCAGCTGATCCAACAGCGGGACGTCGCGCGCGCTCTCTTTCCACTCTGCGTCTGTCGCGTCGGCGTCCAGGTTCCATAGCAGCAGCTCGACGACGCGCTCCATGCGCTGACCGGACTGAGTCTTCGCCATGGTCACCAGCTCGGCGACGAGCCTGTCATGTGCCGCCCGAACCTGGCTGTGGACGGTCTTCCACGCGTCGTTCTTCAGCGCTGTCGCAAAGGCCTTGTTCGGCTGAAGGTGGGGGCAGTCCACAACGCCGTACACGCCCGGCATGAAGCCGTGCGCCAGCTTTCCGAGGCCGCGCCGGTGGTGGAGAAGCCGCACCGCGCTCGGGTCGCGGCCGTCGAGGTTCAACGTCAATACGCCGACCGCCTCGCCGGACTCGATGGGCGTAATTGCGTCATGCGCTCCCGGCACATCCAGGGTCTGCTCCGGCCGCTCGAAGAACGCCTCGCGGGCCAGCGCATGTTTCAAATCGCCGCTGACGTCCTTGAAGTGGCGTAGCACCAGGCCGCTGAGCTTGGCGAATATGCCGTTGGATTGGGGGGGCAGAATCAGCGTCTGGCCTCGTATCTGGCGGCGCGCCTGCTGGCGATCCAGGAAGCCGCGGCTTACCGAGAACAATCTCGGCTCTCCACGCAGCGGGTTGCTCTGGTCCTCCAGCTCTTCGGTCAGCTCCGCCAGCGAGATGGTGCTGCCGTCCGTCGTCTGGAACATGGGCAGCCGCATCAGCACCTCACCGGCCGGATGGTGCGGTCCCACACGAGAGCTGCGCAGCATCGGCCCGGTCAGGCGATGGATGGTGCGGTCCACGGACATCAACTCGTCCGAGCTGTGCAGGGCCAGCCGCTCGATCAGCTCCGCCTCCAGCGTTCGGCGCGCTTTGGACGCCTGCCCCACAAGCCGCTGATAGGCGTTGTCGTCCACGACGTCGTTGAGGCTGATGTTGCGCTTCAGCTTCCGCGACGACAGCACGCCGCCGATGCCCTTGAACGTGCGCGTCTTGACCAGGACGCCGCCGTAGCAGATGTGCAGCGGGACATCCAACTCGTACTCGCGCGTCAGCCCGACAAAGCCGCGGCCGTAGTCGGTCTCGACCTGCTGGGACGCGAAGAGTCGCATGCTGTGCGGTGCCAGCCGCCCGCCGCGGATGTAGAGCTCGATCGGGCAAAACAGCACCCGGGCCCGGATCACCGCCTCTTCGGAGGTCTCCCGAAACCCGAGAAGCATCAGCGGCTTGAACTCCCTGCGGCGCGCGACCTCGATCTCCGTCCGCTCCACCGGGGCGATCTCGGTCAGCGTTCGCTGGGGGTCAGTCGGGTTGTCGAACGTCTCCACCAACTGCACGGTGCCGCTGCGGATCGTGATCTGCCGCGGCTCCAGGTGGCTCAGCACGACCAACCCCGAGGCCAGGTGCGCCAGCCGCCCGTCGCCGCCCTCGCCCTGCTCCATGAGGTGGTGATACAGCCCGCTCAGCTCGTCGTGCGTAAACGGCCTGCCGTCGAACCGCAGGGTGGTCGACCACGCGCCGGGGTCCACATCGAGCCGCGTCGCACCGGACTCGCAGGCCGCCAGCACAAACTCCAACACGTATCGCTCCGGCTCCGCCACGCGGAAGTCGCGCAGCTTCCGAAACGCCTGCTCCTCGTCGAACTTGAAAGCGAACTTGCGCGCCTTGAACGACTCTCCGGCCAGAAATCCGGGCGTGGGCTCGCTCATCCGCCCACCGCCAGCAGGCCGTCAAAAGCCACGTCTGCGGTCCCGCCCTCCAGCGTCTCGGTGGTCTCCAGCGCCCGCAGCAGCAGCTGGGCCGCGATATCCGGTGTGTGCTTGGCCTGGGCAGCCAGCTTCTTGGCCAGGGGATGCGCCACGTTCAGGGCCAGGATGTCGTCCCCGTCCGGCGCCTCGTTGACAAACCACACCGTGTCCAGCGCCGGCACGTCCACCGCCAGCGCCACGCCCGACTCGGGCATGTCGATGTCAGCCGCCTCGACGCGTCGCCCCAACATACGGGTCGCCGCCTCGCACAACGCCGAGAACTGCGCGGCCACGCTCGCCGATACGGCCTGACAGCTGGCAAAGCTGCTCGCGATGTCGGGCAGCGTAGGCGGCCCGATCAGCTCCAGCGTATCCGCGATCGGCCACTTCGCCGTCGACAGGGCGACCGGCATCGTGTGGGAGATCAGCTCGATCAGCGGTGTCTCCTCGCGGCACAGCGCCAGCTCCCCGTCCCATGCCCACTCCAGCACCCGGCGCAAATCCATGTCGCGCCGGACCCCCTCATCCAGGATGGGGATGCAGTCCAGCTTCAAAAGCGCATTGTAGGGCGCCGGCGCCTCGTCCGGATCGTCGAAGAACGACAAAACCTCCCCCAGGATCCGCAGCGTGGAGACGCCCGCTTTGCGCCGGGTCACACGCTCCAGAAGCTGTGGAAAGAGCTCTTTCTCCACAAGGCGCGTCAGCGTCGCCATAAACCGCTGGAAGTTGCCGTCCTGGATGATCGCGTTGCGCGCCAGGTTGTGCTCGATGTCTCGGGACGACGCCAGCACCGTGACACCGGGCAGCAGCGCTCGGTCCGCGTGCTCCAGCACCAGACGCCGGTTCATCAGCCGAAACGTCGGCTCCCCGGTGCCGTACCCGACGCGGATCTCGGTCCCGGCCTCGTCGTGGCGCACGCTCATCGGCGCGTTGATCTCCAGCGGTCGCGAGAGGATGCGCTCCTCCCCCTCGACGTTCACCGCCAGCTCGGCCTCCACGTAGCGGCAGCTCTGGTCCAGGAAGCCGATGCCCTCCCGAGTGACCTCGCTGAACTCGCTGTCGGACATCTTCAGGTACAGCGACACGCACGTGCCCGCCCGTGGGTCGCCCTCGAAGTATTGGATGCCCATCGCCGAGTCGATGACGATGCGCGTGTGCTCGCCGTTCTTGCTGGTCTCCACCGCGACATACGCAGGCTTCAGCGCAAACACCGACACAAAGCCGATTCCAAAGCGTCCGATGCTCTCCAGGTCGTCCTCTTTGGAGCTTTTGAAGACGTTGAGCAAGTACTCGTCCACGTCCTCGAGCGTCATTCCGCAGCCATAGTCTTCGACGGCGATGCGCTTGTAGCCGTCGCGCTCGTCAAACCACACGTCGATGCGGTTGGTGTCCGCGTCCAGCGCGTTCTGCACCAACTCTCGCAGACAGGTCACCCGGTGACTGAACTGCTCGATGACGCCCTGCAGGACCTGGTCGACGTTCACGGGGTTGGGCCTCGTTACACGGAGTAGATCACGCGCCCCGGCTGCGCAGCGCGCAGGCTGGTTATGACATCCGCGGCGGCGAAGAGAAAGGGGTCGTCGCGCTCCATCGGGTCGCCGTCGCTCAGGGCGACCTGCGTCAACGTGCACACGAGAATCATCGCGTCCGGGTGCGCGCTCAGCACCGGCGCCAGCGCCTGTGGCACCTCCATGCCTGCAAAAACCAGCGGTCCTGTCGTGCCGCAGCTCAACCGGGTGACGTGCACGCCGCCTACGTCGCTCATGCGCAGGCACAGCAGCCGCGGTGGGGCCGTGGCAAAGCGAAAGAGCGTGTCTCGCAGGTGCCCCGACAGCGTGGCGTGGTCTCCCTCCAGCGCCACCTCGCTGCATCCGTCCACGTGCAGCTCCAAAACCGCGCGCCGAAAGCGGCAGTTGGCCGGGTCAAAGCGATCGACCACCACCTTGATGTCCGCGGTCTTGCCCCGAGCCCGCCGGACGCGCGCCTCCACGCGAAAGCGGTCCAGCCCGGGCCCGTCTGATACGGCTCGCATGCGTGCCCGCGCGCGCAAAAACTCGGGCAGGGTCGGCAGGCCGCTGCGGCGGTCAACGGCCAGGGTGGCCCGCGCATCCAGCGCCGCCGCCGAGGGTGCGATCAGGTGCTGAAACAGGGCCTTCAGGTCTCGTGGGGGCACAAAGCTGCGGTTGATGCGCCGATCCCCGACCAGCCGGGCGCCCAGGGTCGCGTATCGCTCGCGCGCGGCGCCGGCCAGCTCGACGATCTCATCCGCCGCCCCACTCACGACGTGGTGGTCTCATAGGCGTGCTCGATCGCCTCATCGATCTGTGTCTGCCGCAGCCGGCGCTCTTCGGACAGGTTCTGCTCGACCAGGTCCACGGTCGACGCGTCATACACGGTCATGTCGGCTACGAACTGGTCGATCTCGCGCGTCAGCGTCAGCGAGGTGTTGGACGCGACCTCAGCCACTTTATTGATGCCCGCTTTCAGCTCCTTGGACGCCGCCATGAGGTCCAGCGCCATGTCGGTGGCCAGCGTCAGGCTGGTCAGCGCTCGCACGTTGCCGGAGATCTCCTCCACCACCTGATTGGAAGCTCCCGCCAGCTGCTCCATGTTCTCGGCCGTGTGTTTGAGCATCTCCAAGAAGTTGCGGTTCATCCGCACGACACTCTCGAGGCGGTTCTCGGCGTGCCCGAAGGCGCGCGCCTTGCTGCCGTGGATTCGTATCTGCGACTTCAGCTCGTCGATCGCGGCGACCGCCACGCGATACGCCGCGGACTGGTGGTCCTCGATGTCCCAATGCAGCAGCTCCATCTCCTTGTCGTCCAGCGACTTGGAGAGCTGCAGCACGTGCTTGGCCGCCGCCTCTTCGTTGTGCGCCGCCTCGACCACCTGCTGGTTCAGGCGCCGGATGTCGGCCTCCAGGTCCCCGATGTGTCCGTCGATCGACTCGCGCAGCCGCGCCACCCCGTGGATCTTCTCCTGGACCGACTCCAGCTGCTCCTCCAGCACCTCGGACACCGGCCGCGGCCGGCTCGCAAGCCCCACCTTTGACAGCCACAGCCGCACCTTGTCGCCGGTGGTGGGGCCGTCCGCCAGGCGCTTGAGCTGCGCGTCCCACTGGGCGTCCGACATCCCGCCGGTCAGCGACGACGACAGCTCGCCATAGTCGCCGGACATCTTCTGCACGGACTGCACAGAGTCCTGGTGGCGCTCCTTGTAGCGCTGGCGCAGGGCCTCGACGTCGTCCGCCGAATACTGGGTGCCGGTGTAAACCGGCTCGGGAAACTCGAGCATGAGGTGGCGAATATTAGCAGGCTTCAGGAGTGTTTCGCGCGCCCTGATCGTTGGCTATCCTCGGAAGTAGCGGAGGTTTGTCCAGTGTATGTAAGGCCGGTCGTGGCGCTGATCGCGTCGGTGTGCGTTTTTGCGGGCGTTCAGGCCCGCGCGCAGGGAGTCGACCCGGTCTTGTGGGGCTCATGGTCCAGCGCTGACTATCTGGTCGTGGCCCCTAACGCGTTTCTGCCGACCTTGGCGCCGCTGGTCGCGCATCGCACGGCGCTCGGCCACAAGGTCGCCGTCGTCTCCACCGAAGAGATCTACGGCCAGGGGCCCGACAGCGACCTGTTGCAGGAGTTCATCAGCGCCCTGGCGGACCACACCGGCAATCGGCTGAAGTTCGTGCTGCTGGCCGGCGACGCTCCCCCTGATGGCGTCGGAATGGCGTCACAGCTGGCGATCCCTGCGGGGCGTAAGGCCAAGATGAAGTACGGCTGGCGGTGGCGGCCCGGCGACATGTTCCCCACCGACGACGTCTACTCGCGGACCAGACAGGCGCGCCGGCTGGCGGTCGGCCGGATCCCGGCGGAGACCGTGGAGCAGCTGGCCGGTGTCGTTGCCAAGACCATCGCCTACGAGACCCGGGCGCCCGGCAGCGACTGGCAGCGCCGATTGGCGGTCTTCACCGGGCCCGCCCGCTACGGCAAGGCGATCGACACCATCGTCGAGGGCACCGGGCGCCACCTGCTGGACAACGTGATCCCGTACGACTTCGACCTGCAGTTTCTGTTTGCCAAGCCCGACCAGGACTACGCGTATCCGCCGCAGCTGCTGGACGGCAAGCTGATGTCGACGCTGGGCCGCGGTGCGCTGATCGCGGCGTACGTGGGGCACGGCCAGACAGCGGCGTTCGACTCGATACGCTACCGTGGGCGCCGCTACCCGATCGGCAGCGTCCTGGGCGCCGCAGAGCTGAACGTTGCCGAGGGCAACCCCTTCTTTCTGAGCCTGGCCTGCCTGACCGGCGCGTACGACACGCGCTATGGACGCGCTATCGGCGAGATGCTGGCCGTCAACAGGAGCGGCGCCATCGGGGTCTGGGCGGCGACGCGCGTGGTGCACCCCTACGCAAATGCCTTGTACGCGCAGGCCTTTGTCGACACGTTCTTGATCGAGCGACCACGCACCATCGGCGAGGGCCTGCTCAAGATGCAGACGCACGCGAGAACCAAGCGCAAGCTGCTGGTGGAGGCGATGCTGCAGACGCACGGCGGCAAGCTGCTGGACGAGCATGAAGGGCTCTATCAGTTCTTTGGCGACCCGGCGTCGCGCCTGCGGTATCCGGCCGAGGCGTCGGTGACGCTGTCCGAGACCAGCGTGGAGCCGCTGACCCAGCTGAAGGTGGCCGTCCGGTCGAGCGCCGTGCGCAGCGGTACCGCGACGGTGACCCTGGAGACTCAGCGGTCGCGGATCCGCGGCAAGCTGGTCCCGTACTCCGAGATTCAGACGCTGCCGCCGGCCGAAGCGACCGCCATCATGGCGATGAACTACGATCGCGCCACGCAGGCCGTGCTTGAAACCCACACGGTGACACTCAAAGACGGCCGCGCGGATCTGACTCTGACCGCGCCGGTGGGGCAGGGCGCCTACGCCGTGAAGGTCTTCATTCTCGGCGCAAAAGACGCGGCGGCCGGGCACCAGCGGTTTGATGTGGCGTCCAACGGGTGCGCGCCGGTGCCGATGGTGCGCCAGCTGCTGTCCCGTCCGGGTGGTCAGATTGTGCAAACGCGCATGGCGACGGGCTTGGACCTGGACGGCAAGGGCTCGCCGGTGGCGATCGTGCCGGACGATCTGCCGGGCATGACGGCTGAGTCGACAACCTCCACGCTGTGGGTCCGTCGCGGCCGATGCTTCGAGAAAGCGGGAACCTTCAAAGGGCTACGGCACCCGGGCGAGAGCTGAGCTTACTGCAGCAGCGCCTTCACGGTGGGCAGATAGGCGGTGGTCAGCTTGAGGTAGTTGCTGACCTTGCGGATGTGGGCGACGCGCGCTGGGATGTCCGCGCCAAAGCTCGTGTCCTTGAGGTTGCGGTCGCGCAGGCTGTTCCAGCCGATGTTGTATCCCAGGGCGATCATGTCGTTTTCGGCGTCGGCGCTCAGCGTGGCGCCCTGCGACTTCAGGTAGGCCCGAAGCTGGGAGCGCAGGTCGGCCAGGCGCGCGGCCACGTAGCGGCAGGCGGTGCGGCGACTCAGCAGGTCGTCGGTGACGCTGCCGGTGCCGCGGATCTCGGGGTGATTTTTGGCCGTCTGTTTGGCCACGCCGACCTGCATCTGCCCGATGCCGATGGACGCGCTGTCGCCGCGGATGCCGGCCTCCACCCGCTCCGCCGCGTCGGCTACGGCGCCGCCGCCCAGCTCTTGACGCTCGCGGGCCTGAGACTCATGCATGACGATGCAGCCGACCAGCTCGGGCGCCAGGTTGTAGTGGCTGGCAAACAGCTTGATCCAGCCGCCGAGGCTGTGCACGACACCCATGCCGCGCGCCTGGCGGACACCGATCTTGCGCTGCACCGGCGCGGCTGAGGTCGGCGAGAGGGCGGCCTGTCCCGTCGCGTAGTCAGCCCCGGCCAGGGACTGGCGCTGCACAGTGGCTGTCGCGTCGTCGGCGTGGCACACCTGCTCGGCGGCCGTGGACGTCTCAGTCTGTGTTTCGTACCCCGACATGGCGCGAAAAAACCTAGCAAAAACAGCCCATTAAATCAATGTCGATCTCGCGCGCAGCATGTCGAACATGTAGTCTTCCGGGCGCTGTGCGGTGGACTCTTCTAATCGGCTGGCTTGCCATGGTCGCGTGCTCGGATGACCCGTCCGAGGGCGCTGCTTTTGCGGAGCCTGACATCCCGCCGGCGGTTGACGCGGCTCAGCCCCCTGAGGAGGCGGCGCTGCCGGTGCTGTTTCGCTCCGGAGAGCCGGCGGCGGCGTGCCGTTTGGCCGAGGATCCGATCTTCTTTGCAGAGACGTCATCCGGGCATATCGGTCGCTTCGATCGGGCCGGCGGCGTTATCAGTACGGTGTTTGAAGCCGCCGTGGCGCCGCTGGTCGACTGGCCGTCGCTCAGAGGCGTGGTTATGGGACGAGGGGGCGTGCCCAATGCGTTCGCCCTGCTCGACCCCGAGTCGTCCGAGGTGGTTGACGAGGTCCTCTTCGAGGGGGTGACCGGCCGACCGTTCGCCTTTGGTCACCATCTGTGTGCGCTGATCGGCAGCACCCTGCACTGTCGCGTGGAGACCGCGTCGGAGGTCGTGTCCGCTGAATATGCTGACGTGGCGTGGGCGGCGTCGGTGGGCGGACGGCTGTTGCTTACCGACCCGACAGGCTACTTGTCGCTGACGTCGTCGACTGGCAAGCCGCTGATCGCGACCGGGGCCGCGCCGGCTGGACAGGTGGTGTGGCTGAAAGCGCACGACACGTACTGGTTCACGCAGGGCGGCGTCGACGCGCTCTTCCGCATGACGCCGGACGGGGAGCTGAGCGAGCTCGGGACGGTGGACGGCCCCAGCGTTACCGCCATCGGACGCACCCATCTTCTCCTGCACAGCCAAGGGGTGGCGACGATCTACGACCCGGTGTCGGGCACGCGGGTGGAGGTCGGAGGCCCGAATGTGCGTCTGGTCGCGACGGGGCAGTACCACGCGTATCTGCACGACGGCGCCGACCTGCTGGACCGCGTGAACCTGCTGGACGGCAGCCGGGAGACCGTCGGCCGCGTGGGTGCTCTGCCCACCACGGCGGCGTTGGGCTTTGATGAGGTGCGGCTCTATCTGCTGCATGGGACGCGTCTCAGCGAGTGGTCGCTGAAGCCTCTGGGCGGGGAGGCCACGGTGGTCTCGAACGACGTGGCGGCTCTGCAGGCGTGCGCTCGGTGCCACTTGATGTTTGTGGCCGATGGGGACGCCTATAACGTGACCGAGCTTTGTTCGGGGTGGCCGTGATGCCGACCGTTCTGTTGCTGGTGGTCGCCGGACTGGCGGGGCGCCCGGACGCGCCGCAGGATCAGACCCTGGTGGTGACGACGGCCAGCTGGAAAGCCGATCGCGGCCGGGCGGTGTTGGTCGAGGTGGGGGTGGGCTGGAAAAAACTCATCTGGGGGCGGGGCGCGCATCCGAGCACCAAGCGGCCCGGGCCGGTCAAAGCCGAGGGCGATGGGCGCGCGCCCGCGGGGGTGTTCAAGATCGGGCCGACCTGGTGGCGGGTCTGGGGTCAGCGGACGTGGTGCGTGGACGACGCCAAGTCGGCGCAATACGGGCGCATCGTGACGCTGAAGCCGGACGCCAAGCGCGCCTTCGAGAGCGCGGAGTGGATGGCGGACTATCGGGTGGCAGTCGTTGTGGAGCACAACCCGGACAACGTGAAGGGGGGCGGCAGCTGCATCTTCCTGCACGACGGCACGGAGCCCACAGTGGGGTGCACCGCCTTCGAACCCAAGACGGTCAACGCGTTGGTCAGTCGGCTGCGCGGTGGCGCTCGCATCGTTCAGCTGCCGGCGGCTGAATACAAAGCGCTGGCGACGGATTGGAAGCTGCCGCCGCCGGCTCTCGTGGGATTGAAATGAAGTCAGGACTGCTCACCATCGTGCTTTTGGTCGGCTGCGGCGCTGCTCAGCCGGACGTGTATCAGGCTCCACCGGACAGCCCGGATCCGGACGCCTTCTGCATGAAGACGACCGCAAAAGACGGCGTGTGGGTGCTGGCCCAGGGCGTCATGATGCCGCGGCCGGTCGGCGGTGTGGTGGTGCGCGGCGGCTGCGTGGAGCCTCACCAGTCGGCAAACCCGATGCGGCGCCTGAAGGTGGAGGCCAACGATAACGCGTGGCGGCTCACGCTGGACACCGGCAAGGTCTGCTACGAGGCGTGGACGGCCATCTTCTCGGTGTCCGCGGACGGGGCGAGCCTTAGCGGCGATGTTCAGTTCAAGTCCCGCTGCGGCCTGCGGGGCGGGCAGTGGAAAGGGCCGTTGGTGCTGGAGATAGCGGCCCCGCCGGTCACCGAATAAGCGCGATCAGCTGGCTCGCGGTCGCCACCAGTCGCCCGTCCGGTGCGTAGAGCAGGTCTGTCTCCGAGCTGTAGCCGTCGACCGTGATGGTGCTCTCTTTTGTGATCAGCCAGAACGCATCGTCCGGTACGTCCAGCGGCAGCCGGCGGTGCAGGTGACAGGACCAGGAGACGGTGGCGATCGGTCGCGGGGCCTTCAGCGTGGCGTACAGCGCGGGGTACCAGGTGTCGGCCAGTCCCAGCGCGGCGGCGGTGTCGACGGGCTCGGGCACGCGCGCACGAATCCAGCCGCCCACCACGGCGTGCTGCGCGCCGGCGATCGGGGCGTGTCCGTGCGCCATCCGAAACTCGTAGTTGCGCGTAAACTCGGGCGGCATGATCCCCTGCGGGACCGGCGGAATCGTCTCCGCGGCTGCGACGGGCGGCAGCGTCACGTGGTCGAAGTCCCCGTCGGGTGAGCGGTCTGCGGCAAACGTCGCCTGGGCAGTGGCCACGACCTGGCCGTCTTGTAGAACGCGGGCGGTGAGCAGGCTGAGCCGCGACCCGGACCGCACGGTCTCGACCGAGATCGTGGCGGGGCCCGGAACCACAGCGCCGCACAATGCCGCGTCCATACCTCGCGGAGGTCGATTCGGGTCGGACAGCTCGGCGCACATCGCACGCATCATGGCGCCGGCGATGACTCCGCCGAAGACGCTGCGGCCCTGGCCCCAGCCGGTTGGGATCTCGACCTGATAGTCGGCCGGTCCGCCGGTGATGGCGGAGGCGGCGGCAAATGATCGAGGCGTCGTCATGGGCCACCCACTGTGCGCGACCAGACGCCCGTGCACTCCGGCACGCGGGCCCAGTCGCTGTCGCGCACCGTCTTGCCGAACGCGTCGCCGAAAAAGAATCCACACACGCGCGCCGCCTCCTGGACGCTGCCAAAGGCGTAGTCGGTGCGGATGGCGTTGCGTTGGAAGCCGTGCGACTCCAGCCAGGCGTAGTATTCGGCCAGCTGGTCGTTTGGCGGGCGCGGGGTTTCGAAGCCGGTGCCGAGCGTCTCGATGATGATGACGGCGCCGCCGGGGCGCACGACCCGGGCCAGCTCGCTCAGCCCTCGGCCGATCTCGTGCTGCCAGCGGTCGGCCATCCAGCTGCGAAAGTGGCCCAGAACCCAGCCGGCGACGGCCAGGTCCGCCACGCCGTCCGCCACCGGGAGAGCGCGCGCGTCGGCCACTGCGGCTGTCCAGTTGGGGCCCGCCCCCAGCCGGCGTGTGGCCTCGCCGATCATGGCCGGCGCGATCTCGGTGGCGATCACCCGCGCGCCCGCGCTGCGCATAATGCGCGTGAGGCGACCCGTTCCCGCGCCGGCTTCCACGACCAGGGCGCCGTCCAGCGAGCAGACCGCCTGCAGCGCGGGCAGCAGGTTGTGGTCGACGTCTTCGGCCGCGACCAGCTCGTCGTAGCGATCGGCGTGATCGTCGTAGATGCGCGCGTACTTGTCCGGGCGTTGTGTCCTGACGTTGTCCAAAAGACGTTTGCTCCTAACAGACCCTTTGTCCAAGTGGCTGAATTTATGGGTGTAATGCCCTGGAACGCTCATTGCTTCGATGGCGGCCCATACCCGTTGAAACAGGAGTCGCCAACATGACACAACACACGCTCGTTTTCTTGTCCTGCGTTCTCTTCCTGGGCTGCGGCCCGGATGTCGTGGTCCAACCTGGCGAGGAGGGCGAATCGGACCAGACGACGCTCGTCCCGGCGGACGAGGCGTCGCAGGACGACGTCGTGGCCGCGGAGTCAGTCGCCGGCGCGCCAGGCGCCGCGGGGCAGGACGGCGCTCGCGGAAGACGGGGCGCAGAAGGTGCGGAGGGCGCTCAAGGCGTGCAAGGCGAGAGCGGCCCACAGGGTCCCACCGGCCCGCAGGGTCCGACGGGTGCGGCTGGAAAAGACGGCGAGAGCGGCCCGCAGGGACCGGCGGGTGAGCCGGGCGCAGACGGCGCGCAGGGTGCGCCGGGTCTGCAAGGCGAGGTCGGTCCGGCAGGCGCCGTGGGTCCCCAGGGTCCGCAGGGTCCGGCCGGCGCGGACGGCGCCACTGGTGCGACGGGCGCCAAGGGCGACAACGGCTCGGCGGGGCCGCAGGGCGCGCCGGGTCCCCAAGGCGCGACAGGACCGCAGGGCGCCCCCGGCGCAACAGGCCCCGCGGGCCCGCCCGGTCCGGGTTCAAGCAACCCCTGGCAGCAGAACGGCAGCCACATCTACTACACAGGCAACGTGGGCGTCGGCACCAGCGCGCCGGAGCGCGACCTGCACCTGAGAAACTCGGGCCGCATGCGCTTTGAGGGCGGCCCGCGCAAGTGGGACGCCGGCCTGGACAACAGCCCCGACCAGTTCTTGATCGAAGACGTCAGCAGCGGCCATCGCCCGTTCGTCATCAGCGGCGGCAGCGGCAACGTGGGCATCGGCATCAACCAGCCCAGCGACCGCCTGCAGGTCAACGGCAACGTGCGCGCCAACGCCTTCTTGACCAACTCCGACAAGCGCCTCAAGACCGACATCGTCCCCATCGAGGACGCCCTGGCCCTGGTCGCCGCCCTGCAAGGCGTCGAGTACGACTGGCGCGGCAACGCCCACGCCGAGCTGCGGTTCGAGCAGCGCAGCCAGATCGGCTTCATCGCGCAGGAGGTCCAAGAGGTCCTGCCCCAGCTCGTCCATGAGGACGAGGACGGCTACCTCTCGGTCTCCTACGTAGCCCTGGTCCCGGTGCTGGTCGAGGCCATCAAGGCGCAGCAGGCACAGCACGAGGCCGACCTCACCGACATCCGAGCGCGCCTGGACCGGCTGGAAGGAGTGCCGGCTCGTTAAACCCCCTACTGCGGCGTATTAGAGTATTCTGCTGAAACGAGCCTCCTTAGTCGCGGCGCCGGCCTCGTCATGCTGACAAGCCGGGCAGCATCGGCTGGTACCGGGTCGAGACGCGTCGGCCCTTCTTGGCCCGAGCCTCGACAGCAGAAAGCGGTTGTGGTCCAGCATTCGCGCAGCTGACCGCCGCCGGCACAGCACAAGGCCACCCTCGCCAACATCCGAGCGCGCGTGGACCGGCTGCGCGAGGTCCCGTGTCGCCTAATCCCTACTGCGGCGTATTAGAATAATCTGCTGAAACGAGCCTCCTTTAGTCGCGGCGCCGGCCTCGTCATGCTGACAAGCCGGGCAGCATCGGCTGGTACCGGGTCGAGACGGTCTCGAACGCGACCCGCTCGGTCATCATCCTGCTTAGCAGACGTAAGCGCGTGGGCCCTCTCGGGCCCAGCGTCGACAGCAGAAAGCGGTTGTGGTCCAACATCGCGTAGCTGACCGCCGCAAACCGGTCCACGGCGCCGCGGCGGACCAGCCCAGCGGTCGCCGCATTGCGCAACACGTAGTTGATCATGTGGAACCCCTGGCGAACCGACCGACCCACGCCGGAGTAGAATCGCTCAGCGAAGACCGACCCCCTCTCGATGCCCCAGGCCTTCTTCAGGGCGCGGGCCAGCTGGCTGAACACGTATCGCATTGCGTCGCCCAACGCGCGCCGCGACTCTGGGATGCAGATGAGGTGGATGTGGTCCGTCATCGACACAACAGCCACGGTCCGCAACCCGCGAGGCACGGCCGCGTGGAGCAACTCGAAGAGTCGCTCGCGAATCCACCCCTGCCGCAGGGACGGTAGGCCTGCCACCAGCTTTTGCGTGATGTGCATCGGCCGGCAGGTCGACACATCACGCTTGTGGTGCATCAGCCGCCCGGTCTTTCGACTACGTTTCACATCGGCACAATAGCTGAACAAACGAACAGGTCAAGCGGTAATTGGCAAATAATTGCGCATTGCTACAGGGTCTCTGAGGCGCCGCGTAAGACGGATGGCCAGCGACCATAGCCCCCCTCCCGAGCATCGGCCGAAGAGGCCGTTGCGAGTGCGAGGGCATAGCCCCACTTGGCCGTACGAAGCCCCGGTCCGGACCGGATGGAAGGTGTTGCCGGCCGTTTGGAAGTAGGCGTGGTCCGGTGGCGGGTGTCGGGCGGCTGCAGTCCATCGAACGCACGGCCGCCACGGCCGAGATGCCCAGCGACCATGTCCCCCCTCCCGAGCATCGGCCGAAGAGGCTGTTGCGAGTCCGAGGGCATAGTCCCACTTGGCCTTACGAAGCCCCGGTCGGGACCGGACGGAGGGTGCCGCGGGCCACGCCGGCATGTCTGGAGCCTGAGCGCCGGCGCCACGGTGGCTCCCCTGGGCGGCGTGAAGGTTTTCGGGGACCGCGGCCCCCGGGGCAGGCACTCCCCACCGGCGGCCAGCTGGCCGTGCACCGTTGGCTGCATCCGTGGTTTGCCGCGGGCCTGGCCATCAACTCGCGGGTCCTGCTGACCGTTCCCAAGTCGCATAACCCCGCACACATGTACGCCGTGGCCTTGACCGCGGTCGGGCGTGTCGGACTGGGAGACTGGCAGCATGTGGCGCTGTACGCTGACCTGAGCGCCGGGTTTCAGCACATCTGGCGTCCCGGGGTGGATCAGTGGCACGCCACGTTCAGCAGCAACGGGATCATCGGTCAACTCGACCTGGTCGTACACTTTCGGGCGTCCGCCTCATCCGCCATCGTGGCAGCGGCAGGTGTGTTCACGGGACTGGGCGGCGCTCATCAGAACTGTGGATACGTTGACGACGACACGACAAGCTCGATCGGGCTACCGGAGCTGAAGCTGGGTTACTCGTACCCGTTCTGAGTCTGACGCTCTATCCCGCTTCATTTGGCGCCTTCGTGAGCCCAAAACGGCTCATAAACGGCCTACATGAATCATGTGAGGCTTTTGTGACCCCCTTCAGGGCGAGGGACTCGGGGTCGCCAGCCGCGGAGCGTCGTACTGTGGTGAGGACGCGTTGACCACGAAGCTGGTGTCGTTCCTATCGATCGGGCGATCGGGCGGCAGTCCAGCAGAAAGGCCGTCGAGTGGCTCGGTGTTTCAGTTCGCGGCGTATAATTAGTTTACAGATGTGTCATTTCTGGTCGGTCGGCGTTTGGGGGGCCGGCGCAGTGCCGCGTTTAGTGTGGCCCGCATCTTGCTGCACACGCCGACGGCTCAGACGTGAAAACGGAGATGGACATGAAGAGATTGAGCCTGGCCTTAGTAGCCGGGATGGTGGCAGCCGTGGTTACGGCCGGTTGCGCCGATGAGGATGTGTCGCCGCCTGGAACCGGCGACAACATCGATGAAGAGGTAGCGGGTCCGGTATTTGACGAGAAGCGCATCTATGCGGCCTTGTCTGACGACGGGGCTACCCTGGAGATCGACTTGGGGAACCCCGGCGCGTCGATCATTGACGGCACGTTCAGCGTGGTCCTGCGGGACCTCAAGGGCAACGCGCTGGGTCAAGCGAGCGCGCCCTTCTCGTACGGCGCCAACGGCACCCGCCTCGCGGTCCCGCTGGATGGACTGCCGCACGGGCTGAGTCAGGCAGACCTTGTTGAGTATGTCCTGCACTACGACGTGGTGTGGACGGGCGGAGCCAGCCGTGGTCGTCGCAGTCTCTATGACGCGGTGCCCAAGCTGGAGGTGCTGCTGGTCACCGAGAGCGAGGTCGAGGTCGAGCGTGGGGGGCACTTCACGCTCTTCGTCTTGGATCCGGCCACCGGCAAGCCGATCGTCGGCGCCGATGTCAACGTCAAGCTCGAGACCGAGGACGGCGGCTCTGAACTGAATGAAACCGCGGTTGCCGAGCTGAAGACAGATGCCAACGGCAACGCCAACGGCGCCATCGACGTGCCCGAGGGCTCCAAGGGCGCGGGCACGCTGAAAGTGACCGTCACCCGTGACGGCGCTGTGGACGCGTCTGAGATCGCCGTGCAGATCGTGCGCGACCAGAAGATCCTGATGACCACAGACAAGCCGATGTACCAGCCCGGGCAGACGATTCACCTGCGCGCGCTGGCGCTGCATGCCGGCGACAAGCGGCCTGAGGCCAAGCAGGAGCTGATCTTTGAGATCGAGGACAGCAAGGGCAACAAGCTGGCCAAAGAGCTGCGCACGACCGACGAGTTCGGCATCGCGCACGCCGAGATCAAGCTGGCCAAAGAGCTGAACATGGGCAAGTGGACGCTGCGCGCCATTCTGGGTGAGACCATCACCGAGAAGAACGTCACGGTGGACCGCTACACGCTGCCCAAGTTCAAGACCACGGTGTCGCTGGACGAGGTCTGGTACGCGCCGGGTCAGAGCGTCAAAGTCTCGGGTGAGGCCAAGTACTTCTTCGGCAAGCCCGTCGCCGGCGGCGAGGTCAAGGTCGTGGCGTCCACGTTTGATATCGACTTCACGCCGTTTGCCGACCTGACGACGACGACCAACGACGAGGGCCTGTTCTCGGTTGACCTCAATGTGCCCAGCCACGTGGTGGGTTTGGCGCTGGAGCAGGGCAAGGGCGCGCTGAAGATCGACGTCACGGTCACCGACCTGGCGGGCCAGACGCAGAGCACGACGCGGTCCGCGCCGGTCGCTGAGGGCGGCATTACGGTCGCGCTGGTGCCCGAGAGCGGCACGCTGGCGGCCGGCCTGGCCAACGAGGTCTTTGTGGTGACGTCCGACCCGATGGGCAACCCCCTGGCGGCCGACGTGACGATCACGCATGAGGGTACTGAGCTTGCCGCGCTGACGACCAGCGAGGCGGGCCTGGCCAAGTTCACGCTTACACCCGCGGGTAAGAGCACCGAGCTGGAGGTCATCGCGACCGCCGGCGAGGAGAGCGTCACGGCCAAGCGGACGCTGACCGCCGGCGAGGACACCGCCGCCATCCTGCTGCGCACCGATCAGTCGGTCTACGCGGTGGGCGACACGGTCAACGTGTCCGTGCTGGTGGGCGAGGCCAGGGATCGCGTCTATCTGGACGTGGTGCACCGCGGCCGCACCGTGACCATGCAGGCCATCGAGGTCGCTGACGGCAAAGCCGGATACGCGTTTGACCTGGATCCCTCGGTCGAAGGCGACCTGCTGCTGTCGATCTTCTACATCACCGACAAAGGCACGCTGGTTCGCGACCAGAAGGTGCTGTTTGTGCAAGCGGCCAACGAGCTGACGATCAACATGTCGGCGACCAAAGACAGCTACCTGCCGGGCGAGAACGCGACCCTGAACATCGAGGTTGCGGACCTGGACGGCAAGGGCGTGCCGTCGGCCGTGGGCGTGCAGATCGTCGACGAGGCGGTTTTCGCGCTGCAGGAGGTCCAGCCGGGCCTGCTGAAGGTTTTCTTTGAGCTGGCGCGCGAGCTCGCAGAGCCGCAGGTCAACATCGTGAACCACGCGTACAGCGCGACAGGCGTTGTGCAGGAAGACATGCCGGCCAGCTCGCCGGTGCTTCAGGACCGCGCGCGGGTGGCCTTTGCGTCGCTCAGCGATGTCGCCGTGCACAGCGTACAGCACGACTCCTACAAAACCACCGTAGCCGAGATGCTCGTGGTGCTGCAGCCGTACGTGGACTCCGAGAAGGAGCGCCTCACCGGCGACCTGCGCACCATGGCGGACGCAGGCGTGCTGACCTGGGAGAACGTGGAGCTGTTGCTGGCGGCGGAGCTCGTGGGTCAGCGCGACCTGTGGAACCGCCCCTACGACGTCCAGATCGACAGCGAGGCGCAAAACGTCAGCGTCGTGTCGTCCGGTCCCGATGAGCGGATGGGCACGCTGGACGACATGGTCATCTCGATGACCTACTGGGAGTTCGTCTACGGGCACCAGATGATGCCCGGCGGCGGTGGCGGCGACTGGGACGAGGACGGCCCGCGCGACATGGCTGCGATGGCCGACGGCGAGGCGCCCCCGATGGCTCCCGAAGCCAACGAGAAGTCGGGCGGCGGCAGCGACATCAAGGTGCGCTCCTACTTCCCCGAGACCCTGTTTGTGCACCCGGCGATCATTACGGACGCCGACGGCAAGGCCTCGATCAACGTGGACATGGCCGACTCGATCACGCAGTGGCGCATGACGGGCCTGGCCTCCTCGGCGGGCGGCCTGCTGGGCAGCGGAACGGCCGGCATCACGGTCTTCCAGGACTTCTTTGTCGACATCAACTTTCCGGTGTCGATCACGCGCAACGACCAGTTCAGCGTCCCCGTGGCGCTGTACAACTACCTCGATGAGGTCCAGGTCGTGAACCTGACCGTCGAGGCGGCCGAGTGGGTCGAGGTAACCGGCGGCTCGTCGCAGACCGTGACGCTGCAGCCCGGTCAGGTGACGGGGCTCTCCTTCGACATCCGCGCGCTGAACGTCGGCGTGCACGGGCTGACGATTACGGCCCAGGGCAACGCCATGAGCGACGCCGTCAAGCGCACCGTGGATGTGCGACCGGACGGCAAGGCTTTCGAGACGACCGCCTCGGCGCGGTTCCCCTCGGATCAGGACGGCACGGCGCCGTCGGTCACCATCAAGAAGAAGTTCAACGTGCCCGAGGGCAACATCGATGACTCGCAGAAGCTTGTCGTGAAGGTCTATCCCGGTTTTCTCTCGCAGGTAGTGGAAGGTATGGACTCGATGCTCCGCCTTCCGGGTGGGTGAATGGAGCAAACCACGTCGTCGGCGTGGCCAAACGTTCTTGTCACTGACTACATGATCACAACCGGAAACATTGACCCCGAGATCGAGATCAAGGCGCGCGAGTACATCGCCCTTGGCTACCAGCACCTCGTCACCTTCGAGTGCGCTTCGGGCGGCTTCAACTGGTGGCAGGGCGATGATCCCGGCAACGCGATTCTCAGCGCCATGGCCGTGATGATGTTCACGGACACCGCCAAGGTCGGCTTTGTGGAAGACGCCCTTATTGAGCGCACCTCGGTGTACCTCGCCAACGCTCAGCAGTCGGACGGCAGCTGGACCGAGGAGAAGCACCTGCACTCGGGCAACGAGAACCTGGGCGCGGGCTCGATGCGGGCCACAGCCTACATCGCGTGGGCTCTCAAGCACGCCGATCGGCAGCCGGGCGTAGTGTCCAAGGCCATCGCGCACATCAAGTCCGAGATCGCGGGCGAGACGGACGTCTACACGCTGGCGATGGCGGCGATGGCGCTGGCGGTGAACAACCCCAACGACCCGACCGTGACCACCGTGCTGCAGACGATTCACGACGCGCGTACCGAGCTGGGCGACCAGGTCTACTGGAAGGGCGAGGCGGCCACGATGGTCGGCGGCGGCGGCAACTCGGCGGAGATCGAGATGACGGCGCTGGTGGCCCTGGCGATGATGGAGGCGGGCGCCTACACCAACGACGTGCAGGGTGCGCTGAACTACCTGATCGCCAACAAGGACGCCCAGGGCAACTGGGGCTACTCCACGCAGGCCACCGTGCTCGCGCTCAAAGCGCTGCTCGGCTCGCTGTCGGGTGGGGCGCCCAAGACGGACGCGACCGTTGCGGTCAAGCTCAACGGCGAGATCGTCGCCGAGCGCACCTTCGACGACTTCAACGCGGACGTGCTGTGGCAGGTCGAGCTGTCGGATCAGGCCATCGAGGGCGACAACGCTGTCGAGCTCGAGTACGAGGGCATCGGCAACCTGATGTACCAGATCAACGGCACCTACTACCTGCCGTGGGACGAGGTCGAGCCGGACAAAACCGGCCCGCTGGACATCCAGGTCGAGTACGACAAGACCCAGCTGAGCGTGGACGACACGATTCATGTGACGGTGACTGTCAGTAACTCTGACCCCGACTCCAAGAGCATGATCATGGCCGAGCTGGGGCTGCCGCCGGGCTTCGATCTGGACACCACCGAGCTGCAGCAGCTGCAGCAGCAGGGCGTGGTCTCCAAGATCGAGAAGACGGCCATGCAGCTGCTGGTCTACATCGACAACGTGTCTCCCGAGGCCCCGCTGGTCTTCGGGTATGACCTGACCGCCCAGTATCCGTTGGAGGCCAGCGCGCCGAAGTCGGAGACCTATTTCTACTACAACAAGACCCTCCGCTCTGAGGCGGGTCCTGTGACCGTTTTTGTCGAATGACAGGTGCGCTTCAGCGCGCCTGTCATTCGGGCGGATGGGTTGGGCCGCCGGTCGAGCGCAGCGAGACCGGCGGGGCGGTGAGGATGAGAGCCCTGGTTTTGGCCGGGGCGCTCTCGGTCGTCTTTCTCCCCGCTTGTGAGTCGTCTTCGGGCGACCTGAGCGGGGAGGCGGGCGGTCCCGATGCGTCCATCCAGCACACCAGCCCGCAGCCGGATCCGCCGGTGGTCGAGCCGGTGCTGGAGGTGGCTGTCACGGCCACCGCCGTCGATGAGCTGTTTCCCAGCATCGGGCAGGGCGGCATCGCGTTTCTGCGGCCGCGCGTCGACACCACCGAGTTCGGTGACATGGCCCAGGTGCCCGACTGCATGGCGTGTCCGTTTTGCGGCGGCTGCTTCTGGCAGATCGTCCATCACGATCCCGACACCGGCGACGAAGAGGTGCTCTACGAGGACCACATGATCGAGTCGCCGCCCAAGGTCAGCGGCAACAACGTGGTCTGGGTGCGTCGCAACTCGGGCTATAGCGTCATCATGGTTCACGACCTGCTCACCGGCAAAACGACCGAGCGCGAGGCCCCCGGCTTTTCGTGGCTGAGCACGACGCCGGAGCTGCGGGGCGCAACCCTGTACTGGTACGGCTATCTGCAGGGCGCCGGCAACAGCGGCTTGATCGCCAGCGACGTCCAGACCGGCCAGACCGAGCTGATGTTTGTGGCCAACATGTGGGAGCCGGGCTTCGACGCGCTGTCGGGCGCCTTCCAGCACTACAGCCGCACGGCCCCGTTCGCCATGGACGACACCCGCGCGGTCTGGGCCCAATGGCACGGCGAGGGCGTCAAGCTGATGACCTGGTCGCTGTCAGGCGGCGCCCCGAAGATGCTGGCCAGGGACTCGGGCTGGAACTTCGTCCACCCGGCCGTGAGCGCGGATGCGGTCGCGTGGAAGGCCTATCCGTATGACGAAGGCTGCCACAACTACACCTGCGATATGACCCTGCGAATGACGACAGGCAATGGCATCACAGAAGGCGAGCTGTTCTCTGAAGAGGCTCGCCCGACCCGCTACGCACGCATGGCGCTGAGCGCGTCCGAGCTGTTGTGGCTGGACTACCGCGAGGGCCCGTACATGGTCTACGCCCGCGACCTCTCCGACCCCAGCGGTGAAGAGCGCCGCATCTCGACCGAGGACGCCGTCCTCAGCGCCAAGGCCCCTCCGATGGTCTATGGCGACACGATGGTCTGGATGGACCGTCGCAACGATAACTGGGACATCTATCAGGCGCCGCTGCGCTGAACTGGCCCTAAATCTAGCGCCATCCGACCGCGACACGTGCGCGCTGGGCTGCTCACTCTTCTAATTGTTTTAGGTGGTTGTGGCTCATCTCTGTCTCCCGATGACGAGGCGACGCTTCGGACGATGTCGGTCGGCGCTGCCGAGCTCGTCCTGCCGGCGTCGCCGAGCAATGGGGTGGCGGATGATCCGGCCGCCGCCACCCTGGGCCGCCGGTTTTTCTTTGACCAGGGATTCAGCCGCGATGGCTCTCTCGCATGCGCGGACTGCCACTCCGCCGACGAAGGCTGGAGCGACGATCGACACGTCTCACTGGGCGTGGACGATGCGGAGGGCGGGCGCCACTCCATGCCCGTGCGCACGGCGGCGTTGCAGCGCTGGTGGTTCTGGGATGGCCGCGCCGACTCGATGTGGTCTCAGGCCATCGCTGCCATGGAGAGCGAGGCCGAGATGGACATGAGTCGCGCGGAGGCCGCCCACCACGTCGCCGCCAACTACGCCGCGGAGTACGAGGCCGTGTTTGGGCCGCTGCCGGACCTGACCGTCGTCCCCGCCCGAGGCAAGCCCGGCATCGCCGCCTGGGACGCGCTGCCTGACGACGTCAGGGCGGGGGTCGAGCGGGTGTTTTCCAACATCGGCAAGGCGCTGGAGGCCTACGAGCGGCGCCTCAACTGCGCGGACACCCGCTTTGACCGCTGGGCGCGGGGCGAGCTGGAGATGACCCGGCGCGAGCGTGAAGGCGCCCATGACTTCATTCGTGAGCGGTGCATTGGATGCCACTCGGGGCCAAACTTCTCGGACGGAGAGTTTCACAACATCGGCATCGGCTCTAACGGCCCCGAGCCGGACCGCGGCCGCGAATCCGGCGTGGAGGAGTTGGCATCCAGCGTATTCAACGCCGCGGGCCCATACTCTGACGATCGTGTCTGGGGCGCCGGCCGTCTCGAGGCCGCCCAGACCGAGGACGCCAGGTTGGGCGCGTTTCGCACACCGTCGCTGCGCGGCGTGACGCAGAGGACGTCGTTTGGTCATCGGGGTGATCGCGCCACGCTGGGCGAGTTTCTCGATCTCTACGATAGGGTCCGGTCGCAGAGCTCCGCGGTCGGCCCACTTGACCCACTCGTGCGCCGTGTCCATCTGAATCGCAGCCGTGATGTGATCGCTTTTTTGAAAATGCTGGAGTGCCCACCCGTCCCCGCTCAATGGGGCCCCCCGCAATAGGGAGCTGCCGCTGACCTCTGCCGGCGCTCGGCTCTGGGTGACGCGTCATCCGCTTCTTGGAGCAGACCTGCCCCGTGTCGTTGGCTCTTCGTTGCGCAGTCGGTCGATTGGAGTCGTGGCACGGTCGTCGCTTGTGTTGTTGCGCAAACGAGAAAGTGGAGGATGCGTGATGAACTCGATGGCGGATTACTGGCGGCACCGGCCTTACGTCGATTTGGACTCTGTCTTGTGCATGGGGTTGCCGGTGGCGGTCGTGCAGCGCGTGCAGCCGATGTTTCGGGACGCCATGATCGGGCGGCTGTGCGAGGTCGTGGGGCCGGTGTCGCGGGTGGTGGATTTGGGGTGCGGTCCGGGTGACTGGACGCTTGGGTATCGCCGGATGGCGCAGCGCGCGGTGGGTGTGGACATCAACGCCGCGTTCATCGAACAGGCTCGGCGCGCTGCGGCCCAGCAGGGGGTCAGGGGGTGCGACTTTCACGTCTCGAATACGTTGGACTGGCTGGACTTTGAAGACTGCGGCCTGGTGTCGTTGGGCGGCTGCGCGCAGTACCTGACCGAGCACGAGCTGGACGCGGTGCTCGGGCGTGTGGCCGACGCGCAGCGCGGTGGAGGTCATCTCTATGTGCGTACGACCGTTATGGGTGCCGGGCGCGCGCCCTTCGCCAGTGCGCACGGAATCTACCGCCGTCGCAGCTTCTACGAGCAGCGTTTTGCCGAGCACGGGTTTCGGGTTGTCGAGTCCATCTATACGAGCACCGTGGTGCCTGCCTGGGGGGCGCATCTGGCGCTGGGTCGCCGCAGCTTTCCCGCTGCGCGCGTAGTGGCTTCGGCCGTGACCGCGCCGCTGCGTGTGGCGCGCGCTGTTTATCGGCGCGACGACTTCTTGAACTGGATTCTGCGTCGCCCGGCTACTGCGCCACAGCGGTGACCGCGTTAGAAACACCCGTGCCCTGAGGGCCGCCTTGCACAGGGACGATCATGTACACGCGGTAGCGATACGTCAGGCCCGCGGTCAGGGCCTTGGTGTCGGTGGTCTCTGTGTGGTCGTTGCCGGGCAGGCCGATGTGGTTGGCGAAGCTCTCACAGGCCTCGCCGGTGCAGCGCTGAACGATGGTGCCGCCTGCGTTGGGTGCGTTGTTCGTCCACGTCAGCGCGATGGCGCCCGGCTCGTTCTTTACGATCGCGAGCTCCGTCGGCGACAGCTCGGTCAGGGCGCCGGGCGGGGGCGGCTGACCATTCGGTTGGCCCGGCGATCCGCAGTCCTGGGGTAGCGGGGCCGTGGCCTGAGGCACGTCCAGCTCGGCGCGCGCTTGGTGATAGCGAGCGCCGGCAAACGCCTTCATGGACGCGATAATGCTGTCGTAGCCGGTGTCCTCCGGGTTGGTCGCTCGAACCGCCGGGAACGGGTCGTCTTTCAACGCGTCGCCGATCAGCGCATAGAGGGCATCCAGCCGCGCGTGCACCTTGTCCGGGTGAAAATGCTCTTCCAAAATGACGCCGGCGCGCTGCCGATACCGAGCGAGCAGCTCGGGGTGGTGGAGTATGCGCTCCAAGAGCGGGCGCGGCAGCTTCGGGAGTGGCCACGCGGCGTTCCAGCCGTCCAGCACAGGGATGCACTGGAAGGCGTTGTCCGCCAGGCCCACGTCCAGGTCCCAGGGGAGGTACGTCCACCGACCGGCCTGGTCGCGGTGCAGGTAGTAGTTGTGCGGATTCCAGCCGGTGTACTGGTCGAAGGCGCCCGCGAAGACCGCCACCGCCGTGAAGTCGATGAAGGCGTCCAGGTTCAGGGCCGTCTCCAAGGCCTGTACCAACGCGTCGTCCTCGGTCTCGTCCAGGAGCACGCACAGATCGCGCAACGCCGCCCAGCCCGTGTCCGCGGCGCTGCTCTTGGATTCGAAGCCGCCCTGGTAATCGTCGGGGGTCGGTAGGAGCTCCAGCGCGGCGCCCGCACCGCCCGTGTCCAGCTTGTACAGAAGCCCGTCGCCGCTGCCGAAGCGGCGCTCCATGAACGACTTGTCGATGCGCTCCACGTTGACGTACACGCCGTGCGCGGCGCCGTTCAGGGTCAGGGCCACGTAGCTCGAGCGCGAGACGGGTACACCCAGCTGGGCGAGCACGTCGTCGACCAGCCGCTCGCTGAACAGGCTGCCGAACTGGATGCCGTTGTCGAGCGCCAGCCGGCGCAGGCCGAGAAAACGCTGGCCTTTGATGTACTCCCCAAACTTGATCAGGAAGCTGCGCTTGTACGGCGAGTCCGGGTTGGACGAGCTGTTGCCCTTGTAGCGGACTGCGACCTCGGACAGCGTGATGTCGCCCCAATGAAACGTGGCCGGCACGTAGATGCGTGTGGGAAGCGCGTCGTGCAGCGCCTGTAGCTCGGCGGGCGCGATCTCCAGCGCAATCGCGTGGACGACGCTGGTGTCGAAGATCGCGTCGGACGGGTCCACGGCCTCGGGCGGCGGCGTCTCCTCGTCGGCAACATCCGGCACCGCCGCCACGATCGCATCTTGTGCGACGGCCTGCACCGGGTCGTCGGCGCACGCGGCGAGCATGAGCAGGCCGGTGAAGGCGCCCACCCAATCGACTGCCAGTGGCCTCGCCATCGTGCGCAACGCTAGCACACCTCACAGAAAATACTTCAGTTACGGACCTCGTCCGCCCGATGGCGGCTTGCAACCTCGGATGCGAGCCGGGGCGCGGCGGTCGTGGCAGGCCCCCGCCCCTGCGGGTCCGAAACCAGGCCGTGGAGGGCATTGCTTTGATCAGAACGATTACCTTGTGGACCGTAAGTTCTCTCGTTATCAGCGTGTTCGGCTGCGAGCCGGCGCCGGTTGAGAACGCCGCGCCGACACCGCTGACCACCACGCTTGCGCAGGTCACCGGACAGCCGACCCTCGAGCAGTGCCCGTTTGGCGGCGTGCTGGTCTCTCACGGGATCGACTCCAACGCGAACGGTCTGCTGGACACTCTCGAGATCAACGGCACAAACGCGATCTGTCATGGCAAGACCGGCGCCGACGGCGTCGACGGTCAATCGTGCAGCGTCACGGACAACCTGGACGGCACCGTGACCATCGCGTGCGGCGACGGGACCGAGGCCACCGTGAGCAACGGTGCCGACGGCAAAGACGCCAAGCCGTGCACCGTTTCGACCAATGAGGACGGTACGGCGACGCTCGTGTGCGCGGACGGCACCAGCGTCGTGATCACGGACGGCAAGGACGGCGCCGAGGGGGCCCAGGGGACCTCCTGCAAGGTCGTTGCGCACGATGACGGCTCCGCCACCATCGAGTGCGAGGACGGCACCAGCGCCACTATCGAGAGCGGCAAGTCATGCACGGTCGTCGACAACGAGAACGGCAGCGCGACGATCTGGTGCGAGGACGGCACGAACGCGACGGTGTCCAACGGCGAGGACGGTGCGGAAGGCGCGGCCGGGACGTCGTGCTCGGTGGTGGACAACGAGGACGGCAGCTCGACGATCTCCTGTGACGACGGGACCAGCGCAACCGTAACGAACGGGCTGTCGTGCTCCGTGCAGTCGAAGGGTGACGGCAGCGCTACGATCTGGTGCCAGGACGGCTCGAGCGCCACGGTCACGAACGGCAAAGACGGTGAAGAGGGCGCGGCCGGGACGTCGTGCTCGGTGGCGGACAACGGCGACGGCACCTCCACGATCAGCTGCGAGGACGGCACCAGCGCAACGGTGAGCAACGGCAAGTCGTGCTCTGTGGCGGTCAACGACGACGGCAGCGCGACGATCTCCTGCGAGGACGGCACCAGCGCCACCGTAACCAACGGCAAGGACGGTGCGGCCGGCTCGAACGGGACCTCCTGCACCGTGGCGGACAACGGTGACGGCACCTCGACGATCGCCTGCCAGGACGGGTCCAAGGCGACCGTCAGCAACGGCAAGTCGTGCACCGTCAAGGGCAACGATGACGGCAGCGCGACCATCTTCTGCGAGGATGGGGCCGAGGTCACCGTGGCCGCCGGTAAGGACGGCATTGACGGCGTTGACGGCAAGGACGGCGTCGACGGCAAGGACGGCGTCGACGGCAAGGACGGCAAGGACGGCGAGGACGGCGAGCAGGGTCCGCAGGGTTCGCCCGGCGCCCCCGGTGAGCAGGGCGATCCCGGTGCACCCGGCGCCGACGGTCTGCCCGGCGCTCCCGGTGAGCCCGGCAAGGACGGTAACGACGGCAACGACGGCGAGAACGGCAGCGACGGCGAGAACGGCAACGACGGCAAAGACGGCATCGACGGGACCTCCTGTACCGTCGTCAGCGTGGGCGCCCTCGTCTCCGTCGAGTGCCCGGACGGCACCAGCGCGGTCCTGTCCGCCTGGCTGATGACCGAAGAGTACTGGGACAGCAACTCCAACGGCGTGCAGGACGGCAACGAGACCAAGACCGTCTACACGTTCAGCGCCGAGGGGCATCTGCTGACGTACGGCCCGATCAAGGCCGACGGGTCCAAGACCTGGACGCACCGCCGCGAGTACGACGCCAAGTTCAACATGACGGCCAAGTGGTCCGACAGCAACTCCAACGGCGCGTTCGACGGCACCGAGCACAAGTACACCTACACCTACGACACGTTTGGTCGACGCATTACCCAGACGTCCACAAGCGTCAGCGCCGGCACCACCTGGACGCAGCGGTGGGAGTATGACGGCGAGGGCAACCTGACCGCCAAGTGGAGCGACTCCAACTCAAACGGCGTGCAGGACGGTAACGAGAACAAGGCTGTCTACACGTACGACTCGAACAACCACAAGCTGACGCACAAGTACGTGAAAGCGGATGGGAGCACGACCTGGACGCAGCATTGGGAGTACGACAACCAGGGCAACCTGACCGAGCGGTGGAGCGACTCCACGTCCAACGGCGTCTTCGACGGCAACGAGACCAAGTACGTGTACACGTACGACTCGAACAACAACAAGCTGACTCATACGTACGTAAAGGCGGACGGCACCACGACCTGGACGCAGCACTGGGAGTACGACGAGGCCGGCAACCTGACCGCCGTGTGGAGTGACTCCACGTCCAACGGCGTCTTCGACGGCAACGAGACCAAGTACGTGTACACGT
>CAZJHX010000052.1:0-55158 GCA_964545715.1 uncultured Myxococcales bacterium
ACCCCTCGGCCGCCAGGCGCTTGGCAAAGGTGTCGCGGGTGGCCTGGGCCTCGGTCTGCTGCTCCGGCGAGAAGCAGTAGATGCCGGAGCGATACTGCGTGCCGGCGTCGTTGCCCTGGCGCATGCCCTGGGTCGGGTTGTGATTCTCCCAGAAGACTTTGAGCATGGCGGCGTAGGATGTCCTGGTGGGGTCGAACGCCACGCGGACGACCTCGTTGTGTCCGGTGCGACCCGTGCACACCTCTTCATAGGTCGGGTTTGGCGTGAAGCCCGCGGCATAACCCACCTGGGTCGAAATGACGCCCGGAGCCTGCCAAAACTTGCGCTCGGCGCCCCAGAAGCATCCCATGCCAAACATGGCCAGCTCGGCGCCTGGGAACGGGGGCGACATCGGCGTGTCGTGCACGACGTGGGTGTCCGGGACGGGGAGCGGGGTGTCGCGACCGCGCAGTGCGTCGTCCGGCGTGACCATCGTGTTTTTGAAAGAGTTGAACAACGACATGGCGGGAGCATATCATCTTGTTTCGATGGGGACTTTTCGCATGACGCGCCCCGCGCGGGTGGCACTGGTTTGTTGGTGGTTTGGGTTGGGTATCGGGTTGGGGGCTTGCTCCGACCCGGATGAGGCAGTCGTACCCGACGTGCCGGACACAACCGTCTGGCCGGACATCATCGCGCCCGATGTCCCCACCGATACCCATGACGATACGCCGGAGACCGTCCCCGATGTCGCAGAGGACACCGAAGACGATGCGGCTGACACGGTGGAAGACTCGTGGGTCGACACCAACGTGCCGGTCGAGGAGTTTCCGACCGGCGAGCTGATCTCCTGGACGCCGGCCTTTATAGATCAGGTGCTGGTCACGGTGGACGGCGACCAGATCACCGCCGGGCTGCTGGGCGGCGTCGTCAAGGTGCTGGACACCTGGGGCGACTCGATGACCGCGGGGAGCCCGATCGGGATCCCGTCCGGTCTGATGTGCTGGGACATCGACGGCGACGGCAAGTTCAACGCGGACAAAGAGGACTACGACGGCGACGGTAAAGCGTCGGAGGCCGACTGCGTCTTCCATCCAGCCGGTGCACCGGACGGCTATCCGGGCGTGGCCGTGGCGGTCAACGGCGGTGGCGCGTGCGAGATTCGCGCGTATACGCTGACCGGCTACCCGGTCTGGACCACCAAGTTCGACGGGGTGTGCCGCCAGCCGGGCGCATCCGACGAGGGCCTGCTGGTGCCTCTGGCGCTGGGCGACGTCGGCGAGGTGCAGTATGTGCGCTCCCGCAATGGGACGCTCGGGTCCAAGGTCTCGCTGCCCAAGCCCCCGACGACCAATGTAGCCCGCATCGGGGATAGCTGGGCGGTCGGGTCGGGAGCGGGCGTGACCGTGATCGAGCTCGGCTTCGGCGCCACCCCGGCGCTGTTGCAGCAGGGCACAGTGGACGTGTTGCCGGACCGCCCGACGAGCGTCTTTGCCGCCGGGGACGGTGTGGTCGGGGCGACGCTGTGGCGCCAGGGGGACGCGGCGACGGGCCTCGGGCGACGCCTGGTGCGGATCTCGCTGACGGGTGACGCAGGCGCGGCGGTGATCGGTGGGGTGCTGAGCGTTCCCGGTGACATCTGGTCCATTCCGGCGGCCGGCGTGTTGGACGAGGTCGAGACGATCGTGGCGGGCGGCTTCGGCTGGGTGCGAGCGTTTGCCTCGACGGGCGCCAACGACCCGCTGTGGTCGGGTGACGTCGAGCTGGGCACGGTCACGTCGCTGGCGCTGGGCGGCGACGGCCGCGTGTACGTCGGGCAGACCGAGTGGAACGGCGACCCGACGGTCAACGCGCGGTGGCGCCTGGAGCGGTTTGCGCCGAAGTATCCCGACCTGACGGAGATCGTGGCGGAGAGTGACGGCCAGGTTGCGGTGCGCGGCGTCAGCGCGCCGGTGCTGTTGTGCGAGACCGCCGTGCTTCAGACGATCGGGCTGGACGGCAAGGCCGACGTCTCCGCGGTCAAGGCGTGCCCCAAGGCGCTGGCGCCTGCGGGGTGGAGTCGGGCGTTTGGCGGCAACAACAACCGGGGCGCCGTGGCGATCGACGGCAGCTGCTGGGGCGGCGCCGGGGTGACGCCGTGCGAGGCGCTCGAAGGCTGCACCAACAACCTGGAGTGCGACGACGAGAGCGTGTGCACCCTGGACTCCTGCGTGGAGGGCGAGTGCTCGTACAAGCTGCTGCCGGGCTGCTGCATCGACGACAAGGACTGCGACGACACCGACCTGTGCACCATCGACAGCTGCCTGCCGGACGGCAAATGCCAGCACAAGCAGTCGCCGCTGTGTTGCGAGAGCAGCTCAGAGTGCGATGACGGGTCGCCGTGCACGCTGAATCACTGCGAGTCCGGGTTCTGCAAGTACATCCCGGACACCACGCTGGACGGCTGCTGCAACTCGGCCGACGACTGCGAGGACCAGGGCGACGCGTGCCAGGAGCCCAGCTGCGACGCGACGGCGCAGTGCGGCCTGGCGCAGATCGAGGGCTGCTGCCTGGCGGACTGGTACTGCGACGACCTGCAGCCGTGCACCGAGAACCTGTGCGTGGCCAATGTGTGCGTGTATCCCGAGACGCCGGACGAAGAGGGCTGCTGCACCACCGACGAGGACTGTGACGACGGGGACATCTGCACAACGCAGTATTGCAGTGACCTCTCGGAGTGCATCGTCGAGGTCGACGAGACCTGCTGCATAAAGGACGAAGACTGTGACGACGAGCTGCCCTGCTCGGTGGACACGTGCACCGAGTCGAACAAGTGCACCAATGAGCTGACGCCGAGCCTGGAGGGCTGCTGCGAGACCGACGAGGAGTGCCAGCCCGAGGTGCTCGACCCGTGCCTGACCTACAAGTGCGACACCGAGGTCGCCGAGTGCATCGAAGAGCCGATGGACTGCGACGACGGTATCGAGTGCACCGACGACGTGTGCGAAAACGGCGAGTGCTTCCACAAGTTTGACGAGACGCTCTGCGACGACGAGAAGCCGTGCACGCTGGACTCCTGCGCGGAGGACGGCTCCTGCATCAACGAGCAGGACGGGACGCTGCCCGGTTGCTGTGAAAGTGCGCTGGAGTGTGACGACGACCTGCCGTGCACGCTGGACGTGTGCGAGCTGAACTACGGCTGCGCCCACGAGCCCATCGACAAGTGCTGCATGACCGACGAGGACTGCGACGACTTCCAGGTGGCCACGACCGACAAGTGCATCGAGAACGTGTGTGTGTACTCGACCTGCGACAAGGTGCAGTTCGAGGCGCTCAAGAAGCCGTACGACATCGTGTTTGTGGTCGACCAGTCGACGTCCATGGAGCTGCTGATTCCGAAGGTGCGCGACTATCTCAACGACTTCGCCGCGTTCATCGCCGCGGAGGACGTGGACTATCACGTGATCCTGGTGGCCACGCGCTACGACGGGGAGAACAAGATCTGCATCGAGCCGCCGCTGGCCGGGGCCAACTGCACCGACACCGACGTCTTCCGCCAGATCGACGAGCAGGTCGGCAGCCACGACGCGCTCGAGAAGATCATGGACAACTTCGCCGAGATCGAGGACTTCATGCGCGCCGGCAGCACGCGGCATTTCGTGGCGATCAGCGACGACTACAGCGAGGTCTCGGCTGCGTCGTTCAGCTTCTTCTTGAACAGCCTGCCGGACGACGCCTACGCGGATTACGCTTTTCACAGCATCGTGGGCCTCAACACCATGACGTGCTCTACCGGCAAGGGCACCGACTACATCACGCTGAGTGGCTGGACGGGCGGCCTGGTTGTCGACATCTGCGGCGACGACTGGACCGACTCCTTTACGAAGCTGGGCGCGGCCGCGGGCCAGGCGGCGGTGTCCTTCCCGCTGGACATGACCCCGGTCGAGGACACCGTGACCGTCACGTACAAAGGCCAGCCCCTGACGCAGGATGTGCAGTGGGAGTACAACGGCGCCGTCAACCGCGTCGTGCTGCTGGAGCCGTACCCCATCCCGGGTGGCGCGCTAGAGATCTGCTACACGATTCTCTAGTGGTTTGAGTCAAGTCACTTCCCCAGCCACTGGACGGCCCATCCGCGACGCTGCGCCTCGGCCTTGAGCGTCTGCTCGCTCTTGTAGTGGAAGCCCGGGTGGTCTGCCCCAAACGACGCGACCGCGATCGACAGCAGCTGCGCGGTCTCCAGCATCGGGATGTCACTCTTGGAGTTACCGACGACGATCAGCGGCGCCTTGCCGACCAGCTTCTGGATGGCTCTGGCCTTGCCCGCGCGGAAGGGGAGGGGGGGCACCACCTGCGCGGTCAACACGCCGTCGACGATGCGGGTGCGCACGCCGATCACGTGGTCCTGCGCGATGTCGAAATAGCGCTGCGCCGCCGCCGCCGCCAGCCAGTGCGGCCCGCCCGAGACCACCCACAGGTCGAAGCCGCGCGACCGCAGGTACGTGATCAGCGCCTTCTGCGGCCCGAAGACCCGGGTGTCGAGGTGCGCCGCAAAAAAGGCTGCGGCGTCGGTGCGGATGGTCTCCAACGACAGGCCCGAGAATAGAAATGCGGCCTGCGCGATACAAATGGAGACGTCGGAGCGGCACGTGCGGTACAGCGTGGCCACGGGCTCCTTCTGGCTGTAGTCGAAGTGCTTCAGCCGGCGCTTGCCCACGGCGTAGCTCAGAAACTCGCGCGGGATGTCGCTGTGCCACAGGGTGCCGTCGCCGTCGAATACCGCGACCCGGTCAGAGCGATAGGCGCCCGCCCCCACCGCTCGGAGGATGCGTCGCCGATTCTCAGCGCTCCACCCCGGCAGAAAGTCGTCGCGGGCGGACAGCGTCTTGCGCAGGTCCATCCAGATGCGGTGATAGTCGTAGGCTCGGGTCTTGGAGCGCGACTGGCGGTGGTCGGGCAAGAGCTCCAGGTCGCCCGTCGCCCGCAGCACCGCGCGCACGTCTGCGTTGCCCGCCAGCTTGGCCGCCATCGCCCGCCGGATCAGCGCGTAGTGCCGGTCGGCGCCGTCGCCTTTGTAACGGATGCGCTCGCCCTGGTACGTGCACCACGTGATGCCCAGCTGCTTCATCAGGCGTCCGGCCGCCTTGCCCGCGTCCTTGGCCTCAAACGCCGTCATGGCCGCCACCTCGGCGCGTGTGTGAGGCCACGGTCCCGCCTTCGTGCGCGGGTCCTCGGGTCCCTCCGGGTACTTCATCATCTGCCAGAAGCCCTCGACGCTGGCGTAACGAACGCCGTCCAGCGTGAACGGCGTGGGCGCGAAGTTGGACAGCAGCCCCAGCTCGTTGCGCTTGGACAGGATGACCGCGCCCGATGCCGCGGCTGCGGGGGCGATCTCCCAGGACCGAACGTCGTCCGCCGGGGCCCACCAGTGCGCCGGATAGGCCGTCGAGCGAGCCGGACCGCCACAGCCAGCCACGAGAACGGCCGCCAGCAGGGTCAGTCGGAGGTGTCTGTGCATTCTGAGCGCGTGCAGATGGCGCGCGTCAACCCCAGGTCGAACTCAAAACGGTAGCTGTGGCGGATGTACACGCTGGTGTTGTAGACCGCGCCGCTGGTGCCGTCCGACCAGTCGATGACCCATCGGTCGCCCACCTGCTCAGCCTTGAGCGGGCCGTCGGACTCGATGCGCTTGATCAGCGCGGTGGCCACCACGCCCTCGTCGCACTGGTCGTCCACCCCGCGCGTGCTGCACTCCGCGTTGCCGACCGCGATCACGCTCACCCGCTCCGTCAGCTGCAGCTCGCGCTTGCCGAACTCAAAACGACACAGCTTCTCGTTGGCGCGCCGGCTACGGGAGAACGCATCCCAGGCCACCGAGATGACCTCGTCGCCGACCTCGATCGCGCGGTCGATACGCCCCGTCGACCCGTTGCGCTGCCAATACCTCAGCAGGGTGCGCTCGCTGGCGTCGTCGGGGCGAAGGGGGTCCATCAGGTCTCGTCGTACGCGTCGACGGGCGGGCACGTGCACACCAGGTTTCGGTCGCCAAACGCGTTATCCACGCGCCCGACCGGCGGCCAGTACTTCTGCTCGCGCGTCCACTGAGTCGGCCACGCCGCCTGGGCGCGCGAGTACGACCTCTCCCAGGAGTCCGTGGTCACCGACTGCGCGGTGTGGGGCGCGTTCTTCAGGATGTTGTCGGTGTGGTCCAGGTTGCCGTCTGCGATGGCTTGAGCCTCGGCCCGAATCGCGATCATCGCCTCGCAGAAGCGGTCCAGCTCCGCCAGGCTTTCGCTTTCGGTCGGCTCGATCATCATCGTGCCGGCAACCGGCCAGGACATGGTCGGCGCGTGGAAGCCGTAGTCGACCAGGCGCTTGGCCACGTCGTCCACCTGCACGCCCGCCAGCCCTTTGAGCGGGCGCAGATCGATGATGCACTCGTGCGCGACCAGCCCGCAGTTGCCGCGATACAGGATCGGGTAATGCGGGGCCAGCCGATGGGCCACGTAATTGGCGCTGACGATGGCCACCTCGGTCGCGTGCCGCAGCCCGGATCCGCCCATGAGCGCGATGTACACCCACGAGATCGGCAGGATCGACGGGCTGCCCCACGGCGCCGCCGCGATCGCGCCGATGGCGGACGAGCCGCCGGTCTCGACGACGGGATGGCCTGGCAGGAACGGCGCGAGGTGCGCTTGCACACCGATGGGACCCATGCCTGGTCCCCCGCCACCGTGGGGGATGCAGAACGTCTTGTGCAGGTTGAGATGGCAGACGTCGGCTCCGATGTCCCCGGGCCGGCACAGGCCGACCTGCGCGTTCATGTTGGCGCCGTCCATGTACACCTGGCCGCCGTTGGCGTGCACGATCTCGCAGAACTCCACGATACCGCCCTCGAACACGCCGTGCGTGGACGGGTAGGTGATCATCAGGGCCGCCAGGGACTCCGAGTGCTTCTCCGCTTTGGCCCGCAGATCCGCGATGTCGATGTTGCCCTCGTCGTCGCATTTTACGGCTACGACCTTCATCCCGGCCATGACCGCGCTGGCCGGATTGGTGCCGTGTGCGGACTTCGGGATCAGGCACACGTCGCGATGCGCCTCCCCGCGGCTGCGGTGCCACGCCCGGATGACCAGCAGCCCCGCGTACTCGCCCTGGGAGCCGGCGTTGGGCTGCAGCGACACCGCCTGGAAGCCGCTCAGCTCTGCCAGCCAGGTCTCCAAATCCGCGAAGAGGCGCTGGTAGCCCAGGGTCTGGTCGCGCGGGGCAAACGGATGCAGCGCTCCGAACTCAGGCCACGTGACGGGCAGCATCTCGCTGGTCGCGTTGAGCTTCATCGTGCACGAGCCGAGCGGGATCATCGCCTGCGTCAGCGACAGGTCGCGGCCCTGCAGCTTGAAGAGGTAGCGCAGCATCTCCGTTTCGCAGTGATACTTGTGGAAGTTGGGATGCGTCAGGTAGCCCGATTTGCGCTGGAGGGCGTCCGGTACAGCGATGGACGCCGAGGCCACCAGGCCCGCGACATCGGGCTGCGCGGCGCCGAAAGCGGTCAACAGATCGGTGAGATCCGCGCCGGTCACAGTGGTGTCCAACGCGATGCAGACGTCCCCGTCGTCCATCGCGCGCAGGTTGATGCCCAGATCCAGCGCGGCACGCATGACCTGCCCCTGAGACGTCTTTGGCGTGACCCGCAGCGTGTCGAAGATCGGGCCGTCGGTGACGCGGTGGCCCAGGGCATTGAGGCCGTCCCGCAGGGCGTAGGCCAGGCGCCGGACTCGCACGCCGATCGCGCGCAGACCGGCCGGCCCATGGTAGACGGCGAAGGCGCCCGCGATGACCGCCAGCAGGACCTGCGCGGTGCAGATGTTGCTGGTCGCGCGGTCGCGGCGGATGTGCTGCTCGCGCGTCTGCAGGGCCATGCGCAGGGCGGGCTGATCGTTGGCGTCTTTCGTCAGCCCGATGATGCGGCCGGGCACCTTGCGCAGGTGCTGTTCACCCGTCGCGAAGTACGCCGCGTGTGGGCCGCCGAAGCCGAGCGGTACGCCCAATCGCTGGGTGTTGCCGACCGCGATGTCCGCGCCCAGCTCGCCGGGTGGGGTGAGCACGGTGAGCGCGAGGATGTCGGCCGCCACCGTGACCATGGCGTCGACGTGGTGCAGGCGCGCGATCAGGTCCGAGTAATTCTCGATGCGGCCGTCGGTTGTCGGGTACTGCAGCAGCGCGCCGAAGAGTGTGCCGTCGGGCGTCAGCGAGCGGTGATCGCCGACGGTGACTTTGACGCCCAGGGCCTCGGCGCGAGCGCGCGTGACCTCGATCGTCTGCGGATGGCAGGCCTTGGAGATAAAGAACGTATCGGCTGCGCTCTTGCGCGGGCGCACGCGCAGGGACATGGCCATCGCCTCGGCGGCCGCTGTGGCCTCATCGAGCAGGGACGAGTTCGCGATCGGCAGACCCGTCAGGTCCGAGACCATGGTCTGGAAGTTGAAGAGCATCTCCAGCCGGCCCTGGGCGATCTCGGCCTGGTACGGCGTGTAGGCCGTGTACCAGCCGGGATTCTCCAGGATGTTGCGTTGGATCACGGGCGGCGTGATGCAGTCGTGATAACCCATGCCAATATAGGAGCGCAGTACACGGTTTTTTGACGCGATTGTGCGTAGCTCGTCGAGCAGCTCGTGCTCACCGCGCTCGGGGCCCAGGGCCAGCGGCCGCTGCATACGGATCGCGGGGGGTACGGCCTGATCGATCAGGGCGTCCAGGGAGTCGTACCCCAGCGCGTCCAGCATCGTGGCGACTTCCGCCGCGGTCGGGCCGACGTGTCTGCGCACGAAGGTGTCTGTCGGAGTGAGGAAAGAGGCTTCCACGGCAGAAACAGGCGGTGTCTCATTCATGACGCGCGGACTATATCCGTACAGGCCGTCTGCGCAAGGCCCGTCTCGTGATAGATTGTCGGTCCAATTGAACGCAGTACCCGACCGCTACCGTGATCGCCTGGCGCTGATGATGAGAGACCCAGCCGGATTCGCCGGTCCGTGCGGCGAGCACCTGGTCGTCGGCCTGGCAGGCACCGACTTTGTGATGGCGGGTGATGCGCCGGCGCTGTCGTATGTGCAGCTGACGGATTCTCGGGGCCTGGGGCGCGGCGTGCACCAGTTCGGGCTCTCGTTTGCCGACCCCGTCTCGGCGAATGGCAAGGGCAGCGCGGTCACCAACAAGGACGGCAGCCTGGCGCTTCGTGCGGGTGCTGACCACTTGGCGATGGCGGCGATGTCTCGGGAGGACACGGTGGCGCTGCTGGAATCGGCGCGCCTGCGGTTTCCCGACGAGACGCGCCGGGTTGTGGGTGTGTTCACGATCGGCGACGAGCTTCTATATGTAGAGGAGTCCAGCTGGGGGAGCCCGCCCGGCAGCCCCCAGAACGCTCTGACGGTGGCACAGGGCCGCCCGCCTGCGCTGCGATCGCTGGACGTGGCGACGTGGTCTGCGGATGCTTCAGGAGCGCGCACCATTGCTCTGGCCGACGGTCGGGCGCTCTTTGTGCCCGCGGCGAGTCGCGCGGTGGCAGTGGTGCCGGACGATGTGCAGCGCTGGCAGCAGGAGATAGCGGCGGGAACCAGAACGTATACGAGCCTGACGGAGACACAGATGTACAAGCTGATGCGCTACTCGCGAGGCCCGAGCCGGCCCGCGACCCTTGATGGGACGGCGCTCGATGCGATGGAGACGGCCGCTTATCAGGCGCTGGGCGTGACGACGCCGCCCCCGGTGGAGCCCGCGCGGTCCGCGTTGACGTTGCGGGACCTGATCCTGTGAGGGCGCTGCTGCGAATGGTGTCGGTGGCGGCGCTGGTCGTATGGTGCGCCGGCTGCGGGGATCCCAGCCTGCCGCACGTGCAGGTGCCCGATGAGGTCGTCCCCGACATCGTGGCCCCTGAGGACGTGCAGCCGGATCCGGGCGTGGTTATCTCCGATCCGTGCGTGGTCGACGGCGTGGATGTCTGCCAGTGCCGCGCCGACTCGGACTGCGCGCCGCTGGAGGATGCTGATCTCTGCAATGGGGCGCTGGCCTGCGACAAAGCGGAGGTGCCGTATGTGTGTCGCATCGACGTCTCCACGGTGGTGACGTGCGAGGACGACGGCAACCCGTGCACCACGACCGAGTGCGTGTCTGAAACCGGGGTCTGCGAGACGGGGCCCAGCCCGTTTGCGACCACCTGCGATGACGGTGACGCGTGCACGGCGGTGGACGTCTGCATCGACGGTCTGTGCGTCGGCGATACCACGCCGGGCTGCGACGCGCTGGAGTGCGGGGTGACGCCCGACGGCTGTGACTGCGGCGGGTGCGGCGACTCGGGCCTGTGCACGAGCGCGGGGACCTGCCTCAACAGCGGCGATGCGTGCCATCAGACGCCCGGAGATGGCGAGTGCTTCGAGGGCGCGCTGGTGTGGTGCAAGGGGGGCGCGCTGGAGGTGGTGCCGTGCGCTGAGTGCTGCACGTGGGACCCGTTTGCGCAGGCGCCGGCGTGCGGTGAGGCCGAGGCGTGTGACGCGTGTGTTGATGAGTGTCAGGAGGGCGACGCGGGCTGCAGCGAGCTGACGACCCACGCGTGGACCTGCGGCAACAGCGACGCGGACGAGTGCCTGGAGCGGTCGTGGAAGATCTGCGAGGCGTCGCTGTGTCATCCCGACGCCGCGACGTGCCTGGAGGATGCGCCCGATACGGACCTGGATGGCGCTGTCGATGTCCTCGACAACTGTCCGGATACGCCCAACCCCGATCAGCTGGACACCGATCTGGATGGGGCGGGCGACGAGTGCGACCAGGACGACGATGGCGACCAGGTGGACGATTGGCTGGACTTCTTTCCCTTGGACGCGAGCGAGAGCGCGGACTGGGATGAGGACGGTGTGGGCGACAACGCGGACACCGATGACGACAACGACGGGGACCCGGACGACACCGATTGCGCCCCGCTGGACGCTGAGCTCGGGGCGCTGCAGGCCGAGAGCTGCGACGGCATCGACAACAACTGCGACGAGGTGGTGGACGAGGACTTTGCGGACACCGACGAGGATGGCGCGGCGGACTGCGTGGACCCGTGCCCGCTGGACCCGCTGGACGACGCGGATGAGGATGGGCTGTGCGCGGACGAGGATCCGTGTCCGGACGGCGGGGACGAGCTGCCGAACTGTGGTGCGCCGGATCCGGACGCCGAGGTTCCCGTGATCTCCGCGCTGGGCGACCCGGACAAGCTCTTGCTCAAGGGCATGGTGGTCAGTCAGGGCGAGGCGTTTGACGGCGAGGTCCTCGTGGTCGGCAACGCGCTCGCCTGTGTTCAGGAGGACTGCTCAGCGGTGCCGGGCGCGGAGGCGGCGACGGTCATCGAGACCAACGGGCTCATCTATCCGGGGCTGATCGATACGCACAACCACATCCTCTACAACGTCTTCGATACGGACGACTGGTCGGTGTCCAAGCTCTACGAGAACCACAATCAGTGGACATCGGATCCGGGTTATCAGGAGATGCAGGACGCGTACGACAACCTGATCACGAAGGCGGCGGCCAACTTGAAGTGCGAGGTGTTGAAGTACGGCGAGCTGAAGTCGCTGATCGGCGGGACGACGGCGGTGCTGGGCTCTCCCAAGGGCAGCCCGATGAAGTGTTATGCGTCGCTGGCGCGTACGATTGACGGGCAGTTCAACGATTTGCCGAAGGTCGATGCGCCGCCGGGGGTCGATCCGCTGGAGTGCACGGCCAACGCGTCGGCGGACCACATCCAGGTCTCGTCACTTGGCCTGCCGACGCCGAGCGCGGCCGAGCCGCTGAAGGCGAACTTCGACAGCTGCAAGACGTGGGCGTACGTGGTGCATGTGGCTGAGGGGACGCCGGAGAACACGTCTGCGTACAACGAGTGGATCAAGCTGCTGGATTTGGGGCTGAACCTGCCGCAGGTGACGGTTGTGCATGGGACAGCGCTGGCGGCGGAGGACTTTCAGACGATGGCCGACTCGGGGATGGGCCTGGTGTGGTCGCCGTCGTCGAACGCCGCGCTGTATGGCCTGACGACCAACGTGCCGGCCGCGCTGGCGACCGACCCGCCGCTGACTGTTGCGCTGGCCCCCGACTGGTCTTTGAGCGGCGCGATCAGCTTGCTGGATGAGCTGGACTTTGCGCGAAAGTGGTCCAACGAAAAGTGGGAGGGCGTGCCCACCTCGCAGCAGTTGGTGCAGATGGCCACGATCAATGCGGCCGAGGTGCTGGCGGTCGACCCCTGGCTGGGCTCGCTGACCGAGGGCAAGCTCGCGGACCTGATCGTGGTGCAGGGCGACGTCGAAGATCCGTGGAACGCGGTGATCGACGCCGGTCCGGGTGAGATTCGGATGGTCATGGTGGACGGCGTGATCCTGTATGGCGACGCGGCTCTGGAGCCGGCGATGGCGCTGGAGGGCTGCGAGGCGCTGGACGTCTGCGGCCAGGCACGACTGATGTGCGCGGCGGAGGCGTCGGAGGTCGACAAGCTCGGCCAGACGATGGGTGATATCGAGGGGGCGATCTCGGGTGCGCTGAGCGCGTACGACGAGACCAACGGCACCGCGTTTGCGCCCATTGCGCCCCTGTTTACCTGCGAGCCGTAGTAACCCCCAAAAAAAGAATAATGTTGCGTTGCACAATCAAAGTGCGACTGCTATGCGTACAAAATGTTGCGCTGCAATATCGATGCGCAAGGGGAGCGAGACGATGCGACTGGATAAGACAAAGATCATTGTGACCGGCGCCGCCAACGGCATGGGCGCCTATTTTGCGGAGCAGCTGCATCTGGCTGGGGCGCAGGTCGCTGTTGGCGACGTCGATGAGGCCGGGTTGGAGACGCTGCCGCGGGGGATTCATCGCCGCCGCCTGGACGTCTCGGATGAGGCCGGCGTCGTGGAGTTTGTTGACTGGGCGGTGCAGCAAATGGGCGGCGTGAACTCGCTGGTGAACAACGCGGGCATAATTCGCGACGGCTTGTTGGTCAAGCGGGACCGGAAGACGGGCGAGGTCCGTCGGTTGGCGCGCGCGGACTGGGAGGCCGTGCTGGCGGTGAACCTGACCGGCGCCACGCTCATGGCCAGGGAGGTGGCGGCGCAGATGATCGAGCAGGAGACGTCCGGCGTCGTGGTGAACATCTCGTCGCTGTCGCGGCACGGCAATCGTGGGCAGTCGAACTATGTGGCGGCCAAGGCGGCGTTGGCGGCCAACACGGTGACGTGGGCGCGGGAGTGGGCGCGGTACGGCATCCGGGCAACAGCGATCGCGCCCGGGATGGTGGAGACGCCCATGACGCAGGGCATGCGGCAGAGCGCGCTGGATGCGCTGGTGGCGGCGATTCCGGTCGGGCGTATCGGGACACCCGCGGACCTGTGGCAGGCGGTGCGCTTCTGTATCGAGTGTGAGTACTTCAACGGGCGCACCATGGATGTGGATGGGGGGCTCGTCATGTAGACCTCAGCCCACGACGTGTACACCGGGGCTAAGCCGACGTATCTTGGCCTCATGAGCGCCCCGCACAAGCAGGTCACGAAAGCCATGCGGGGCATTCTGTACTGCGCGGCCGCGCTGGTGTTTGTCGCCGGGGTGCAGCTCTTTTTTGCTGGCCGAGCACACGGCGCGTTTCTTTGCCTGGACGATCGATCCTCCGCTGACGGCGGCGGCGCTTGGGGCGGCTTACTGGGCCGCGGTTGGTTTGGAGCTGGGCGCGGCACGGGCGGGCAGCTGGGCACAGGCGCGCATTGCGGTACCGGGCGTGCTGACGTTTACGGCGCTGGTCAACATCCCGATCGCCCAGAACTGGGACGGCTATGACTTCAGCAGCCCGCTGGTGTGGGCGTGGGTCGGCGTGTACGCCTGTGTCCCGTTGATTATGGGCGCGATTCTGGTCCATCAGCGCCGGCAGCCGGGCGAGGATCCGCCGCGCGGTCCGGCACTACCTGTCTGGATTCGCGGGTTGTTGGCGGGGCAGACCCTGGTGTTTTTGGCGCTGGGGCTGCGACTGCTCGTGATGCCCGAGAGCTCAGCGGACGTGTGGCCCTGGGACCTCGATCCGACGCCGGCTTATGCGGCCGGCGAGATCGTTTACGGCGACGCCGACAGCGGGGCCATGGGCAGCTATGTGGCGTGCTGGCTGCTGGGGCTTGGCGTGGTTGCCGGCCAGTCCGTGTGGGAGAACGACCTGGCGCGGCTCTCCGGCGCCTTCTGGACGTACGCTGTGCTCGCGGTGTTGCAGCTGATCGCGCTGGCCCGCTTCGCCGAGAGCTTTGACTTTGGCGGCATCGCGGGGCCCGCCTACCTGCTGATGACCGGCTCCATTCTGGCGGTCGGCGTGGGTGGGGCGCTGGCGGCACGGAGAGTCACGTGAAAGTGGTGGTGGAGGGCGGCATCGCCGACCGCGAGCAGGCCTGGGCGCTGGTCGGCGACACCGATCACCTGCACCGCCTCGCGGGTAACCCGCCCCTGGTCATGGACATCAGCAACGACCAGTACGGCTATCCCGAAGTGCGCGGCACGATCATCGGGCCGGGCCCCATTCGCCACCGCTTCATCGAGGTGGAGTCACGGTGGGTGCGTGGCCAGTTCTTTCGGCATGTACGCGAGATCACCGGCCCCTTGCTGCGACGCGCGGTGTACTCGGCGCGGCTGGAGCCCGACGGTGCGGGCGTGCGACCGATCATCGAGATCGAGATGGAGGCGGCCAACTCGCTGGTCACCGCGGCCGTGGCGCCGCTGACTCGCCGTGGCGCCCAGGTCTGGAAGCGCGCGTTGATGGCCCTGCCGCCGCCGGGCGAGCCGGGAGCGATCGCGCCTCAGCGCAGCTTGCCGCGAGATGTGCAGCTGGCCATGGGGCGGTGGCGCGAGCAGACCGGGGCCGAGGAGATCATCGACCACTGCGAGCGCTGGCTGCAGTACGCCCGCCCCAGCGCACTGCGGGAGATGCGCCCGTTTGCGCTGGCCGATCGCTGGCAGGCCGATCGCCGTCGGGTGCTCATGGCCTTCCTCGAGGGCGTCAGCGCCGGCGCCGTCGAGATGTTCTGGTCAATCCGGTGTCCGCGCTGTCGCGCCGGAGTGGATCGCGCCGACACGCTGTCCAACCTGGCGGATCAGGCGGATTGCGCGTCCTGCCGCCTGCACTTCGGGGCCGATCTCGACCGCAACGTCGAGGCGATGTTCGCCGCGCACGTGTCTGTTCGGCCGCCGGCGGGCGAGGCCTTCTGCACACTGTATCCGGCGGGGCGTCCGGACGTGCTGGCAATGATCACGCTGCCCCCCGGCGCGGACGACCCCGTCGACCTGCAGCTGCCGCCGGGACGCTGGTTTCTCGGCGCCGGCGGCGAGCAGGCCGACCTGGAGATCAGCACCGGCGAGGAGGGCGCAGACAGCCTGGAGTGGGCCGTGGGCGACACCCGCACCGCGGTCTCCCTGCGGTCGGGCGCGGTTCGGCTGGCGCTCAGCAACAAGACGGCCGGACGAGCGCGCGTCACCCTGGCCGGAACAGCGCAGGTCACCGACGGCGTACCGGCGGCCTACATCGCCACGATGCCCGAGTATCGGCGCCGGTTCGGGCCGGCTGTCCTGGCGCCGGACGTACGCATCGGCGTGCGCGCGATGGCCTTTCTGTTCACCGATCTGACCGGCTCAGCGGCCCTCTATCACGAGCTTGGCGACGCCGACGCTTTCCGCCTCGTGCACGACCACTTCAACCTGCTGCGCGAGATCGTTGACGACTGCGGCGGCGTGACCGTCAAGACCATCGGCGACGCGATCATGGCCGCCTTCTACGCGCCGGAGGCCTCTGTGGCCGCGGGCCTGCGCATGCTGAAAGAGTATCCCGACTGGATCGCCACGCGCGGCCTCGCACAGCCTCCCGGACTGCGCCTTGGCATCCACAGCGGCTCAGCCATGGCTGTTCACACCGACACGGCGGGCCTCGACTACTTTGGCGGCACGGTCAACATGGCGTCGCGCCTGGAGGGTCTGGCCGGTGCGGGCGAGCTGGTCCTGAGCGCCGCCGTTCACGACGACAGCACCGTCCAGCAGCAGCTGACCGCGTGGGGTGGCCCGGTGGAGCGGTTTCGCGCCGAGGTCAAAGGCCTGCCTGGTGCCCTGTGCCTGTACCGATTGCGCGTGACGAGCTGATTACGGCGAGGGCTTCTACGGTGTAGGCGGCACAGGGATGTTGTTGCATACGAACTGCGACACACTCGCCTGTCCAACCACCTGCATGCAGTGGATCACCTCGCAGTTGCCGCAGTCCGCGCCGATGGTGTTGGGAAACGCGTCGCAGTTGCCGCCAAGCCCGCAGCCGAAGCTGCCTTTGGGTGTGGTGCATTTCGGGTCGTCGGTCGGCGCGCCCGGGTTGGACTCCGTGCAGGCTGGGTGCACCGTGAAGCAGTTGAGCGGACCCACTTTTGTGCACGGCTCGCCGCACAGATCGGTGCCGCTGGTCGTCTTCGTGCACTCCGCGGGCGGCGCTTCACACGGCTGACCGGTGCTTGGCTTGGGCACGCAGGTGGGGACCGCCCCGTTCTCGCATGCGGCTACCACGCTGGTGCAGGGTCCGGATCCGCAGCTCTGAGTGCCGAGCTCCTCGTCGGTGGCCCCATTGCAGTCGTTGTCTTTGCCGTCGCAGATCTCATCCGCCTTGGGTTTTGGAACACACTGCGGCGTCTGCCCCCCCTCGGAGCACCCGGGCACCGTCACTGCGCACTCGCCCAGCCCGCACGTGACGGCAGGCAGGCCGTCGTCCACCAGTGAGTTGCAGTCGTTGTCCATGTTGTCGCAGACCTCATCGGACGCCAGGTCCAGCGGCTCGCAGACCTGCTCGGTGCCGTCCACGCAGCTCGGCACGGTGGTCTGGCAGATCCCGGCTCCGCAGGTCACAAACGGCAGGTCTTCGTCGATCGCCTCATCACAGTCGTCGTCCTGTCCGTTGCACACTTCGGCGGCCTCGTGATGGACAGCCGGATTTGTGGGCGCGCAGTCGAGCTCGTCCGGATCGTCGTCGCCGTCGTCATCCGGATCGCAGATGTCGCCGACCTCGTCCCCGTCCAGGTCCTGTTGCCCGGTGTTGGGGGTCAAGGGACAGTTGTCGTCGATGTCCGGTATCCCGTCGTCGTCGTCGTCCGGGTCCGCCGCGACGGGGTCGCAGACGATGTACCAGTCGGGGATAGGCGCCCCCTGTCCGATGCAGTCGCAGCAGACCCCGAAGTCGTCTTCGTCGGTCTCACCGTCGCAGTCGTTGTCCACCCCGTCGCACAGGTCGTAGGCGCAAAAGGCGGGTACCGCCTGGAAGTGACAGAAGACGTTCTCCCCCTGGCAGAACGTCGGCACGCCCGCGCTACAGACGCCCACTTCACCACAGTCTCCGTCAGGCTCCTGGTCGGTCGTTCCGTCGCAGTCGTTGTCCGCGCCATCACAAAGCTCCGGCGCCTCCGTGCCGATCTGCGCGTTCAGCGGCGCACAGTCATCCTCATCAAGGCTCCCGTCGTTGTCGTCATCGGGATCACACGCGTCGCCGAGCCCGTCCTGGTCGAAGTCGTGCTGAGCCAGGTTGCCTACATCGACGCAGTTGTCCTCGTCGTCGGGGATGGTGTCCTTGTCCTGGTCCAGGACCGGCTGGACCTCCGGCGCGTCTGGTGGAGGCTGCTGTGGGTCGTTGGTGACATCCGGCTTCGCGGGCGCATCGGTCTCGATGTCGGCTGCGATTTCCCCGGTCGCGACCACCTCAGGCGGGGTGAGACCCGGCGGAAAGTCGTCGAACGGTCGGACGCACCCGGTCATCAAGAGACCGGCCAGGATGATTCGGACCAGCGGTTCCAACTGCGACACTGGCACGCATTCTACTCGGCGGACATCGCGATTCCCAGGACGACAACGTCCCGGTGGCGGCCGCCCGGCGGTTCACAGTGATTGCCGCGTCACCGGATCCTCTGATATTCCAACAGTATGGAGCAGCCGAAGTCGTGTCCGGTTTGCTACGAGCAGTACCCTCCAGGCGTCACGTGTTGTCCCGCGGACGGGATGGCGCTGGTTTGCACGGATGAGTGCGACCTGGTGGGCCGCCTGCTGGACGGCCGCTACTACGTTATCGAGAAGATCGGGCGCGGCGGCATGGGCATCGTTTATCGCGCCGAGCAGCGTCTGCTGAGCCGTCAGGTGGCGGTCAAGGTGCTGAGCGGCAAGCTCAACGACGAGGGCAGCGCCATCAAGCGCTTCCGCAAAGAGGCGCGCGCGATCGCGGCGCTGCGGAGCGAGCACACAGTCACGGTCTTCGATATGGGCGTCACCTCCGACGGGCTGCTCTACTACGCGATGGACCTGTTGGAGGGGCAGTCCCTGGCGCACGTCCTGCTCAAAGAGGGGGTGCTCGGCTACCACCGCGCCGCGGACATCGCGCTTCAAGTCTGCGCGTCGCTGGAAGAGGCCCACCGCAAGAGCATCCTGCATCGCGACATCAAGCCCGAGAACATCTTCTTGTCGCCCGAGGGCGGTGGGGAGCACGTCACTGTTCTGGATTTCGGCCTGGCCAAGCTGATCGGGGACTTCACCGGCACCGTCGTCACCCAGATCGGCGCCGTCGCCGGCACCCCTGAATACATGAGCCCTGAGCAAGCGACCGGCGAGGAGCTGGACGGCCGCACCGATCTCTACTCTCTCGGAGTCGTGCTCTACACCATGCTCACGGGCACCGTGCCGTTCTCCGGCGATCGCATGATGGCCACCATGCTGATGCACGTCGAAGAGCCGCTGGTCCCGGTCAACATGCGCAACCCCAACGCCAATGTGCCCGGCCCGATCGAGGCCTTCGTCACGCAGGCGATGGCCAAAGACCGCAATGAGCGTTTCAGCACCGTGCAGGCCTTTCGCGCCGCGCTCTCGGACGCGCTGGCCCTGGCTGCTCGCACGGGGTGGGGCAGCGCCGCAACGCTCTATCGCAAGGTTCCGTCCGCGCCCGGGGTGCAGGTCGCTCAGACCCGGCTGGGCGACACCGCGCACGACCTGGACGCCGCGTCTCGTACGGTCGTCAGTCCCACAGCCGTCCGACGCGCCGACACGGTCCTCTCCATGGGGCCAGCGCCACACGCCACGGTCGAGGAGCCGGTCGCCACCCCGATCGTCGCCAGAACCGCAATCGTGGCCCGCGTGCCCTCTGCCGCCCGCTCGGAACACGGCACCGATGTCGACAATGCCGCCGTGCAAACCCGGATCGACGACCCCTCGTTTGTGTTGCCCGGTACGCGCAAGCGGTCGCGCCGTCCGCTGCTGGCCGCCATATTCTTCGGCGTGCTTGTGGTCTGCGCTGTCGGCGTGGCGATGTGGCTCGCGCGCCAATCGCCTCAGGCGCCGTCCATACCACCTGCGCAGGCCACCGCCCATACGCAGAGCGCCGCCGTGGCGCCCGCCGCGACGCCGACATCGACGCCGTCGGCCGCGCCGCAGAGCCCCGACATGCAGGGTGCGCCCGTTGCGGGTGCCCGCCCCGCTCGCAGCGCTCCCGCGGCAAAACCAGTTGAGACCCCCGAGGCGGCAGCGCCAGCGGTTGTTGTCCGGCTGCCACGCCGCCCCGCGTTGCTTCATGTCTCGTACGGTCGTCGCCAGCTCGACCACGCCCCCGCGCTGGTGAAGCGGCTTTCAACGGGCCGCAGAGCGGTCGCTGCGGGCAGGGCCGCGCTGGATCGGCGCCGTTACCGACGCGCACTGAAGCACTTCAAAAGGGCTCAGAAGCTGCTGGGCAGAACTCCGGAGCTCGCCAAGCTCGTGACCACGACGCGCAGCCGGATGAAGCGCAGGCCGCCGAAGAAGCGGGTCGACTCGGATTTTCTGGGGATCGGCAAGCTGCCCGAGTAACACATCGCGGGCATGGTATCTTCTAGCCCATGCTTGAGCGCGCAATCCGCCTGGTCGTCGTGCTGGTGGCGCTGGTGATGCTGTGGCCCGCGCCGGCCCGGTCCCAGACGTCGCAGGCGGCTCAGCGCTTCAACGAGGGGCTCGATCTGGCCCGCAAAAAACAATACAGCGCCGCCATCACGATCTGGTTGACCGTCATCGACAAGCTGGATCCCGCGGTGCAACCCAGCCTGCACAAGGCGCTCGGGCTCGCGTATCGCAAAACCAAAAAGCTGCCCGAAGCCTGGCATCACCTGCAGCGGGCCCGGACATTGGCGACCAGGCCCGACCCGCAGGTCGCGCGATGGCAGGCCGCCGTCACTCGGAAGCTGGCCAAGCGTTACCGGCCTCTGCAGGTCTCCTGCGGAGAGACGGCCGCGACGATCCGGTTCGGCGCAGGTGAGTCCACGCCCACGTACGCGTGCCCGGTCGCGTGGTGGCTCAAGCCGGGCAAGCGCTCGGTGTGGATGGCCGTTCAGGGTGGCAAGTTCAAGCGGACCGAGGTCCGAGTGCCCGCCGCGGCCCGCAAACAGCCTCTTCAGGTGTCGCTGGCGCCTCCGAAGCCCCCGCCGGCCCAGATTCGTGTCGAGCAGCCTCGCCCTCAGGTCGTCCAGCTGGCCAAGCCGAAGTTGATGCCCGTGGTGGTGGCCCAGCCCGATCCGGAGCCGGGCTCGGCCTGGGGCTGGGTGACGGTGGGAACAGGCGTCGCCCTCGTCGCCGCCGCCGGTACGCTGCACGGCCTCTCATTTGCGCGAAACGAGACGCTGCACGAACAGTATCTCGACCCGGCCGCTGCGCCCCCGGGCCTCTCGCCCAAAGCGGCCTACGATCAGGCCTACGACGACGAGGTCTTCGCCACCATTACCACCGCCTATGTGCTGTACGGCGCCGGTGCGGTGGCTCTGATCGCCGGCACAATCCTGGTCGCGCTGGACGCGCCGGCGGAAGACAAACCGGCCCGACACACGTGGCGCCTGCACCCGGTTGGGCCGGCGGGTACGAGAGGCGCAACGCTGGACGTGCGCTTCTGAGCGGGCAGCCGACCGACACCTCCGCGGAGCCGAAAGCCCGGTTGTGACCGGATACGGGACTGCTGCCCGGTCCGGGCGGCGACCTCATCGGCATCATAGCGAGGCCGCTGTCCGCTGTGATGACGGTGCTCATGCTCTTGGCGGTGGCGGCCATCATGATCACCGATCGGGTGCTGGGCCTGCCGTCGACCGCGCCATACGGCGTGATAGCGGCCGGCGTGCTGCTCGGCGCGCTGGCGGCGATCGGGTCGGGGCGCCTGACTCCGGGCGTGATGCGTTTGCTCCAGGTCGGCAGCGCGCTCACGGTGACTGCGCTCATCGTGTATCGCGGTCAGCTCGGCATGGAGGCCGCGACCTCCGACGCGGCGGCGACGGCTGTCTGGTATCGCACCATGCTGCACGCCTCGATTCTCATGGCGACGTATGCCGCGCTGTCGCTGGACCGTCCGGAGCGCACGGTGCCCTTGTTGCTGGCCGCAGGCATGGCGCCGCTGACGCTTCGATTCCATGAGACGGGCGCCCTGATCATGGGGGCCGCAACGCTGGTCTGTGCGGCGGCTGCCGGGCTCATGGACAAGCTCTTCCGCAAGGTGGCGCAAGGGCAGGAAGACACCCAGTACGAGCTTCTGGAGCAGATCGGCGGCGGCGGAATGGGCGAGGTGTGGCTCGCCCGGTACAAGACGCTGGCGCGCCCGGCTGCTGTGAAGATCATTCGGCCGGACCTGCTGTGCGGCAAGGACGCGGACGCCGCCAAGCGGCTCGTCACGCTGTTTGAGCGCGAGGCGCGTGCGACGGCCGGCCTGCGCAGCGCCAACACGGTCGAGGTGTACGACTTCGGCACGACGCCGGGCGGCATCTTCTATTACGTGATGGAGTACCTGGAGGGCGTCGACCTGGAGCAGCTTGTCGCCCAGCACGGCGCGGTCAGTCCGGAGCGCGCTGTGCACTGGCTGCTGCAGGCCTGTGAGTCGCTTGCGGAGGCGCACGGTCGCGGTTTGGTTCATCGCGACATCAAGCCCGCAAACCTGCATGTGGGGCGGCTGGGGCTGCGCTCGGACGTGCTCAAGGTGTTGGACTTCGGCCTGGTCAAACCGACCACCAGCGCCGCGAGGTCGCAGGACGCCGAAGACGTGGAGTTTTCAGGCACCCCCGCGTACGCATCGCCCGAATCGGTAGAGGGCGAGGACACGGTGGACGCGCGCACCGACATCTATGCGCTGGGCTGTGTGGCGTACTGGCTGCTGACTGGCGAGCACGTTTTTTCGGAGAGCAGCGTGGTGAAGATGCTGCTGGCTCACGCCGACGCCGCGCCGGTTCCACCGTCGGAGCGCACGGAGCTGCCGGTGCCCGCGTGTATCGACGCGGCGGTGCTGCGCTGCCTGGCCAAAGACCCGGCGGACCGCTTTCAAACGGCGATGGAGCTGCGCGACGCGCTCGCCGGGTGCGATGTCGGCGGCAGCTGGAGCCCACAGCGCGCCGATCGCTGGTGGGACACGCACCACCCACGCCAGTTGGCCACCTGAGCGTTGCCGGGTTGACAGCGAGCGCAGCGGTCCCCGATTCTCAGGGCTCGCAGACAACCTAGGAGGGGCACAGCCGTGGTCAGCATCAAGGATCAGGTAGGAGAGAGCGCGTTCGAGGACATGCGGGCGCTGCTGGAGAAGTCGCATCCAGGCTGCGCGCCCGCCTCCGACGCCGACGTCGACGTTGTGTTTGCAGCCCTGGCGAAGCGGCCGGACAGCTCATACAGCCACCTGAAGGTCCCGCCGCCGACGCTCCCCAGCCCAAAGGAGTCGCACAAGATCACGCACTACAAGATCGACTCAATACACACACGCGTCGGGTTGGCGGCGCCGTACGAGGAGTTCTGTGGCGACCTGGCGATGATCCGGTTCGACCTGCCGACCGAGTCGGACGTCACGGTGCAGTCGTTTGCCGGCCGGTCAGAGCCCAGCGACCGGCTGCTGCCCGATCTGCCCACGCTGCAGTCGTGGTGCAGCGAGCAGGGCCTGGACTTCACCCCGCGGCGCGCGGAGATGGTCACGCCCCCGCGAACGGGAACGCGGTTTGGGGCTGTCTCCCTCTACTTTCTCTACAAAGCGGCGGACGACGCGCTCCCCAGCGCGTATATCGTGGAGCCGGGCTACGCGACCGGCGCACCGGCGGTCGATTACCTGCAAAACACGATGGAGACGCACATCGACCACAGGTGCGAGTTCGCCGGCACGTCGTTCGCAAACGAGGACAACACCTACAAGGGCTACGTCACCATGGACGGCGCCCAGATCAAGCTGCTGCACGTCGAGAGCTGGACCACGGATAACGAGAACTACATCCAGGTCGACGCCAACTTCAAACAGGTCGTGATGACTGAGCCTACACTGGGCGTCGACACCCTGTTGGAGTCCATGTGCCGGGTCTCCGCCATCGCCAACGCCATCGACGTCGAGACTTCGATGAAGTTTCAGGACGAGCTCGGCGCCATCGGCATGACGGCGCTGGACTGGATCGAGCCGCCGAAGGATCAGTCCCACGACTCTTAGGGAGCGAGCATCGCGGCGAAGCGCTCGGGGTCTCGGATCGTCTGATCGCGGAGCCAGTCGTCGGTCGCCGTGACCAGCGCCCGGCCCTCGTCCCCGCCCAGCAGGCGGCCTCTCGCGCGGTCGGCCACTCTCGCATACAGCACCATTGAGGTGGCCTCGCACTGCAGCGCGGCGGTCTCCAGCCGGGCGACGGCCTCGCTCGTACGGCCCTCGGCGGCGTTCACGCATCCCGTCAGCAGCGTCGCCAGCGCCGAGGCCCAGGCCGCGCGCTCACGCCCCAACTTGGACGCGTCCGCCTTGGCGCGGCCCAGCAGCGCGGTGCTTTGGGATTTGTCGGCCATCGCAGCTCGAATGGCTGCGCGGCCACGAAGATACAGCGACTCGACGCGCACGGTCTGCACGCGCAGCAGGGCCGACCGCTTCAGGGGGCGCCAGGTCTCGTCCAGCCGCTTCAGCGCCGTCATGCCCTCGCCGCGATACAGGTCGATCTGGGTCTCTGCCAGCAGGTCCCAATAGTGCTGTGTGTGGAAGCCGCGGCGTGACCAGCGCTTGATGGCGTTCTCCAGCTCCGCCCGAGCGCGCTCCGGCTTGTCGCGCACCAGCCACACCAGGTTGGGCAGCCCGGTTTGCACGCTGGTGGACACGTACATGTCGCCGCGGTCATGGGCGTCGCGGACCAGCTCCGGGACGCGGCGGCTCAGCTCGCTCATCTCCCCCAGGTAGGCCAGGCTCCACAGCGCGGTCATTCGCGCGCTGCCCAGCTCCCATGCCACACCGCTGCAATTCTCCAACAGCGCGGCCTCCGCCTCGCGGCAAAGCCTGAGCGCCGCGGCCCAACGACCCTCCATGTACGCCGCGATGCCGGCGATCACGAGACCGTACGCCTGCAGGTACTCGTCGCCGCTCTCGCCGGCCATCGTCTGTGCGCGATTCAAGAGCATGGCCGTGCGCGCCGTGTTCGGCGTGCCCTGTGTCGATGAGAAGCCCGCTTCGCTGGCGACGGCGCGACAGATCCGCGACGTGTCGCCCGAGCCCAGGGCATACAGCAGATGGCGTGTCTGAAAGTCGGCCGCACGGATGTTGTCGATCACGCCCAGCCCGACCGTCACCGTCCAGCACGCATCCAGGCGCCGGCGCTCATCGTCGGTGATCTGCTCGGCCGGTCGTGCGATGAAGCCCAGCCCGCGGACCTTCAACTGAAAGCGCCGCCACAACAGCGACGCCAGCGCGCGGCCCGGCGTCTCGGCCAGGCGCATGTGGACGTCCTCCAGGACGCGATCCAGCGACTCCAGCCCCTTGTCCACGTGGCCTGCGCGCAGGTACTGCTCGGCTGCCCGCCGGGTCAGCTCCAGACCCTCAGACTCGGTTGAGCCGGCCACTGCGTCCAAGAACGCGCGCGCGGCCTCTGAGCCCCGGCCGCTTGCCGACAGCGCCTCCCCAAGCTTGATGACCAGCGCGGTGCGGGCCGTCTCGTCCTCCGTGAGCGCGATCGCGCGCGTGAAGAGCCCGGCCGCACGGTTGAACGCCAGCCCGCTGACGGCACGGTCCGCCGCCGCCACCAGATACACAGCGCTGCGCTTCTCGAGCCCGGCGCGCTCCAGGTGGTACGCGATGATCTCCGGGTCCACATCGTCCAGCACCTCCAGCGCCACCGCCAGGTCACGGTGGCGCGTGGCCACGTCGGTTTGACCCACCAGCGTGTCGCGCAGCCCCTCGTGCGCCAGCACGACCTGGTCTCGGGAGCCCGTGGCCCGAATGAGCCCGCTCGCCCGCAGCGCCTCGATCGCCGCGTGACCGTGTGTGCCCAGCGCGGCCGCCCGCGTCGCCACGGTCGTGCGTATCGGGCCACCGGCGATCGCTACGACGCCCAGCAGCCGCTTGGAGTCCGCATCCAGCGTCTCCAGACGAGCCTCCAGTACGCGATCCAAGCGGACCTGCTCCACTCCCGCCGGCGTGGCCGCCAGGCCCGGCCAGGCTTTCAGAAACGCCACGATATCGCCCACCAGCGCGGGGTTGCCGCCGGACTCTCCAACCAGCGCGTCCAGCACCTCGGGTAGCGCCTTCTCGTCGCCCAGCAGCTGCTCCGCCAACAGCCGCGTCTGCGCCGGATCCAGCGCCTCGATCGGCACGTCCACCGCGGGGGTTTTGGCGCTCTGCAGCGTGTCCAGCAGCCCGGCCAGCACCGGCGCCGACGCGGCGTCCTCTGTGCGATAGCCGAGCACCAGCAGCGCGATTGGCCCATCCGGCGGTCGCAGCATGTGCGCCAGCAGCGCCGCGCCGTCCGGGTCCGCCCACTGCATGCCGTCGATGCAGACGATCAGCGGGCGGCGGTCGGCCAGACGCGCGACAAGCTCCCGCAGCGCGTTGAAGGCGCGGCGCCGAACCTCCTTGGGGTCCGCGCCCGCCCGCACGCGCGTTGGCGCGGCCGCGATCGCGCGGACCCGGCGCATTACGGGAAAGACGCGGGTGAGCGCCTCGATGTCGCGTGGCAGCAGCGCCTCCACCTCAGCCGCCGGCAGCTTGCTCATGAAGCGGCACAGCGAGTCGATCGCGCTGTCCAGCACCCTGAACGGCACCAACTCCCGCTCGAAGCAGCGCCCCTTCAGCGCGACCAGCGTCGGATCGGCCGCCATGACGCGCGCTATGAACTGTTGGATCAGCGCGGTTGTCCCGGCGCCCAGGCTCCCGTGCACCAAGCAGGTCGTCGCCTGACCGCCGCGCACGGTCTCAAGCGCGTCCTCGAGCTTCTTGAGTTCCTGGTCGCGACCCAGCAGCGTCGTGGTCTCTTTGGGCGCGGGGGCCGGCTCGGGTCTCAGCGCCGCGCCGGTGCCGATCAGCTCCGCCAGCACCGCCTGTCCGGTCGGTCGGGCCAGCGGATCACGCCGCAGCAGCCCCTCGACCAGCACCAGTAGCCGGTCGGGCGCATCCGGGGCCAGCGCGCGCGGGGAGGGCGCGTCCTCCTGATGCTTGCCGATCAGGATGTCGCGCACCGATCCCTCAAAGGGCAGCCGCCCGGTGAGCGCCTCGTAGAGGATGACGCCTACCGCATACCAGTCGCTCGCTTCGGTGACCTCTCCACCAAACGCCTGCTCCGGCGCCATGTAGGCAGGCGTTCCGATCATCCCCTGCTCGACGGACTCATAGATCTGATCGGACGAGAGCTCCCGCGCCAGGCCGAAGTCAAGCAGCACCACGCGCCCCTCGCCGGTCACCATCGCGTTGGACGGCTTGATGTCGCGGTGCAGGCGCCCGGCCGCATGCAGTGCGCGTACGCCGGACGCCAGCTGCGCAAAGATGCTGCGCACGGTGTCGGTCCCGGGGCGCGCCCGATCAACCGTCTCGTCGCCTGCGCTGACGCCGGCGTCCGGCTCGGCCGCCGTGGCCTGCACGTACGTCAGTAGGTCCGCGCCCCGCACCAACTCCATGGTGAAGAACCAGCGGTCGTCTTCGGAGAACAGCTCGTACAGCTGCACCAGCGTGGGGTGCGAGACGTCCGCCAGCGCCCGGAACTCTCGCTTGAGCGCGTAGATGGAGTCCGGGCTCATCCCGTGCAACGTCTTGAGCGCCACAACCGCGTCGCGCTCGGTGTCCAGCGCCTCGTAGACGACGCCCATGGCGCCCGCGCCCAGCCGCCTGCGCACCTGGAAGCGTGTTGTACCCGCGAAGTCGCCGGTCGCGTGCTCGCTCAGGGCTTGCCCGGGCGCTCGATGCCCAGTGTGGCGATACGGCTGATGAGACTGCTGCGCGGGATACCCAGCTCGCGGGCCGCGTGCGCCAACACCCCGTGGTATTTGCGCAGGGCCAGCTCGATCAAGGCCTTCTCGGCGCCGTCCAGCGAGTCGCGCTCTTCGGCCAGCCGCTCAAAGCTGCCGCCGATGTCGTTGGGCTCGATCGCAAACGGCCGGCTGCTGTCCGCCGCCACTCCGGGAGCCAGCTCTGCGGTACCCGCCAGGCTTGGGGCGATGTGCGCCTCCTCGATGACGCCCCCGTCGGGGTTGTACGCCAGCGCGCGCTCACGAGCCCGCCGCATGACCGCCTCCAGCTCGCGCACGTTGCCCGGCCACGCATGCTGTGGGGACGCCAGCAGTCGGCGCGCGTCCACCGACAGCGTCCATCGACGCCCCTCGGCCTGCAGCAGCGACTCCGCCAGCGGAACCACGTCTTCGTGCCGCTCTCGTAGTGGGGCCAGTCGCAGCGTCACGTTGGCCAGGCGGTAGAAGAGGTCGGTCCTGAAGCGCCCCTCCTTCATGGCGGCCTGCATATCGCCGTTTGTGGCCGCGATAATGCGGACGTCGGATCGCTTGGGCTCGCGGTCTTCGTGGCCCAGCGGGCGATACGTGCCGAACTGCGTGAAGTCCAGCAGCAGCTGCTGCGCGTGGCTGGGCAGGTTCAGGATCTCGTCCAGGATCAGCGTCCCGTGGTTGGCAAACTCGACCAGCCCGACGCGCTTTCCGCTGGCGCCCGAGTAGGCCCCCCGCGCATGGCCGAAGAGCTCGCTGGTGATCGTGTTCAGGTCGTCGCTCTGGCCCAGCGTGGCGCGCACGATCGGCCGCCGGCCGCTGGCCTCCGCGATGGCCCGTGCCAGCAACGTCTTGCCGGTCCCCGACTCCCCCAGGACCAGGATGCTGGACGTGCCGTGAATGGCGGTCGCGACCTCCTCGCGGATGCTGCTGAGACTGGGGGCGCGCAGCAGCGACTCCAGCGACGGCGCCGGGCTCAACATCGACGCCCGGGTTCGGGCCTGGCGCAGGTCCTCTCGCGCGATGCTCAGCTCGCGCTTTTGGTCCAGGATAGTGGACAGCATCGCGCAGGCAGCCTCTAGAAACTGCTGCTGCAGCTTGATGTCGTTGGCTTTCAGCCCGCGGTAGTCGATGTAGACGACGCCGCGAATGTCCTGCTCGCCGGCCGCGACCTTCCAGCCGGGCGCTCTCAGCGGCGCCGCCATGGCGGTGATGATGCCCAGCTGATGCATGCTGGCCGTGCTCTCGCCGTCGGACAGCGAGTCCCAGACCGCAACGGTCTTACTCGCGCGCACGGACGCGATGACCGTTTTGCTGATCTCCTCGACCTCGACCACCGACAGCGCCCGGTTTTGTCCGCGCGCGTTGATGACGTGGGCGGCCCCGTCGTCGTCCGTCAGCTGGATCAGCCCGCGATCGGCGCCCAGCAGCTCGACGATCGCGTCCAGGCAGTCGTCAAGGAAGGTGGCGTGGTCCGCAGCGTCCGAGACCTGGCTCAGCAAGGAGCGCAGCGTCTCCCACAGGTGCTCGTGGGTCAGCAGTTGGTTGGACACGGAACGCGATTATACGCGCTCCGTCAGCGATTACCTCCGATCGGCGGTCACGATTTGAAACACGAGGTGTTTTCGGGCGGCCGTGAGGTCCGGATCCGTGTGCGCACGCAGCAGCAGCTCGGCGGCCTCCGGCTCGCAGCGGCGCGAGAGCACGACCAGCCATCGAACCGCCGCCTCGTGCGCGCCTGCCATGGAGCGCAGGCAGGCGGCGTTGTAGATGGCCGACAGGTTGCCCGGATCCTCGGTCACCGCCTCGACCGCCAGCTTGGCGGCGGCCGACCAACGGCGGCGGTCGGCGGCGTCCAGCGCATGCTGCTCCAACACCCGCGAGCGCCATGCGGCGTCGCGGTCCATAGCGGCTCGGGTGCTGCATTTACCGGACTCCTCGATGTGCGCGGTCGGCCCGACGAAGCGGTCGACGAGCTGATCCTGCGTCACGTACATGAACTCGGTGCCGCGCCGCTCCCAGCGACCGTTGCTCCAGCGCAGGCCGCCCAGCTCGAGGCGTCGCCCGCTCTCGTCCTCCGCCACGGCCTCGTGCAGGGAGTGTACCTGCCTGGGACCGTCGCCGATGCGGACGCCGAAGTGCGCTCCGTCGTCGCTCAGCTCGACCCGGATGTACCGGCTGTCGCCCCCGTGTTTTGGGACCAGCAGGGCCGGCAGCTGAACCACGGTCTCGGAGACCTGCGCCAGACTGTAGCGCGGTTTGGCTCCCGGCGCGGTCTGCGCCACCAGCTGGCGGCTCTGCCCTGCTTCCAGCGTGACCAGCCGTGTCTTCTGCTCGAGCTGCAGCGTGATCTGCAGGGGCCGGTCGGAGGTGTTGCGCGCGGTCAGCTCGTACGGGTTCGGGTACGCCCGGCTGTGGGGTTTTGTCAGCGCGTGGGTCAAGGCCACCGCTTTGAAGCGGGTCTCGCGTGCGTCGGCTGCCCACCCCGCCATCCGCTGTCGCACGAAGACGGTGAGAGGGCTGTGGGGGTAGCTGCGCAGAAACCGCTCGGCGGCCACCGCATCACGCTCGGCCTCGATGTGGCGGTATGCCTCGGCGGCTTCGGGCAGCACGACGGCCAGCTGCTTCAGTGGCAGCGCGGCCGTCACCTCCAGCCGCTCAGCGGCGGCCACCAGCTGCCCGTTGATGATCATCGGGTGTGCGGCGGCGTTGGTGATCGCCCGCACGCCTTTGCGGCCCGACGTGATCTTGAGGCTGCGCGTGGCCACGTCGTTGGCCAGGGCGTATGCCCGCTTGGCGACCCCGCCCGCGGGAGCGCGAGCGATGACCTCCAGATATGCGTCGGTGGTGTCGACGCGCGACGCGTCCTCCAGCATGCGTTCGAGCGGCTGGGCGGACTGTGCGTGCGCGGCGGTGGTTGCCAGGGTGGCGGCCAGGACGGTGTAGAGGATGGTGCGATTCATGTTTCTAGCGCCAGCTGAAGCCGGTCAGCAGGCTGATGCGCGCGCCGTCTTTCTTGGGCACGACCGCCAGGTGGATGGGGAACGAGAACGACTTGGTCTTGATGGTCTGGCCGACTGCGAACACCAGCGACAGCCACTTCGACGGGTCTTCGGGGTCGGTGATCGAGATGTTGGGACCCACCGCAATATCAAACCCCTGTCGGATGCGAAGGCCGATCAGCGCGCTGAAGCTGGGGATGAACAAGCCCTGCTCCATACCGCCGATGAGCGGGACCCACTCGATGAGGCCGGTGATGTCCTCGTTGGCGGCAAAGCGCGTCTCGAACTGCCAGCCGAACTGCGAGAAGACCGGGGTGATGTCCTTGGAGAGGGCCTCGTGGTACGGGTTGCCGGCCAGGGCGGTCATACCGATGCGCGGCCCGTCCGCTTTCTCGACCAGGTGCAGCCGGCGGTTGTTGTTGAGCCGGGCGTGGGCGATTGTGGGGACAAGCGTGAGCAGCACGATGATGATGGTCTTTTTCATGGCTTCCTCTCCTTCATTCGAGCAATGATGGCCCTCTACTGAGCAACGCCCGTGCCACCGGCTTAATATGTTGAAAATATTGGAGATTGTGTGGATTCAGGTGTCTACGGGGCCCGGTTATGGCGACGACCGTCGTCACGTGCCGACGACCGTCGTCGCGAGTGCCGATGCGTGTATAATCCGGCGCCATGGCACGAAAGGTCCCTATCTCTTCGCTGACCGTTGGTCGCTGCTTCTCCCACTCGCCGGACGCGCCAGACTTCGAGGAGCCGGACTCCTCCGGTTTGACGACCTCGCGGTCGGTCATGGCGCCGGAGAACGTCTGGAAGGTCACGGGGCCCGGCGCTGCGGAGAACGCGCGCGGGGAGACTCAGGACTTCGATGGAAAGCTGATGGTGGTCGAGGTGCCGCGCGGCGGCTTCAACCGGCTGGTGGAGAGGGTGGCGGATCCCTCAGACCCGCTCTACAGAGGCTAAGCCGCCTGAGCGACGCCCTCGTCATACAGCCGGGTGCCCGCGCTCACGCGATAGCGCCGACCACGCCAGCTGACATGCCGGCGGAAGGGTGCGACCAGCCAGACACCGAGCATCAACACCTCTTTGGGGCCGACCAGCAGCATCGCCTTGCCCAGACCGTCCGTCCCGCGCAGGCGCAGCCACTGCAGCCCGTCGCGCGTCGTGCTCACCCCCAGCGCCCACAGCAGCGGCCACCAGCCCGTCGCACCCAGCAGGGGAGCCACAGCGGCGATGGCAAACGGGTGACTCAACAGCTCAAAGGGATACACCAGCGGCTTCAACCGGCTGCGCATGAGGCCCCAGCGCATGTGGCGACGAGCAAACGTACGGACCGGCGTCTGTTCACACACATTGTCGACGACGGTGTCACACAGCGCCACGCGATAGCCCGCCGCCCGGAACATCCGGCCGATCACGTAGTCCTCCGCCAGCAGCGTGGCGACGCTCTCCATCCCGCCAAGCTGCTGCAGGTCCGAGCGCCGAAACATCATCGACTTGCCGATTGTGATGGTGCGCCCGATCTCAGCCGACGCCGCGACGCCGCCCGCCACCGGACCGATCAGCTGCAGGTTTTCAAAGGTCGCACCCAGGCTGCGCTCCCGCACACCCCGGATCAGGTTGGTCACCACGCCGACCTGATCGCCGGCCAGCGCGTCGACCATGCGCCGCACGTAGTCCGGGCGCACCGCGATATTGGAGTCACTGATCACGACCACGTCGTGCGTCGGGGTCTCCAGCATGGCGCGCAGATTCGACACCTTGGGGTTGAGACCGCGTCCACCCTCGTGGATCACGAGACGCGAGCAAACGCCGGGATACCGCGCCGCCAGACGCCGCACGACAGCAGCGGCCGGGTCGCCTTCGCCCTCGATGCCGAACAGCAGCTCCATGCGGGGGTAGTCCTGCAGAAAGAAGGTCTCCAGGTTGCTCTCCAGAGAGTCGTCCGCGCCCCGCAGCGGCTTGAGCACGGTCACATGCGGCAGCACACGATTCACCGGACGCGGCTGCGGCGCCTTCTTGTGGGTGGCGCGATAGACGGCGGCCACAGAGGAGGCCGCAAGCGCGGTCCCGATAACGATAAGCGCGATGAGTAACGTAGACATATCAACCTCCATCCGGTCGGCGGAAGATCAGGCCCCACAGCGGGTAGCTGAAGGCGAAATAGACCACCGCCGACCCGAGCAAGCGGGCCAACAAAAAGGGCAGGGGGCTTGCCGAGACCGCCACATGAAACAACGCGGCGTTCAGCGCGAGCGCACCGACCTCGACCACAGCAAAAGCGGCGCCCTGCTGCAGATAGCGGCGCGACGAGTCCTGAAACGCGAAGTGCTTGTTGCCCACAAACTGTACGAGCACTCCGGCCAGAAGCGACGGTACATTTGCCGCCGTCGCAGCCACGCCGAGCCCCGCGACCAGCAGCCACAAGGCGGCCAGGTCCGTCACCGTCGCCGCCACGCCAACAAGAGCGCTGCGAGTCAGGGTGCCGGTGCGGGAGTCGTTCTGCATGGCCCGGCTCAGTGCGAGCGCCATGCCAGAAACCTAAAAAGGTGACTGCTCGGTCATGGTTAGTGTGACCGCGAAGCGCGGGTGGCGATCGTCGTGCCGGTGTGCGCACTCCCGGACGCACTGGTGCGATTCTTCACGGCTGTATGACATTCACACCACGGTGGCGCGCAAAGATGTCCCCCTCGCGACTCGAACAATGGGGGACTGCGCGCCAGTAATACGCTAGGCACGGATCCTGCTCATCCCCCTCGGCATGAACACCGCACGCCCACTTCTGTTCGCCCTGCTCGTCACTCTCATCACCGTGCCCGGCTGCATCTTCGGACCCGGCGGCGCCGACCCGTGCGAGGACGACAAGTTTCAGTGTGAGGAGGACGTCAGCGCGTTCAAGCTGGATCCCAGCTGCACCATCGAGGGCACCCTGGAGGTCCAGCTGGGCCACGGCGAGACGGGCTTTCAAACCCTGGAGAAAGGCGCGCTGCCGATCGTGCATCACGGGATGCAGGGCGGGATGCACACCTTCTTGGCCCTGCGCGTGAAGAACGCCGACCTGGACCGCTACGACAAGCTGCGCGTCGACCTCGGCCTGCATGCCGTCAAGGAGCACTGCGGCGTGGACGATCGGGCGATCGGGGTGGAGCCGGCGGACACGTGCGTGTTCGATCACGGCTCGCGCAGCCTGGTTCTCGGTCACTCGGGCCCGATGCTCACCCTGCCCGACGGAAGCGTCGAGGAGTACGGCATTCTGATGTTCGTCGACAGCGACGAATACTCCGCCAACCCGCGCTATCTCTCTCTGGATGTACAGGATCCCTGTGGCAGGAAGGGCAGCGCCATTCACGACGTGGCCCCCGCGATCTGACCGCTACTCTCCGGGCTCCTCTTGCGGGAGGCCGTCGGGCGACGCTCCATAGCGCCACACCGAGTAGAAGTTGCGGTCCATGCTGCCGATGTAGACGCGGTCCTTGGTGATGGCCGGACTGGCGTGCAGCGTCGCGCCCACCTCAAACGCCATCACCGTGGCGCCGGTCTCCGCGTTCAGCCCGTGCAGTGTCCCGTCGGTCGTCCCGATGTACAGCAGGCCGTCATCGGTCAGCGTCGGCGACGAGTGCGTCAGGCCACCCAGCTTCACCGACCACAGCTGCGCGCCGTTCGTGATGCTCAGCTTGTGCAGCTTTTTGGACGTCGAAGCGACGTAAAGCGACAGATCCTCCTCGCCCAGCGCCAGCTCGCCCCAGACCTGTCCCTCGATCTCCGTCTGCCACACGGGCTCACCGAGAATGTCGACCGCGTAGACCCAGCCGTCGTTGGACCCGAAATAAACCGTCTTGTCCGACCCGACCACGGGTGTCGACCAGACCTCGCCGCCGGTCTCCACGTGCCAGAACCCGATCGCGTCCTTGACCGCATACAGCTTGGCGTCCTGAGAGCCCACAAAGACCATGCCTTCGGGGCCGACCGCCGTCCCGCCGTTGATCGAGCTCGGCAGCTTGGCGCTCCAGGTCTTTTCGCCGTTGGACGCGTTGAACTGGAAGACGGTGCCGTCAAACGCCGCCATCACAACCTGGCCGTTTTGCACGACTGCCGCGCCCGCGGGCGGCGATCCAAGCGACGTGCTCCAGACCTTTCCACCGCTGCTGTTGATCGCGTACAGCGTGCCGCCCAGCGTCCCGGCATAGGTGATGCCCGTGTCGGGGTCGACGACCGGCGCCGCCGTGATGTCATTGTCGGTGTCAAAGACCCACGACTGGTCACCGTCCGACGTCACCGCAAACAGCTTGCTGTTGTGATTGCCGAAGACGAGCCGCCCGTCGGGCAGGACCCCTGCGGTGCCCCAGATGTCGCCAAGCGTCTCGAACTTCCAGTCCAGGCGACTGAAGATCGTGATGTCGTGCGCGACCTCCGTGATCTGCTCCAGCGTGTCGGTGACCCTGAACTGCAGGTACACGTTCTTGGGCAGGCTCCCCGCCGTGATGAACAGCTCCGTGTACTCGATCGCCGCCTCGAACGGCGGCGCGTTCAGCTCGCCGACCAACAGCCCGTTGGCGCGCAGGGTCACCAGGTCGAGAATCGGCGAGTTCTCCGTCTGCATGGACAACGTGAGCGGCCCGTCCTCAAAAAAGACCGAGCTGCCCGCGGCCGGGGTGGTCGACTCCACCAGCGGCGCCGTATTGTCGAAGATCCGCTTGGCGAGATCGCCGGCTGTCTGCCCGTGCTGGTCCGCCGTCTGCGCTGTGATGACGTGCTCGCCGTCCCCGTAGACCGTGGTGTCGATCGCAGCCACAAACGGTGGGATGACATCGGTGTTGATCGGCTTGCCGTCCACTTGGAACTCCACCCCCAGCACCGTGTCGCCCTGGATCGTGGCCTCCGCTGTGATCACGCCGGACAACACACCGCTGTCGATGACCAGCGTCAGCGACAGGGGCGGCACCTCCGGGTCGTCGCCCGTATCGGCACCGGTGCCCGTGTCGTCTCCCGTGTCGTCCCCGGTGTCGTCGCCGGTGTCGGGCTCGCCGGTATCCTCGACGGGCGGTGGCAGTGAGCCGTCCGGCTGGCACTCCCACGCTTGCCCACTGAGCGCACACGTAAACCCGGACCCGCACTCCAGCGCTTTCGCGCGACAGTCGCCGCCGGTGACTTCTACGGTTTGTTCAACTGCCGGGGCGCGTTCTGTCGCGCCGCCGCATCCAAGAGCTACTGCGCCAATCAGCAGCCCGATGATTCCTGAGTTATCGGTCAACGTACCAGCCGCGGATGCGGCGCAGTGTGAAGGAATGCATCGCCTACCAGCATGGGGCCGTTCTCGGCTGCTGCGTAGCTAATCTGCGGGATCGGGTTGCCGCCGCTCTCCATATCGACCTCCGCTGTCGCCAGAGGGATCTCCATGATCCCCAGCGTCGCCAGCGAGAGCAGCTCGGTTGCCACGGACTTGCCGTCCGAGTTGTCGTCCCGCCAGACCACAAGCTTATCAAATGCAGGGTCGGCCGCGTTGATAACGCCGTCAACATTTGCGTCGAGTTGCGCCAACTGCGCGAACCCGTCCGAGAAGCGCTCCTCGAAGTTGCCGAACAGCTCGGTGCCGTCGTCGATGGCGCCGTTGCCGTTTCTGTCGATGGCCAGGAAGCCGTCGTCCGGCGCGGTCCACGCCACGGCCTGGTTGCGCGTGCCCCACAGGTTGAAGTTCACACCCTGGTGGATGGGCAGCAGCTCCAGGCCGTCACCGTCCAGGTCGATGACCAGCGGGTCGGAGACGTTGCACGGGATGATGGTGAAGACGCTGACTGCGGCCTTGTTGAACTCGTCGGTGACGCCGATCTCGACGGCGCCCACGAAGTCGATCTCAGCCTGCGCGTAGTGGTTCTGCGACTCTTTGTCGGGCGGGTCGTAACCCTCACACAGCTGATTCTCGGACACATGGGTCTCGACCCCGTCCAGAGCGTCCTTGTGCGCCGGCTCCAGCATCGCCACGTTTGTGTTGCAGACCTCGATCTTCTGGGACATCACCGGGTAGTCCGCGACGTAGCCGTGCTTGCTGAGCCAGACGTTGAACTTCTGGGCGAACAGCGCGCGCCCGACGACCAGACCCTTGGCGACCGAGCTCTCGATCGGGGTCGGCACCGCGTTGCAGTGACCCAGCAGGTTCAGGTCGGTGCGGATAGTGACGCGCTGCTCCTCGATGCCGCTGATCGCGCCCTGCTCACGCCAGAAGACAGCCTCCTCGCCGTACTCCAGTGTGTCTTGCAGGTCGGGCGCGTCGTCCAGCAGGTTGGAGAGCTTGGCGTACGACTCGACTTTGGCGATGTCCACCAGGTACTCGCACGTCATCGGGCTGGGCTCGAACCCGTTGTCGTAGTACTTGGCGAAGGGGCAGGACTCGACCTCCTTGTCCAGGACGTTCTCCTCGCTGGCCGTGTCTGCGTCGTACCCCATGATGCCGTGGCCCTGCAGGACTACGGAGATCGTGTCGCCATAGTGCTCACGGCCGCGATCGAGACCGTCGAAGATGGCGCCGCGAAGCACCTGGATCTTCTGCAGCGCGATCGGGTCCAGATCAGCGGGCAATACCACGCCGTCGTCCGGCGGCTCCACGTCGACAGGATCCTCGGGAGAGGGGTCCACGCCCTCGGCGGGCGGCTGGGTGTTGTCGTCCGGCTCGGTGCCGTCCTCGGGGAAGCCCGGGTGCTTCGGTTTGTCCAGGTCGGACACCTCGTCGGTCACACCGGACGGATCATCGATCGGATCCAGCGCCGGGTCGTTGTCAGGCCCGTCGGAGCCGCGCGACCCCATCGGGGCGCACCCGATCATCAGCGCAACCAGTCCAAAAGAAACAACAAATCGTAGCAGCCCGTTCATGCCTCATCCCTCACTGTATACGTGTGCGACGGTATCACGGAACATGGCGCAAATCCACGGTTTAGCCCGTGCGTGTGACAGTCGTCAGAACAGCTGTTCTGAAATATTCTATTTTGACTTGATCACATCGAATCTGGCGGGCGCGCTGGAGACCACGCCCTTGAATACGTCCGGCGGGACGTCCATGTCCGGCTCGTCGGCCTGATAGTGCGCGGTCAGGCGGTAGGATCCCGCCGCCTTGGGCCGATACCACTCAAAAACGTTGAACTGCGTGCTGATGCTGGCGCCGGGAGGCAGCCACACATAGTCAGATGGCGCCGACGGGTCCCGATCGTAGTCCACAACCATGTGCTCAACCCGTCGGCCCTGAGCGTCGGTCAGGGCCAAAAACAGCTCACGGGAGTCGTTATCGCGATACCCGACCGCCAGGCGCTTGTTGATCCGGACCCGCGTCTTGGAGCGGTTGGTCAGGGTCACCTTGAGCAGGCACGGCCGCCCTGGTTTGTGCGGCCCCGGCGGAATCTCAGTGGTTAAGCTGAGCACCATCAATGTCGAGAGCATGCTAAGTCGGCCTCGTCTGGGCGGTGAACTTGTCGACGATGGTCTGGTACTTGGTCTTGTCCGACGCGCTTGCGCTGCCGTGACGCGATTTCACCTTGGCGCACACCTTGGTGAACCTGGTCCAATAGCGCTTCTTGTCGGCCACCGGCATGGCGATCCACTTCTTGATGCAGCGCTTGGCGTCGTAGAAGAAGCCGCGGATGCCCTCCGCCGGCATGCCCACGCTGAGGATCTCTATCGCCTCGCCCAGGAACTCGCGGGTCGCCGAGCTGGCGATGCCTTCACGCCGCTGGCGCACATGCTCAAGCTCGTGGGCGATGGTGTGGGCGAACCCGGCCAGGTCCTTCTTGAACGTCTTGGTGCCCACCCGGATGGTCGACGGTCCCGGGTTGTGGCCGCCCGTCGACGCGTTGGAGGTCACGCTGACGTCGTAGCTGATGTCGACCAGGGCGCCGTAGTCGCTCATGTTGAAGTAATCCATGACCATGCGGATGGCCGTGTTGTGGCTGTCGGCGGCGGCCAGGCTCTTGATGATCTTGCCCAGCGTCGCGTGGTCCAGCGTGCCCTTGGCCGTGAGTCCCTTGCCCTTCTGATACTGCGCCAGGTGCTGCACGGTCGCTGCGTCGACCGTGCCCGTGATCGGCGCACCGACGATGCCCTGCAGGCCGCGAATCGAGCGCTTGTCGCCCAGCTTGCCGGCCACCTGCGCGCACGCGGTCTTGGCGTCGGCGTCGGACAATCGCTTGGGCGTGGCCTTTTTGGCGGCGGCTGCGGGGGCCGGCTTGGCGAGCTCGAGGCGGATGGTGTCCTTGAGCTTGGACACGGACGTAAAGGCCAGGGCGCCGATGCTGACGACGCGCATCCCGCCCGTCTCGAACGTCGTAGCACCGGCGAACAGCTGCACCGGGGTGTAGTGCACGGTCAGCGTGTCGGCATTGCTGAGGTTGTAGAAGTCCGAGACCAGATGGATGCACAGGTCGTGGTCGTCGTCCGCCGCCCGCACGGTCACCAGCGGGGTGAGCGTGGCCGCCACGATCTTGCCGTCGGCGGTCTGTCCCTTCTTCTTCTGCCAGGCGGCCAGCTTCTTGGCTGTCCCCGCGTCAAAGGTCCCGTCCACCTTGTCGCCGACCGTGATCTGAATGATGCGGATCGACTTGCTGTCCAGCGTACTCGCGGACGCGATGGCCGCCTTGATCTGGTCCGCCGTCAACGCGGCGGTGCCGCCCGTCGTCTTGGTGGCGGTCTTGGCTGCGTCGCCGCCTGACTTCTCACGGTCGTGGTCGCAGTCGTCGTCGTGTGTGCGGGCGGAGAGCTTGGCGGCCCCTTCCTCGTAGCTTGCCCCCTTCAGCTCAGATCGCAGCTGACCCCGACTCGAGACCGCGGCCACCACCGGATCGGCGGTCGTCGGCGCAGCGGTCGTCGTGGTTTGAACCTCGGCTTTCAGGGGGACCTCCGTGGATGGTCCCATAATAAGCGATGACGGGCCCGATTCAATCCGTGTTCGTCTGACTCAGCGCATCGACCGCGGCGTCGATCGCGTGCGCCAGGGCGATATCGTGGGCCGTCAGGCCGCCGCACTCATAGGTCCACAGCGTGATCTCCACGCGGCTGTACAGGTTGAGCAGCTCGGGGTGGTGGTCCAGCTTGCGCGCCACGTCTGCGACGGTGTTCATCAGCGCCCAGGCGTCGTCGAAGTTGCGCAGCTGAAACCGGCGCCGGATGGCGTTGCGGCCCTTGACGCCGCGCCAGTGTTTCAGGCCGTCTACCGCGGCCTGGCGCGCCTCGGGGGTCAGCTTCTCTGAGCGGGTGTCGGTGTCGGTCACAGCCGACTTATAGCATTACTGCAGGGACTCCCACTCGGTGAAGCCGTCGATCAGATCCGGCATGGTCTTCCACTGGACGTCGCCCGCCGCCACGCGGTCTTGAATTCGAGACAGAAGCTGTGCCAGGAGCTCGGCGTCGATGGCCTGCCCGAAGCTCCACACAAACACCAGATGGTTCATCTGGCCCGGCTGGCGCAGCGCGATGGCCTGGTCCAGCTCGATGATCGCCTGGTCGACGTCCAGCTGGTTCCACTCGCACTTGGTCGGGGAGTCGGCCGTATCGGCGTGCTCGGCCAGGCAGGGCAGGCTGCCGGCGGAGTGGAACAGCGCCAGGCCGCCGTCTGGGTCGGGGTTGATCCACGAGGCGCCGTCGGCCGCGCGCCAGGGCACCAGCCGGTCCGCGGGATCGCTGGGGTAGGGGTCGTGGCACTGCGACGGGTTCGTGCAGGAGAGGATGTCGTCCGGCTGCAACGACTCGGGCAGACTCTTCAGGCAGTACTCTACGGTGCCGGTCGTGGCCTCAAAGCCGGCGTCGATGGCGGCGGTGACCCAGTCCAGGTCCGAGCAGATCCCCGACACGTGGCGCGTGTTTACGCCCAGCAGCTCCATCCCGTCCTTCATGGCCGCCATCTCGTTTGTGAACTGCTCGAGCGAGTGGCCGGGCTTGTTGGGGTTGCCGCCCAGGTCCGCGTGGACGCCGACACCGTCGCCGCGAACGGCCTGCAGCTCATACAAGATGTTGTCGTCGTATTTTACGGACGCGTCGATCAGGTTGGCGGTCTCCCACGTAAAAACAGCGCCGTGCTCATGGGTCAGGTCCGAATAAGCGCGGATCTTGGCGACATAGCCGTCAAACATCTCTTTGTTCTTCAGCGGCCATCCCTCCAGGTGGACCGCCAGCGCTAACTGCAGTGGCGCCAGCTGCGGTGGCGCCGGGTCTGGCTCCTCCGACTCGGCGACAGGCGGATTGTCCGCGGGCGGTTGGTTCGTGGGCGCGGAGACGTCTATTGGGGCGCACGCCGCGCAGAGGATCGCGAAGAGGGTGGCAAGCAAGGGTCTGGTCACGGGTGGGCTCCTTTGTTGTTTCGATTCGCGCCCTGCCATTGAGCAACCGCTGTGCCAGGCGCGCGATCGTGGCGCAGTGCGTCGAACTGGCGGCTGGAAGGGTGTCAAGCCACCCGGACGGTGACAAGCGCGCCTGACAGGTTTGATTATGCGGTGATGCTGGGTAATTGCGTCCAGATAATGCGGATTGTAGCTTCTCCGGCGGATTGGTACCCAGTTATCAGCACCAGGAGGTTGTGGCGATGTTACGAGCGGCGATGTTGGCAGCGGCGATGATGATGACGATGGGATGCGGGAGTGACGGCGGGACGACGAGGAAGTCGGACGCGACGACGACCGGCACCGAGGTCGATACCGGGTCCGAGGACACCGACACCACCGGCGACGAGGATACGGGGGCCGAGACGACCGGCGACGACACGGACACGACCGGCGACGACACCGACACGACGGGCGACGACACGGACACGACCGGCACCGACGACACCGGCACGACGGGCGACGCGGTCAGCTTTGACACGCTGTACGAGACCGTCTTCAAACCCAGCGGCTGCACATCGGGGTATTGCCACGGCGGCGGCTCGGGCGGCATGCAGCTGCAGAGCGCGGAGCAGAGCTACGCCGAGATGGTGGGGGTGGAGGCGACCACCGCCGAATGCGAGGTGACCCAGCGCGTCGTGCCGGGCGAGCCGGAGCAGAGCATGCTGTGGCTGCGCGTCCAGCCGTTGGCCGAGGGCGGCACCGCCGACTGCGGCAACAAGATGCCCCAGGGCTCCGAGGGGCTGAGCTCTGAGGACGCCAAGCTGGTCTACGACTGGATCAAGGCCGGGGCCAAGCAGCAGTGATCACCCTGGCGCTGGTTTGCGGCTTGATCGCGGGTGCGGCGTTTGACCGTGATCCGTGCCAGGGGCCCGTGCCGGCGGAGAGCGTCGGCCTGCAGCAGTGGCTGTCGGACGGCTGTTATGCGCACTGGGCGGCGTGGCCACAGGTCCGGGAGTCCAATATGGGCAGCGGCGGCGCCCGCGTCTTTCTGAACGCCACACTCAGCAGCTCGCTGCTGGCTGAGTCAGAGAGGCATCCGGTCGGGGCGGCGGCCGTCCGCGAGCTGTACGGCCCGGACCTCATCACGCAGCGCGGCTGGTCGGTCACCGTGAAGACCGCGGCGGGCGGCGTGGACGGGCAGGACTGGTTCTTCTTCGAGGTCTTCGACGGCCGGCTGCCCGCCGAGCCCAACACGGCTCGGCACGGGGCGCGCGGCTGCACCTTCTGTCACTCTCAAGGTGCGGATTTTGTTAGGTCTTCCGGTGGGGTCAATACTCCCGGCATGATGCTTGCTCCCTAGGGTTTCGAGCAGGGGTCGGCAAACCCCGGCATCCCACGAGAGACCAAACGAGAGGCACCATGACGATTCGGACGCTCAGCATTCTCTTCGCTTCGCTGTACCTGGCAGCTTGTGGCCAGACGGAGATCATCGACACCACCGCCGGCAAGGGCGAGGAGTCGCCGCTGCCCGAGAACGCCAAGGACGACAGCTTCCGCAAGCCGACCGAGCACGGTGCGCTCACCTTCGGCATTCAGGCGCAGGGCACGATCACCGAGGACGAGGGCTACCACGTCTGGGACTTCACGCTGACGGGCCACGCCGACATCACACTGCAGACCGACCTGATCACCGACAACCTGGACACGGTGCTGTACGTCTACAGCCGGGAGCCGGGCGCCGAGAAGTGGGGCCACTACAAGAAGCGCAACGACGACTTTGAGAAGAACGTGTGGTCGCGCGTCGAGTTCACCGGCGAGGCGGCCGAGTACCGCGTGCTGGTGAAGGCGTTCAAGCGCGGCCTGCGCGGGACCTTCGGCCTCACCTCCACGTGCGACGGCGCCGGGTGCCCCCAGACGGGCGCGGCGGACGAGCACAGCATGCCGGCGGGCGGCGACCTCAACGCGGACTGCATGGGCCGGCTTCAGACGGTGCTGGACAGCGACGTGATGGGCGGCGACGGCTTCAGCATAACCTACGAGACCGAGCGCCTGGCGCTGACGGGCACGGCGCTGAAGGCGGTCGACTTCTACAAAGAGTACTGGCAGGACATCGGCTTCTGGGAGGACATGACCTTCGGCGACGACGTGCACGGCCTCAACGTCGACAGCATTCTGATGGAGGACGGGTCCCTGGTGTCGGTCGACAACGGCGGCGACGAGGACACCCTGACGTTTGTGTTCGACGGGGGCGGCGAGCTGCTGGCGTACTACCACAGCGAGCAGTCCCCCACGATCGCGTTCTTCTGCAAGGACAACGGCAGCGACTCGGTCGAGGAGCCCGAAGAGTTCTGCTTTGGCGCGTGGCTGAACTTCGGTCCCAAGCACATGGACAACGCCGGCGACCTGGAGTCGGGCACGGCCACGGTCAAAGAGGTCTCGGACAGCGACGAGCTGGACCCGCTGGTCGGCAACGCCATCATGCACTACGCCAACGACGCGCTGGTCGACGAGGAGACGGAGATCAGCTTCAGCGGCATGCGGTGGGAGTCCTCGGACTTTGGCTTCGGCGCCCGGATCACGCTCGAGGCGGACGGTCACAAGACGCTGACGTATGAGACCGGCGGCTCCGATTTCGGTGACGGCTGGGTGCTCTTCGTGACCGACGATCACGGAACCACTCGCTTCATCTGCGACGAATTCTAGAATAAACCGCCTCCCGGGCCGTCCATAACGGCCATGAGGGGAGGTTGGTTATCTACGGTCGCGGCGGCGCTGTTTACCTGCGCCACGCTGGCTCCGCCTCTTCTCGACTCCGCCCAGGCCCAAAAAGTCTCCCGCATTCGCGCCTCCGTGCGCGGCACCTCCAACACCACACGCAAAAGCAACAGCGGCTCCTCTAAGTCGCCGTCCCGGTCCGGCGGGCAGGGTGCGACCTACCAGCGTAGCGCCGGCAACGTCCGCGCGTCCGGCCACTCGGGCAAGAGCGCGCCACCCGTCGCTGCGCTGTGGCTGGCGTACTTCACGCCGTGGGCGATTCCGCACTACGCGATGGGCGATTCGATCAAGCGCCCGGCGTGGTTCGCCGGCTACCCGTACGCGGACGGCACGCCCGGGGCCGTCTGGATCCAGCGCACCGACAAACTGGGGCAGAAGCTGCCGGCGCCAAAGGGCTTGCGGCCGCTCTCGCTGCAGATGTCGTTTGAGTCCAGCTACGACGCCTCCATGCTGCATCGGTTCACCGGGTCGCTGCGCCTGGACACGGCCTATCGCGTCGGCCTGGAGGGCTCCTGGTCGTATTTCTGGGACACGCTGAAGGGCGGCGACGCCGAGACGCTGTGGTCCGGCGACGCCAACGTGATCATCCGCTTTGCCCAGACCGAGCGCGCCCTGATGTACACGGGCGCCGGGGCCCGCTTCATGGTCGACGAGCTTGGCGTTGTGCCGGGGTTCAACCTCACCTACGGCCTGGAGGCCTACCCGATTCGACCGCTGGTCGTCGGCTTCAGTATAGATATGGGCAACCTGGGCGAGGCGTTTGTGGTGCACGGACGTGCCACGGTCGGCGCGGTGCTGGGCCGGGTCGAGGCCTACCTGGGCTACGACGCCTTGAAGATCGCGGAGACAGTGGTCCACGGGCCAATCGCAGGACTACGCTACTACATGTACTGATAGTTCATAAAAAGTGATCAGATTGGTTCCTGCGGGACACGAAAGGTGTAGCTCACCCTCGTTACCCGGAGTTTCGCTCATGAACCGCCCCGTTCTTTTTGCCGCCGCCGTATTAATAATCTCCACGCTCAGCACAGGCTGCAGCGCCTTTGACTTCGAAATGAATGAGACGACCGAGGAGGTCGTCTTCGCCGGAGACCCTGGCGCTTTTCAGAATCAGGTCAAGTTGCCGACCGACTTAATTCCGGCCCGCAAATTCGAATTATTGCTCGAGGAGGAGCCGGCCCGAATTTACGCGCAATCCGTCGAGCTCGAGCTCACCGAGACGCACCCGACGGCGTTCCAAAACCCCAATCCCTTCAGCTTCATCGACTCGCTGGAGTTCTACATCCGGCCCACAGCCGAGCTGTCGGTGCTGCCCGTCGTCAAGCTGGCCTGGACGACGACACCGACCGGCGGCACCAGCGTCCCAATGGTGGTTGACGGCGGTCTCAATCTGCTGCCGTACCTGCGTCAGGGCTTTGAGGTTTACTCGGTGTTGAACGGTCGCGTTCCGGCGATCCCGATCAGCTTTCGCGGTCGCATGGTTATGGGCGTGGACGTGTTCTAGATCCGATCGAAGGCGGTCCCACCGTATTGGCCGTTGACCGCAGCGCTCCTAACCCGTCTAATGTCCCGGGGTTTGTGGTTTCGGGGAAAGGTTGGGAGTTCTATGATGGAGCGAAAGCTGCGCCTTGTCTTTTTCTGCGCCGTAGTGGCGGCGCTGTGGGTCCCGGGTTGCTCTGACGATGACGGTGAGGGCGGTCTGGTAGACCCGAGCGAGTTCTGTCACTCGCACGGTCAATACGAACATCATTGTCACAGCATTCCGCACTACGGTGACGGCGTCGGACTGTTCGATAACGGCGGGATTATCCCCACCGATGACGACTCGCTGATCGACTGCGAGGAGACCCCCGGCGCGTTCGGCTGTCCGTGCAACGACAACGATGAGTGTGACTCTGGGTTCTGCATTCCGTCCAAGCAGAGCACGAACATCTGCACCGAGATCTGCATCGAGAACTGCCCCTCCGGCTTCGCCTGTCAGCTTGTGACGCTCGGCGGCGCGGATCCCACCTTCCTATGCGTCGAAGAGAACATCACGCTGTGTCGACCCTGCGACAAAAACGCGGACTGCTCGGCCAACGGCTTTGGCCAGCCCACCGACCGCTGCGTCAACTACGGGCCCCTGGACGGCTCCTTCTGCGGTACGCGCTGCGACAAGGACGACGAGTGCGAGGCGGGCTACACCTGCCAGGAGCTGGCAGAGGCGGAGACCGGCTTCCCCGCCAAACAATGCGCGCCATCCGACGGCGTCTGCGACTGCACCGATCGCGCGATCGTCGAGGCCGCGTCCACCAGCTGCGTGCGCGACGGCGTCTGCTTCGGCTCCCGCATCTGCACCATCGACGGGCTCACCGAGTGCGACGCACCCGAGCCGTCCATCGAGGTCTGCGACGGCATCGACAACAACTGCAACGGCGAGGTGGACGAGGGCTTCCCCAACACCGACGGCGACATCCTGGCCGACTGCATCGACGAGGATGACGACAACGACGCCATCGAGGACGTCAAAGACAACTGCCCGCTGGTAGCCAACCACGACCAGCTGGACACCGACGGCGACGGCATCGGCGACCTGTGCGACACCGCCGGCATGCCCACTTTCGAGACCGTGACGCCCGCCCCGCCGGCCAACCACAATGACCCCACCATTACCGGCACCGGCGAGCCGCTCTCCACCGTTCAGGTCTTCGACAACCCGTTCTGCACCGACGAGCCTGTCGCCACGGCCGAGGTCCAGGCCGACGGCACGTGGACCGTGCAGATCAACGTCCCCGACAACGTGGAGGTCACCTGGTGGGCCAACGCCATACTCGGCTCGGATCTGCCGTCTGCCTGCACGCCTGACGGGCTGATCTACGTGGAGGACAGCCTGGCGCCGCCGGCGCCGATCATCTCGCAAAGCGAGCCCGCCTCGCCCAGCCAACAGCCCGCTGTCACCCTGCACGGGGACGCGGAGTCCGAGTCGACAGTGAACGTGTTCGTCGGATCCGACTGCACCGGCGATCCGGTCGCCACGGTGACGGCCGACGAGCTGGCCGAGTTCCAGGCCGACGTCATCGCCCCCCAAAACGCGACCACCAGCTACGTCGCTCAGGCTGTCGACGCAGCCGGCAACGCGTCCAACTGCAGCAAGGCGTTCTTGTTCGTGCACGACGACCAGTCGCCCGAGCCGCCCGTCATGGAGAGCAGCAACCCGCCGACCCCCAACGGTGAGAGCATCACGCCGTTTATCCTGGGGTCGTCCGAGCCGGACAGCGACGTGTCGCTCTACACCACCGACGACTGCTCGGGGGATCCGCTCAGCTCCGGTCTGACCACCGGCTTGGGTCTCTTCGCGGTCTCCGTCGCGGTCGAGCCCAACAGCGTAACGACCTTCTACGCCAGGGCCACCGACGGCGCCGGCAACGAGTCCGGCTGCTCCGAGCCGTTCGACTACGCGCACGACAACACGGCCCCCAACGCGCCGATCCTCACACACACGTCGCCGCCATCTCCGGGCAACACCAACACGCCGCTGGTTCACGGCACCGCCGAGGCCGGCACCACCGTCGTCCTGCATCTCAAGGCGGACTGCACCGGTATCACCGTCGGCAGCGCCATCGTCTCACCCGACGGCACGTTTGCCGCCGGCGCCATCCTGCCCGCCGACTCCACCACGACGGTGTTTGCCAGCGCGACCGACCTACTCGACCAGAAGTCCGCGTGCAGCGCCGGCCTCAGCTATACCCACGACGGCCAGCCTCCCGGACCGCCCAACCTGACCGGCACCGAGCCGGCGTCGCCGTCCCCCGAGACGCAGCCCAAGGTCAACGGCACGGCCAAGGCCGAGAGCACGATCACGCTGTATGCCGCCGCTGATTGTGTCGGGGATCCGATCGGCACCGGCAAGTCCGGCATCGACGGCAGCTTCCAGATCACGATCAAGGCCGCTGAGAACGCGGCGACCAACATCTACGCGCACGCCTCGGACGCCGCCGGCAACATCTCGCCCTGCACGCCGGATCCGCTGGTCTACGTGCACGACGACATCGCGCCCAACACACCGCTGTTGACCGGGACCAACCCGCCGTCGCCCGCGTCCTTCCTGCAGCCCAAGGCGCTGGGCAACGCCGAAGCGGGCGCCACCGTGATGCTCTATCCGGACGCCGCCTGCGCGGAGCCGGCCCTGGGCGGTGGCCTGGCTGAGGACGACGGCACGTTCGCCGTCACGTTTGTCATTGTGATCAACGCCGCCAATCCCGTGCACGCGGCTGCAATCGACGCCGCCGGCAATGTGTCCGGGTGCTCGGCGCCGATCAGCTATCTCCACGACGACACCGAGCCCACGCTCATCATCTTTACGGGGACCATTCCAAAGTCGCCGTCCAACGCCAGCACCACCCCGCTGGTGCAGGGGACGGCTGAGGGCGCCGCTACGATTCGCCTGTACACGACTCCGGACTGCTCCGGCCTACCGGTCGCGCAGGGCGTGACGGACGCGGGCGGCGTGTTTGCCACCCAGGTCACCGTCGGCGCCAACAGCGAGACCACGTTCTACGGCACCAGCGAAGACGGCGCGGGCAACATCTCGCCGTGCTCGCCCAACGGCATCACGTACATCCACGACGACGTGCCGCCCGCCGCCCCGCAGCTGTCCGACACCGAGCCGGTGCCGCCCAGCAACACGGTGACGACACCCGTGGTCAACGGCACTGCGGAGGAAGAGGCGCAGGTCGAGCTCTTCGCCAACGACTGCAACGCGGCCGCTGCGGCCAACACCCAGGCGGACGTCGACGGCGCCTTCTCGGTTGCGATGCCGGTGCCGCCCGACACCACGACCAACATCGTGGCCGCGGCTATCGACGCGGCGGGCAACGTCTCTGCGTGCTCCGCGCCGCTGCCCTACACGCATGACGGCACGCCCCCGGCGTCGATTCTGCTGACCGGAGTCGAGCCCGTGTCACCGTCGCCCGTCTCGGATCCGGTTCTGTCGGGAAAAACCGAGCCCGGCGCAGCCGTCGCGGTCTATCAGGACGCGGCCTGCGGTGGTGTGGTCATCGCCACGGCCACGGCCGACGGCAACGGTGACTTCTCAGTGCAGACGCCGACCGGACCCAACCAGACCACGACGTTTGCGGCCACCGCGACGGACATCCCCGGCAACACCTCGGCGTGCTCCAACGCGCTGCCTTACGTGCACGACGACATCGCTCCGGACCCGCCGGAGCTGACGCTGACCATCCCCGAGTCGCCGTCCACGGAGCTGCAGCCCACCGTTCAGGGCACCGCCGAGGTCAGCAGCATCGTGCGCCTGTATTCGGATCCCGCCTGCAGTGTGGCGGTCAGCGCATCCGCCGCGATCGGCGGCAACGGCACCTTCTCGATCAAGCTGACCAACTTCGTGGAGGCCAACGCCACCACGTCTATCTATGCGTCCGCCGCCGATCAGGCCGGCAACGTGTCCGCGTGCTCGATCCCGATCGACTACAAGCACGACACCGAGGGCCCGGACGCGCCGACGCTCACCAGCACGCAGCCCGTATCGCCGTCCAAGGCCTCGCTCGAGCCGACGGTGTTCGGCGCCAGCGAGCCGGCGACCGTCATCCATCTGTTCAGCGGCGTCGCCTGCACCGGCGACCCGATCGTCAGCGTGCTCGCCGACGACGCGGGCGGGTTCAGCAGCCCGGTCACCGTCGCCCCCAACACCGTGACCTCGATCTACGCGCAGGCAGAGGACACCGCGGGCAACGTGTCCCTGTGCTCGGCGCCGCTGGACTACGAGCACGATGACATCGCGCCGATCAGCCCGACTCTGGTCGCCACGTCGCCGGTGTCGCCTGCCGCTGCGCTGGATCCGGCTATCGCCGGCACCACCGAGGCCGACGCCACTGTTAGCATCCACCAGGGCGCGGCCTGCGGTGGGGCCATTGTCGGACTCGGCTCTGCCGCGGCCGATGGCACCTTCGACATCCAGGCGACCGCGCTGGCCAACCAGACGACGGTCTTCTCAGCAACCGCGACCGATGCCGCGGGCAACGTCTCGTCCTGCTCAAACGACCTGTCGTACCTGCATGACGCGGCCAAGCCGGCGGCCCCGGTGATCACCGGATCCAACCCCAAATCGCCCTCCGACGGCCTGCTGCCGGAGATCCTGGGCACCGCTGAGATCGGCTCGACCATCACGGTCTACAACGATGCAGCCTGCACCGTGCCGCTCAGCGGTGCGGTCCCGTCGGCCATCGACGGCACGTTTGTCGCCGCGCTGACCACCCCCGTTGCGCCCAACTCGGCCACGGTGGTCTATGCCGCTGCGCTCGACTCCGCCGGCAACCTGTCCGACTGCTCCGCCCCGTTCACCTACGTGCACGACAACACGTCGCCGGATGCGCCCGTGCTGCTGGCCACCGAGCCGCCGTCCCCGGCCAACTCGACGACGTCCCCGACGGTGTCCGGGACCTCGGAGCCCAACGCCACGATTCAGCTGTTCGTCAACGACGCGTGCGGCATCGCCGTGACGGAGACGCAGGCCGATGACGCGGGCATCTTCAGCGTCGCGGTCCCCGTGGGGGCCAACACGACGAGCGCGATTACGGCCAAGGCGATCGACGGCGCCGGCAACGGGTCGCCGTGCTCGATTCCGCTGACGTTCGAGCACGACGATATCCCGCCGGAGTCGATCACCATCACCGAGACCGATCCGCTGTCGCCCGCGCCCGAGCTGCTGCCCGCGATTGTGGGCTCCACCGAGCCCGGCGCCACGGTCGACATCTTCCAGGACGCCGCGTGTGGCGGGGCTGTTGCGGGTACCGGACTGGCGGATGCGGACGGCGCCTTCTCTGTGGCCGCCGCTGCGTCCGAGAACGGGGTCACGACGTTTACCGCCATCGCGACGGACGCCGCCGGCAACGCGTCGGACTGCTCCAACGTCATCACCTACGTCAACGACAGCGACCCGCCGGAGGCGCCGGTGCTGACCAAGACCAGCCCCAAATCGCCGTCGACCACCGAGATCAGCCCAACGCTGTTCGGCACCGCGGATCCCAACGTCACGATCCTGCTCTTCTCGGACGCCAACTGCGGCGGGGCGCCGCTGTTGACCGGCACCTCGACGCCGGCCGGCACGTTCCAGTTCGACCTGACTGTGTCCGAGAACTCGGAGACGATCTTCTCGGCCAGCGCCGTAGACGCCGTCGGCAACGTGTCGCCGTGCTCCAACGACCTGGAATACGTGCACGACAACACGCCGCCCGATCCGCCGATCTTGACCGCGACCGAGCCGCCCTCGCCGGGCAGCAGCCTCACCCCGTTTGTGCTTGGCACGGCCGAGCCGAGCGCGGTGGTGTTCTTGTTCACGAACGCGTCATGCACCGAGGCACTGAACGTCGCGGACGTCGCCAACGACACAGGTGACTTCTCGGTTGCGCTGTTCGCGCCTGTGGCGGCCAACACGACCACCCAGTTCTATGGGCAGGCGGTCGACCCGGCCGGCAACGCGTCGTTCTGCTCGGCGCCGTTCACGTACATTCACGACGATGTGGCGCCCGATCCGCCGCTGCTGACCGGCACCACGCCGGAGTCGCCGTCCAACGGCACGAAGACGCCAACGGTCGAGGGCACCGGCGAGCCCGGCTCCAAGATCCAGTTCTTTGTGGACTCCCCGTGTCTGGGATCGCCCACCTCCGTGACCGCGACCGTGGACGCGGGCGGCAACTTCAGCGCGGACGTGCCGGTCGCTGAGAACGCGACCTCGATGATCTATGCGCAGGCGGTGGACGAGGCCGGAAACGTGTCGGACTGCTCGCCGGGCATCCCGTTCACGCACGACAGCTTCCCGCCCGGCAGCGTGCTGCTCACGGATACCGCGCCGACGTCGCCGTCCAACGAGCTGAACCCGGCTGTCAACGGCATTACAGAGCCCGGCTCCACCGTGTCGATCTTTGCCGAGGCGGGCTGCGCGGGCGGCGTTGTCGCCACGGGATTAGCAGACGCAGGGGGCCAGTTCAGCATTGCGGCTCCCGCGGCGGCCAACACCGGGACCTCGTTCAGCGCGACGGCCACCGACACGGCGGGCAACGACTCGGCGTGCTCCAACGATCTGGCATACCTGCACGACGGCGTCGCGCCGGACGCGCCGACGATCACAGGGTCGACGCCGCCATCGCCGGGCAACGTGCTGAAGCCGGTCATAGACGGCACGAGCGAGGCCGGTGCGACAGTGAAGCTGTACCTGGACGCCGCGTGCACGCAGGTGGCCAGCAGCGGCAACCAGGTCGGTATCGCGGCCACCTTCAGCGCGCTGATGACGCAGAACGTGGCGGCCAATGCCGTGACGCAGGTCTATGCGCAGGCGACGGACCCGGCCGGCAACGCCTCGGCGTGTTCCGATCCGTTCGACTATGAGCACGACGGTGTGCCGCCGGACGCGCCGACCGTGGATGCGACCAACCCGGTGTCGCCGTCGACCGAGCGCCGCCCGGTCGTGCTCGGGACGTCGGAGCCGGACAGTACGGTCAGCTTCTACACCGATCCGACGTGCAACAACGCGCTGGGGACGTCCGGCACGACCGCGCCTGACGGCAACTATGCGATCAAGCTGGTCAACCAGCTGCCTAAGAACACGACCACGCCGATCTACGCCAAGGCGACGGACGCCGCGGGCAACGACTCCGCCTGCTCGACGACCTTTGTGGTTTACAAGCACGACGCGACGGCGCCCGACTCTCCGCTGCTGACGCACACGGTCCCCGCGTCGCCGTCGAACTCGGTGCTGACTCCGGTCGTGCACGGCACGGCGGACTCAGAGGTCGTCACGGTCGAGGTCTACAGCGAGCCCGGGTGCAAGACGCTGGTGGGCAGCTTGTCGCCGGCGCCCGACGGTACGTTCTCGATCCAGGCCACCGTGCAGCCCAACACGAAGACGCTGTTCAGCGCCAAAGCCTTCGACCAGGCTGGCAACGCGTCGCTGTGCTCGAGCCCGCCGCTGGAGTACATCCACGACAGCATCCCGCCCAAGTTCCCGCCGACCTACAAGGGCGCGACACTGGAGCTGGATGGCTCGGATCTGATCGTGACCTGGCCCAAGGCCACGGACAACTTCACGCCGCAAAACCAGATCGTCTATGAGCTGTGCTTTACGACGACCTGCGGTGACGTGTGTGCGCCGGGCTCGCCGACCCAGACGACCGGTCCGGGCCAGACGAAGATCACCCTGAAGGGGTTGGCCGCCAACACGCGCTATTACATGGTAGTGCGCGGGCGGGACCTGGCGGGCAACGTGGATCCCAACGAGATCGTGACATCGATTCAGACGCCGGGCATCAACATCGCGTCCGGCATGGAGATCGGCGGCGCTCGCAGCTGCGCGGCGGTGGCGGACGGCAGCTTCCAGTGCTGGGGCGGCGGCGCGGAGGTGGATCCGGAGGTCGTCAAGATCTCGCACGGCACGTCCCACTTCTGCGGCGTGTGGAGCGATGGCCACGTCGGCTGCTCGGGCGACAACGCCACAGGTCAGCTGGGCAACGGCAGTACGCTGCCCTCAGCGACGCCGGTGCCGGTGGTCAAAGAGTCCGGTGGTCCGCTGTTGAAGGCCGCTGACGTAGCGGTCGGCGACGGTCACAGCTGCGCGTTGTTGGTCGACGGCACCGTCTGGTGCTGGGGCTACAACGAGCACGGCGCGACCGGGATCAACGGCGAGGTTCAGCAGACTAAAGCGGTGCGCATCGACAACGCGGACGGAACGGCGCTGAACGGCGGCGTGAAGATCTTTGCAGGGTCCGAGCACAACTGCATTCTGCGCGGCGACGGCTCGGCCAGCTGCTGGGGCTTCGGCTGGGCCGGTCAGCTGGGTCACGGCGGCATCGGTGTCTCGTTTACGCCGGTCGACGTGGACGTGTCGGACGCGCTCGGCTTCCTGGAGCTGGCGATGGGTACGGACCACACCTGCGGCCTGTCGGTCAGCGGCAAGGTGTTCTGCTGGGGCTACAACGCGGTCGGCCAGCTGGGGCTGGGCGTGGGCTCGCCGGAGCTGGTGCTGAAGCCGACGGCTGTGGCGCTGGCGGATGCGCAGTCGATCGGGGCCAGCGGCTCGCACACGTGTGCGGTACTGGCGGACAGTACGGTGCGGTGCTGGGGCAACAACGAGGCCGGGCAGCTGGGCGCGGGCTCGAGCGCCACCGAGAGCTTTGTGCCGGTGGTGGTGAAGAACCTCTCGGGCGCCGTCGAGGTCGACGCCGGCGGGGCGCACACGTGTGCGCTGACGACCAGCGGCGGCATGTTCTGCTGGGGCGCCAACGCGGGCGGTCAGCTGGGCGACGGAACCACAGTGCAGAAGAACGCGCCTGTGCCCGTTGTCGCGCTGCAGGGCTTGTCGTACGTAACCGACCTGACGCGCAGCGACACGCACTCGTGTGCGCGCTTGTCGGACGGCACGATGCGGTGCTGGGGCAACAACGCGACGGGTCAGTGCGGTGAGGCCGCGTCGCCGGCGACGTCGGAGATGGTCGTCATCAGCGGTATCGCGTCGGTGCTGGAGACCCACGTGGGCGGCAGTCACACGTGCGCGCTGCTGTCTGGCGGCGCCCTGCGTTGCTGGGGCAAGAACACGTCCGGTCAGCTGGGCAACGGCTCCACAAACGCGGGTACACATGTGCCGCAGGCCGTGGGGCTGCAGAGCTTCGCCCGGTCGGTGACCCTGGGCGCCAACCACAGCTGTGGTATCCAGACGGACGGTACACTGTACTGCTGGGGCGACAACAGCTCCGGTCAGCTGGGCATCAGCGGCGGCGGGTCTGCGGCCTCACCCACGCTCGTGGGCGGTGTGTCGGGCGCGCTGAAGGTCGCGGCCGGTGACGAACATACGTGCGCGATCACGGCGGCGGGCACCAACAAGGTCTCGTGCTGGGGCAAGAACGACCAGAACCAGCTGGGTACCGGGCTGTCCGGCAACCAGACGACGCCTAAGGCTGTTGTGGGCCTGACCGGCTCTGTGAAGCTCATCGCCGCGGGCGCCAAGCACACCTGCGCGGTGTACGCCAACGGCAAGCTCGCATGTTGGGGCGACAACGCGTTCGGCCAGCTGGGCGACGGTACCAAGACGGATCGCGCCACGCCGAAGACGGTGCCGGGCCTCGCCGATGTGGTCAGCATCGAGGCGGGCGCCAGCCACACGTGCGCCGTCCTGTCCAACGGTACGACCCGCTGCTGGGGCGACAACTCCTTCGGCGAGCTGGGCAACGGTACATCGTCGCCGTCGACGTCGCCCAAGACCGTGCCCGGCTTCAATGATTGGTCTGCCGTCCAGTCGGGCAACGACTCCACCTGCGGGCTCACCAACGATGGTCTGGCCTACTGCTGGGGCAAGAACCAAAACAACAACCTGAACGTCGGCGACAACGCGATCTACCCGACGCCTCAGCTGGTTCAGTGCCTGCCGTAGCGGTCGAGTAGCGCCATGGAGGGTCTCGAGATCATTCTCATGATCGGGGGCATTATTGTCTTTGCGATCTCGACCCTCTTCAGCAAGAAGAAGACGCAGCCCCTGGACCCGGTACGGCTGAAGCTGGACGGGTTTGTCGCCGAGGAGGACGCCGAAGGGCAGCAGCAGCTGGTGGGCGAGGTGAACGGCGTCGAGGTGCGTGTCGCTGATGTCCGGGAGATGCAGAGCGACCAGGTGGTCGTGCGCACGCATGTGGTGGTTGGCGGCAATCTGGGCCTGCCGACCAATGTGGAGCTGAAGCCTGAGGGCGTTGTGCGGATGCGCGGCGATGTGAGCCTTGATGACGACTCGTTCGACGGGTTTGTCGACGTGCGCGGTGACCCCGTTGAGATCATGGCCCGGCTGGGCAAGCGCGCGCGTATTCGTCTGGCCAAGCTGGTTCATGATGACGACGCAGAGTTGAGAGACGGCTTGCTGGTGGTCA
>CAZJHX010000052.1:55168-64118 GCA_964545715.1 uncultured Myxococcales bacterium
GGCGTCGTCGCCGCCGGTGCTGAAGGGGACGATCGATCGCATGGTCGTCGCGGCCTCGTCGCTGTCGGGGCGCACCCCCGAGCTGCTGGCGCGTAACGTGCGCGAGGAGCGTGGCGTTACCCGGCGACGTCGAAACATGGCGGCGCTGGTCGAGCACTATTATGACGATCCGGCCACGGCGGAGGCCGGGCGGCTGGCGGAGGGCGACTCGGACCTGCTGCTGTCGCTCTTGGGCTCGCTGGGCGCGCGCTCGGACGTGGCGGGGCTTGATTTTGGCGCGGTCATGAAGCTGATACGGCACGGGGACGAGGAGCAGGCGCTGACGGCTGTTCGGGCGCTGGCCCGTGTTGAGGCGGCGCAGCCGTCGCTGATCGCGCTGCTGGAAGACGAGCACACGGCGGTGCGTACGGCCGCAGCCCGCGGGCTGGGTGAGATCGGGACCATCGCGGCGGCCGAGCCGCTGCTGCCGCACACGTCCGGGATGTTCACAAACGGCGAGCTGAAGCAGGCGGCGACCGAGGCGGTGGCGGCGATTCAGGCGCGGCTGGGTGACGTGAATGCGGGCTCGCTGTCGCTGGCTGCCCCACCTGAGGAAGACGAGGCTGGGGCGCTCAGTCTCGCGGGTGAGGCGGGCGCGCTGTCCCTGAAAGAAGAGGCCTGACGTCCTGGATCAGGGCTGCAGCAGCACCCGATCCACCCGGATGTAGGCCGTGTCCAGCCACTGGATGCGGAACTCCAGCGAGTCGCCGCCGTAGGTCTGAAAGACCAGCGGGAAGTCCTGATACTTCATCGTGCTGTTGAACTGGTTTCGGTACACCGACTGCGACGAGATGATCTTGTTGGAGTTGGCGTTGAAGGCCTCGATGCGCGCGACTTTGTCGCTGCCGGCGGTGTTGTTGTCGATCATCATGCGGAAGATCGCCTTGTAGGCGCCCGCCGGCACGTCTTTGATGTACGGACCGTAGACCATGTAGTTTTTGGAGTGCTCGCCGGTGTTGCAGGCCCAGCCGTCGCCCTCTTTCTTGCCCTGCTCGTGGCCGATCGCGGGGTTGGACTCCACCTCCCACTTCCAGCCGATGCACTGTCCGGTCTTGCAGGCCTGGAAGGAGTCGCAGCTTCCGCACTGGCCGCCGCAGCCGTCGTCGCCGCACTGTTTGCCGCCGCACTTGGGCTCGCACACGCAGGAGCCGAGCTTGCACACCTTGCCGCCCAGGCAGCCGCCGCATGAGCCGTTGCACCCGTCGCTGCCGCACTGCTTGCCGGCGCAGGTGGGCTGGCACACACAGATCGTCCCCTGGCACGCGGCGAATTGAGGGCAGCCACCGCACGACCCGCCGCAGCCGTCGTCGCCGCACTGCTTGCCCGCGCAGCTTGGCTGACAGATGCACTGATTATCCTGGCAATAGGTGCCCGAGCCGCAGTCACCGCAGTCACCACCGCAGCCGTCCGTGCCGCATTGCTTGCCGTCGCAGGACGGGACGCACTCGCATTTGCCGGCGGCGTCGCACTCGGAGCCGGCCGGACAGATACCGCAGGACCCGCCGCAGCCGTCGAACCCGCAGTGCTTCCCCAGGCAGTTGGGGGTGCAGCCGGGCAGGGGGGGGCCGTCGTCGGAGCCGGTCGTGTCGCCGCCGGGCCCGACCGGATCGTCGCCCGGGTCGGCTGGATCGTCGGGCTGCTCGTTTTCGACCGCGATTCCGGCGTCGCTGGGCGCAAACATCTTGGCGCCGCTGTGCGTCGTGGCGTCCGCGCTCTTGTTTGAAAAACCGGACTCCACGATCCGATCGCCGGCCGAACACGCGACCAGCGTCGAACACATCAAGAGCCCGACAAGGTTATGTATGTTTGATCTCCCCACGATTCAGGTTTTTTACAAGGACTATGCCATGTCGTTTTGAGGTCGCAAACGAGGTGCTGCGCTTCTGTTGGGGGTGGTAGGGGTCGCGCTTGGGGACATCGATCCCCGCCACTTGGGCCCTATATATGAGGTCTGCCGTCTCCGCGTATCTCCGCTAGGATACGAGCCGATGAACGATCGAAATCACTGGAACGGCACACGCTACGACGGCTCGGGCGCCGGTCATTATGAGAGCTACTTTCAGCGGGCCAACCACCCGACGAAGCCGCAGGCCTTCTGGGTGCGGTACACGATCTTCCAGCCGGCGGACGCGGCCGCGGAGGCTCTGGGAGAGCTGTGGGGGATCTACTTCGACGGTGACGCGGGCAAGATCACCGCGGTGCGGCAGACCTGTCCGCTGCAGTCCTGTGAGTTTGCGCGCGACCGCTTGTCGGTTCGGATCCGCGACAGCGTGCTGGACCAGTCCACGCTCAAGGGCAACGCTGAGCTGGGCGACCATCGGTTGGAGTGGGACCTGGCGTACACGTCGCCTCAGTCGCCGGTGCTGCTGTTCTCGGAGATGTTCTACGACAAGCCGTTTCCAAAGGCCAAGGCGCTGGTGGGATCGCCGCTGGCCGTCTACACCGGGTCGATGACGGTGGACGGTGAGACCGTGGCGATCGACGGCTGGGTCGGCAGCCAGAACCACAACTGGGGCAGCAAGCACACCGACGCGTATGCCTGGGGCCAGGTCGCGGGTTTTGATGACGCGCCGCACGTGTTTTTGGAGCTGTCGACGGCGCGCATCAAGCTCGGGCCGATCTGGACGCCTCGCTTCACCCCACTGGTGCTGCGTGTCGGCGACGAGCAGATCGCGTTGAACAGCCTGGGCCAGGCCGTGCGCAACAACGGGCGCTATGAGTATTTCTCGTGGCAGTTTGACGCACAGAAGCGGGGTGTCCGCGTGCACGGCAGCATTGAGGCGCCGGCCGCCGCGTTTGTCGGGCTGACGTACCTGAACCCGCCGGGTGGGTCGAAGACGTGCCTGAACAGCAAGATCGCCGCCTGTACGGTGACCCTGGAGCGCCGTGGGCAGTCCGCCCAGACGTTTCGCACGAGCTCGCGCGCCGCTTTTGAGATCCTCACCGACGACGACGGCCACGGCGTGCCTGTCCTCGTTTGACCGGGTCAGGCGGCCAGGCCGGACTGGGTCGTCAGCTTGTGGACGAGATCGCGGCCGATGGCGCTCTGCAACCGGATCAGCTTCTGCGCGTCCGTCTTTTGAAACGACTCGATCGTCGCGTGGGGCCAGGCGACATACTGCGCTGTGCCGTGCGCTCGGACGCTGGCGACCGCCGGGGCCTTGCTCAGGAAGCTCATCTCGCCGATGAAGCGCCCGCGGGTCAGCGTAGTGATCAGCGACTCGTTGGAGAGCACGTGCGCCTTGCCGCGCACCAGGTAGAGAAGCTCCTGCACGTGTGCGCCCTGCGGCAAGATGAGCTCATCGGTTGTCGTGCGGGCTTCGCCGGCCTCCCAAAACGCCAGAAACTCGCGCCGGCTCATGTCGGCGAAGCTGATCGCGTGAATCTCGGCCAGATCGTCGGGTAAGGGGATCGGGCGGCGCTGCAGCCACAGCTGGATGATCTGGGTGGCGTTTATCCCGATGAAGACGATGTTCCAGAGGATCATGGACTGAGAGTCGACGGCCACCCCGTACAAGGTGAAGCAGATCTGTGAGCCGATCAGCGCGATGCGCAGCCAGAACATGTCCCGCAGGGAGTTGGCGAACAGCAGAAAGATGTAGGCGGCATTCAGTGAGATAGTTGCCAAGCTCGGGCCTCTACTTAGGTGGGTGGGCGTAGTGTATCATCGCGTCTCAACCTTGGACTTTGTGGTGGCTTGGGGATGACTGACGACACGCGCGGTGCGGTGGTGGAGCGGATGCTGCCGCGGTCGTTCGCGAAGCATGTAGAGACGGCGTTTTATGCGCGCACGTCGGAGCGCGCGACGTGGGAGAAGCTGCTCGTGGATCGGGAGTTTCTGCAGGACCCGTCCAACCACGTGGCGTTGTTTTCGGACCACGGTGTCGAGCACGTGCGGGATATCGCGCGCCAGTTTGTGACCGTCCACGACCGTGTGATCGGATTGCTGGTCCCCGAGCGCGACACCGCGGGCCGCGACTTCATGCTCGGCTACGGCATGCTGGTCACGTACCTGCACGACGCCGGGATGTGCGACTTCTCGGCGTACGGCCGCGCGATCCATCCGCACTTTGCCGCGCAGCTTGCCTGGACGGCGCCGTTTGAGCCGCTGGTTCAGGTTGTGATGGCTGAAGATCGCGGTGGCGTCGCGAGCCGGTTGAGCGCGCTGGTTGACGGCGGGCACATCCAGGCCCCGGCGACCACGGTGCTGCGGGAGATGCTGGCGCTGAGCCTGGCTCACAGCAAGACGGCGGTGCCGGTGGAGGTGCTGAATGATGGTCATGCGCTGCGTCGGGAGCTGATTCGCGTGGTCGGAACCCCGCTGACGTTGCTGTTCCACGAAAACAGGGTCCTGCGAACCGGGGCCAAGCTGCGCCGCGAGACGGGCGACCGCGCAGCGCTGGAGACGAAACTGGCCGAGGCGACGCACGGTCTGGAGACGTTTGTGGCTGGGCGCGACCGTCGCACATTTCGCAATCCAGACGTCGACGCGGCCTATTCTGACTTCGAGGCGCAGGCCTTCGCCTGGATGGTCTCGGACGACGCCGAAGTGCGCGCGTTGATGGCGGATGTGCGCGACACGATTCGGATTTTGCGCTGCGCGGACGCCATGCGCCAACGGGGTACGACGCTGAAGACGTCGGCCGGCTATGAGGTGTTTGTGCACCAGCGCACGGGCCAGGCCGTTTACGCGATCCGGACGGCGGATCGCGACCGCCTCATCTCGGTCGCGCAGGACGAGGAGCTCAGCGCGGGTGAGGCCAACGTGTTGGGCTGCGAAATCGACCAGGGTGGCGACCTCTTCGTGTCGCTGCATACAGGCGCATTCGGGACGCAGCGGGCGGTCCACTGGTCAGCCGCGGCGGCTGCCCGGGTGATCGAGGACATCCAGGCCGACGCGGTCACCAGCTATGAGCGCCCGGAGGACCTGGATGCGACGGCGCCGCCCAAACCCGCCGAAGAGATGCGCATTCGCATCGAGGAGGTCGCGGACCGCCCGGGGTTCTCGGAGCTGGTCGCGACCGCCCTGGCCGCGCGCAGTCCGGCGTTGGCGGAGCGGATTGTGACGGTCCCGTATCTGGGTCCGGACGGCCCGGAGCGCCGGCGCTATCTGGCCGCGTCCCCACTGCGCTGGCCCGAGCCCAAGCGCCGTGACTTGATCGAGCGGCTCTCCGCGTTTGGCTTCAAGCGCGCGGACGTCGATCTACAGGTCACCTTTGAGCACACGCGCGCGGCGGCGCTGGCCCAGGGTGAGGTCCTGGTCGAGGCAGGCTCACCTCCGTCGTTTGTCTATGTCGCGCTGACGGCCGGCCTCAACGTGATCCGCCTGGGCGGCTACGAGCCGGTTGAGGCCGCAGCGTACGCGCCGATTGGGGACACGGGCGCTGTACGCGGCGGCGAGCGCAACTCACAGGTCGTAGCGCTGCGACCGTTGGAAGTGCTGATCATCCCCAGCTCGGTTTATCTCGACCACTGGTTCCAGACGATCAGCCAGGACGAGCTGCGCGAGATCCTCGACGCAGGACACTGACCGCAGTCTCACTCGCTCCCAAAGTGGGAGTCTTGCTCTCATTTGTGAGACAGCGATGAGACTCCGGCCGCCCCTAACTGCCTGATATAACAGCCGCGGTAGGCTGGCACTGAACTCGCACTGGCGTTGCGCCGACAGAGGAGCGAGGTCATGCCGATCAAGGTGTTGTCGAGCGGGATTCTGGGGATAGATGCTCACCCCATAGATGTTGAGGTGGATGTGGCGCCCGGCGCCTACGGGTACGAGCTGGTTGGGCTGCCGGACACGGCCGTGCGGGAGAGCAAGCAGCGGGTGAAGTCGGCTATTCGTAATGCGGCGTTCCAGGTGCCGCAGGAGAAGGTCGTTATCAATCTCAGTCCGGCGGATTTCCGCAAGGAGGGGACCGCGTATGACCTCCCTATTGCGGTCGGGATTCTGGCCGCGTCCCGCCAGGCGCGCGGGCTGCCTTTGGACTCCACGCTCTTCGTAGGCGAGCTGAGCCTCAGCGGTGACGTGCGCCCGGTGCGCGGCATTCTCGCGACCGTGCTCGCCGCGCGGGGGCGCGGCATCGAGCGTGTGGTCGTGCCGCGTGACAACGGCCCCGAGGCCGCGGCGGTGGAGGGCGTTGACGTGATCGGTGTGGCTTCGCTGCGCGAAGCGGTGGATGTGCTGGAGGGCCGGGCAGAGCGCACGCCGGTCGCTGCAGAGGTCGCGGCCACGCCGTCGCATGAGCTGTATTCGGATCTACGCTTCGTCAAAGGGCAGAAGCGGGCACGCCGGGCGCTGGAGATCGCGGCGGCGGGTGGCCATCACCTGCTCATGGTGGGCCCGCCGGGTGCGGGCAAGACGCTGCTGTCTCGCTGCCTGCCCGGGCTCTTGCCCGACCTGAGCATGGACGAGCGTCTCGAGGTCAGCCGCATCTACAGCGCCGCGGGGTTGCTGCACCGTGGTCATCTCCTGGCGCGTCGTCCGTTCCGGGCGCCGCACCACACCTCCAGCGCGGCTGCCGTGGTCGGCGGCGGCTCGGGTAGCCCGCGGCCCGGGGAGATCAGCCTGGCCCATCTAGGCGTGCTGTTTCTGGACGAGTTTCCCGAGTTCGCGCGGCCCGTGCGCGAGGTCCTGCGAGAGCCGCTGGAGTCGGGCGAGGTCACTATCTCTCGCGCGCGCGCCTCGGTGCGCTTCCCCGCCCGCTTTCAGCTCGTGGCGACCATGAATCCGTGCCCGTGCGGATATTTCGGGATTTCGGAGGGTCCACGCGCGTGCTCGTGTCATGCAGGGACGGTGCAGCGGTACGCCGCGCGGTTGAGTGGGCCGCTGGCCGACCGGCTGGACCTGCGGGTTGTGACGCCGCCGGTTCCGCGGCAGATGATGTTGGAGGACTGCGAGCAGGAGTGCAGCGACGTCGTGCGGGCGCGCGTCTCGGCGGCTCGGGTTCGGCAGCGCGAGCGGCTGGGCGGGACCCCTTTCTACTGCAATGCGTCCGTCACGGGTGCGCAGCTGGAGGCCATCTGTCGGCTGGACAACAGCAGCCGGGGGTTGATGGGCCGCATGATGGAGCGTAACGGGCTGAGTGCGCGCGGGTTTCATCGGGTGGTCCGGGTGGCTCGTACCATCGCGGACCTGGCGGCCAGCGCGGAGGTCGCCCATACCCATATCGCGGAGGCGCTGACCTTCAAGGGATATACGGCATGAGCGCGGCTGAATCGGGTGCCGCCGAGATGCCGGTCTATGCGGTGGCGCGGCAATGTCGCCGTGGTGAGAGCTACCGGCAACCGGACTGGTACACCGAGTCGTTCATGTGGGACGCGGTGATCCACTCCCTCAGCGAGTGTGCTGTGGAGTTGTCCCTGGTGGAGCGGGCGCTCGTGGGCAGGCCGCGGGCAGCCATGAAGGAGGGCCGATGATGAGCGTGTCATAACTGTGTCGGTAGGGGCGTGGTCGTGTGCTAATGTGGCGCGGCGTCTGTTGGATGCCGACTCGTCACGCTGGAGGTTTGTGGATGCGGTTTGTCTTGTGGTCCATTTGCGCTGTGGTTCTGTTTGGGGCGCCTGAGGCGCGGGCGGGAGACTGTCCGAAGCTGTTGAAGACGCTCAAGAATCTGGCGGCCCACGAGCGCGCTATTCGCAGTCCCAACACGCGCCCCGGGCGCATTGGCAAGCACGAGTCCAAAGCGGCTGAGCTGCGCGGTTACGTCAACCGACATCGTTTGGATTGTGACTGGGCCGGTCGCGCGGCCAAGGTGCCGCTGCTGGCGCCGGTCGCAGAGCTGGGGGGGGGCCGGCAGGGCGCCATGGCGACGGCAAAGGTCATGATTGGGCTGGAGTTGAAGATTCGCGGGCTGTTGCCGGACGATCGCGTCTGCGTGGTGGCCACGCGGGTGGTCAAGGGGTCGCGCCGGGGCGGCAAGTGCTTCGGCAAGCAGGTGGCCGGGGCGACCTCCGCCAACATTCGGGCTATCGCCAAAGGTTGGTGCGCCAGCAGAAAGGGCAACCAGCAGTCGCGCTATTACGGCATCGAGATGAACAAGGTCGCGGCGCTGTTCGAGGGCGAAGGCGCGCCGACGGGGTTTGCGCAGGACGTGCTGGAGTACTGGATCGACGCGGTGTGTCCGCAGACGCGCTGACGCTGTGGTGGCTCAGTCCACCGGATACGGAATTTTTTAATTAGGGTGTATAGTTTTCCATTGAGCGGGGGTTTGTGAGTGTGATATACACTGTAAAGTATTGATAAGTGTCGCGATGACGAGGAGATGCGGGTGCGTCCCATTGCCGAGATAAACCCCGAGAGCGAGTTGCAACAGTTGCTGGACACCAAGTTCGGATTGGCCGAGCGAGGCGACTATTACGCGTTGATTGGCGTGTCTATGACCGCGGATCAAGAGGCGATCGACCAGGCCTGGAGTGGGCTGGTGCGGTTGCTCAACGACCGGCGCCTGGCCGAGGACGACATGGTGGCGCGGCGAGACCGCGTTCGAAAGGTGTTGGTCCGGGCCTATGCCGTGCTCTCGAACCCCACGCGGCGGGCGGTGTATCACCGCAAGCTGCAGAAGAAGGAGTCGGAGCGCAAGACTGAGCGGGTGTTGTTGGCCGACGATGGGGATCTCGGGCTGTCCAAGGCGGATACGGCCGAGCTGCTCTTTGCGTCTGCCTGCCGCCGGCTGACGGCCGGTGATTATCGTGAAGCGGAGCGTCTGCTGGCGCGGGCTGCGGATGCGCAGCCGGAGCGGGTCAAGTACCGCCTGAAGCTGGCCGAGACGGTACGTGCAAATCGGTACACGCGGTCCGATGATGATCGATTGGCGCTGGTGCGCCGGCACTTGGAGACCGCGTGCTCGGCGGCGCCGTATGCCCCCTCGGTCAGGATAGTTGTCGGATTTATCGAAAGGGAGGAGCCCCATCATGG
>CAZJHX010000053.1:0-51009 GCA_964545715.1 uncultured Myxococcales bacterium
GACACCTACGATCCGGAAGACGTCTACGAGATCTCACTGCTGATGCAGGCGCTGCGTCCCGACCTGCTGTCGCGTGATTACGCGTCCCTGCTGCCGCAGCTGACGACGCCCACGTGGCTGATCTGGGGGACAAAGGACCGGCTGGTGCCGGCGAAGTTTTTGCGCAAGGCCGCGCGAAAGCTGCCTCAGGTGACGATCGAAGAGCTGCCCCGGTGCGGGCACATGCCGATTATCGAGCGCCCTGATCGGGTGATCGCTTTCCTGGAACACGCGCTTCGACGCTGATCCGGCGCGCCAACAACAGGCGCCTGACACCCATCGCAGCCAGCCCAATCGTCAAAAAAACCAGCGCCAGTGTGCCGTCCGGAAGGGTCGTAGTGAGAATGCTCATGTCCGTTGGTTGGTCCGCGGGCTGTCGCTGATCAGCAAAAGTGGCTCAAGGACCGCAGGCGCCCCAGGCTGGGTGGCCCACATTCTTGCAGTTGGGCATGTCGGGGAAGCACTCCGCGTTGCCGAACTGCAGCTGGCAGTAGGTTGTACAGACCCCGTGGTGACACCCGAACAGGATGTCGCACTGCGGGTGCACCGAGCACGGCGCCTTGTACGGGCCGAAGCCGACGGAGCCGCTGCAGGTCAGCGTTTTGTCGGGCTCGTTGATGCGGCAGACCTCCAGCACATCCTCGCAGTCCGCGCCTGAGCCGGGCTGGTTGCACTGCACCACCGGCGGCTCGGGTGGGCCCGGGTCCTCCTGCGGTCCTGGATCGGGTGTCACAGGCTTGGTGTCCGGTGTCGGCTGAACGATGTCCTGGGGATTGCTGTCGGGCGGCGGTGTAAATGTGTCTTTCGGCTGCTCAATGGCGGCGCTGTCCGGCGTATTGTCGGGGCGGCACAGGCCTTCGACGCAGAAGAGGCCCAGCGAGCACGGCTTCTGATCGTTGCAGGGCTGCAGGTTCTGGTCGGGCACCTTGCCCACGTCCACGGTGGGCGCCTCATAGATCGCCACCGGCTGGCCGCACCCATCCCAAAGCAGGAGCAGGCAGATCAGGGCGGTGGCGCGACGCATCATTGGACGGGAGCATAACAAGTCCGCGCCGCGGCAGCATGGCTGATTCTGGTAGCATGCCGAACCGTGATGCGTTTAGTGACCCGGTCCCTGCTGGTTCTCGCCGCAAGCCTGAGCACGCTGGTCGGCTGTGGGGACCCTGAACCGGACGACGGGCTCTGCCCGTGGCACCGGCAGTGCGGTGAGTGCGGCGAGTGCCCCGGCAGCGCCGACCCCTGCCGGCGAGCCGTGTGCCCGGACGGCTGGACGTGCGGCGCCGTGCCCACGGTCTGCCCCAGCCCGATCGGCGGGCTGACCCATCTGCACACGCTGAGCCTCGGCGACGGCGGGCTCCCCGGGCCGGTGCGACCTCAGGACGTGGCGGTGACGCAGGACCAACAGCACGCGTATGTGGCCTCGACGGGCGACGACACCATCGTGCATGTCGTGCAGCACGAGGGGGTGTGGCGATGGGGCTCTGCGCTGAGCGTTCCCGGCGTGAAGACGCTGGCGCTCGCCCCCGATGACGCCCGCTTGTACGCCGCGGGCGCGGCCGGGCTGCTCGTCTTGTCGCGCGCTCCCGAGACCGGCGCGCTGAGCCTCGTGCCCGCGTCCTATCCGGCCGCGGTGGACCTCGTCTCGGGGAACGGGCAGCTCGTCGCGGTGGGGGAGGCCCAGACGCGCATCTACACGCACGGATCCGACCTGGCCGAGGTGGTCGCTGTCCCGCGCGGAGGGACCGCTGCGGCGCTGTCCGGTGACGGGCGGCACCTGTACCTGGCGGAAGACCCCGACACGGTGAGCGCCTGGCGGGTGGACGCCGACCCGGCGGTCTCTGTGGGCGAGGTCAGCGGCAAGCCCGGTCTGAACCTGCCCAACGACATGGTCTTGTCGCATGACGGCGCGCGCCTGTACGTGGCCGGCTTCTGCGACAACGACATCGCGGTCCTGTCGCGTGATCCGGACGCCGGCACCCTCACCTGGGCCGCGTCGCTGCCCGCCGCCGTGCCGGGTGAGGACTGCGTGAACCCGATCTTTGTCGAGCACCATGATGATGAGGACGAGAGCGCGCCGCCCCATCCCAGCGCCCTGGCCATCGACGGTGCGGGCCGCTTGCACGTCGCGTCGCGCACCTTCGGCACGCTGATTCGGGTGTTCGAGTGGGAGAGCGGACAGCTGCGTCTGGTGGAGCTGCTGGAGCCGCCGCCCCCATACTTCGACTACGCCGCGGAGGACTTTGCGCAGCAGCCGCAGGACCTGCCCAACCCGTGGGAGGTGACGCCCAAGCTCTACAGGCACACGGTCTCCTTGACCGCCGCGGGGGGCGCGGTTTACGCGACGTCCCAGATGAGCAACCTGGTCCGCCGCGTGGACGGCGACGTGCTGGCGCAGCGCGGTCAGAGTGGGGTCGGCGCGTTGGCCGGCGCGTACAATCTGGCGCTGAGCCCCGACGGGCGTCACGCGTACGTCGCGCCGCGCATCCATGGTGCGCCGGGCAGCTTTGATCTGGACCCGATCACGGGTGGGCTGACCCCGCTGGCTGAGCCGGCCGTGTTGGAGGCAGGCAACTCGACGGGCTCGGTCGCCAACGTGGATGTGACGCCGGACGGGTCGCAGGTTTTCACCACCGATGCGGTCAAAGAGACGCTGAGCGTGTTTGCGCGCGACGAGGCGACCGGCGTGCTGACGCTGGTGGGCTCCGCCCCGATCCCGACGTGCACGGGCGGTCCGGTGCTGCCGGTCGACGTCGTGGTCTCGCCGGACGGGCGCAGCGTCTACGTCGCTGACTTTCAGGAGCAACAAAGCTGCATTCAGCTGTGGCCGCGCGCTGCCGACGGCACCCTGGGGCCGCCAAAGAAGATCACCGATGATGTGCTGACGGGGCTGGAGTCGATCATCTTCACCAAGGATGGGCTGCACGCCTACACCGCGGCCTTTGTCGCGCAGGCCGTGGCGCACTTTGATCGCGACCCGCAGACCGGCGACCTGGCGCTGGCCGACTCCCACGTCTCGGACGACGGCTATGCGTTGGAGTTCATCGCCCTATCGCCCGACGAGACGCGCCTCTACGCGGCCAGCCCCGGCAAGAGCAACCTGATGGTCTATGACATCGAGGCGGGTGGCGCGCTGTCGTATCGCGAGACGCTGCGGCACGAGGATGGCAACACCCTGCTCGGCGCGGCAGGCGTCGTGGTGTCTCCGGACGGTAAACGCGTGTATGTCGCTGCGCGCCGCCAGGACGCCATCGGCGTCTTCAGCGTCGATGACGCGGGCGCGGTGACCCAGAGCAACGTGATCGATGGTCTTGCCGGCCTGGACTGGCCCAACGGCTTGGCGATCACCCCGGACGGGAAACACCTGGTGGCGGTGGCCGTCGGCGCAAGCGCCATCAACGTATTCGGCTTGTAGTCTCAGCCGCCGAACGCGCGCTGCGTGTCAGCCTCATTGGACGGTGACGTCGCCAGGCTGACGCCGATGGCGGCAGCGGTGGCGCCGGCGATGCCCCAGAAGGCCGGGAGAAACCCAAAGAGCGGGAGCGCACCGGTCAGCGCCAGCGCCAGCACGGCGTTTCCGGTCAGAATCGACGCGACGGCGCCCGCCACCGTGAAGCGCTGCCACCGCACCCCGAAAAACAGCGTTGGGACCAGCGTGACGTACCCCGAGAACGCGATGGTGGCGATCGCAAAGACCGATTTGCCCGCGATCAGCGCTGTCGCGTAGGCCGCGCCTGCGACGGCGACGCCAAAGATTCGGCCTGCGCGCACCTGCGAGCCGGCCCCCGTCCGTCGCTGCCCCAGCGGCTCGAGCACGTCCCGGACCAGCATGGAGCTCAGCGTCAGGATCTGCGCATCCAGTGTCGACATCACGGCGGCGAGCACGGCCAGAAACCCGATGGCGGCCATGGCGGTGGGCAGGTGCTTGCCGACCATCAGCGCAAAGATGCGGTCCGACGCGTGCCCCTCCAGGTCCGGGAACTCCGCCGCGCCCCAGACGCCCAGCAGCACGGCGGGCAGCCACAGCAACACGAGCGCCGGCGGGTACAAGCGGGAGGCGCCCTTGATCGCGTCCTCGTTACTGCCCGACATCAGGCGCACCAGCATGTGCGGAAACGCGATGACCGTCAGCGAGATGATGATCGCCCACGAGAACCACGCGCGCGGGGTGAAGAGCTTGCCCTCGCCGACGGTCAGCAGGTCGGGCGCCTGGGCCTTCACGTGGGCCATCGACGCGCTCAGGCCGCCCATCGAGCCGGAGATCAAGAAGAACGCGGCGACCATGAACACCACAAAGATCAGCCCCTGCAGCACGTTGGTCCACGCGGTGGCGCGCATGCCGCCCAGGCTGGTGTAGATCAGCGCCACGACCAGCACGCCCAGGCCGCCCGCCCACATCGGGATCGCGCCCTGGCTGACGCCTGCCAGCGTGATCGCGGCGCCCTGAACGGCGGTGGCCATATACGGCAGCGTGTAGAGGGTGAAGCAGAAGAAGAGCAGGTAGCCCAGGCCCTTGGACTGAAAGCGCCGCGCATAAAGCTCGGCGGGAGTGAGCGCCCCCAGTCGCGCGGCCATCCGTCGGGCCGGCGACCCGATCGCCCAGAACGTCAGCGGCACCCCCAGCGCGATGATCGGCGCGTTGACGCCGAAGATGCCCACGCCGTCGTGGTACGCCTTGCCCGGGATGCCGACCAGGATGAAGGCCGTGCAGTTGGTGCCGAACAGCGCCATGAACAGCACAAAGGTGCCCAGGCCCCGCCCCGCCAGAAAGTAGTCTTCGGGAGAGTCGGACGACCGGCCGCGCGCCACGATACCCACCGTGATGACCAGGGCCACGTAGACCGCCAGCGCGATGCCGATCGTGGTCATGAGTCGCCCTCGTCGCGCCACACCCGGGCGCAGAAGAACACCAGCCACGCTGTCGCCAGCGCCATCCAGACCAGGCGATAGGCGATCTCCTCGGGCATCCAGCCGAAATACAGCTCAGCGCGCTGGGGGCGCCAGAAGTCCAGATGCAGGAAGAGCAGGAGCAGCGCGCCGATCCACGCCACGATGCGGGCCGTTCGGTCGCTCAGCCTGCGCCTCCGCAGTCGTGCGGGCAGGTGTCCTCGTCCTCATCCAGGTTGCAGGCGCCGTCCCCACAGTCGCTGCCACAGTCGGCCGGGCAGGTGACGGTGGTCTCGCCCTTGTCGGCGCAGCATGTCCCGTCATCGCACTTGGAGGCGCCGCAGTCGTGCGGGCAGTCACATGGCGTCTCGCCGCCGGTGCATGCCGTATCGCCACAGTGGGTGCCGCAGTCCTTGTTGCAGGTCTCCGAGTTCTCGCCGGCCGCCTGGCAGCACACGGCGTTGCCGCACAGATCCTCGCCGCAGTCTTCTGGGCAGCTGCACGGGCTCTCGGTGCTGTGGCAGCCGCCGTCACCGCACACGATGCCGCAGTCCTTGGCGCAGGTCGCCGTGGTCTCGCCCGCGCTCGCGCAGCACAGGCTGTTGCCGCAGGTCTCGACCTCGCAGTCCGCCGGGCATGTGCACGACGACTCGTCCAGGGTGCAGATCGTATCTCCGCATCCCGGCGGCGGCGGCGGGCCGGTATCGGGCACGTCCGGCTCGGCCTCTGTATCGGGCGGCGGCTGCGGCAGCTCATCGTCTATCAGGCCCTTGACCTCGGGGTCCACCGCCAGCGCCGGGCCCTCCGATGGCTTTGTGGCGCAGCCCGCGACCAGCAGCAGAATCACCGCGCAATGCCTCATGGCTCATCCTCCGGCTCCGGCAGGCCCGCCAGCAGCTCGGAGCAGCTCACAGCGCCGTTGCTGTCGGCATCCAGGTTCAGCGAGCCGTCGGTTGCGCCGTCGACGCGGTACGCCTTGAAGGTGCTGTCTTCGCCGGCCTGCGCGGTCAGCGCCTTGGCCGCCTCCAGGCACGGGTCGCTGATCCCGACCACGGTGAACTCCAGCACCGGGTCCAGGTCGCCGTTCAGAGTGTCGTGGTTCGGGCCCACCGTCCCCTCCAACGAGATTACGACCCGCAGCGCGATATCCAAGCGCTGCGGGTTTCGCTCACAGAGTGCCACATCCGCCTGTACCGGGACCCCGGGATCGCCGTCCTCGTCCGGATCGGTGAGGCAGGGGAATGCCGGGTCCTCGGTGCACTCAACCGCGTCGTCGCCCGGCAGCGGCCCCTCCTGGCCGTCGACGTCTGCACCCAGCAGCACGATCAGCGGCGCCGGGTTCCAGGTCGCGCCCACGTCCGGCGACGACAGAAACTCACCCTCGCTCTCGCCGTCGATGCCGCGGATCAGGGCGCCCACCTCCGGCGGAATCGTCAGGTCCACGATGCCGTCGACCGACGGCAGATCCAGCGCGCACAGGGTCAGGCGCTGGCGCAGCGTCGTGCCGTGTTGGACAAAGCGCGCCAGCAGGATCTGGCGGGTTTGAAACTCAAACGACCCGGCCACCAGCGCCGTGATGTAGGCCTCGACCGCGAAGTATCCGGTGAGCGGTCCCGCGCCCTCGGTGTCCCAGTCCGGCTCGACGGTGTCGTCCTCGATCAGCGGCACGTCCGGGCCGGCGTCCACCGGCGCCCAATCCGGCGTCACAAAGACGGCGTCGCCCCCGGTGGCCGTGCAGCCGCACAATGCGGCGATGATCAGCAGTCTGGTCATCAGAAGGCCGCGTCCAGCGAGAGGCCGACGTTGAGGATCCACCCGCTGGAGCGCCATCCGGGCCAGCCGGGGTTGGCGTCCGCTTCATCAGCGCTCTGGAAGGCCGTCCAGTCCTTGATCTCCCGGTGAGCCCGCAGCACGTGCACCTGGGCGTGCCAGCTCACGCGAACAGGCGGCCAGCCGGCGATCAGCGCCCCGAGATCGGTCTGCGTGCCGAGTGACGCCACGTGCTTGTCGTTGTCGACAAAGTTGGTCCATGATCCGCCGTTATCGAACGGGGACGCCTGATAGGTGTAGCCCGCCAGCACCGCGGTCGAGCGATGGGCCTGCAGCTCCAGTCCGAGGCGCGGCGTCACGATGTCGTTGGCGACCAGCCCGCCGTAGTTGTCGTGGTTGGAGTCGATGTAGGCGCTCCAGCGGCTCCAGGTCACGTCCGCCACCACGTGCAGCCACCCGGTCGGGCGGGCAGCCAGGCCCACAGCCACCTCCAGCGGGCTGTAATAGTGCGAGAAGTAATGGGTGTAGCCGAAGCTGGCGAGTCCGGGCAGGGCGGTGGCGTCCAGGTCGGTGTAGCCGAAGTCCTCGCTGTTCAGCGCGCCGCGCACCGAGACGCCGATGCGTAGCCACGAGGTGGGCTCGACCAGCACGCCTACGGTGGGAGCCGCACGCGCGCCGATGGTGGCTGCGTTGCCAAGCTCGGCGTCCAGCCGGCCGTCGTCCTGGGGGATCAGCACGGCCTCGGTGTTGGTCTGAGCGTCCACGGTGACCCGCGCGCCAAGCCCGATCGCGACCTTGGGATGTGGACGCAGCGCCAGCGCGGGCAGGATCGACATGCGCTGGGTGCGGTCCAGGTACAGCGGCCACTGCAGCTGCTCGCCGCCGATGATGTCCCACTGAAATGCCCGGCTGACCGGCATGTACAGGGCGATGCCGAGGTGGATGCCGCGCAGGCCCACGATGCGGCCCAGGTCGAAGCCGGCGCCGATCGTGAGCCCGGTGGAGTCGCGGACGTCGTGAGGCACCGAGCCGACCGGACCCAGCCCCTGGTCGAATACCAGCGCACCGCCGTCGATCCGCGCACGCTCCAACGTCAGCTGTGGCTGCGCCGAAAAGAAGCCCAGGTGCAGATCGATACCCTGGCGCTCCTCGGCGTCGCGGGCGTGGTCCGTCAGTGCGAGGCCGGCCGGGTTGTAGAAGGTCGCGGAGAAGTCGTCCGCCAGTGCCGTCATCGCGTTGCCCAGCGCGGTGGCGCGGCTGCCCAGGCCGTAGGTGTCCTCGATGCCCGCGTGCGCGCCGATCGGCAGCGTCAGCGTCAAAATCAGGATGGCGGTGCGCATCAGAACCACACCGTCAGCGAGCCGCCGGCGTTGAAGACGGCGCCGCCGGCCGAGAAGCTGGGGTATCCCTCGTTGGCGATCTGCTTGCCGTCCAGGTCGGGATCGGCGTCCGGCAGCGCCGCGGCGTCTTTGACCGTCTCCCGCGTCGCCATCAGCTGCGCCTGAAAGTGCGCGGATAAGGTGAAGGGCAGCGAGAACGACAGCTTGCGCAGGTCCCACTCCAGGCCCAGCGAGACGGCGTGGCGGTCGTTGTCCACGAAGCTGCTCACGCCGGTCTGGTCGGGCACCGGGCTCTGGTGAAAGAAGTACCCGGCGGACAGCTTGAGCGACTTCAGCGCGCGCACTTCGGCGCCGAAGCGCGGCACCACGATGTCGTCAAAACCGGGGCTGGGTGTCTCCGCGTGCGGTCCGACGTAGGCCGACCACTGATGCCACACCACGTCCGCGCTCAGCTGCAGCGCGGGCATCGGTGCCACGCGGACTCCGACCGCGACCTGGTGCGGCCGAAAGAAGTTCACGTAGTGGATGGTCATGTCGACGGGAGGCAGGCCGCCCAGCTCAAAGGAGTTGGGGATGAGCTTGGTGTCCGCGCGCGCCTCCATGCGGTAGGACACGCCGACGCTCAGCCAGTCGGTCGCCGCGTAATGCACGCCGGCAAAGACCGCCGGATCGAGCACGATCTCCCGCCGCAGATCGATCGCCAGGCGTCGGCGCTGGTCCCATTGCGTTTTGGGGGCTGAGAGCGCGATGACCGAGCCGCCGCCCAGGTCCATGAAGAGGTCGATACCCAGGCCCAGCGACACGCGGCCAAAGAGGCGATAGGCCAGCGCAAACGCGGCCGACATGCGCCGATAGCCGTCGCCGAAGGCGGGCAGATAGCGGGCATCGGCGCGCGCGGGCAGCTCGGTCTGCAGCACATAGTCGTAGGGCGAGTACAGCGCCATGCCGAAGACCAGCTCCTCGACCTTGAACAGGCGTCCGACGGGCGCCACAAAGCCGATGTACATGCCGCCGGCGTTGGGCACCGGGACATCGGAGCGGCCCACGCCCGGATCGTCCAACCACAGCGACGGCTGCGAGTAGATCGGAGCCAGGGTCAGCGCCGCGCGGTCGATTTGAGCGATGCCCGCGGGGTTGTACCAGACCGCGGAGAAGTCGTCTGCGACCGCCGTGAAGGCCCCGCCCAGCGCTGTGGCGCGCGAGCCGACGCCAAAGAGGTCCGGCGTGTTGGCGGTGGCCGGCGCAGCGAGTGCAAGGACGATGAGCGCTGCCGCTACTCGCATGTGCCTCCGGTGGTCAGCGCAAACGGCAGCGCGGCGATATCGGTCTCGCCGCGATCATTGACGACGGCGAGCGTCACCGAGAAGCCGTGATCCGCGGCAAAAGTCACGTCTACGGGACAGTCCAGCGGCTCTTCGGCGTCGTACGGGCACGGCGGACGGCACACCAGCTCGCCGTTTTGGACCTTCCACGCGGTGCCGGCCACGCTCCAGCGCAGCTCAGTCAGGCAGGCGCCCTCTTCGCCGGGGATGCCGGGCAGCCGTGCACGAGGGCTGGAGTCCAGGGCGCTGAGGTGCACCACCGTCTGATGGTCGTCGCCCTGACAGACGGCGCGAACGTCAGCGCGTGCGACCGCCAGCGGATGATCCAGGCGCTCCAGCCCACACCCCGCCAGCAGCGTTATGAGCAGCAGTGCGCGGATCACACGCTTCGGATGACCAGACGCCGGTATCGGGCGAGGTAGTCGATCGCTTCCTGCTTCTTGTCCAGCCGCTCGCAGACCGCGGCGGCGTTGTAATACGCGTCGGCAAAGCCCTGGTCCAGCCGCATGGCCGTCTGATAGGACTGCAGCGCCTCGAGATAGCGGCCCAGATCCTCCAGCGCCACGCCCAGATTGAACGCGGCGGTGGGGTCGTCAGGAGCTACGTCGCAGGCTGTTCGGTACTGGCCCTCGGCCCGGTCGACCTCCCCACGCTCGTGCAGCAGCCGCCCTACGTTGATCCGCGCGTCGACGTGGTCCGGGTCGATCTCCAGGACCTGCCAGTACAGCTTGATCCCGTGGTCCGGGTCACCCGACTCGACGGCGCACGCCTCGGCGTAGAGCGCTTCTACTTTTTCGTTGAGACCTGCGGGCAGCGCCGGCTTGCGGTGGACCGCCAGCTCGGTGAGCGTCGCCAGCTCCGCGATCTCGAAGTCCAGGACGACCTGCCCGGAATCGGGCTGCCAGGCCGACGACCCGTCGCGGACGACGACTGCGCCACCCTCGGCCGTGATGCGCAGGCCGGTCAAACATTGCTCCGCGGGCAGCTGTTCGCGCAGGTTCTTCAGCGCCCGACGCACCCGGTGCGGCTTCACGCGCTCGCTCAGCGTCTTGGCGGTGCGTAGCAGCACAACGTCTTGAAAAGAAAATCGGTAGTTGCCGCGCTCGTCGCGAGATGCGCCCAGGAAGCCGGCCCGTACGTACCGGCGAATCACCGCCGGCTGCAGGTCCAGTAACCCGGCCACATCCCGGACGGTGTACGTCATCCCAGAGAGGACTTCTGTTCGTCGTCCGCTACGGCGCTACCGGCCGCGCGCTTGGCGGGTTTGCGCTCGGCGTCGTCCTCGGACTGGCCCCCGATGCTGGCCTTGAGGGCCGCCATCAGGTCGATCAGCTGCGCCTTGGGCTCTTCGACGTGGGCGACGGTGACCTCTTCGCCGTCGATCTTCGCCTGGATCGTGCGCTCTAGAGTGTGGCGGACGGTGTCCTCGTATTTGCTCGGGTCGAAGGTCTCGGACGTGCTCATGGCGATGATCTGCAGCGCCAGCGCCAGCTCCTGCTCGCGGACCTCGGTGTCCTCGCCCATGGGCACCTCGGAGAACGCCCGGACCTCGTCGGCGTATCGCAGCTGCTGCATCACCAGACCCTCGTCGCTGGCGCGCACCAGCACCAGGTACTGCTTGCCGCGCGCCGCGTACTGCGCGATGCCGGCCAGCCCGGACTGCCGCATGGCCTCGGCCAGCAGATGATAGGGCTTGTCGCCGCCGGTGTCGGGACCCAGGTAGTAGGGCTTGTCGAAGTAGATGGTGTCGATCTTCGCCAGCGGGATGAACTCGGTGATCTCGATCGCGCGCGTGGCCTCGGTCTGGGCCGACGCGATCTCCTCGTCGCTCATGATGACGAACTTGTCTTTGGCGTACTCGTAGTGTCGCTGCGGGGGACCTCTTCGCCGTCGTTGAGGCAGATGTACTTCTGCTTCAGCCGACCGCCGCACCCGCCGCCGTGCAGCTGCTTGAAGCGCACTTTGGCCTCGGAGCGCGTGGGCGTGTAGAGCTTGACCGGGATAGAGACGAGTCCAAAGGACACCGTTACGGATGCAATAGCGCGTGCCATGCGGCGTAGTCTATATTGTCGACGGTCTATGTGTGCAGAAAAACACGACTCTCCCAACAAGCTGGAAGAGTACCGCAGCAAGCGATCCGCGGACGCCACGCCCGAGCCGTTTGGTGGGGACCCGACACCCACATCCGGGGCGCACCTCTTCGTGGTTCACAAGCACGCCGCCAGCCGGCTGCACTGGGATCTGCGCCTGGAGTGGGACGGGGTGCTGCTCTCCTGGGCGATCCCGCAGGGGCCGTGCCTGGATCCCACGGTCAAGCGGCTGGCGATGCAGACCGAGGATCACCCGCTGGAGTACAAAGACTTTGAGGGCGTGATCCCCAAGGGCAACTACGGCGCGGGCGAGATGATCATCTGGGACCGCGGCGTGTGGGTGCCGATCGAAGAGGAGAAGTACACCTGGGACCAGAAGATCCTCTTTGATCTCAAGGGATACAAGCTGAGGGGGCGCTGGGCGCTCATCCACACGGGCAGGCGCCCGGGCCAGGACAAGAAGCAGTGGCTGTTGATCAAGAAGAGCGACGGCGCGTCCATGCCGGTGGAGCAGCAGTCGTTTGATCAGGGGTCTGTTGTCTCGGGGCTGACGGTCGAGGATCTGCGTGACCAGACCAGTCGCGCCGCCGACATCCGTGCGGACCTGGAGACGGCGAACGCCCCGAAGCGGCAAGTGCGCGCCGGGGCGTTGAAGGTGCAGAACGCCCAGGTCGGCCGGGCGCCGTTCACGGATCCCAACTGGATCTTCGAGCTGAAGCACGACGGCTTTCGCGTGATCGCGGGCCGGGAGGACGGCAAGGCGCGCCTGTTCTACCGCAGCGGCAAAGAGTCGACCGAGATCTACCCGGAGATCACCCAGGCGCTGTCGATGCAGCCGTTTGGCGACCTGGTGTTGGACGGGGAGGTCGTGGTGCTGGACGACGAGGCCCGATCCAGCTTTCAGCTGCTGCAGAAGCGCGCTCAGCTGCGCAGACGCCCCGATATTCAGCGTGCCACGATGCAGCTGCCGGCGATCTTGTACGTGTTCGACCTGCTGGCGTTCGAGGGCTACGACCTGCGCGACCTGCCCCTGATGGAGCGCAAGCGCTTCTTGAAGCGGGTGCTGCCGGCGTCGGGACCGCTGCGGTACGCCGACCACGTGGAGGAGCAGGGCGAGGCGCTCTTCGAGCAGGTCAAGGCGCTGGGGCTCGAGGGCCTGATGGCCAAGCGACGAGACGGCAAATACGTGGGCCGACGTGTCGATCACTGGCTCAAGCTCAAGGCGGACCATACCGACGAGTTCGTGGTGGTCGGCTTCACGCGGCCCAAGCGCGCACGCACCGGGTTTGGCGCGCTTCATCTGGCGCTGCGGAAGGGGGAGACGCTCGACTACGTCGGCCGGGTGGGCAGCGGCTACAGCGAGTCCGAGCTGGCCGAGATCAGCGCGCTGCTGGAGGGCACTGAGCTGGAGGAGCCTGCGTTTGGCGGAGCGCCGCCCGAGGGCCACGTGGGTCGCTGGAGCAAAGAGGCTTCCGACGACGTGTGGGTGACGCCGCGCTTGATGGTGGAGGTCCAGTTCACCGAGCGCACGGACGACGGCATGCTGCGCCATCCGGTATTCAAGCGCGTGCGCCCCGACCTGATGGACATCGACACGGCGGTCGAGGACGAGCCGCGAGAGGTCCGCTACACGAATCGCGGCAAGCTCTTCTGGCCGGAGGCGGGGTACACGAAGGGCGATCTGATCGACTACTACCAGTGGGCGTATCCCCACCTGCAGCCGTTTCTGGCGGACCGGCCGCTGGTCATGACGCGGTACCCGGACGGCATCGACGGCAAGTCGTTTTATCAAAAGAGCGCTCCGGGTTTTCTGCCGGGGTGGGTGCGGCGATTCCCGTTGTACAGCGAGCACACACAGCGCGAGATCGAGTACCTGGTGGTCGACTGCGCCGAGACGATGGGCTGGATCGCCAACATGGCGTCCATCCCGCTGCACATCTGGCACAGCCGCACGACCAACCTGCAGCGACCCGATTGGTGCCTGATCGATCTGGACCCCAAGGGCGCGCCGTTCACCGACGTTGTGGATATCGCGCTGGCGGTGCATGCGCTGTGCGACGAGATCGGGCTGCCCAACTACATCAAGACCAGCGGGGCCACCGGGCTGCATATATTCGTACCGATGGCTGGTCTGTGCACATACGCTCAGGTGCGCGATTTGGCTATGCTGATCGCCAAGGTCGTCCTCACAGATTTGGAGAAGATCGCCACCGTCGTGCGTCACATCCCGTCCCGCAAGGGCAGGGTCTATATCGACACCCTGCAAAACGCCCACGGTCAGCTGATCGTGTCGCCGTATTGCGTGCGGCCGCGACCTGGTGCGCCGGTTTCGACGCCGCTGGACTGGAGCGAGGTCGACCACAAGCTGGACCCGACCGCGTTTACGATCAAGACGGTGCCGCCGCGGGTGGAGGCTCGCGAGTTCGACCCGCTGCTGCCGCTTCTGACGGCCGACGTTGACCTGATGAGCGTCCTGACGGCGCTGGGCCAGAAGCTGGAGGAGCTGAGTTGATCCGCCGGGCGCCGGTGGCGTTGCTGGGTCTCGTCCTGGCCTGCGCGGAGGCGGGACCCGGGCCGATCGACGCGACCCAGACGTCTGTGACGACCGACTCTGAGAGCCTGGTGGCCGACGGTGTGGCCGCCGCTGAGGTGACGGTGACGGTCCGTGACAGCGCGGGCAAGGCGATCTCCGGGGTGGCGGTGGCGCTTGCGGCAAGTCGCGACGTCGGGGTGGACGCCCCCGAGACGACTGATGAGAGCGGCGTAACCGTGGCGCTGGTGCGGTCGACGAGCGCCGGCCCGGTGACCGTGACCGCAACCGCGGGTGATGTTGAGCTGGGAGCTGTCGAGATCGACTTTGTGCCGGGCCCCGCCGTGAAGCTGCTGTTTGCGCAGCCGCCGGCGGATACGACCGCCGGTGCGCCTTTTCAGAAGACGGTGGCCGTCATCGCGGCAGACGAGCACGGCAACCCGGTCGACATGGCGCTCACCGTCGCGCTGGCCAGCGATTCCAAGCTGCAGGGCGCCGTGGGAGCCAGCGCGTCGTCGGGCGCTGTCCACTTTGCCGGGCTGACGGCGACGGCGGTGGGGCGGCACACCATCACCGCGTCGGCAGACGATCTGGCGTCGGTGACGTCCGAGTCGTTTCAGGTCAGCCCCGGTGCGGCGGCGCGCGTCGGGTTTGTGCAGCAGCCGACCGATGTCGTGACGGGCCTCTCGTTCGACCCGCCGCTCACTGTTCGGCTGGAGGATGGCTGGGGCAACCCGGTCACGGGCGAGACGGCGACGCTGACGCTGGAGCTGGAGGACAACCCGGGCGCGGACGGCTTCCCGACAAAACCTACGGGGGCGACCAAGAGCGGCGTGGCGATCTTCAGCGCCGTGGTGCTGCAGCGGGTGGCTGACGGCGTGACCCTGAAGGCGTCCGGAAAGAACCTGGAGCCGGACATCAGCGCGCCGTTCTCCGTGGTGGCCGGGCCTGCGACCGGGCTCGGGTTCGAGTCGCCGCCCGAGGACGCGATCGCAGGGGAGATCATGCCGCCCATCGTGGTGGTCGCGCGCGACGCGCACGGGAACCCGGCGCCGTCGTTTGATGGCATGGTCGCGCTGACCACGGGCAGCACGGTGCTGGGCGCGCAGCTGGGCGGAGCGGTGGCCGTGCAGGCGATCGAGGGTGTCGCCGTGTTCGACGACCTGACGCTGACGAAGGCCCAGCCGGGCTACACGGTGAAGGCGCTGGCGCAGGATCTGGACGCCGCGACCAGCGCCCAGTTCACGGTGCGGGCGGGCGCCCCCGCGGCGCTGGTGTTCGCCAAGACGCCGCCCTTCGGCTGCGATGGCCTGGTCCTGTCGCCGTTTGTAGAGGTCAAGCTGCTGGACGCGTTCGACAATGAGGCGGATGCGGCCGTGGATGTGACGCTGGCCGTGGCGGAGGGCGACGGCGCCGGCCTCTCAGGCACCGCAACGGTACAGACGGTGCACGGGGTGGCCCGCTTTGCGGATGCCGGCGTTCAGCTGGCGGAGCCGCCGGAGACGGGCACGGGGGTCATGCTCAGCGCGTCCTCACCCGAGCTGGGCGACGCGACCAGCGATCCGTTTGTCATCTGGACGTGCGATGTGGTCAACGGCATCGCTAGCTATGACTCGGTGCCGGCTACGCTGCAGGGACTCAAGTACGACCAGACGGTCGAGACCGCGATTCGGGCTGCGCACGTGCAGATCGTCGATGACGCGGACGGCGCCCTGCTGGCGGAGGGCGTCACCAGCAGCAAGGGCAAGTTCACGCTGGGCGTCGTGTCCGGCGTGCCATTGGTGCGTGTGCGCATCTTCTCGCGCACGGTGTGGCCGCCGATTCGGGTGCAGGACAACACCGACGGCGGCGCGCTCTACACGGTGGAGTCGGAGCCGTTCGATCCGACCGACTCCGCCAAGCAGTTGGTGCACGCCGGCAGTGGCTGGACGGGCAAAAAGTACGGTGAGCCGCGGCTGGCGGCGCCGTTCAGCATTCTGGACACGGCCTATGAAGCGGCCCAGGCGGTGCTGGAGGTGCGCAACCCGGCGCTGCCGCAGGCGGTCTTCAACTGGAGCGTCGACAACCGCCCGGAGCAGGGCAATCCGGCCAAGGGTCAGATCACGTCCACCCACTTCAGCCCGTACGAAAACGCGGTCTACTTGATGGGCAAGCAGAACGCCCAGACCGACGAATACGACCGCCACACCATCATCCATGAGTGGACTCACTGGCTGGAGAGCAACCTGGGCCGCAGCGACAGCTTTGGCGGCGTGCACTGGCTGGGCGCGCGCATCGAGCCGCGGCTGGCGTTTGGCGAGGGCGTGGCCGATGCGATGCCCGGCATTGTGCTGCACCCGGACAGCACGTACGCCATGACCTTTGGCAAGAAGCAGGGCAAGGGCTGGGGCTTCGACGTCGACGTCAACGCCGGTGGCGAAGACAAGCACCCGGGCTGGTTCTCCGAGGTCAGCGTGGCGGCCATGGTCTACGACGTGTTCGATGACGAGGACGAGCCCTGGGACACCATCAGCCTGGGCCTGGGCCCGGTCCTGGATGTGCTGACGGGCGCCCACAAGACGACGGACGCGTTCACCACCATCTTCACGTTCATGCATGCCCTCAAAACGGCCTTTCCGGAGCTGAACGGGGCCATCAACGCGTTGACTGCTAAGCACAGCATGTCCCCGGTCGCCGATCAGTGGGGTGCGGCCGAGACCAACGACGGTGGCTGGGAGCAGAACCTGCCGGTCTATCGCACGGCCATGATCAACGGCGCGTCCCTGGCCCTGCCGATTCTGGGCGAGCCTCCCCAGCAGATGATGTTCTCGACGCGCTTCATCCGCTTCACGGGCAACGGCGCGGGCATCACGGTAGCCGCCCAGTCCCTCATTGACGTCGACATGTTCGTCTTCCGGCGCGGCGCCCTGCTCGCCCACACCGCCAACACGGCGACCAACAGCGTGACGGTGCAAACCAGCGACGGCGCCGAGTACGTGATCGCGCTGCGCGGCGTTCAAAACGGCCAGAAGATCAACGACGTCTCGCTGTCGCTGACCACGCAATGCCATCGCGCGCCGGTCGACATCCGCGCCGACATCGACCGCGACCGCGCCACCTTGACCCTGACTCCGCGCGCCGCTGCGACCAACCTGACGCTGTCTGTCTATGGCATCGACGGCCTGGTTGTGCGGAACCCTCCGACCGGTTGGCGGTCCAGTGCTGAGCTCGACCTGATTCGTCCCCAGCGCGAGTCCAACCTGGTGGTGATCGTGGAGGGCGACTTCGACGGCGTGCGAAATGTGCGGGTCCAGACCTTTACGGTGCCGGCGCGCTGAGCACCACGTCCTGCCAATGCACGCGCTCGTGCGAGGCCCGCACCGTTTGGCTTCCCGCCACACCCACGGCGACAAAAGCGTTGAGCTTGTAGCGCCCGGGCAGTACCTGCAGCGTGTAGCGACCTTGCACATCCGTCCGGGTCCAGGCGCTGTTGGCGTCTTCATCAAAGAGGCGGTCATGGTCGACGTCTCTCAGCTCCGACTCCGGCAGCGTTGCCTCAGTCCACGCGGCGGGCACTCCTTTGCCGGCCTGGTCGAGCACCCGACCGCTGATCGTCGCCGTCGGGTTGAGCTGCAGGACCACGTCGGAGATCGTGGCGCCGGCGTCTACGACGATCGGCTCGGTCAGGGCCATTTGCGTCCCGATCGCCCGCGCGTGCACAGCGTAGGTCCCGGAGCTGAGACCTGTGGCGCGAAACGTCCCCTCCGAGTTTCCGTCGCCTCCCTCTGACATCCGGATGACCCACCGCTCGTAGTACATGTAGATGCCCCAATTCCACTGTCCGGCCGGCGGACCGTCGCCGACCAGGACGCGTCCTCGGATCTCGGCGCCCTTCGTCACCACAACCACGACGTGGCGGTCGTCCAATTCGTGCTGTACGCGACCCCGACCCGCGCCGCTCCGGTCACCGGCCGGCCCGCCTCGTCGGTCAGGTGCACGATGATCCGCGCGCCTTCGGTCACTTCAAAGTCGGCCTCGCTCGGCGGCTCGTCGGGCGCCACCTCCCGAAACTGTTTATCGCCTCGGGGCAGCCTCATCCATCGCGAGCTCGCTGATGCGGGCAGCACATAATATCCGCCACAGGGCAGGCCACGCAGGGCATAGCTGCCGTCGGCCGCCACCCGCGCGACCGGTCCGCGACCGTAGAATTTGCGATCCTCACTGCCGGACCACCGCATGGCGTGCACGTCCATGCCCTCGGCGGGGGCCCCCGTCTCCGCGTCTACGACATGTCCGATGATCTGACACAGCGGCTTCAGGACCAGCTTCACGGGCTTATCGGCTATGGGCTGCTTCAACATCGCCGGCTTGTGGTTGACGGCCACCGCGATCAGCATGTCCGTTGGCTTGCCCGCGGCCTCCAGCCGAAAGCTACCGTCCTGTGCGGCGCGGGTGGTCGGGCCGCCTTCATCACCGGCGTAGGCGGGCGTCAGCACCTGCGGGCTGTCCCACTCGTATTCGCCATGAGTTTGTTGGTACCCCCAGAAGTAGGCCCGCACCCATTGAACGGTCGCGCCGGCAACGGGCTGCCCGTCGGGGGTGACCACCACGCCGTGCACCACGCCCTCGGTCGGCGCGGTAGGGCGCTGCGTGTTGCCGATGTTCGGGGTGCGGACTCTGAGCGCCGCCTGGACCCGCGCCGGGCGTTCGACCTCGGCTCGCCGGTCCACGGGCGCATCCGCGGGTTGCGGGGCGAGCTGCGACTCGGGCGTCGGGGGCTGCGCGAGCCACGAGATCGCCACCGAGACGAGCACCACAAGCGCAACCAAACCCTGTCGCATAGGTTGAGTGTACACCCCGACAGGTCAGCCCGGGTTGGCGTCCGGTTGGCGCTCGGGGCGTGACAATTCGAACGCGTCGAGTTTCATCAGGCGCGCCTCGATCCCCATCAGCAGAGGATAGTCCGACAGGTCTACGTTGACCCGTCTAGCGCCCATACAAGGCTTGACTTGCTGGGAGGCGAGGGCTAATATCTGCCTAATCAAGATGTCGCACACCTCATCCCGCAGACGGCAACTCGCCCTCGCCTTCAAGTCCTGGGGTGGCACGCGAAAGGGCGCCGGCCGCAAGCGGCAACCGGGCGTGCGCCGGCGCGTGGCGCACGTCATCCGGCCGGCCGTCTCGGACCACGCGCCGCTGCACGTCACTATGCGGCTGGCCGCCGGGCTGCCATCGCTGCGCCGCGCACGGACCTTTCGCGTCGTTCGGCGCGCGCTCGCCACGGCTTGCGCCCGCTTCGGTGTGCGCATCACCGACTGGAGCGTCATGACCAACCACCTGCACTTGATTGTGGAGGCGCCCGACAAGCGCGAGCTGTCACGCGCCATGCAGGGGCTGGGCATTCGGCTGGCCCGCCGCCTCAACGGCGTGTGGCGCCGGCGGGGCAAGGTCTTCGACGGCCGCTACCACGCTCGCGCCCTCACGACCCCGCTCGAGGTCCGTCGCGGCCTGGCCTATGTCCTCAACAACGCCCGCCGCCACGCCGCCCGCGGCGGCCACCGATATCCCAAAGACTGGCTGGACCCATACTCCACGTGCCTGGAGTTCGAAGGCTGGCGCGAGCATCCGGTCCCCTCAGAACACGCCATATGCCTGGACCGCGCCCCGCCGGGCACCTGGCTGCGCCGCGAAGGCTGGCGAAAGCACGGGCTCATCCCAATAGCAGAGCTGCCGCGTCGCTGGCTCGCCGGCTGACCGCACGCGGGGAGGAGGGGCAGGCTCGCCTGGAGCCTAAAGCCGCCTCAGAATCGCCGCCGTGATCGGGCGCTTTTCGTCCCAGAAGATGAACGAGCTGTAGAAGTCGCGCACCGCCTCTGAGTTGAGCAGCGCCGCCTTCTCTCGCGCCTCTTCTTCGGAGTCGCACGGGGACAGATAGACCGTGTCGTCAAAGACCACCGGGCGGCCGCCGCGCGGGCCCACCACCACGAACTTCAGCTTCTTGTACAGGCCGCAGATCGCGACCTTCCAGGGCGTAAAGGTGTAGGGGCCGACGCCGAAGATCGAAAACGGCGGTCGCTTGCGATAGATGCTGCTGCGCCTGGACGCCAGCAGGGCGGCGTGCTCGTTGAGGTAGGCCCAGGTCTTTGGCGCCACCAACTCCAGGTCCGCGGTGTCTTCGCCCGGGCTCTTCTGCGGCACGATCAGCTGGCGTCCTGTGTCCGTGCGGCCGTTGGCGACGTCCGATCCCTTCATCAGCGGAAAGCGGCGCTTGAGCTCGACGTCCACCGCCTGGCCAAAGCCGTTCTCCAGTCGCCGCCCGACCTGCTGCAGCTGCAGGACGCGGGTGCAGTCGTGCTTGATGCCCGACCGCCACTGATGGCCGTGTGCGCCCGCCAGGGCCGCACTGCGCTGCCGGGCGTCGATGTCTGCGACCAACACGCCGTCGTCGTCGACGCCCACCGCGCCGGTCGGTGTCTCGTCGTCCAGGCCGCGGTACACCGGGCAGCGCTGGGGTCCCATCACATCGGTACGGGCCACGAAGAGGCAGGCGTCCACCGCCGCGCCGAAGTGTTTGCGCGCGTCGACAGGAAAGATGGCGGCGTCGCGAATCGGCAAACCGCGCGTCCACGCGTGATGCAGCAGCTTTCTGGCGACGGCGACCTTGATGAGGATAGCGAGCGACGCATCCCGGCCCGCCAGCACCTCCAGTAGACGCAGCCCCATCCACTCCGAGATGTCGAAGTTGCTGACGCCGGTGATCGCCTCGATGCCGGCCCGTTGCTGCGCGTTGCTCTTGGCCGGCAGGTTGACCCCGCCCGTCGCGCCCTGGGCCGAGTTCGTGACCCACGGGGGATTGCCGATCACCAGCAGCGGCCCGGGGTACTGCGCGGTCAACGCGCTCCAGTCCAGCTCAAAGAAGTCGCCTTGGTTCACCGTCGCACCGGCGCCGTCCAGCGTCGCTCGGGCCCGGGCCACGTACTCGGCGTTGAGCTCTACCCCGTGCAGCTGTGTCCGCTCGCCAAAGTGCTCGTGCGCCGCCACCAGAAAAGCGCCCACTCCGCATGTGGGCTCTATGACTGTCCCCGGCGTCCCAAAGAGCGCCTCCGCTCTGGCGCACACCCGGCGCGCCAGCTCCAGCGGCGTCTGAAAATCCCCGAACTGCGAGTCAGCCACTACAACAACGTGATCGTGAGCGTGTAATGGGCCTTGGCGCCGAGCTTCAGCGGCCTTACGCGGACTCGGTAGTTCTGCTCGACGTCGCTGCCAAAGGTCAGCTCGTCGGGGTCGGTGTCCAGCTTGCCGCCCGTCGCCTGGTGCAGCTCCATCGTGATGTCTGACGGCGTCGGCGGGATCGACAAGATGTCGGTCTTGGTCAGCGCGACCGTGGCCTTGGCGCCGCCCGGCACCGTGATGGACCACCAATCGGAGCCGCCGCACAAGGCCAGATCCGACCACACACCCGCGGTCAGCGGCTCGGCCGTGTCCTTGCTGTCGTTGGGCTTGTACTCGTCTTCGTAGCAGCCGCCCATCGCGGCCAGGACCGTCAGCTCGCCATCGGCTTTGGTGAGCTGCGTGGCCTGGGGCTTCGGGCACTCGGTGGCGGCCCCGACAAGGTACGTATCGATCGTGTGGTCCAGTCCGAAGGGTACGACGCCCTTCACCGTGATCGTCGCTTTCTCGCCCGGAGGCAGCGGTGTCGTCTGGCTCTTGGTTTCAAGCACGGCCACAACATCGCCCGTCGGGTCGTCCGCCAGCGCGATGCAGACGTGGTAGCTCAGCGCGGGGCCTTCGCCCTGGTTGGCGACGACGGACGTGACCTTGATGGTCTTGCCGGCCTCTTGAATCTGTGGCGTGAAGCTCACGTTCTGCACCACCAGCTTGGCCGTGGGGCCGACCGCCACGACCTGGATCGCGTGGTCGGCGATCATCTGGTTGTTGTCCTTGTTCTTGTCGATGCCCAGCGGCTCGGTCACTTTGCCGCGGCACTGGAAGTTGGCCAGCGGCGTCGTATTCGAGATCGACATGTCGGCGAGCACCGTGACCTCCTCGCCCGGGCCGACCGGCGCCACCGTCGTCTTGGCGTTTGCCCAGCTCGCCGTGCCGGGCACGTTCTCCTGATGCAGGCCGCTGTCCAGCTTGGTCTCCGGGCTCGCCTGGTTGCCAAAGTTCACCAGCGTCGCCTGCGCGATCACGGTCTGGCCCCAGCCCACCACCAGCGGGCCGCACTCGAACGCGGTGATCGCCAGATCGAAGCCCGGCACCAGCTCGTATTGCACGTCCAGGCAGCCCGAGCCGACGATGAAGCCCTCCAGCTGTGCCGCAAAGCACAGCGGGCCGTCGGGGGTGTCCACCGGCACGACCAGCGTGCGCGTGACCACCAGCTCGCCCCCCGCGATCAGACCGCCGCCCGCCAGCGTCACGCCCTGTGCGATGGACTTGCAGTCCACCAACTCCTCCGAGCCGCACACCTGCACATCCAGATCGAAGGGCGGCGCATCCACCTCGCTGTCGTTCTTGATCGTCATCTCCACTTTGACGACCTCGCCCCAGTTCACCGGCGTGCCCGCCAGCGGGATGGCCGCAAAGCTGGTCAGCACCAGGCCCTCGGGGTCCACCGGAGGCGCCTCGACGGTGATGATCGACTGGGCGACTGCGATGTTGTTCTGCTCGTCCACCTCGCCGATCACGTTGTCCACATCGGCCGCGCACGCCACATACCACTGGCCCGGCGGCACGTCGTCCGGTACGCACGTCTCCTCTTCGTAGACATGGGTCTCGCCGGAGTGCAGCGCCTCGATCGACCAGGTCGCCAGCAGGTGATGCTGGTCCACCGAGCCGTCCCAATCCGGCGTCGGGCTCAGCACGCACCGCGCTGCGACCGGCTGCTGCACCGACACGCCCGGATTGCTGATCGGCGCGGTCAGCGTGAAGCACTCGCCCGCCAGCACGTCGGTGTCGCCGCTGAACTTCGGGATCTCCGCCACCAGGTCCACCACGTCGAGAATCCGCACGTACACGCAGTCGTTGAGCGGGTCGTCCTTGCTGCCGTCCACAAACACGCCCGTGCAGCAGGCGGTGTGGTCGCCCTTGGTGGCAAAGGTCCACTCGATCGTGGCCTGGGGCACGGTCTCCTCGTCAACCGTCCAGCTCAGGTCCAGCGCGTCCGGCTCCGCGCCTTCCGCGCGGCAGGACAGCACCGACACCAGCGGTCCATTGCCCTCCGCCGGCTCGGCCTTGACGGACAAGAAGATGATCGGCTCGACGGTCTCGGTATCCACCACCGGACCGGGATCGGGCGTCGTGGGCGGTACATCCGGCACGTCGGCGATCACGTCGACCACGGCGGCATCCACCTGGCCCTGTCCGGGGTCGGTTTTGTCGCCGCATCCGACCGCGCAGGCCAGCAACGTCGCGAAGGCGATGCGACGCGACGTCATGCTCAGTCCAGCTCGCGCAAGAAGTCGACGAGCACCGCGCCAAAGGCGGTCGGCTGCTCCAGATGAGGTGCGTGCCCGGCGTCCTCGATGCATACGTGCCGGGCGCTGGGGAGATGGTCCAACATGTCATCCGCAATATTACGGTATTTGGGGTCCTCTTCGCCGCTGACCAGCAGTACCGGGATGTCGATCTCGGGCAGCCGGCTCCACACCGACGTCATCCGCCCGGTGCCCATGCCGCGAAGCACTCCGATGAGGGCGTCGGCCGTGTTTCGCCGCCGCCGGTCCACCATCTCGTCGTGCCACGGCTGCGGCATCCGGTCCTGCGTGGCGATCATCGGCCGCTGCGCCCACTCGTCCGTAAACGCGTCCACGCCGACAGTGCGGATATGCTCGGCCAGGGTCGCCTCCTCCGCCAGACGGGCCTCCCGCTCGCCGGCATTTCGTACGCCGGGCGTCGCGCTCACCAGCACCAGCCCGCTGAGGCTCAGATGGCGCCTGGCGGCGTACTGCAGCGCCATGCGACCACCCATCGAGTAGCCCAGCAGCACGGCGTCCTTTCGGCCCTCCGCGTAACGCCACTTGTCGATCAGCGACATGCACGCCGCCACCGACGGGGCCGCGATATTGGGCCCGTGAAGCTCAAGCGGCTCGGGCAGGTGCTCGCGAACGACGTCAAAGTCGCGCCCCGAGCCACCGAAGCCGTGCAATGCCAGGACAGGTCGCATGAGGCGCACAGCTTACCATAGGGCTACTTGGGCTTGTGCTGCTGCACCCGCTTCACGAGCCCCGCCACCATTCGCCGAATGCAGTCCCGGCGCGCCGGGTTCTTGGCGATGAGGCACTCGCGCACCTTTCGCGGGAAGTCGGGATACACAATGCCTCCGGGCAGGACCAGGCTCCGCTTTTTGAACTCAGCGCGCTCCACCAGCCGAATCGTATACGGCCGCGCCGTGTCGGCCACATGCACCGAGATCGCCTCCTGCGCCATCAGCACCGCCATCACCCAGATCGCGTCCGCCCGCTTGTCCTCGGCGTACAGCTTCGCCGCGGTGGCCTCCAGCTTGTCCAGCGTGTCGGGCGTACGCAGGTCGCTCAGATTCAGCGACTGTGCCCACTGTGTCACCGCCTGGCGACGCACACTGGCAGCCATGGCGTACAGCGCGGCGACCGTCGGCGCCTTTGGAATCGGGCGCAGCTTGAAGATCGCCCGCAGCTGCTCCCACAACACGGGCGCGTCGCCGTTGCCCCGCTTCAGGTCGCTCAACGCCGCGTCGATTCGCAGTCGCAGCGCCCGCCAGCTCTGCCACAGATGCTCCGGCAGCGTCGCCTGGGGCGCTCGCTGCACTTGGCCTAGCTCCACCAGCACCTCGTACGGCGCCTGCCGCCGGCCCTCCAGCTTGTGACCCAGCGCCGCCGCCGCCGACTCGATCAACGTGCGGCGCGGCACCAGCGGCTTGTCCAGCGCCAACGCGAAGCTCAGCTGCAGCGTCAGCCAGGCGTTGTCCGCCAGCGCGCCCGCCGTCGTGCGCTTAGCAAAGCCGGCCATCTCGGTCACCCGGGTCGGGGTCGTCCGCCACTGGCGGCCATACCGCCACGCGGACTCCAGTGCCAGAAAGCGCCGCCCGGCCGCCACAAACGCCCGCGTGGTCGGCTCATTGGATTGCTCGGTTCGGATCAGCGCCTCGGCCAGCGCTCCCTTGGTCGCCGCCATCATCACCGGCTTGCTGCTGTAGTCCGCCAGGCGCGTGACCGGCTCAAAGTGGCGCCCAGACCCCGCCTTGGAGGCCCCGGCCGTCAGCTTGATCGGCTCGGGATACTCCGGCGCGACGCTGAGATCCAGGACCAGGCTTCCGAACAGACGATTATGGCCCGGCGTCTCCACCAGCAGGTCCTGGGCGATGTGCGCCAGCTGAAACCACTGCAGGTGCTGTTGGGCGATCCCGCGGCGCGCCTCCTCGATCTCATCCTCGTCGCTGGACTCGCCCAAAACGCGCCGCAGCGCCGCCGTAATCTCGTGCGGCGCCGCGGTTTTCGCGATCAGCTTGCGCGCCTGGATCAGGTCTGCGGACGGCGCCTCGGGCTTGGGATCGGCCACCTCGGGCCGCAGGCTCTCGCACCCCACCAGACCCAGCGCCGCCAGAAAGGTCAGTACGCCGCCTGCTAGTCGGCTTTGCGGACCCACGTGGCGTCCAAGATGCCGTCGGCCATGATGTTGGCCACGATCTGGGCTGCCGCTGCGTTCTCGTCACCCAGGGGATCCACGGCCTCCATCAAGTTGTCGGGCAGGATCAAGCGCGCGGTGATCGTGATCGCGGGCGCACGCTCCCGGTTGACCGGCAGGTCCGCCTGGGCCTTGATCGCGATGCCGCCCTCCGGGGCGATCTCCAGCCGGAAGGTCTCGTCGCCCACCTTGCCGCCCACCACCAGTCGATTGATGACGGCGTTGAACTGGGAGTAGTCGCCGCGATCGACCTCATAAGGGCCAAACGCCGCCGACGACGTGCGGTCGACCGGGTCAAACGTGCCGGGGATGGGCAGGACGCTGTTGCGATGCTCGGTCCCCCCCTCGACGGCGGTGTCGCCCTCCAACTGCAGCTCCAGAAAGCTGATGTCCAGGGAGTCGAGCTCGCCTTCGGCTCCGCCCGGAGTCGTGAATTCGTCCTGGCTGAACTCCACCGTCAGTGTGCCGTCGATCGTCGCGAAGCCGCGGCCATCCCCAAATGCGCAGCCGGCCAGCAGAAGAGACATCAGAAGAGCGATTGTTGCGCGCATGATCAGTTCTCCTCCGCAGGACGGGTCGTGTAGCCGACCTCCAGCTGCAGGTAGCCGCCAAACACCGGGTCCTCGTGAGGTCCGCCCAGGTCGACCGAGCCCGTCAGCCGCAGGCGGGCGAACGGCATCGGCGCCCAGCCCACGTTGAGCTGAATTCGGTGTCGCGCCTCGTCGTCCAGCGGGTCCAGCGGGTCGATGACCACGTCCGGCTTGCCCGACACCTCGCCGGTGTGGTCGTAGCGCACGGCCAGGCTCCACTGCTCATCAAAGCCCAGCACCAACTGCGCCCAGCCGGCCATGTCCTGCAGTACGTCGGCGATGATCTGGCGCCGGCGCACGAACCACTCGGTCTCCAGCGCAAAGCCGAACTCCTCGATGTCGGGACGCCAGCCCAGGGTCAGGGCGACGCCGAAGATGTCGGTGCCGTTGGTCCGCCCGGTGTTGTTGGGCGCGAAGACGCCGTGCAGGTCCAGGGTTATGTTGACGTCCTCGACCTCCCACACGTTCTCCAGACCCAGCTGGTAGCTGAAGTCGCGCAGCCCCTCGACCTCAACCGCCTGGGTGCCGTATGCGCTGCGCTGCCCTGCACCGCCGCCCGCCGTCAAGGCGCCGAAGAGCCGCAGCGTCCACGGCGTCGGGATGGTCAACATCAAGTCGCCGCCGACAACCGCGTGGCCGTCCGGCCCAAAGAACTTTGTCAGCGCCAGCGGCGCGTCTACAAAGGCCCGCTGCGTCTCATACCGCGCGTTCTCCACGCCCAGATGGGACCGCATCAGCCCGGTGCGGATGATCATGTCCAGCGGTAGGTCGACCACCGAGATGTAGCCCGCTTGGAGCGCGACTTCGTCCGTCGTGGACTTTACGATGCCGTCCAGCTTGAAGTGGTCGCCGTATCCGGCGTTCAGGCCCAGCTGGAAGAAGTCCAGGTTGAAGCCATCGTTGCCGACCCCACCGCCGGCGGCGGCGTTGACCCCCATCCAGACCGGGTTCTCGGGCTCCGCAAGAGCGGCGCTCGGCAGCGTGACCAACAGCAGAATCATCAATATTCGCGCGCGCATGGTCCGACTTTGGTAGCAGGACGGCGCAAAAAGTGAAAGGTGACGCCATAAAGCACGGAATAGCGGTCCGATCGATAGGGTTGATGTGGACCAAGAGGCATGGTATCTGCCCCTCCCAGCCCGTTTTCAGTCACGAAAACGGCGACTTGGCTCAATCACTCGGTGAGGCTTCATGGAAGGCGAAATTCGCGAGATCAACGAACGCGTCAAACAAGAATCCCAGTTCATCGACGGCGTCCTCAATGAGGTCGGTCACACCATCGTTGGCCAGCGGACCATGGTGGAGCGCATCCTGATGGGCATGCTGACCGGCGGTCACATCCTGCTCGAGGGTGTCCCCGGCCTGGCAAAGACGCTGACGGTCAACACGCTGGCGTCCACCATCTCGGCCGACTTTCAGCGCATCCAGTTCACGCCCGACCTGCTGCCGGCCGACATCATCGGCACCATGATCTTTCGCCCGCAGACGGGCGAGTTCACGGTCAAAAAGGGGCCGATCTTCTCCAACCTGATCCTGGCGGACGAGATCAACCGCGCCCCGGCCAAAGTGCAGTCGGCGTTGCTGGAGGCGATGCAGGAGCGCCAGGTCACCATCGGCGACACGACGTATCCGCTACCCAAGCCGTTCATCTGCATGGCGACGCAGAACCCGATCGAGCAGGAGGGCACCTATCAGCTGCCCGAGGCCCAGGTCGACCGCTTTATGCTGATGGTGAAAGTGGGCTACCCGACGCGCGAGGAAGAGCGCGAGATCATGGATCGCCAGACCGAAGGCTCGCCGCGCCAGTCCAGCCCGATCATCGACCCCGCCCAGATTCTGAGCGCCCGCGATGTCGTTCGGCAGGTCTACATCGACGAGAAGCTCAAGCAGTACATCGTCAACATCGTGTTCGCCACGCGTGAGCCCGCCAGCTTCGGGCTCAGCCAGATCGAGGACTTCATCAGCTTCGGCGTGTCACCGCGCGCCAGCATCTTCCTCAACATGGCCGCGCGCGCGCACGCGTTTATGAACCATCGTGGCTATGTGATCCCAGAGGACATCAAGTCGGTCGGCCTGGACGTGCTCCGGCATCGCCTGATCCTGACCTACGAGGCTGAGGCCGAGGAGATCACCAGCGAGCAGGTCATCCAGCAGATCTTCGACACCGTCGACATCCCTTAGGAGCCGTTTAGGAGCCCGCCCGAGTCTCGTGGAACCCCGCGATCCCAAAGAGATCCTCAAACGGATCCGCAAGATTGAGATCTTGACCAGCCGTCTCGTCAACGAGCAGCTGGCCGGGTCCTATCACAGCGTCTTCAAGGGCCAGGGCATGGACTTCGACAAGGTCCGCCTGTACCAGCCCGGCGACGACATCCGCCAGATCGACTGGAACGTCTCGGCGCGCCAGAACACGCCGTTCATCAAGACCTATCGAGAAGAGCGCGAGCTGACCGTCATGCTGATGGTCGACGTCAGCGGCGATAAGAAGTTCGGCACGCGCAACCTGATGAAGGCGGACATCTCGGCCGAGGTCGGTGCGCTGCTGGCCTTCAGCGCCATCAAAAACTCGGACCGCGTCGGCCTCATCCTCTTCTCGGACACCGTCGAGCACTTTGTGCCGCCCAAGAAGGGCAAGAGTCACGTGCTGCGCGTCATCCGCGACATCCTCACGTTTCAGCCCGTGGGCACCGGCAAGCGCATCGAAGCGGGGCTGGAGTTCATGGGCCGCGTCGCCCGCAAGAAGTCCGTCGCGTTTCTGCTTAGCGACATGTACGCCGGCGGATGGGAGACGTCGATGCGCATCGCGCGCCGGCGTCACGACCTGACCGTGGTGCAGGTGCGGGACGTGCTTGAGCAGGACCTGCTGGGCCTGGGCATGGTGCCGTTCTGTGACCCCAAGACCGGGGACGTCAGCTGGCGACACACGGGCGGGTCGTTCATCAGGCGCTTCAACAAGCGCGCGCGCCACAACCAGATCGAGCTGGAGAAGACGCTGCGCAAGATGAAGGTGGGTCACGTCCAGCTGATGACGGACAGCGACTACACCCCGGCGCTGCTGAAGTACTTCAAGCTGCGGGCGAAGAGGCACTGATGGTCGCATCGATGATCACAGCGCTGTTGGTCCTGCAGGCGCCGCCCTCGGCCGATCCGGGTGACGCCAAGCCTGCCGTTGCCGAGCCGCCACCGGTCAAAGTGACGGCCACGGTAGAGCCGGCCACGGTGCACCTGGGCGACCGCGCCGAGGTCGTGATCACGGCCGAGCACCCCGAAGACGTTCGCCTGTTCTTCCCCGCTGCTCCCACCGTGGAGCCCTTCCGCATTCTGGGACCCGCTACCGGACCCGAGCGGGCGGTGCGCGAGGACGGCACGGTTATCGAGACGTGGCGGCTGCCTCTGACGGCGCTGCGGCTGGGCCGGCGTAAGGTGCCGCCCTTCCCGATCGACTCCGAGCTGGCCAACGGGCAGACCGGGCAGGTGCTCACGCCCGCGATCGCGGTCAACGTGGCGCCGCGCATCGATATGGCGCAGGCGCAGGTACCGCTGGCCGGAAACGACCCGCCGATGCAGCTGTATGACACGAACTGGGCGCTGATCTTGACGCTGATTGGGCTGGGGGTTGTCGCGGTTACGGCGCTCATCACGCTGCTGGCCGTGCGCTATGTGGCGGGGCTGCCGCGTCGTGGTCCGCCTCCACCTCTGCCGCGTCCGGCGCACGAGGTCGCGCTGGAGCGTATCGAGGCGCTGGACGGCGAGAAGCTGCTGCCGCTGGGCAAGCTGAAAGAGTTCACGTTCAGGGTCTCTGAGATCCTGCGCGAATATCTGGGGCTGCGGTACTCCGCGGATACCCTGGAGCAGACGACGAGCGAGCTGTTGGGCACGATGCGCACGCTGTCGCCCGCCGGGCTGTCGATGTTTGAGCTCGAGTCGTTCTTGCAGGACACCGACCTGGTGAAGTTCGCCAATGTGACGCCCGCGCATGCCGAGTGCGAGCGGCGGCTGGAGTCCTGTCGCACCATGATCGACAAGACCCGGCGCTCTGACACCGAGGTCGCGAGCATGGCGGCCACGGAAGAGCGCCGTCGCAAGCTGGAGAAGCCGGCGCACCCGTTCAAGCGGCTGTTTGCGGTGCAGATCGACCTGCTGGCGTGGAGCGTCTTGTCTCTGGGGCTCGTCATGGCGGCGCGCTCGTGGGACAGCACGCTGTTTTACTGGCTGGACGGCGCGCTGCTGCTGGCGCTGCTGATGTTCCGCGACGTGTACGGCCCCGGCAGCCCGGGCAAGGTGCTGACCGGTCTGGCGCTGGTGCCGGCCGACGACATCCGGTCAGAGGCCCTGACGCTGGGTGCACGCCTGGCCCGAAACATTCCGTTGCTGCTGCCCATTGCCGGGCACACGATGGAGTTGGTGGTGATGGCCTATGCCGCGGACGGACGCCGCGTGGGCGATCGATGGGCCGGTACGCGCGTGCTGGATCGCCGCCCCGAGACGTCCGAGTACACGTATTTGACGCTGAGCCTTGTTGCCCTGGCCGCTCTGGTGATCAGCGTCTACGTGCTGCCGTTCGTGTGGTTGGGAGGCTGACCATGACGATCGACAACATCTTCCGCTGGGACTTCCACTCGACGTGGGCGTGGTTCTTGTTGATCGCCATCCCGATCGCGGCGTGGGGCATCTTCTGGCTGCAGCGGCGCCGCGTGGGCTCGTTTACGTTTGGCAACACACTGGCGCTGCGACAGGTCAAGGGCGACTGGCTCGGCAGCCTCTGGTGGCTGCCCGGGGTGCTGAGGCTGGCCGTGATGGCGCTGATCATCATCGCGATCGCGCGCCCACAGAAGCCCAACCGCCGCGTGGTCACGACCGAGGGCGTGGATGTGGTCATCGCGCTGGATATGTCGGCGTCGATGAACGCGGTGGACAAGTCGCGTGACGAGATCGACCGGATCCAGCGCGGTGAGGGGCGCGACCCCAAGCACCGCTTTGACGTGGCCCGCGAGCTCTTGATCGACTTCATCAAGCAGCGCGCCGAGAGCGGAGACCGGGTCGGGCTGATCATCTTCGGCATGGGCGCCTACCTGAAGTACCCGCTGACCACCGACTATCGGCGTGCTATCGCGGACATCCGGGCGCTGAAGCTGGATGACGGGCGACGCAACACCGACGACATGGAGGCCTGCATGAACGACTGCACGATCTCCGGCGCCATGACCACGATCGGCGACGCGCTCAAGCGCGCGTTTTTGCGGCTGCGCGACTCCAAGGCGCGGGATCGCAGCATCATCGTGATCACGGACGGTGACGACCGCGGCAGCAAGATGGGGCCCAAGTACGTGGCGGAGTACATCCGAGACTGGGGCCGGCAGATCGACCCCGACACCAAGAAGCAGAACCGCCCGATGCGCATCTACACGTTCCTGGTGGGCGGCGGGGATGACACATACATGCCCGACACGCAGCCGTTCTCGGCCAATCTGCGCAAGACCAACCGGGGGCTCACGATGTATCGGCCCGTGACCGGGCAGTTTCCCGCCAACGCCGAGCTGTTGGCGGAGATCGCGAACCTGACCGACGGTAAGGCGTTTCACAGCTACGACGAAGAGGAGTTTCGAGAGGCGTTCGCCGACCTGGAGAAGACGGTCTACAAGCGCACGGTCAGCAATTTCCCGGAGGAGCGCTTCATGGGCATCGTCTGGTGGGCCCTGATGCTGCTGCTGCTTGAGGTGCTGCTGCGCCTGACGGTGCTGAGGAAGTTCCCCTGATGAGTGGTCAAGAGCTCAACTGGGCCGACCCGGGCCTGGCCTGGCTGTATGTGGCCGTGGCGGTGCTGGCGCTGGGCGTCGTGCTGCACTTTCAGTGGAAGAGCGCGATCATGCGCCGGCTGGGTGACCTGCCGCTGATTCGCCGGATGACTTCGAATGTCTCCACCAGCGCGCAGTGGGTGCGCTGGGTCCTGGTGCTGCTGGCGGTCACGCTGGTGGTGACGGCGCTGCTGCGGCCTCAGTACGGCACGCGTGAAGCGCAGCTTCAAAACCGGGGAATCGACGTGGTTATCGCCCTGGACATGTCTAAGTCCATGCTGGTCAAGGATGTGGCGCCCAACCGGATGAAGGCCGCGATCGTCGAGCTGAACGACGTGGTGGACCGGCTCAGCGGCGGGCGTGTGGCGCTGGTGCCGTTTGCCGGGACCGCGTTTACCCAGACGCCGCTGACCACCGACTTTGACGCCGTGCGCAGCTATCTGGACCAGCTGCGGGTGGAGGACATGCCGATCGGCGGTACGCGCGTGGGGGTGGCGATTCGGCATGCGGTGTCGGTGTTTCAAGAGGCCAACAAAGAGGTCGAGGAAGACGATCCGGACGCGGATTTGGAGCAGCCGGCCGCCAGCCATTTCAAGGCGATCATCCTGGTTAGCGACGGTGAGGACCACGACGAGGACGCGCTGGCTGCGGCCAAGCTGGCGGCGCAGGACAACATTCGCATCTACACAGTCGGGATCGGCAGCCGCAACAGCGGGGCGCGCATCCCGGTGGTCTCGTCCGAGGGCGATCGGGTCGGCTGGGTCAGCGATGAGGAGAGCAAGCCGCTGTTCAGCGATTTGAACGTGGGGCTGCTCAAGGATGTGGCGGGCGCGGCCAACGGCGCCACGTTCGTCTATGGGCAGGACGATGTCGCCGGTGGGCTGGCCAGCGCACTGGATGGACTGGAGAAACAGGAGTACGAGCACCACTACGAGAACCTGCAGGAGGACCGCTTCCAGTTTGTTCTGGTGCCCGCGCTGTTGCTGCTGTTCGCCGAGGCGATGCTCACCGATCGCCGCTGGTGGTGGCGTCTGGGGGCGCGCTCATGAAGTGGCTGGTGCCTGCCATGGCTCTGTGGCTCATCGCATGCTCGGGGGACGCGTTTATCAGCAGCCGAAGCGACGTGGACGACGCTAACGCGCAGCTGGTCGAGGGCCAGTTTCAGGCGGCGCTGGACGCGTACGTGGCGCTGCAGTCGACCAACCCGCGGCTGGCGTTCAATCGCGGCCTGGCGCAGTTTGAGCTGAAGCAATACGACGAGGCGGTGGCGGCCTTTGACGAGATGCGGGAGTCCAAAGACGCCGCGATGAAGGCGCGCAGCTACTACCACATTGGGAACGTGCACGCGCGCAAGGCGCTGGATGCGGAGGCCGCGCAGCTGACGGACGAGGCGCTGGCGGCGTGGAAAGAGGCGGTCACCGCGTACGAGAACACGCTGCTGATCGACCCTGACCACGAGCAGGCCAAGCATCAACTGGAGATCGCGCTGTTTCGGGTGGACCCGCCGTGCAGTCTGCGCAACGACGCGTCCGAGCCGGACAACACGTTTGCGGACGCCAAGACCGCGGAGCTGACGCAGGCCGAGGCCGAAGACGCAGCGCCCGGTGAGCGACGCCTGGAGAAGGCCGCGTGGCTGTGTCCCGGTGACGAGGACTGGCTGACGGTTGCGTTGGAGCGAGGCGACCGCTTTACGGCCAGCGCCGAGCGCAAGGAGGGGCCGGACCACGCGGCTGCGGCGCTGGAGCTGTGGAAGCCCGACGGCAAATCCAAGATAGGGGGTCCCGAGGGCGACAAGCCGGTGACTGAGCTGGAGTTGATCCCAGTCGTGGAGCCGGGCGAGTACCGCGTGCGGCTGGCCAACCCGCAGGATGATGACTTCGGTGTGACGGTGAAGCTGGCGGTGAAGCCCGAGTGCCGGCGCACCGAGGACGAGCACGAGCCCAACGACAGCGTGGGGGCCGCCAAGGCGGTGGAGGCGGGCAAGATCGAGCCGCTGCGCATGTGCCCGGGGGGCCATGACTGGTTTGCCGTGAACGTGGGCGAGGGCGAGTCGCTGAAGGTGACGGCGCAGACCAAGCTGATGGCCGGCGAGCTGAAGCTGGAGCTGACGGACGCGTCGGGCAACGTGCTGGGCGCCGGCGAAAAGGGCGAAAAGGACTCGGTGGTGGCGCTGGCCTACGGGCGCCCGGCGGGTCCGGTGTTCATTCACGCGTTTGGCAGCGACGACGTGGAGGCGGTGTATGGGCTGGAGGCCGAGGTCATCCCGGTGTGCCCCAAGCGCGAGGACAAGCACGAAGAGAACGACGACATCGCGGGCGCCAAGCCGCTGACGCCCGGTGATCACGAGGAGCTGCAGCTGTGCCCGGGCGACCCGGACTACTTCCATGTAGCGGTGACGGCGGGCGAGTCGATCGTGGCTCACTTGAGCGCCGAGCCGCTGGTCGGGACGCCGCAGGTGGAGGTGTTGGACGCGTCGGGCAAGCGCGTGGTGGGCGGCTTTACCCTGCAGGGTGGCAAGCTGGCCATGGCGCTGGACCCGGGGGCAGGGGCCTACTACATCAAGGTGGATGCGGAGGGCGTGATCCAGGCCGACTCCAAGTATGACTTGAAGATCCAGATCCTGCCGCCGTGCCCGGAGGGCAACGATCAGGAAGAGACCAACGACACCGCTGAAAACGCCAAGACGCTGGAGCCGCCTGAGCAGGGACAGCAGCCGGGAGCGGGGGGGCCACCGGGACAGCCGGGTCAGCCGCAGCAGCCGCCCAAGCCCAAACAGAAGCTGCTGCGCATCTGTCCGGGCGACCAGGACTGGTTCCGCATCCCGGTGACGCCCGAGACGCCGCTGATGATGGCGTCGATCGAGTTTATCCACGAGAAGGGCGACCTGAACATCGTGTCGTATGAAGCGGATGGCGAGACTCGGGCCGGCGAGAGCGACAAGTCGACTGACGAGACCAACATGGAGGTCGTCGTGGTGCCGCCGGCCGAGGCGCGCATTCCGGACCCGACGGACTACCTGGTGCGCATCAAGGGCGCCGATGAGGAGGTCCAGAACTTCTACCTGCTGTCGTTGCAGAACGTGCCGCCGCAGGGCAAGGATCAGAGCCAGGACCAAAACCAGCAGAACGACGATCAGCAGGACAAAGAAGACCAGCAGCAGCAACAACAGCAGCAGCAGCAGCAAAAAGAGCAGCGTCCGGACCGATCGACCCTCGAAAAAGAGATGGAGAACGAGGACAAAAACCCCAAGAACCTGGAGGCGGAGCGTGCCCGCATGCGGTCACGCCACATCCCGCCGCCGCTGAAGGACTGGTAGCCGATGCGCCTGCAGGTGATCGCGCTGCTGCTGGCTCTTGCCGTTCCTGCGTCCGCCGTTGCTCAAGCGGTGGTGGTGCGGGTGTCCTCGCGGGCGATCGCGGACGATGACGACCTGCAGGTGACGTTTACGTTCAAGGGCGCCGGCGAAAACCAGGTGCCGAACCTGCGCAACGACTGGACGATCGCCGGGCAGAACAGCGGCACGAGCACCCAGTGGGTCAATGGGCAGGTGTTCAACGAGCGCACGGTCACGATGGTGCTGCGGCCCAAGCGAACCGGGCAGCTGCGCGTCGGCGCGGCGAGGCTGGTGGCGCGCGATGGAACGATTATCGCGACGTCGACGCCGCTGACGATCCAGGTGCGCGGGATCGCGGCCATGCGCCCCAGCGAGGCCCGCCAGCAGCGAAACCTGACGCAGGACGTGGTGTTCCTGGTGCCGGAGTTTGCGCGCGACGTCTATTACGTGGGCGAGCCGTTTGTCGTTCAGTGGATTTTGTATGTGCAAAGCGGCAAGCGCATTCGGCAGCCGGATATCTCCGAGATGGATGTGCCGGACGCTGTGCAGCGCGAGGACGTGCTGAACGGCCGGCTCTCGGAGGAGGGGCAGCCGCGCCAGTTCTTTGGGCGTAAATACGCGCGCGTTCCGGTGCTGCGCGAGGTGTGGAAGGTGCTGCGTCCTGAGACGGTCACCGTGCCGGGCCTCAAAGTCGTGGTGGACCTGCCCGGCCGCGGCTTCGGGCGCGGGACTCGCAAGCGCCTGAAGGCGCCGCCGCTGATCGTGCAGGTGCGACCCGTGCCGGTGAACGGCCGGCCCAGGGACTATCGAGAGGGCACGATCGGTCAGTTTGCGATGACGGCTGAGATCCAGGCTGACGAGGAGCACGGGCGGGCGCTGCTCTCCGTGACCGTGACGGGCAGCGGCGGGCTGGCGACGATCGATCCGCCCACGATCAAGGGCATCACCGGCGCACAGGTGAAGTCGCTGCCGAGCGACGACAAGGACCGCATCACGACCACCGACGCGGGCGTGAGCGGGTCGCGCAGCTTTCAGTACCTGTTGACGCCCGAGCGCGCCGGCACCGTGTTTGTGCCGGCGATCGCGCTGTCGTACTTCGACCCCGAGGTGGGCCGCTTCAAGACGACGAAGTCGCAGCCGCAGACCTGGGTGGCCAAGAAGGCGGTGGAGAGCACGCGTCGCAGCGCCGTGGCGGCCGCGGGCCAGAGCGAGGACGCCGAGCTGCACCCGATCGAGGGAGAGAGCACGCTGGAGAGCGTCAGCACCGTGCCGCTGCACCAGCGACCCTGGTTTGTAGCGCTGCTGGCCATCCCGCTGCTTGCGTTTTTGGGTCTGGAGAGCCACGCGGGGTACCTGCACTGGCGCGAGAAGGGCAGTTCGAAGACGCGTGCCCGCCGCGCTCACACCACCGGCAACAAGCGCCTGCGCGCGGCCGAGGCGCTGATCAAAGACGCCAAATCCGCCGAGTTTTTTGCGGAGCTGGCCCGCGTCCTGCGCGCGTACGTGGAGGACAAGAACGGGCTCGTTTTGACCGGAATGACCAACGAGCAGATGCGCAGCGCGCTCGAGGGCGCCGGCTACGATGCTGTGCTGGCGGACAAGCTGGTGGCGGAGCTCGAAAACTGCGACTTCGCCCGGTTTGCGGGCGCGGCGGGGCCCAGCTCCGATCCGCAGAAGAGCCTGGGTCGCGGCAAAGAGATCCTGGCGGCGCTGGAGGCGACCCATGCGTAGTCTCGCCGTCGCGCTGCTGCTCCTCTTTGCCTGGACCACGCCGGCCGCCGCCGACACCATCCGCGACCGCTTCGATGAGGCCAACGGCCACTACTACAAGAAGCGATATGCGCAGGCGCGCGATGGCTACCAGGACCTGATCGACCGCTACCAGATCCGCAACGCCGTCCTCTACTACAACCTCGGCAACGCGCACTACGAGCTCAAGGCGCTGGGCCGCGCCCTGCTGAACTACAAGCGCGCGCTGGAGTCGGAGCCGGAGGAGAGCTTGGAGCGCCGCATCCGCGACAACATGGATCGCAGCGTGGAGGCCCTGATCGACCGCCACCGCAAGGACGTCGGGCGCAGCGTCACGGTGCTGGACGAGACCCACGGCGTGCTCTACAGCCTCTTTCACCTGATCTCCAATTGGTGGGCCGGCGTGGTGCTCGCGGTCTTCTGGGTGCTGCTGTTCGGCGTACTGATCGCCCGCCGCCTCATCGGTAGTCCCGAGGTCCGCCGCGCCCTGCGGACGGCCGCCCTGTCGCTGGCCGTCCCGATGCTGCTGGCCCTGATCCTGTTTGTGGGCAACATCGCGACCACACGCGCGGTCGAGCGTGGCATCGTTGTTCAGGATAACGTCCAGATGCGCGACGGCCGCCACCCCAACGCCCCGGCCAGCGACGTGCCGGAGGGGCTGGAGGTCCGCATCATCGACACCATGGACCCCAACGAGACCCGCATCCGCCTGAGCAACGGCAAAGAAGGCTGGGTCCCGGCCAAGTCGGTAGAGGCCCTTTAGCGCCTATCGGGAGAGGACCTCGACGATGATCTTCTCCAGCTCCCACGGGGACGTGCCCGTGCTGCGGTGGACGATGCGCGCGTCGCGGTCGGTGACCACGGTCGTCTCCTTCTTGCCGTAGATCTCCATCTTGCCCAGCGGGTCGTAAACCACCGTCATGGTCAGGTCCTTGTCCTCCTGCCACTGCTTGCAGGCCAGGGCGGTCGGCGGATCGCCCTGCGCGTCGCTGATCAACACCGCGATCGCGGAGAGGCCCTCGTCCGCGTGGGCTTTGTAGACGCCGCTCATCTGGGCGATGAACTTGGCGCACGTGGGGCACCAGTCAGCGAACAGCGCGATGTACCCTGTGTCCGCGCCACACAGGTCGTGCAGCCGAACCGGCTGGCCATCGCACGTCAACAGCTCCACGTCCTGCAGGATGTCGCCCGGATCCAGTCCGTACGGCCCCGCCGGCGGGCACTGCTCCTGGGCGCAGCCGCCGCACTCCATGCCGTAGCTGTCCGTCGCACAGACGACGCCCTCACACGTGATGGGCTCGGCCGGACACTGCGCTGAATCGGCGGCGTTGGAGCGCACGCCGCCGGCCAGCTTCAGGCCCGGCAATTGCACCTCGATGGTGCGGTCGCCGTCGACGAAGACGGCGTTGCCCAACAGCGCCAGCGGAGACTCATCCAGGCAGGTTGTCTCGCCCGGAGCGGCGACTGTGGGCGGCGCGATCAAGCCGCCGGTCGAGGCGGTGGCGTCCAGGTTGTAGACCCCGAAGTCACTGTCACTCCAGTCGTCTCCACACTGCGGGTCGGCCGTGAATTCGCCGCTCGTCAGAGTCCAGGCCCCGTCCGTGGTCGCAAACGTTAGTGACATCGCGCAGCCACCGTCGCGTTTGAGCGTGATGTCCAGCGCGGTCAGGCAGCCGGTGTCCGTCGCGTGTGCGGCCGCCCCCGAGAGCGTTTTGTCATGGTAGATGATGGCGCCCGCCGTGGTTTTGACCGAGCCGGTTGGATAGCCGCGACAGTCCAGCAGCGGGTCCGGTTGCTCGACAAGGGTGTCCGGTATGGGCTCGCCGGAGGTGCATCCGACGAGCATCAGCAGCGCCAGACGGCGTGCAGCTCTCAGGGCGCGGGCGCCGGGCTTGGCGCGGGCGGCGTCGGCGCGGGCGGCGCGGTCTCCGCCGGCGGAGGGGTCTCGGCAGTGGGAGCCTCTTTGGGCGTCGCGGCTTCTTCAGCAGCGCCCAGGTAGTACAGCACCTTGTTGACCTCCTGGCACGCGCCCGCGACCGGGAAGCGCGACGCGATCAGTGGCGGCGTGTTGGGACCCAGCTTCTCGTAGGAGGTCAGCAGCAGGTTGAAGAAGGCCGCCAGGACAGTTTTGGCCTCGACGCCCGCGCCGGTGACCTCCAGGGAGGCGCACGGCGACGACGCTGCGGTCGCTTTCAAGTCGACACCCTCGAACCAGCTCGCCTTGGCGCACGCCGCGGCGAACGCGGTCAGCCGTGCGGTCTTATCGGGGCCGCCCTCGGTCGGCTTGAGCAGCTTGGCTGCATCCGGGCACGCGTAACGCACGACCTGACGCAGCTGGCGACCGATCAGCTTGGCGGGCGGCGCTTTGACGCCTTCGGCCGGTTTGGGCAGCAGGCGAATGAGATAGGTGAAGACGATGGCCGACGCCTCCGGCGAGAAGCTGCCGCCTGCCAGCGCGATCTCCGTGACATCGGCGTGCACGTTGTCCAGCAGGGCCGTCGCCAGGCGCGCGCCTTCTTTTGACCAGGTCGGCAGGTTGGTCTCTTTGACCGACTCCGCGGAGGCCACCTTTTCAAACTCCGCCAGGATGTCCTTGGGCGTCTTCATGCCCGTCGACGCCATGACGCGGTCGGCCTCTGCCGAGTCTCGCCCCACCCCGCTGAGCACGCCGAGACGCAGCCAGCCGCGGGCCAGCTCAAAGCGCGCCGCCATCTGCACGTCAGGCTTATCGGCCTTGGTGCGCAGCTCGCTCATCCGCTTCAGCGGCCACTCGAGGTCCGCCGGCGCCACCGCGCTGTGAATGCGGCCAAGCACCCGCTTGAACTCGGGCTTCTTCTTGCCTTCGGGTTTGGTCTGGCACCCGCCGATCGCCAACGGCACGACGAGGGCCAACAACAGACGCATGCTAGCGCCCGCCACGGTTGCCTCCGCGACCGCGTCCACCGCGTCCGCCACCCCGTCCACGTCCTCGGCCCCGGCCACGATCGCGCGGTGGGCGTCTCGGGCGCCGCGGGCGATCCGGGTCGGCCTTGGACAGCTCGACGGCCCAGAACGTGCCCTCGACCAGCGCGTCGACCAGCTCCTCCTGGGTCTCGATCTCGTCCGCGAAGATGGTCGCAAAGCGGCCAAGTCGCTGCCCCTCGGGGCCGGTGTCGCTGCCGCCCAGCCCCGGGACGGACATCGCATGGGCGACCTCCAGGGCCAGATCGTTGCTCAGGTCGTTCTTCAGCCCGCAGACGATCTCGATGCCCGCCAGCTCTTCGAGCCGCCCGATGCGGTCGCCCAGGAAAGCGCCGCCGTCGTCCAGGTACGGATGGGTCGCCAGCACGGTGCCGTCCAGCTCCGCCACCGCTCTGATGACGTCGCGGACGCGGAAATCGTCGCCCTTGTCAGCCCAGCACTGGTTCTTGAAGCGGTCGTCCGCCGGGTCCCGCGGCACGACGATCGCGCGCCCGTCGGCGGCGTCGACGTCCATGCCGATGAAGACCTTGAAGTTCTCTTTCTCGGCGATCTCGCGGACCTCGTCCAGCGGCGGCGCCACGTCGCACTCCGTCAGCAGCAGCGCGCTGATTCCCGCCTCGCGGCAGCGCGTGATCGCATCTGTCAGCGACAGGTCAAACTCCTCGCTGTATGCGGTATGTACGTGCAAATCGATCAGCACAGGTATCGCTCCCTTCGACTGTTTCGCAGCCCTCGGTTTCCGAGGCTAATGCGCAAGACGCAACCCCATACCATGGTGTTCGACGCGCGGCAATCCGCGTGATAGAAACCGCCCATGTCCTTGCCGGTCGACATCTCGGTCGTCGTCCCTGTTTACAACGAAGAGGAGAGCCTGCGGCCCTTGTGGGCGGCGCTGCATCCGGTGCTCGAGTCGTTGGGCAAAACGTGGGAGGTGCTGCTCTGCGACGACGGGTCGACAGACAACAGCGTGGCGATCATGGAAGAGCTGGCAGAGGCCGAGCCGCAGATCAAGCTGGTGGTCTTTCGGCGCAATTTCGGCCAGTCCGCTGCGATGGCGGCGGGCTTTGACCACGCCAGCGGCAAGGTCGTCATCCCGATGGACGCCGACCTGCAAAACGATCCGGCGGACATCCCGCGCCTGCTCGAGGAGATGGATGACAAGAACCTCGATGTGGTCAAGGGCTGGCGGCACAACCGGCAGGACACCTATCTGACCAAGACGCTGCCGTCGCGCATCGCAAACCGGCTCATCAGCCGCGTCACCGGCGTGCACCTGCACGACTACGGCTGCACGCTGACCGCTTATCGCGCCGAGATCGCCAAAGACATCCATCTGTACGGCGAGATGCACCGCTTTCTGCCCGCGTTCGCCCACTGGGCGGGCGGCACCGTCGGCGAAATGAAGGTCACGCACCACGCCCGGCGCTGGGGCGTGTCCAAGTACAACCTGTCCAAGACCTTTCGCGTCATCCTGGACATCCTGACCGTTCGCTTCCTCGTCGGTTACTCGACCAAGCCGCTCTACTTTTTTGGCCGCTGGGGCTTCGCGATGCTGGGCCTCGGCTTCGCGGCCAGCTGCTGGACGCTGTTCAAGAAGCTGTACTGGGGCTTTCCGCTGTACACCGACCCGTTCTTTTTGACCGCGGTCTTTCTGTACATCACCGGCATCCAGATACTGCTGATAGGTCTCATCGCGGAGCTCAACATCCGCATCTATTACGAGGCCCAGGACAAGCCGCCCTACCACGTCAGGCTCACGAGAAACCTGGACTCCTAGACGTGTGCGGCATCTGCGGCTGGGTCGGCTCGACCACCTCCGACGCACCGGCGCTCCTCGATCGCATGACGGACGCGCTGTCTCACCGCGGTCCGGACGATCGCGGCACCTGGCACCTGCGCGACGAGGTGCACCTGGGCCACCGGCGCCTGGCGATCATCGACCCGTCCCCCGCCGGCCGGCAGCCGATGACGGCCGGCCCGGTCACTGTGGTGCTCAACGGGGAGATCTATAACTACGAGTCCCTTCGCGCCCGACTGCGCGACTCCGGTCGCACGTTTGAGACCGGCAGCGACACCGAGGTCCTGCTGCAAGGCTATCTGCACTGGGGCCTGGACGATCTGCTCGCACGCCTCGACGGCATGTTCGCGTTTGCGCTCTGGGACGACACGGATCGCCGCCTGATCATCGCCCGCGACCGAATGGGCGAGAAGCCGCTCTACTACACCGAGATCGGCGGGACGCTGATCTTCGGCTCGGAGCTGCGCGCGCTGATCGTACATCCGGACGTCCCGCGCGACATCGACAGCGTCTCTCTGCGCAAGTATCTGGCCTACGACTACATCCCGGCGCCACGGGCCATGCTGCGCGGCGTCAAAAAGCTGGAAGCCGGGCACATGCTCGTATGGGAGGCCGGCAAAAGCGCAGTCCGCCGGTACTGGGACATGCCGTCGCCCGCGGCGCCGATCAGCGATCCGGGAGCCGCCGCCGGCGCGCTCTGGGAGGCGATTCGCAGCGGCGTCGAGAGTCGCCTGGTCAGTGACGTCCCGGTTGGGCTCTTCCTCAGCGGCGGGCTCGACTCCACCGCGGTTGTGGTCGCCGCCAGCGAGCTGCGCAACCCGGCCGAGCTGCCGACATTCTGCATCGGCTTCGACGATCCGAGCTTCGACGAGTCCACCCACGCCGGCGCTGTCGCCAGGCATCTCGGCACGCAGCATCACCAAGAGCGCCTGACGGCCGACGTCCTGCTGAGCATGATCCCGGAGATCGTCGGCGGCCTGGATGAGCCGCTGGCCGATCCCAGCCTGATCCCGACGCACCTCCTGGCGCGCTTTACCCGCGGTCACGTCAAAGTGGCCCTGGGCGGCGACGGCGGTGACGAGCTCCTGCTGGGCTATCCCACGTTCGGGGCGCACCGCATCGCGCAGGCTGCAGCGGCCGTCCCGCGTCCACTCCGGCGTGCGCTCATCGAGCCGTTTGTCCGCGCGCTGCCGGTCTCCGACGCCAACTGGTCCCTGGACTATCGGCTCAAGCGCTTTGTCGCCGGGCTGGACTACCCGCCGCTGGCCCGTCACTTCGCGTGGATCGGGGGGCTGCTGCCGCACGAGCACGCCGACCTGCTGGAGCCGTCCATCTATGCCGCCGCGCACGCGGCCGACCCGTACGACGATCTCGCGCGCCTCACCGGCCGCTGGAGCCGCCCGGAGGACCCGCTGGACCTGCTCACCTATGTATACGCGCGTATGTACCTGAGCGAGGGCGTCCTCCAGAAGGTCGACCGCGCTACCATGGCTCACGGCCTGGAGAGCCGGGCGCCGCTGCTGTCCCAGGACGTCGTGGCCGCATGCGCGCGCATCCCAGCGGGCCTGAAGCTGCGCCGCGGTACCACGAAATGGATCCTCCGGCACGCCCTGCGCGGCAAGGTGCCCGACGCGATCATCGACCGGCCCAAAAAGGGCTTTGGCGTGCCGCTGACCGCCTGGCTGAAAGGGCCGCTGCTGCCCCTGTGTCGCGAGCTGCTGGACCCCGCTGAGCTGCGCGGGCAGGCGATCTTCAAGGCGGAGGCCTGCGAGCGCCTGATCAAGGAGCACTGCGAGGGCTGGAAAGACAACCGGAAGGTGCTGTGGGCGCTGATGGTGTTTCAGCTCTGGCACCGCAGCGCCATGGAGTAGCACTGCTCCAGCCCAGTCCTCCGGTTCTAACAAAATCCAACACTTGCGATTTGGTATCCACCTTGCTAGATAGCGCACCGTGCTGAATTCAACGCCCAAGGCAGTGGTCTTCGACTTCGACGGTACGCTGGTCGACACGATGCAGAGCTTTGCGGACACGGCGGCCGACGTGATGTCGACCACGTACGCGATCAGCTTCGCGGACGCGCGCCGGCGTTATCTGGAGACGAGCGGCATCCCGTTCTTCCAGCAGCTGGAGGTCATCTTTCCCGATGACAGCCGCAACGAGGCGTCCGCCGCCGAGTTCGAGCGCCGCAAGCTGGAGGCGTTTTTTGAGGAGTCCTTTGACGACGACGTCCGCAACACCCTGGCCCGCCTGCGCGGCGAGGGCATCAAGGTGGCGGTCTCCAGCAACAACTTCCAGCATCTGATCGAGCGTTTTGTCGATCGCGACGACGTGCAGTTCGACGCCGTGCTGGGCTGCAAAGAGAACTTCTTCAAGGGCAAGGACCACTTCGAGTGGCTGCGCAGCAACCTGGACCTCGGCGCGGATGACATCCTGTTTGTCGGTGACTCGCTGATGGATGCTGTGCGCGCCAAAGAGTCGGGCGTCGCCTTTGTCGGACGCACCGGCACGTTTACCGCTGAGGCGTTTACCGACGCTCACCCGGGTATCCCGACGATCGATCGGCTGGCCGAGCTGCAGAACGTCATCGGGGTCATGCGCCCCAAATGAGGGCGCTTCTGCTGGCAGCCGGCATGGGCAAGCGGTTGGCGCCGGCGTCGGGCGGGATCCCCAAGGCGCTGGCTATCGCGGGCGGCCGACCACTCGTCGCGCATCAAATCGACACGCTGCTCTCCGCGGGATTCACCCCGGAGCAGCTGATCGTGGTCGGTGGGTGCGATCACGCTGCCGTGGCGGACGTGGCGCGCAGCATGGTGCCGACAGCGACCATCGTAGAGAACACCCAGTTCCACCATCAGAACCTGCTGTCGATGCTGGCTGCGCGAAAGCACTTGAGCGACGGCTTTCTGATGGTCAACGTCGACCACCTGATGCCGTATGCGGTTCACGGGCTGCTGGTCGATCACCCGGCCCCGATCGTAGCCGCCGTGGACAATGACCGTCCGATCGGCGCCGACGATATGAAGGTGGCGTTGGGAGACGACGGCAACATCGCGGCCATCTCCAAGCAGCTGACCAGCTGGGACGTGGGCTACATCGGCATGACGCGCGTGCACGCCGAGTCGGTGCCGCGCTACCTGCAGACCGCGGATGCTGTGCTGGACTCCATCGGGCCTCAGAAGGCCGTTGTCGAGATGATTCTTGGCGCCATGGCTCAAACCGATCAGCCACCGGCCGTGTGCGACTGCTCCGGCTTTACGTGGTGCGAAGTAGACACGCCGGACGAGCTGGCCGCTGCGGAGGCGGCGCTGTCGTCGATCACCGATTTCTTCGGGCAGAAGGGGCTTTCATGAGCAAGCGGGACAAGACTGACATCGCGCCGATCAACGGCAAGCTGGGCGTCCTGATGCCCGGCCTCGGGGCCGTGGCCACGACCTTCATCGCGGGTGTGGAGGCCGTACGGCGCGGCATGGCGCTGCCGATCGGCTCGGTTACCCAGATGGGGCACATCCGGCTTGGCAAGCGGACCGAGGGGCGCTCGCCGCTGATTCGTGAGTTCGTGCCGCTGCAGAGCATGGAGGACCTGGTCTTTGGCGGCTGGGACATCTTCAGCGACGACTGCCTGACCGCGGCGCGCCATGCCGGCGTTCTGGAGTCCTCGCTTATCGATCAGGTCGCCGATCTGCTGGAGTCGATCAAGCCGATGCCGGCCGCGTTCGACCCCAACTTCGTCGTGAAGCTGGACGGTCGCCACGTGATCCCGGGCGGTCGCCGCGACTGGGCCGACAAGCTGCGCCAGGACATCCGCGACTTCAAAGCGGCCAACAACCTCGAGCGCGTGGTCGTCATCTGGTGCGGGTCCACCGAGACCTTCATCGAGCAGTCCGAGGTCATGGAGACGCTGGAGGCGTTTGAGGCGGCTCTGGACGAGAACGACAAGCGTATCCCGCCCAGCATGGTCTATGCGTACGCGTCGCTGAGCGAGGGCTGCGCGTACGCCAACGGTGCCCCGAACCTCAGCGTCAATGTGCCGGCCATGCTGGAGCTGGCGCGCAAGAACAAGGTTCCGGTCGCGGGCAAGGACTACAAGACAGGCCAGACGCTGATGAAGACGATCATCGCGCCGGGCATGAAGGCGCGCCTGCTTGGCGTCAACGGCTGGTTCAGCACCAACATCCTGGGCAACCGCGACGGCGAGGTGCTCGACGATCCCGGGTCGTTCAAGACCAAGGAAGAGAGCAAGCTGAGCGTGCTGGATACGATCCTGCAGCCCGATCTGTACCCGCAGCTGTACGGCGACATGTACCACAAGGTGCGCATCAACTATTACCCGCCGCGCGGGGACAACAAGGAGGGCTGGGACAACCTGGACATCAAGGGTTGGCTCGGCTATCCGATGCAGATCAAGATCGACTTCTTGTGCCGCGACAGCATCCTGGCGGCGCCGCTGGTCCTTGACCTGGCGCTGTTCCTTGACCTGGCGCAGCGCTCGGGCATGTACGGCATCCAGGAGTGGCTGAGCTTCTACTTCAAGGCACCGATCACGCTGCCGGACCTGTACGCTGAGCACGATTTGTTCATCCAGCAGACCAAGCTGAAGAACACCCTGCGCCACCTGTGTGGCGAGGATCTGATCACGCATCTGGGGCTGGATTACTACGACGACGAGGAAGAAGCAGACGCATGAAAGGGGCGCGCGAGAACATTCTGGCGGCAGTTGGCGACACACCGATCGTGAAGCTGAACTCGCTGGCCCGGCACGTCAAAAGCGACGTCTTCGCCAAGTGCGAGTTCATGAACCCGGGCGGCTCGGTCAAGGACCGGCCGGCGCTGCAGATCATCGAGGATTACGAAAAGAGCGGGGCCCTGAAGCCTGGCGGCACCATCGTGGAGGCGACCAGCGGCAATACCGGCATGGGTCTGGCGATGGCGTCGGCGATTCGGGGCTACAAGTGCATCTTCGTCATGCCCGACAAGATGTCGCAGGAGAAGGTTCTGTCGCTGCGTGCGTTTGGCGCGCGCGTGGTGGTGTGCCCGACCAACGTGGACCCTGAAGATCCGCGCTCGTACTACAAGACGGCGCACCGGCTGGTGGCGGAGACCCCCGGCGCGGTTCTGGCGAACCAGTACCACAACCCCAGCAACCCGGCGGCGCACGTGCGCTGGACGGGCCCGGAGATTTGGGAGCAGACGGGCGGTGAGCTGGACGCGATCGTCATCTGCATGGGGACAGGCGGTACGATCACCGGCCTGGGCGAGTACCTCAAGGAGCAGAAGCCGGGCATCAAGGTGGTCGGCGTCGATCCGGTCGGCAGCATCTACTACGACTACTTCCGCACGGGGCGCATGGTCCCGGCGCACAGCTACAAGGTCGAGGGCTTCGGAGAGGACTTCTTGCCGACGACCATGGACTTCAGCGTGCTGGACGACGTGGTGCGGGTGACCGACAAGGAGTGCTTCTTGTGGACGCGCCGCCTGGTGCGTGAAGAGGGCATCTACGCCGGCGGCTCGTCGGGCGCGGCTGTCTGCGGCGCGGTCAAGTGGGCGGAGAAGCAGCTTGGCAAGATGAACGTGCTGACGCTGCTGCCGGACGGCGCATCGAAATACCTGTCCAAGATCTTCGATGACGCGTGGATGAAGGAGAACGGCTTTCTGGAGCCCGAATACGGCGGCACTGTGGCCGATGTTCTGGGCGCGGAGAAGCGCTCCGTGTGGTCGGTGTCGCCGTCCGCCACGGTGACCGACGTCATCGCCATGCTGAAGAAGCACGAGGTCAGCCAGGTGCCGGTGGTCGATGGCGACCGGCTGATGGGCGTTGTGTCCGAGAAGGATCTGCTCAACGCCTTGATCGAGACCGGCGGCAGCGGTGAGACGCCGGTGCGTGAGTTTGCCGGGACCGACTTTGCGATCCTGGAGCCGCGCAACTCGGCGGCGCTGCTGAGTGAGGTCTTTGCGCAGGGCAAGACCGTTATGGTTCAGGATGGCGGCCAGCTGGCGGGCATCCTGACCAAGATCGACCTGATCGACTACATCGCCCGCCGCTTGCGCGGGGACGTTTAGCGGACTAGTATCCGTCGGTCCTTAGTCGCAGAGGGGTAACAATAGTGGCTTCAGTACGTCGCACGGCGCTTGCCGTGGCACTTTCTTTCGCTGTCTTGGCGGCATCGTTCTCTACCGCGTCCGCGCGCGACACCAAGATGTCCAAGCTCTACCGAATCGACGCGAAGATCGTCGCGGCGCTCGAGAAGAAGAAGCTGGGCACGACCAAGCTGGTGCGCGAGCACTTCGCCGACAAGAGTCTGGCCAAGATCAAGCGCTGGGGCAAAACCCAGAAGTTGGACCAGAACGCGTTTCTGCTGGCCGTCTACCAGGCCCAGATCATCGGCGTGAAGGAGATCGGTGCGAAGCACGCGTGGCTGATCGTGACGCAGTGCAACGTGGCGGGTCTGGCGCAGCTGAAGGGCAGCGAGAAGAACTGGCTGACCCGGTGCGTCAACGAGAAGAGCACCGAGCACGGCGTGCTCAAGAACCCGGTCGAGCTGGTCAAGACCGAGGCGTGGCTGGCCGGCGCGAAGGTGCTGGCGTCCGGCAACACGACCGAGAGGGTCGGTTGGGCGCGCTCCGTGAAGATCGAGCAGATCTACAAGACGGACAGTGACGTGCTGCGTGCGCTGCACAAGGCCAAGTACAAGACGACCGTCGCCGTTTGGGAGGCGCTGTCGCTGGCCGCTAAGCGCACCAAATTTGCCAAGCGCTACCGGCTGGACGTCGAGTCGGTCAACCGCTACGTGGCTGCGGCTGACCTGATGCGGTTGGCCAAGGTCAGCCCCAAGCTGGCCCACGTCATGTACCTCGCGGGCTACAAATCTGTGGTGAACCTGAAAGGGCTCGCCGGTGCGCTGCTCGAGAAGAAATTGAGCGAGGCCAACAAGCGCCACCTGATCATGGGCAAGACCCCGGACGCGAAGACCTGCCAAGAGCTGATCGACGCGGCCCGGCCGATGAAGCAGCATCCCTAGAAAGGGCTGTTGATTTGACTGCTAGGTGAATTTTCATAAGCTCGTGGAGTCCAAAACGCTGGAGCGCGAGTTAGGGCGATAGGAAGACAAGGGAGACCGTTAGAATGAAAGACCTTTTTAAGAGCCTCATCGTTGGGGTCGGTGCCATGGCGCTGGTGTTGGGTTGTGAGCCTGGCGCCGGTACAGACAGTGACGCGTCCTCGGGCACGGGCGACGACACCACGACCACGAGCGACGCCACCGGCGCAGCTACCGGCGACCCGCCGGCGAGCGATTGGCCTGCCCTCGAGATCGAGGACGACGCCAACAACTCGACGCTGGATCCCTGCGATACCGGCAACCTGAAGAGCCCCGGCGCCGACATTGACGCTGCCGAGCTTCTCTCGGGTGACGACGATATTCTGGCCAACCTGACCAACTGCAGCCTCTCCGCCACGACCTCGTGCGAGAGCAGCAGCGCCGACCCGTTCTACGCGGAGGGCGCCCCCGACTCGGACGGCACCGAGACCACCGAGCAGTACGTTGCCCTGAACGGCGGCAACCTGCGCTGTGGCTGGGACGGCGACAAGGCCGCGCGTGACGGCGACGTCATCCAGGTCTACGAGGTGGGCGGCACCGGCGGTACCAACGTCGAGCAGTACCACGTGCGTCTGTGCAAGAACACGGGCGGCAACTGCACGCAGCACTCGACCTTCGCGTCGGGCGATGCGACCTTCCCGGTCAACACCCTCCTGTAACAGAGCAGGCATCCTGCACAACTGCCTTCTCTATGCGTCTTTCGTCGCAATGTATCTCTGCGCTTGCAGCGGCACCGACGAGGACGACACCGCGGACGCGGCCACCGATGTGGTCGTGGACGCTGGTGGAGACGCGGACGTTGTCGATGACTCCCCCAAGCTGATCTTTCTTGAGCTGGCCGATGACCCCGACTCTCGGGGCACGGTGGACTGCGATCTGGGCTCCGCGCCCGGTGCAGACATCGACGCGGCGCGGCTTTACAAGGATCCCAGCCTCACGTTTGAGATCGCGTCGCTTTCGGACTGCCGGTGGGCGGAGACCGGGAGTTGGTGCGAGACCAACAAATACGATGATGCGTCCGAGGCCGAGGGCGCCCAGAACTCGACGGCGCTGGAGGGCTTTGTGGCTTTGAACGGCGGCGCGATTCGGTGCCGTTGGTCGGACGGGGTTCGCTTGAACCTGGGCAATGTCGTGCAGGTTATCGAGGTCAGCGCCGGTGATGCCACCGAGCGGTATCGCCTGCGGGCGTGTGCGACGGAGGACGGCACCCAATGTGGGCCGTACGTCCTGACCACGAAAGCGGCGGAGACCCATCCGGCGGGCGCCCTGTTTTTTTGAGCGGTTGCGGCCGTCTGCTACACTTCCTGCGATGTCCGGCCGAGTCACCATCGGGTTAGCTTTTGTGCTGACGCTTCTTCTCGCCGTGCCTGTGGGCGCGCAGGAGATTCGTACTCAGCCGCTGACGCCAGGCGCGCAGATGATTCGCGACGGCGATGTCGTCGAGGTGTTCATCGATGAGCGCGGCAAGATTTATCGAGAGCTGCGTTACCACGGCATCATCCCCCGCATTCGTGACTACCTGGGCAACAAGAAGCCTAAGCCCGCCACGAAGCGGACGCGCACGCAGGTCACGTGGGTGGGCTTTCAGCAGAAGCAGTTCTACAGCCGGGTGTTCATCCAAACCAACAAGCTGACCCGCTTCAGTCTGCACAAGCCGGACGCGCGTCATATTGTGGTGACGTTTACCGGGGCTAAGATCAAGCGGCGCAACAACGTGCGTCCGATCGTGACCAGCCAGTTCACGTCGTCGATCGAACAGATTCGCGCCGTGCGCAGGGGCCGCAGTGTTCAGGTCATAATAACGTTGAGCAAACCGGCCGGTTACCTGTACAAGCAGCAGGGTAATTACGTCTATATCGACGTCGAGCGATAACTCCACATCCGCTACCGGCTCAGAAAAGAGCGTAGAGATCATGGCACCACGTAAGAAGACCAGCGCTGACGGCGCTGAGACCAAGGCGGCCGCGCCCAAGAAGGCGACGACCAAGAAGGCGACGACCAAGAAGGCGGCTGCGCCTAAGAAGGCGGCTGCGCCTAAGAAGGCGGCTGCGCCTAAGAAGGCGGCTGCGCCTA
>CAZJHX010000053.1:51109-63742 GCA_964545715.1 uncultured Myxococcales bacterium
AGAAGGCGGCTGCGCCCAAGGCCAAGAAGGCGGCTGCGCCCAAGCCCAAGAAGGCGGCTGCGCCCAAGCCCAAGAAGGCTGCAGCGCCCAAGCCCAAGAAGGCTGCCGCGCCCAAGCCCAAGAAGGCCGCCGCGCCCAAGGCCAAGAAGGCGGCTGCGCCCAAGGCCAAGAAGGCGGCTGCGCCCAAGCCCAGGAAGGGTGCCGCACCCAAGCCCAGGAAGGCTGCCGCGCCCAAGCCCAGGAAGGCTGCCGCGCCCAAGCCCAAAAAGGCCGCTGCGGCCAAGCCTGCACCGGCCAAGGTGCGCGCGCCGGCCTACGGCGTGATCGATTTGCGGTCCAAACCGGCAGCGCCTCCCGCGCCCAAGCCTGTTGCTAAGGCCAGGCCCGCGCCGAAGCCGAAGCAGGTCGAAAAAGCTAAGCCCGCGGCCGCGGCCAAGCCGGCGCCTGCTCCTCCCAAAAAGAAGAAGGAGGAGGCCAAGCCGCCGCAGAAGCCGCGCCGCGAGGAGCGCAAGACCCGCGACCGGCGCCGCCGCGACGACGATCGCTGGGACGACCGTCAGCCCGCGCCGGCCAAAGTAGAGCCGCCTGCGCCGCCGACGCGTCCCGAGCCCAACCCGCGCCGGCGCAAGCCCGCATACCGCCCGCAGTGGCTTGACGGTGGTGGCGCCTCACAGCAGCCCGACCGCAAAAAGCCCGCGTATTCGCCACCTCCGCCGCCCGCGCGTGAGCCGAAACGCAGGCCCCCGCCGCCGGCCAAGAAACGCTACACGCCGCCGCCCCCGCCGTCCGCGCAGGCATCGCCGGCAGGTCCGGCCAAAGCTGCCGCGCCGCTGGCGTCCGTGTTCGTTCGCTCGACCACCGACGCTCCAGTGACCCGCGCCCTGATCGACAACATCCTGGGGCAGGAGCTGATTCACCCCTTTGAGGTCGTCGTCATCCGCGCCGAGCGGGAAGCAGCGGTCTCCAAGGCCGTGGAGCGTCCCAACGTCCGCGAGATCGCCGCCGCCGGCACCGACAAGCTGTTCGCCAACTCCGACTACGACGGCGCCTTCGCCACCGTGGACTCTGAGCTGATGGTGATCATCGCGGCCGATACCCGTCCGCAGGGCACCCGCTGGCTGCATGAGCTGCTGGCGCCCCTGGTTGGCGATCCGACCGTGGTCGCGACGCGTGGCCGGGTCGTGCCCGAGCGCTCCCTGCCGCCGTACCTGGCCTATCGTTTTGAGCAGGAGCGAGACGATCCACTCGACTTCCTGGCCGCCCGGCGCAGCGCCTGGGAGGGCAACAGCCTGCAGAAGAGCGGCAACCTCGGTGGTCGCTGGCTGGAGCGGATGACCGCGTCCGGACGCCTCGTGAAGGTGGATACCGCGGTTGCCGAGGGCACCTACGAGCTGGCCGAGAGCTTCCGTACGCTGGTGCGCGACAGCTTCGCCAATCTGCCGCACTCGCTGGCGACCGGCGCCAAAAACGCCGTCTCCGAGACCCTGGCCGACTGGGATGCGCTACGCACGCGAGATCTCGACGCCCCCGGGCCGACCTACGCCCGCGCCGCAATGACCCGCATCGCGGAGAACATCGGCAAGACCCGCTGGAAGATTCTCTTCGGCCCCGCCAACAAACAGCAGTAGTGGTGTTCTACCAGCCAGGCGGGTTCAGGCCCGTGCTTTAGCCAGCAGCTCCGCTGCATGAGCCCGCGCCTGCGTGGTCACTTCCGCCCCCGCCAGCAGTCTGGCGATCTCCTCGGTGCGCTCGCCGCTCTGAAGGCGCGTGACCCGCGTCACCGTTCGTCCGGCCTCGACCTGCTTGTGCACGCGCAGCTGTTGGTCCGCGTGGCAGGCCACCTGAGCCAGGTGCGTGATGCATAGCGCCTGCCGTTGCGACGCCGTCTCGTGCAGCTTGACTCCGATACGGTCGGCGATGGCGCCGCTGACGCCGGTATCCACCTCGTCAAAGACGTAGCAGTCCACGGTATCGGCTGCCGCCAGCACATGCTTCAGCGCCAGCATGATGCGGCTCAGCTCACCACCGCTGGCGATGCGGGCCAGCGGGAGCGTCTTTTCACCGACGTTGGAGCTCAGCAGAAACTCCACACGGTCGCCGCCCACGGGGGTCAGCTCGTCCGCGGGCTCCACGGCCACCTCAAAGCGCGAGCCGGCCATTCCGAGATCCGCCAGCTGCGCCTCCACGGCCTTTGTCGCCTTGCGTGCGGTTGTTTTGCGCGCGTCGCTCAGCGCTCGAGCTGCTCGCTCCGCGCTCTGCCGCAGATCTACGGTCTGAGTCTGGCGTGCGGCAACGCGGTCCTCGTAGAAGTCCAGCGTCTCCAGCTCCTCGGCGATCCGCTGCCGGCGCGCCAGCACGTCGCTCAGCTCCGGGCCGTAGCTGCGCATCAGCTTCCGCAGCGCGTCCAGCCGCTCGGTCACGACCTCCAGGCGCTGCGGATCAACTTCTACGCGCGACAGGTACGCACGCGCCTCCATGGCCACGTCATCCAGCTCGATCCGCGCGCTCTCCACGCGGTCCGCCAGCGCGCCCATCGTCGGGTCCGAGTCGCTGACCATTCGCAGAGTGCGCTCCACATCGGACAGCGTGTCCACCAGCGCCGCCCGGCCTCCCGCCAGGCTGTCGTTGGCCGACTGCGCCGCCTCGCGCAGGTCGGCCGCATGCGCCAGCAGCTCGCGCTCGGCGACCAGGTCGTCTTCCTCGCCGTCAACCGGCTCGACCGTGTCGATCTCTTCCAGCTGAAAGCGCAGGAAGCCCGCTCGCTCCACGCGGTCATGCTCGGCCTCGATCAGCGCTTTGAGCTCCGCCGCGGATGAGCGCCACTCACCATAGGCCTGACCGTAGGCGCTCAGCAGGGTGCTGAGGTCGCCGAAGCGGTCCAGGATCGCGCGATGCTCCGGCACTTTCAGCAGGCTGGTGTGCGCGTGCTGACTCGAGATATCCACCAGCGGTCCGACCATGCGCTTGAGCTCACCCAGCGTCGACAGGCGGCCGTTGAGGTAGACCCGGTTCTTGCCCACCCGCGTGATGACTCGTCGCACGACAAAAGCGCCGTCGTCCTCAGCCAGGTCCATCTCCGCAAGGCGCTGCTGCGTCTCGGCGCCCGTGGTCAGCTCAAACAGCGCCTCCACCTCGGCCTCGTCCACGCCTGACCGGATCGCGTCCGCGCTGGCACGGTCGCCCAGAACCAGGTTCAGCGCGCCCACGATGATGCTCTTTCCGGCGCCGGTTTCGCCCGTCAACACCGTCAGCCCGTCGTCGAGAGGGATCTCGATGTCGTCGATCAATGCCAGGTTGCGGATGCGAATTGACGTCAGCACGGCCGCGTCATATACCACGTGCCTGTGACAGAGCAAGTACCCGATACCGGCTTCATCCGCTCCAAAGACGGCACGCAGCTTTACCACTGTGCGCTGCCCCGACCGGACGCCGCCGCGGTACTGCTCATCGTGCATGGCTACGGCGAGCACTGTGGGCGTTACGACCACGTCATGCGCTGGCTGCACGACCGTGGGTACGCAGTGGCCGCCTTCGACTATCGCGGGCATGGAAAGTCTCAGGGCGTTCGGGGTCACGTGGAGCGCTTTCGTGAGTACCTGGACGATGTAGACGCCTTCGTGGGCGCGCACATGGCCAGCGCCGGCAGCCGTAAGGTCTACCTCATCGGGCACTCGCTGGGTGGCCTGATCGCCTCGTCGTACGTGCTGGAGCAGCCCGAGGGCATCGACGGAGTGGTGCTCAGCTCACCGTCAATGGGCTTCAAGGTCAAAGTGAACCCGATCAAGAGCCTGCTGGGCAAAGGGATGAGCGCGCTGTGGCCCACGCTGTCGCTGCCCACCGGCATCCCCGTGGCCGACCTGTCGACCGATCAGGCCGTTGGTCGCGCGTATGACGCCGATCCGCTCGTCAACAAGACCACCACGGCGCGCTGGTACACCGAGGCGCTGGCCCAACAGCAGCTCGTGCTCCGGCACGCCGACCGCATTCAGGTGCCGCTGCTGCTGATGCAGGCGGGCAGTGACCGCATCGCGGATCCGGACGTCTCGCAGAACTTCCTGGCCGCGCTCGGCTCAGCCGACAAAGAGATGAAGTGGTACGAGGGCATGTACCACGAGATCTTCAACGAGATTCAGAAGGAAGACGTCTTCGCTGATCTCGCTGCCTGGCTGCAAAAGCACCAATAAACATCAGCATAAACGTCAGGGTCATGCCGAGCGGGCTGCCACCGGGATCGCGCGCATAGGTGCACGTGCCGTTGCCGCCTCCGCCCGGGTCAGGCACCGGGTCAGGCGTGGTGAGCTTGGCGGGCGCGTCGGGGCCATACAGCGCGCAGAAGCCGTTTACATCGTCGTTTGCCAGGTCACGCTTGGTGATCTCGCCCAGCGGCGCCTTTGAGAACATCGTTGCCGCCGGGTTCAGCGAGTGGTCCAGCCCAAGGACGTGTCCGGCCTCGTGCACGACCGTGTTCATGACGTCGGCCTGGGTGTTGTCCGGGTTGTCCGAGAAGTCGAAGCCGGGATCGTTCAGCTCCAGGTCCGCGTCCACGATCTCGCCGGTCACGGTGTCGTACGTCAGAGACGTGAGCGCCAAAACCTCGGCACCGTGGCCCCATTGCGCAGCCGACGTCACCCACATCACCAGGTTCTCGTTCTCGGCGCCGTCCTCGTCGATGTACCCGATGGCTCGACCCTTCTTGGTGCAGCCGAACTGAAAGTCGAACGGCGTCGCCTGCCCGCTGCAGCTCAGGTGGCACCACTGTTGGAAGGAGTCCTCGATCAGCGTCTGTGCGGCGCCCTGCGTCAGCTCGCTGGGCGGGGTGCTGTCAAAGCACAGCGCCGCCTCCTCTGCGAACCAGCGCAGCGGCACGTTCGGGTTGTCCGGCGACGTGTAGAGCTTGTACGCATCCGCCACCGAGGGCGCGCAGAGCACCAGCGCCATGAGCAAGGGCGCCGCCAGCGTGCGCAGCTGTCGGCCGCCAAGCAGTAGCAACAGCGCGCTCAGGAGCAGGCCCCAGGCGGACTGGGACGCGTCTTCCCCGGTCGAGCAGCCCGTCGTCGTCGCAGCCGCCTTAGCTTTGCTGCTGTTGACGCTCTTGGTGCGGCTGTAGAAGTCGCCCACCTCGGACTCGTCGCAAACGCCCGGGTCCGCGTCCAGTGGATAGGTCGCAGTCACCGCGGCCAGGTCGTCGGCGCTCAATGTGCGCTTGCTCAAATCGCTCTGCGATTGCTCGGTGTGCATCGCTGCCTCCGGGACCTCCGAGTGATCGAGGCCAATCAAGTGTCCGACCTCGTGGATAACTGCCGCCTGTATGTCGTAATCGACCACATCCTCTTCCGACGTAAACTCGAAGTACGCGCCGTTCATCTCGATGTCCGCGCTGAGAATGATACCGAAGTCCGCATCGTAGGTGACGGCCGTCGCGCCCAGGATGTCGCGATCGACCAGCGTCCAGTCCGATTCTTCCTCGACCCATCGCACCAGATTCAGCTGCGAGCCGGCGCCTGTCGTCGTCAGGTCCGTCAGCCCCCCGTAGACAAAGCGGATGTATGAGCCCTCGACCGCTCCCCAGGTGTCAAATGCGGCCACAATGGCCTCCACGGCGCGCTCCACGGGTTCGTCTTCGCTGCCCTCTTCGTTGATGTGATAGACCACACAGCTCCCTGGCCACGATAACGCCACGCCCTGGTCGGTCGTCGCGCGCTTGAAGCCATGGGCCGTCAGCGGCAAAAGGCCGGCTACGATCACGGTCAGCCCGCGCGCGCCTGGGATTTCACCAGGGCTCCTCACGGTTCGTGGAGCGTGACGCGTGCGCGGATCAATTTCAGTGCGTCGACCAGCGGGCGACGATCCAGCTGCTGCGAGGCGGGCGCCGGTTTAAGGCGGCCCTCGGCATCGCGGATCACCAGCCCCAGGCCGGTCCGGTCGCTCACAACCGTAGCCGGCGCGCCTGCAGGCCGCTCGACCACATAACGTCCCTGGGAGAGCCCCAGCAAAGTCAGCCGGCCGCTCACCTGATGGCGATTCAGCAGCACGACGACCTCCATGCCCTTGGCAAAGCGCGGCGCACCCGGGATCCACTGGCCGATCTTGCCCACGCGGCCGCCGGGCACCGAGATCGTGATGTCGCCGCCCTTGAGCCGGCCATCATCTTTGATCAGCTCTTTAATCTGAATGGTCACCCGTGTGTGAATGCGGCCCTGGGCCTCGGGCATGCGGTCCGAAACCGCGGATGTGACAGTCCCCCAGACAACGACAGCTGCGCGATCGGTCATCGTGCCAAGATCGTAGGACAGCACCTGGGTTGCGAGAGCGGGAGATGACACCAGGAGCATGGATAAAGTGAGCAAGACGCGCATTGCTGCAGCATAGCAGTAGTAAGCGCATCGCGCCCCCTTCCGGGGCCTCGCAGCGAAGCCTGCCGGCTGGATTTGAACACCGTCCTTGACATGAAACCGGGCCACCCGCCATCCTTCGCCGCGATGGACCGCGCTGCACTCAAGACCCTGCTGGAGGCCGTAAAGGCCGGCGAGACGGATGTCGCCGCGGCGCTCGAAACCCTGCGCGACTTTCCCGTCGCCGAGCTCGACGGCGCGACAATCGACACCCATCGGCAGCTGCGCCGCGGCTTCCCGGAGGTCGTGCTGGCTGAGGGCAAGTCCGACGATCAGCTGTTCCGCATCCTGGAGCGGCTGCTCGAGCATGGCAGCAACATCCTGGTGACCCGGATCGACGGCGAGCGCGCCAAGCGTATCGCCAAAGAGCTGCCCGAGGCCGGCGCCGAGATCCACGCGCTGCCCAGACTGTTGGTCTACCGCCGCGAGCCGCCGATTATGCGCGGCGAAGGCACCGTTGCGGTTATCACTGCCGGCACGTCCGACGTCCCGGTCGCCGAGGAGGCCGCCATCACCTGCGAGCTGATGGGCAACGAGGTCCAGCGCATCAACGACGTCGGCATCGCGGGCGTCCATCGCCTGCTGCGCCACCTGCCCGCCCTTCAGGAGGCGCGGGTCCTGATCGTGGCGGCCGGCATGGAGGGCGCGTTGGCCTCGGTCGTGGGCGGGCTGGTCGACCGCCCGGTCATCGCCGTACCCACGTCCGTCGGGTACGGCGCGTCATTCCAGGGGCTGGCGGCGTTGCTCGGGATGTTGAACGCGTGCGCCGCCGGCATCGTCGTCGTCAACATCGACAACGGCTTCGGCGCGGGATACGCCGCAGCGCTCATGAACCGCGCCAAGTCGGCGTGAAGGTCCTCTACATCGACTGCTTCAGCGGCGTGGCCGGCGACATGATGCTGGGCGCGCTGCTCGACCTGGGCGTGGATGAGCAGCACTTGCGCGCCGAGCTGGCCAAGCTGAAGCTCGACGGCTGGGAGCTGTCGGTGTCGCGCGCTCTGAGACACGGCATCAGCGGCGTCGACGTGCAGGTCGTCACAGAACACCACCACCATCACGACGGCGGTGACCACGATGACGGTCATCACCACGATCATCATCACGGACGCCGCTGGGCGGAGATCCGCACGCTGATTCAGGAGAGCGGCCTGGCCGATGACGCCCGCGCGCTCGCGCTGGACATCTTCACCCGTCTGGCCCTGGCCGAGGCGCGTCTGCACGACGTCGAGCCCGACACCATCCACTTTCATGAGGTCGGCGGTGTGGACGCCATCATCGACATCTGCGGCGCCGCGATCGGCCTGTGTGCTCTGGGAGTCGAGCGCATCATTGCAGCCCCGGTGCCGGCGCCGCGCGGCTTCGTCGACTGCGCCCACGGCCGCATGCCCCTGCCGGCTCCGGCCACCATGGAGCTGCTCAAGGGCGCCGTGCTTCAGAGCGTGGACTCGGACGGGGAGTGGGTCACGCCTACAGGGGCCGCCATTGTAACGACCACTGCGTCTGAGTACGGCCCGATCCCCGCCATGCGCGTGGACGAGATCGGCTACGGCGTCGGCGATTGGGATCCGGCCGACCGCCCAAACCTGCTGAGGCTCGTCCTGGGCGAGGTCACCGAGGCGTCGGGAGCCGGCCGTGACCTGCTGTTGGAAGCCAATATCGACGACATGACGCCCGAGCTGTTCGGGCACGTCACCGAGACGCTGCTGACCGCGGGCGCCTATGACGTGTGGCTGACGCCCATTCAGATGAAGAAGGGACGACCGGGCATTCAGCTCAGCGTTTTATGCGCCCCGGCTCGCCGCGCCGCGATCGTAGACACCATTCTGCGAGAGTCCACCACGATCGGGCTGCGTTTCAGCGAGGTGCAGCGCTACAAGACGGTGCAATCCGTTGAGACCGTCGCGACCCCGTTCGGGCCGGTCAAAGTCAAAATCGCCCGCGACGGTGACCGTGTGATCAACGCTGCGCCCGAGTACGAGGACTGTCGGCGTGCGGCCGAACAAAACGGCGTACCCCTAAAGCAAATCTTGCAACAGGTTCAAGTCGCGGTTGTGGATAACTATCTCAGTGATAATAGCTAGTTATGGCTTTATTTCTTTTTTCGAATAGGGCGCTTGACCGGGCAGCCTCGGCTCGGTAATTTGCCGCTCTCGACTGAGAGTTTCAGGCCTCGAAAGAGGTTTCCCACAGCGCGGAAGGCGCCGGGTGCCAAGCACACGTTGGGAAGCGAGGAAAAACTCAAAATATCGGTAGGTTATCGCGCTGGGGATAAGTGCGATTTGCTGTGGAAAGCCTGTGGTTTAACCCGCTTTTACCAGCGTTTTTGGGGCTTTCCTGAGCACGAGCAACAGGTGGGTCGGGCGGCCCCGTTGGTCGCGGCATAGCTGCACGTCAGCGAGCATCGGCCGTTTGGCGTCTCCAGTCAGAATTTCGAGCGCCACCGGCTCCTGTCGCCCTCGCAGGGAGGCGCCCCGCGTCAGCACCATGCGCATGGCGTCCCCGCCCTCGGCCATGAGGTCCGGCAGCGGCACATCCGTGTCGGTGACCTGCACGCCCAGCAGCTCTCTGAAGGCGCGATTCGACCGCTCCACGAGCAAGCTTGGGGCGAGCAGTAGCGCCGCCGGTCCGTCCAGCTGCTCCAGCAACAAGTCCAGCTTGGCCGCGTCCTCGATGATTCGGTTGCGCTTTCGCTGGTCGAACTCGCGCACCTGGCGCATCAAGGAGCTGAACGCGTCCGCCAGCGCGCCCACCTCGGCGTCACCGAACTCCACATCGGTCTCCAGCTTCCCCTTCTCAGCCTGCCGCACCACCTGGGTCAGCCGGCGAATCGGGAGCACCAGGCGCCCTGGCAGCGCGACCAGCAGCATCACGACAAAAACGACGGTCAGCATGGTCAGCGTCGCCAGGTTTCGGTCCGCGTGGTCCACCACACGCTTGGCGTAGACCTCGTCGCTGCGCAGCTGGTCGTAGGCGCGGATGGTCGCGGCGTCAAAGCGCTCGCGCAGGTCGGCCCGCGTGATGGCGATGCCCTCCAGCAAGGGGGCGAGATCGACTCCGGTCTCCGCTGGATCGCCGCTCAGAAGCTCGGCCAGCGCCCGGCGCGTCGGAGCGATCTCGCGCGCCTGCCGAATGGCTTTGACGTACTCGCGTGTCGCTTGGTCGAGCCCCGCCAGGCCGTCCGAGATCCGCTGGATTTCGCTTTTGAAGCTGGGGTTGTTGTCGCTCGCCTCCTGGGTCGCGGCCATCGCGCCGGTCACCGCGTCGAGAAAGCGGTCTTCGCTGGGCGCGTTGGAGTCCAGCGGTTGGGGTACGTCGATGCTTAACACCGTCTCTCGCAGGCCGCCCATGTCCACGACGAAGCGCGTACGAGCGGAGACCGCATCGGCCGTGCTCTCGAGCTCCACCAGGTAGTAGACGGTCAGCGCGACCTGGGGCGCGATCAGCAGCAGTACCGCGACCAGGGCGACCCTGACCTTGGTGCTGATCGACCAGCCACTGTTGTCGGCTATTGCCACAGCGCTAAGAATTCACGGGTTCGCGCCGGAGTACCGATCACGACCAGGATGTCGCCTTTGCGGAGCAGGTCGCTGCCCGTGGGGAGGAGGTTCTTCTCCTCACGAAAGGTCGTCTGGCCCAGGTCGTCGACGACGGGCACGCGCGTCTTGATCGCGATGATCGTGAGCTCGAAGCGCTCCCGAAAGTCCAGCTCGCTCAGTGTCTTGCCCCACATCGACTCGCGCGTGTCGATCTCGACCATGTCGTGGCCTGTCGGCAGCGTGGCGCGGTCGCGCAGCGCCGGTGAGAAGATCGCCAGCGCATCGCGCGTCGCCATCTCGAACTCGGGGTTGTGCACCTGGGCGGCCCCGACCAGCTTCAGGATTTTCTTGTGCAGCTCAGTGGAGGCTCTGGCGACGATACGGCGCACCGGGATCTGGCGCAGCAGCGCCGTCACCACAATCGACACCTCCAGATGCTGTCCGATGGCGACGACCGCGGTATCGACGTCCTCGATGCCGGTGGCGCGCAGGGTGGCTTCGTCGGTGGCATCCAGGCACAGCGGCTGAACGCCGTCCACCCGCTTCAGGGAGTCGCATACCGCCGGGTCTGAGTCGATGGCCACGACCTGTCCGCCCAGCGCCGCGAGCGACTCCGCGACTTGAGATCCATACTGGCCTAAACCGATGACTGCGAACTTCCTCATGGGGGCTCAGCCTACCATGATCTTCCCTTCCGGGTACCGCAGCGCGACGCGTTCTCCGGCCTCGCCCACAGCGAGCGCCAGAGTGAGCGGCCCGATGCGGCCAACGAACATCAGAAAGGTCACTACGAGCTTGCCGGCGGTACTCAGGTCAGGCGTGATTCCCGTGCTCACGCCCACCGTTGCCAGGGCGGACATCGTCTCGAACAGCAGCTCTTCGAACGGCATGGAGGGCTCGGTCCCGAGCAGCACCAGGAAGCCGACCATGAACAGCGCAGCAAAGATCACCAGGATGCTGATCGCCTTGTACACGACGGTCTTCGGGATGGTTCGCCCGCCCGCCTCAACGTCTTGACGGCCCATCAGCATGGCGCGCACGCTGAGCACCACAACAGCCACCGTCGACGTCTTCACGCCGCCCGCTGTACTGCCGCTGCTGCCGCCCACGAACATCAGGGCCAGCATGAAGACCAGGCCGACTCGTGAGATCTCGCCAAAGTCGATGGTGTTGAAGCCGGCCGTGCGCAGCGTGACCGACTGAAACAGGGCGGCGAGGTACTTCTCCCCGCGGGACAGGCCCGCCAGCGAGTGATGGAACTCCAGGTAGTAGTAGACAAGGGCCCCACCGAAGACGAGCCACGCCGACATGAACAAGACCAGGCGAACATGCACCGACCAGCGGCGCCACGTCACGTCCGGACGCTGCTTGAAGTTCATGGGATCGGCCAGCGCGCCGACGACGACAAAGCCAAGGCCACCCACTGTGATCAGCAGCATGATGGTGATCATGACGACGTTGTCCGAGGCCAGCGATGTCAACGAGTCGCTCCACAGCGAGAAGCCGGCGTTGCAGTACGCACTGACGGACGTGAAGATCGCGTACGCCGCGGCCTGGCTCTCGGTCGGCAGTACGTCACGGAAGCGCACGTACAAAACCAGCGCGCCGAGCGACTCGGCCACAAAGGTCATCGTGACGATGTACCGAATGCTCCGCTCGAGGTCGCGGCGCGACGACTCCTCCATCACCTGCTGCAGCAGCGCTTGCGAGCGCATCCCGAGCGTCCTGCCAAACAAGAGCACGACCGCCGCGCTGAGCGTCATGATGCCCAGTCCGCCCACCTGGATGAGCACCAGCAGAACCACCTGGCCAAACGCGCTGAAGCTTTGGCGTGTCGAGTCGTGCAGCTTGTCCGCGTTGGTGTTCAGCACCGCCAGGCCGGTCACGCAGGTCGCGGACGTGGCGGTGAAGACGGCGTCGGTGAGCCCCGCGCCCTGGCCGTCTGTCGTCGATCGGGGAAAGGTCAGAAACACCGTGCCCAGCGCGATGATCGTCAAGAACGAGTAGGCCAGCAGCTTGGCGGGCTGAGCCAACAGGCGCATCAGCGAGGCCTGCCCGGCCGGCGTCGCCAACCAGATGCGGACGACGACCACGGACTGGCGTACGAACACCGCGAGGCCCAACAGGTTTGGCGCCCATACGATCGTGAGCACCACGATCAGGACCAGCAGCGCCGCGTCGATGGCCAGGGATTGCAGCTGCTCCAACCGCTGCACGGCGCGGCGCACGAGGATGGCCTGGTACACCCCGCTCAGCCCAACCGCGGCAAACCAGGACCCCGTCGCGAGGCGGAGGGCCCATTCGGACTCAAGCAGCTCGTAGCCCACGACGGCCACGACAGAGGCCATCGCGATAAGCGACGTCACCAGCGACAGGAGCGCCAGCCGCTGAACAAGGACAGGTTGATTTGGGTGGGGGCTGAGGGTCAGGGTCAGGCTACTGGCCTTGGAGTTTCTTCTGGGCGCGCAGGATCAGCTTGCCGGTCAGCATGTTCTTCGAGTCCAGCGACTTGGCCTTGCGGTAATACAGCAGCGCCAGCTTGTAGTTGTTGTTCTTCATCGCCCCATTGCCGAGCTTGATCATCTTGGCAGCCTTGGACTTGCCGCCGCTGGCCGCAGCGGTGGCCTTAGGCGCAGGTTTGGGCTTGGGCTTGGCCTTCGGGTTCGGCGCAGCATCGATCTCGACCTAAGCCAGGGCAGGGTGCG
>CAZJHX010000054.1:0-42438 GCA_964545715.1 uncultured Myxococcales bacterium
CCCGACCGTCCTCGTCGGCGATATAGAAGGGGTACGGCTTACCGTAGAGCTGACGCTGCCCCTGATACTTGACGTAGTTCTCCTCAGGCCAGGGCACATGGTGCTCCGGGTCCTCCACGCCGTGGTTCGGGCCGCCGATCAGGGTGTCGCCCTCGGGCTCGGAGCGCTCTCGAAGCCCCTGAGCCAGCATCGATCGCGCCAGGTGAGACATGTGGCAGCGAGCGCACTGGGAGTCCGGGATCAGGTTCGTCAGCCGGTGCGTCCGTACGTGCCCGAGCTCGTCTCGGTCCTGGGTGATGTCCGCGGTCTCTGCGCGGCTCGAGTCGCTGGTCGGCATGTGACAGGCGTTGCAGCCGCTCGAATAATAGCGCCCCGGCAGCTTGGGACCGTCGCGGTACACGTGACACTCCACGCACTGCTGCTCAAACGTGGGCCAGAAGGCGCGGGCGACGGGGTCTGTAACGTGATCGGGCACCGCGCTGGGCAATCGCTCCACCTTTTTGACCGTCCCGAACGGCTGCTCGGCGGGGACCCAGCGATCCTCCGCCGCAAAGACCCCATAGCGCGGCGCTTTGTCCTGGGTGCCCGCAAAGTGTCCACCTCCCGCAAGGGTGCCCACCAGAGTCGCCCGGTTCATGAGCAGGCTGTTCTCAGTGATCGTCGTGTGGCAGTTGCCGCCGGCCATGATCGAGCTGCCGCAGGTGCGAATGGCGACCCGGTAGTCCGCCGGATTCAGAAACTGGATCACGTCCAGCGGCAGCTCGTCCAGGACCTGCAGCGGGGGATCATCAACAAGCTGGGACCCGGGCGTGCTGGTGTTGAAGGACACGTCCACGGTGACATGTGCGCCCTCTTTCGTCAGCGAGTCCGGGTCGCCGCCGTGACAGTCCACGCACCGCAGGGCGGGCCCACCGTAGTGGATCTGCTCGACCTCCCGGTGGCAGTCGGCGCTCATGCAGCCCTCGGCGACGCTCTGGGGGACCGGCGCCTCGTAGCCGTCACCGCAGCCGGCGACGACGCTGGATCCGATCCAGAGCAGTGCGCTGACCAACGACCTTGCGCCAGGCCAGAGTTTGGACGCGTTGGGGTCGCGCTGACCCGTCGGCGATGCTGGAATATTGCTAGTGATCGCTGCGCCTCTACAAGACGATACCAGCGCCATGAGGGCCAAACCCCCCCATGTCGACCGTCCTTTGCGCAGCGTCATAGCCGTCCTGATCACGGTATTGACCCCCGCCTGTGCCGAGGTCGACAACCCGTACCTGGAGCCGCCGCGACCCCGCTACAACACCTATGTAGAGACCATCCAGCCAATCGTCGGCGCACGTTGCTCATTTCTGCCGTGCCACGGCTCCAAAGACCGAGCGCTGACCGTGTATGGGGTGGGCTTTCTGCGCGCGTCGCCGCTCTTTGCGGGCACGCCGCTGACCGAGAACGCGCTGACCGAAGACGAGCTGGACTGGAACTACGACGCCATGCGCCTGCGGCTGATCGACACCGAGTCGGCCGGCGAGGCGCACCTGCTGCTGAAGTGCCTGGATCCGGACGCGGGCGGGGCCGTGCACGCCGACGGCTACGTCGTCTTTTACAGCGACCAGGACCCGGACTACATCGCGCTGCGGGATTGGATCGCGACCGGACTATGAGGCGCCACCTCACCATCGCCGTCGCGCTCGTCGCGTGCAGCACCGCCGCTCACGCCCAGCAAAAGGACCCGATCGGGCTGCGGGGCGAGACCGGCGTGTCGATCTACTCCAACGACGATCAGTTGACGGTCATCAGCCCGTGGGCCGAGGTCCACCAGGCGGTCGGTGGCCCGGTAACGATCGGCGCGGGGTGGAAGGCGGACGCGATCTCATCGGCCAGCGTCGACGTGATCTCCGCCGCAACGCAGCCGCTGGAGGAGCTGCGCAACGAGGGGTCGCTGGAGGTCGAGCTGGACTGGCGGACCGTGCGGGCCTCGGCGGGCTATTCGGGCAGCGTGGAGACCGACGCCGTCGCACACTATATCCGCGCCGGGGGCGAGCTGGACCTCTTCAAACGCAACCTCACGCTGGGGCTTGGCTACGGGCTCGGCCTGGATTCGCTGGGCCAGAGCGGCCAGCCGTCCGATCAATGGCGCGGGCGGAGCGCACACGTGGTCGACGTTACCGCGACGCAGGTGCTTTCAAAGACCACCGTCGGCCAGGTCGGCTACAGCATGGCCCATCAGAGCGGGCTGCTCTCCAGCCCGTATCGGCGCGTGCCTGTCTTGCCGCGAGACACGGCACAGCAGGTGCCGACGGCCGCGCAGTGGGTCGCCGAGCGTCATCCGGACACCCGCAGCAGGCACGCGTTCTCGTTGCGCCTGGAGCAGGCGTTTTTGGGCCGACTGTTCTTGAGCGCGTCGTGGCGCGGCTACCTCGACACATGGAGCATGCGCAGCCACACCGGACGATTAGGGCTGACCGCGGATGTGGGTGGCGGGTTCGCGATCGAGCTGTCGGACCGCCTGTACTGGCAGTCGCGGGCGTCGTTTTATCGCGGCATCTACACGGTCAATCGCGACTTCATCACCCGCGACCGGCGCCTCACGAAGCAGCTGTCCAACATCGGCCGCACGGCGCTGTGGTTCCGCCGCAGCCCGCTTGCGATCGTCGTGGTCGGCGAGCTGCACTGGACGGCATACGACGACTTCCAGGCGATCCAAAACGGCAAGCTGGTGCCGTTTGAGCAGACACTGGGATGGGTCGGTCAGATCGGGGTCAGCGTTGAGTTGTAGCTCTGGTCAGTTGCAGCCGCAGCCACCGCCGCCGCCCTGGTCGCCGCCGATGGAGCCCTCGCGAATCGAGAGCAGGTGCGGCCGGTATGCTGCACCGAGTCGGGGGGCCAGCTGCATGTGGGGGTGGCTGAGGATCTCGCGCTCCCACGGCTTGACGGCCACACACCCGGCGAGACCACCGGCGACGGCCAGCAGAACGAGGGCACACAGCAGCGAGATCAGACGACGCACCTGGTCAGTGTCGCGGTGGACGGGGCGCGGTCAAGCGCTAGCCGTCGCGCTATTGATCGGGATCGGCGCCATGGCGGGCTGTGTCGGCTCCGGGGCCGGTGTACCCGACCTGGAGGAGGCATCCGGCGCCATCCCGGCGAGCACGGCCGACATCCTGCTGTTGTTGGAGGCGCGTTGCGGCCAGCAATGCCATCGCGGCGGGGCGGCCCCAAAGGGCCTGTCTTTGGAGCCCGGACGTGCGCTGCAGCTGCTGGTCGGTGTCGAGAGCGTCGAAGCGCCGGGCATGCTGCGCGTCAACCCGGGACACCCTGAGCAAAGCTACCTGATCAGCAAGGTGGCGCCGTTCGACAGCCGCCGCGTAGGGTCGCGAATGCCGAGGGGCGGACCCAACTATCTGTCCAACGCGCAAGTGCGCGCGCTCAAGGACTGGATCCGTGCGGGCGCCGCTCCCGACTGGCAGGCGGGGCAGGACACCGAGGACGTGCTGCGCCCGTCGGACTACGAGGACGCGGGGTCGGTGGACCCATGAGAGCAGCGCTGCTGGCGTGCGTCTTGATGGTCGCGCAATCGGCCGCGGCAGAGCCCCGGTTTGCGGTGCGCGAGGGCATGCGCTGTGCCCATTGCCACGTCAACAGGACCGGCGGCGGCATGCGGACGCCGTTTGGGGTGTCGTTTGCCCAGACTGGTCTGCCGACGTTCAGGATGCCGGCCCCGTTCGACCCGGCGCTGGGCGCGTCCGTGGCGATCGGGGCCAACCTGCGGCTGTCGCATCTGACCACGATGCCGGCACAGACGTCGATCGCCGACACGGTGCGCACGAGCGACGCGTCCAACTCTTTCGATATGACGGAGGGCAACCTCTACATTCGCGCCGACATCGTGCCGGACCGGCTGACCATCTATATCGATGAGACGATCGCGCCCGAGGGGGCGTCGGCGCGCGAGGCGTTTGTGTTGGTGAGCGGGCCGATGGGCTCGTACATCAAGGCCGGACGCTTTCTGCTGCCGTTCGGGCTGCGGATCCCGGACGACGACGCGTTCATTCGGCGCGAGACGGGCTTCACCTACGCCAACCAGGACCTGGGAGTGGAGCTGGGGATCGCGCCCCATCCGTTTTCGCTGTCGGTGGCCGTCACAAACGGCAGCCTGGGGGGTAGTGATCCGGACCCGTTCAAGCAGGTGACGGCGTCCGCGGACGTGGTGTGGTCGTGGGGACGGGCGGGGCTGTCGTTTGCGTACAACGACACGTCCAGCGACGACTTTGACCTGCAGACGATCGCCGGCGGCGCGCACGTCGGCATGCGGCTGGGACGGCTGATCGCGCTGGCTGAGCTGGATTGGGTCCACGGGTCGGGCAGCGGCGAGACGTGGGATCAGTGGATGCTGTATGCAGCGGCCGACTTCGAGGTCCTCAAAGGGCTTTACCTGCAGTTCGATTTCCAGGCCAACGACCCCCTGCTGTCCATGAAGAACAACGAGCGCGACCGCTTCTCGGTCGGAGTGAGCTGGTTTCCGATCCAGCTGCTGGAGATCCGGGCGCGTTACCGGATCAACCGCGATATCCCACAGCGGGTGAGTGGCAACGCAGACGATCTGCTGATCGAAGTGCACGGGGTGCTGTGATGCGTCTCGTGCTCGCGATATCGGTCTTGTTGGTCGCGTCGCAGGCGAGCGCCGTCGATCCGTGGACCGGCGCTGATCTCGTGGACGGAAAGCGGCTCTACCGAGCGCTGTGTGCCGGGTGCCACGGGACGTCCGGCGACGGAAACGGCCCGGTCGCGGAGGCGCTGGAGATCCCCCCACGCGACCTGACGCGGGCTGAGTACCGCTTTCGGTCGACCGCGAGTGGGACGCTGGCGACGCGCGAGGACCTGTTGAGGACTTTGACGTACGGGCTGCCCGGCACACCGATGCCGCAGTGGGGCGACCAGCTCTCGCAAACGCAGATGAGGTCCGTGGTGCTGTACATCCAGGGGCTGTCAAAGCGCTTTGCGGCGCGCACCGCGGCACCCACGATCCTCGTCGACCTGCCCGCCCTGAAGCCGGCCCCGGTGACCGAGGCGACGATCGAGCGAGGGCGCGTTTTGTACGGCAAGATGCGGTGCGGCAAATGCCATGGCCAGGCGGGCGAGGGCGACGGAAAGGCGGCGCCGGGGCTGAAGAACAACGACGGGAGACGCGCGGACGTTTTTGACTTCAGCTACGGCGTGTACAAGGGCGGCTACGGGCCGGGCGCGGTCTACCGCACGTTCGTGACCGGCCTGGACGGCACGCCGATGCCGAGCTACGGCGAGGCGTTGCCGAACGAGGCGGACCGCTGGGCGCTGGTGCACTACTGCCGGTCATTGACGCGGGATCGCGGGCTTTGGTTTTACCTGTCCGAGCCGCCGACCTGGGAGGAGCCCGTCGCCGGGCAGTGAGGCCTTCAGCCCGCGGTGACGGTGATGTCGAGCGCGGCGCCCATCAGGGTCAACACCCCGACCACGTCCGGGTCCAGATACAGCCCGATCTTCTCGTCGCTGTTGATCTCGACGCTCAACGTGACGGTGACGTCTTCCAGCGTATTGATCTTGGCGGTGAGCGAGGACAGCTCCGCGACCAGGCTCTCGACGGCGTCTTCGGCCGAATCGGCGTCGACGACCGACCCGTTGACGATCCACTCGTCTTCGGGATGCGTCAGCGAGCTGTTGCCGATCTTGTCGCCAGCACAGTGATACGCGTCGCACTTGCGCCCCAGCGCGGTGTTCAGCTGGTCCTCGGACTGGTTGCTGCCCGCAATGGCAAATGAGACGTGCGCTTTTCCGGTTTCTACAGCCACATCTTCTCACTACCACGACCCGGATTCAGTTGTCTTCAGGTCAACTGTGATACTGCCTGCTGCATGAAGACTCGCAGCAAGATTCTGATCGCGGTGGTCGTCGCGGCGGCCGGCGCCGGTGGCTGGATATATATGAACGCGGGCCCCGAGCCGCTCAAGCCGGGCGAGATCACCGACGATGAGGAGACCCGGCGCCTGGACGCGGGAGAGATCCTGATCACACGCCTGGAGCCCACCGGCGGCAAGGGCGTGGCGGCTATGGCCAAGGCCGTGATCGAGGCCCCTGTCGACAAGGTCTGGCCCGCCGTACGCGACTGCGAGCACTTCTCCAAGTTCATGCCGCGCATCCTCAAAAGCGAGCTGCGCAAGAAGAAGGGCGACGAGCTGCTCTGCTACGTGGAGATCGACATGCCCTGGCCGGTCGACGACCTCAAGGCCGAGACCCTCTCCAAGGTCGAGACCCTGCCGGACAATACGTTCAAGCGCTCCTGGAAGCTGGTGAGCGGCTCTTTTGAGCACAACAACGGCTCGTACATCGTGGCCCCATTCAAGGGCGACGCCAACCGCGCGCTGGTCACCTACAACGTGGACGTCAAGCCCAGCATCCCGGTCCCAGACGCCGTGCTCAAGCGCGGTCAGTCCAGCAGCCTGCCCAAGATCTTTGTGAAGGTCGGCGAGCGGGTCGGCGCAGAGCCACGCCCCAAGTAGCGCTGTCGAGCGCCCGATGCTGTTCTTGATCAATCCCGGGCCGCCACAGTCCAGGCGGGCTTTACGGCCGAGACGTGCACCTGCCAGAATGCAGACACTCTAGACATTGTGGCTCGGTGCGGCGGCGACATTTGCGGCGCCGCCTTGGGATTTCGACGTGCGTGGAAGCAAGCCGACAGTCGGTACGGTCCTGGCGGTCATAGCCCTCTGGATTTGGGCGGAGCCTGCCCAGGCGCATTGGTTCGACCAGAACCATGACGGCAACTGGACGCGTGCCGTCACGGGGGCAGCGGGCGCCATCAGCGGCGCGGGACCACAATACGCGGGCGTGATCTGGTCCTGGGCGGCCGTCCCCGGCGGAGCTTACAAAACACGCACGCCTCTGATCGACCTGAACGGCGACGGACAGCCCGATCTGCTCTCGATCGGGCTGGGACGACTCTCCGCGCACATCTGTGACAAGACCGCCAAGACGTGCGGCGGCGAGGGCAAGCAGTGGAATGTCAGCAGCGCCGGCACGACGTTTGTCGCCGGTGCGTACGACTTCGGTGACACCGATGCGCTGGAGATCCTCGCTTACTCGACGACCGGGGGCGGTCGGCTCGTGCTGTTCGATGCGCTGACCGGCCTGCAGCTGGCGAGCCGGCCTGCCGGCAAGGCCACCTGGGGGATTCGCGGCAACTTCAAGGTCGTCGACGTGGACCTGGACGGCATCCCTGAGATTCTGTGGCGCAGCAAGGACAACAACGCGACCGATCTCCACGTCACCCGGCCCTGGAGCGGCGCGGCGTGGACGATGGAGACGAAGGATGTGCCGGACACCTACACGCTGGCGCGGCCGGGCAACGACGTCATGGTGGCGCGTCTGGCCCCGACGGATCCCAGGCCCCGAGCGGTTCACCAGTTTGGAGAGCGGCTTGTCATCTGGGACCCGGGGACGTCGGAGACCGACTTCGTCACCTATGAGAAGGCCGTCGCCCACAGCACGTACAGCGGGTATGCCGGCCTCCTGATCGACACCGACGGTGACTCCAATCGCGAGGTGCTCTTTCCCGGCGTGGATAACCAGGCGCGGCAGGACACCACGGCACATATCGCCGTTCTGGATCCAGGGGCGGCAGCCGGGGCCGCCTGGCCGTTGGCGCCGGCGGCCTTTGAGGTATGCACGGAAGCCGGAGTCGACTGCGAGGGGGCCTGCACCGACGCCGCCCGCGGCCGATTGTGCTCGGCGCTCAACGGACCGCGCCTGCGCAAGTGGGGCTGCGCATTGGGCGGCAAGACGTATTACACCGGGCTCGTGCCGCCGATCGTGAAGTCGCTGATCGGTCGACCCACCGACATCGACGGCGACGGCAACCTGGAGCTGACCGTGGCGATCAGCGCCCCGACCGTGTCCAACCTCGACGGGCTGCGCGCTCACATCACGACCTGGGGTCCGTGCCCGGCGGTACCGGCCGGATGGGACCCGTCCGCCTCAACGGCGTCGACCTGGACGCCCGACAAGGGGCTGTGGTGGGACGGCGACGCGCCATCGACCTTCACCGTGAATGTGCTCGACCTGGCAACGGGTGCGGTCAAGGCCATCGTTCCCAACGCCCGCCATACCTTCGTGGCGGAGCTGGACGGCGACGTGAGCAAGCCCGAGCTGATCGTCGAGGTTGGCACCGGTTACAAGGTGTACGGGTGGACGGACGAGCTGGTCGAGCTGGCGTCCTTCGATGAGGTCTGTGCGTTCGACGGTACCGGCTGCGAGGGGCCGCTCTATCCGGTGGGGCACCGGCTCGGGCTCAACCTGCGTGAGAGCCCGCGCCCGCTGGACCTGCTGACAAACAACGAGGCGGGGGTGCCCGCCGGCCTATTCACGGCAGACATCGACCCGGCGGGCGATACGGACGCGGGGCTGCCGGAGCTGCTGGCCAAAGACGTCAACGCCAACTGGGTGTACTGGCTGCGATTACGGAAGCTGGGGGACGGCTCGTACAAGCTGTACCGAGTCGCCAAAAAGCAACATACATGCGGGTCTGGTGGCAGCGTTGCGTATCGGCCGTGGAAGTCCGAGACGGGCGACGTGCAGCTGGCGGTGACCGGATCCAACGACGTCTGCGTCTTTTGGGACGGCAAGAGCTTCAGCGACTTGTTCAAGCTGCCGGCAGCCGACGTGCTGGGTGAGGGGGAGCACCCCACCCGTCCGATGGTCGGCGATCTCGACCCCGGCGGGGGGACGCCTGTGGAGTATTTCCACCAGTGGCGAGGATGGCTGACCCTGGACAAAACCCTGCCCGACAAGCTGAAGATGAAGCCGACGGGGACCTTTCTAAGCCAGTTCAATCAGCAGCTGGCGGATGAGGTGGACGGCGGGCCCCCCGGCGCGGCGCCGTTGGCGATTCACCGTCGCACCGACGCGATGGCGGCCCTACGCGGCGACGGCACCCTCGCGTTTGGGTTTGCTCTGGAGCCCGTCCCGTCTCCGTATCCAGTCGTCGCATGTTCGGATGATGCCGACTGCATGGCGACACACCCCTGCTCGGTGTGCAGCGGCGGCGTATGCGCGGCGGCGCAGTCCAGCCAGTGTTGCGCGCTGCAGCAGGCGCCCGCATCCGGGACGGCCTGGAGCGCACATACGTTCAACTTCGTCCGACCGGGACACTTTCGCGCCGGATCCGGTATCGACATCGCGCTGGTCGCCACCGCGCGGACGGTGGGTGCGACTTGTCCGCCGATCGAAGGCCAGACCGTCAGCTCCGAGCTCGTGATCCTGGACTGGGACAGCGAGGGCAAGACCTGCACGGCCGTCTCCAATCCGGTGGACGCGGGGTGCTACGGACCGGACATGCGAATGGTCACCGATGTCGGAAAGCCCCAGTCGGCGGGCGGCTGGGGCTTCGGCGTGCCCGACGGGCTGGATGGCTTGCAGGACCTGCTGCTGTCCGTGCGACAGCCCACGGGTTATCCCCGTTGGTATTTCGTGGACGCGGGGACCGCTGAGCCGATCTACGACTATTTCCATGTGCCGAACGACGCCGTGGCCCTCGTCAACGCGGATACCGGTGACGAGGCGACGGACCCGGCCCCCGAGCTCTACCAGGTCCAGGTCGCTCAGGGCCGGGTGCTGCGCAGCGAGCTCGGCCCAAACGTGTGCGGTGACGGCACCCAGTCCTGCAGCGAGGCCGAGATCCCGCTGACCTGGATAACCGATCCGAACGAGCAGGGATCGGTGCAGTATCACGGCTGGGCCTTTCTGGATGCCGACGCGGATGGGGTGCAGGACGTCGCCGTGCTCGACGCTGCCGGCGGGATCACCGTGTTCAACGGAAGCGACTCGGAGGCGCTGGGTGTGATCTACCTGGCTGCCGGCAAGGCGCACACCACGCTACCCGCGGTGCCCGTACCGCTGGTCGAGATCTTTGCCATGGACATCGATGCCCCGCTCGACGGCACCTCGCCGGCCGAGATCATCACCGCCAGCAACGACGGCTGGGTGTATGCCATCGAGTTCGACGCCCCCGGCAAGGTGGGCGTACCCCAGATCCTGTGGGCGTTGCGCCTGAATATGCCTATCATGCGGATTCGCCCTGCGGACTGGAACGGCGACGGCACCCTGGAGCTCGTCGCGTGGGGCCAGGACGGTGTGGTGTACGCGATCGGGCCGACCGCCGGCAACGTGGCCATCAGCCAGCCGGAGACCGACACGTTTGCGGAGCTGTTCGGCGCACAGGCATCCCCCAAGGCGGACTGCAAGGTCGGCAGTTGGTGTATCGACGTTGAAGTCTCGGGCATCGTCGCCGGCGCGGATGAGGTGCTGGTCGGAATCACCACCGCCACCACGCCGGCGGTCATCGCCGGAGGGACCACCTGGACGGCCACCCTCGAGGTGCCCGAAGCCGAGTCCGCCTGCATCGAGGCCGAGGCGCGTAACGGCGGCGTCTTGCTGGCCACCGACTCTGTCTGCGTCACCTATCAGCACGACTACGATCTAGACGGCCTGGAGAATACCGCAGAGATCGCTGCCTGCCCGGACGTCGCCACACCCTGGAACGACGGCGCGGTCGGCCCGGGCCTGCCCGAGATCTGCGACGGCAAGGACAACGACTGCGACGTGCTGGTGGACAACGTGGCCTCCCCGCCCGCAGCGGCAAAGACCCTGGGTGTGTGCGCCGGGCAGGTGCAGGTGTGCCAGGGCGCTTCGGGATGGGCGGAGCCAGACTACACGTCGATCGACGGCTTCGAGACGGTCGAGTCGGTGTGCGACGGGCAGGACAACGACTGCGATGGATCGACCGATGAGGGGGCAACTGACAGCGACGAGGACGGCGTGGCGGACTGCGTCGATCCCGACGACGACGGCGATGGGGTCGACGACGCGGACGACTGCCGCCCCCTGGACAAGGCCATCGCCAGCGACGCCGACTGCGACGACGGCGTGGCGTGCACGGCGGACACCTGCGATCCCGCCACGGGTTGCCGGTACAAGCCGACTCGGGGCGGCTGCATCGCAACCACCCCCGGTGGAGATATCAACGGCGACGGTGTGCTGTCAGCGGCGGACCTGGCGTGCCTGGAGCTCCTGAGAATCAGCACGGGCGACAGCAGCCCCGTGAGCTGCCCCGCGTCATCATGTGCTGAAAATGAGGACTGCCGGACCGGCTGGGACGTCACCTCGGCGACGACATGCCTGCCCACCTGCCTGGGGCCCCAGATCGTCGTGATCAGCGCCGGCGCGTCGATCAACCGCGCCGATTTGAACTGCAGCCAGGCGCTTGATGACGGAGACATGCAGCACCTCGTCGACCTGCTGCTGGTCCGGCTGGGTGCGCCCGGTACCGCCGACGCGGACGGCGACGGCATCTTGAACGGCTGCGATCCGCAGTAGCGCCCCGGCCGCAATCGCCTGCTCGCACAGCCACTCGGTCTCGGGACCGGGTGTGCGAGCAGGCGTTCAACCCCGGCGTTACGATCCGGGTCATGGGGGCGTCGGAACGCTCAATCCAAAAACAGCGACTCGATGTAGAACGCCAGGGACCAGATCTCGGCGGGGCTGACCGCGTCCAGATAGGAGGGCATCGGCGTGCCGTCCAGCCCCGTTAGATACACGCGCGCGATAGCGTTCAGCGTGCGGCCGGCCTTCATCTTGTCACCGCGGCGCATGTCAAAGGCGTGTATCGGCCGGCCGCGATCGTCCTCCATCTGCCACGCGGCCTCGCCGTCGCCCCAGCCCTCGGGTCCGTGGCACTTGGCGCAGCGCAGCTTCACGTAGACCGATGCCCCGCGCGCGATGGCGCCCGGGGTCTTCGGCGGACGCGGCGGCACGACCACCGGATCCGCAGCGGGCTCTGTCTTGAAACGCTCGGTCAGGCTCTTGAGGTGATGCACCAACTGCCAGCGATCGCTTGCGGACAAGCCCGCCCACGGCAGCATGGCGGTGCCGGGCATGCCGCGCGTGATCGTGCCAAACAGGTCCGCATCGGTCGGCAGCGCGCCCGTCGGGGTCGAGCGCAGCTTGTACACGCCGCGGGTGAAGTCGCGTGGGGTCGGGTTCAAAAAGCGCGCGGTGGCCCCGTCGCCATCGCCGCCGGCGCCATGGCAGACACGGCAGTGCTGGTCGTAGAGCGCCTGGCCCCTGGCCGCGTCGGGCGCCGGTGGCTGGGCGAGGGCGGTAGCTGCGAACAACAGCAGCGTGACTCCGGCCGTCGAGTCAGTGAACATGGCCTCCCCCTGTCAGCGCCTCGTCGGCCACGATGTGTCCGCCCGAGCCGCGCAAGCCGGTCAGCACACAAAAGCGAGCCGGCTCGGTGGGGTCCGTGCCTGCGGGCTCGATCGACACCATGACCTGCTTCAATGTATGCAGCTGCGTCGCCACCGGGCCCAGCTGCATGCCCATCCACATGCGCATGAACGTGCCGCCAAAGCCCACCGTCAGCGGGCCCAGGTGGTACAGACCTTCGGGGTGGTCGTGGCCGTCGATCGGGTGGTCGACAGACGACGAGACATTCGCCCAGGGGCCGGCCTTGCCGTGATCGTGCCCGGCGTCCGCCTTGCCGCTGTCCATCTTGCTGTGATCCATGCCCGCCATGTTGCTGTGGTCCATGCCCGCCATGGGATCGACGTCCGGCGGGGGCGGCTCCGCCTCGATCCACACGTGGTACTCAAAGCCCTCCGGCGCGAGCGGGACCCCGCTTCCCGACAGATGCAGCATGCCGGTGGCCGTATCGGCGTACAGACTGCCGATCGCCGACTTCAACGCCTCCAGGTAAGCACCTTCAAAGGCCGGAAACTGCAGGTCCGACTGTGTCGCAGCCGGCCAGCGCGCAAAGGCCAGCACCGGCCCCGCCGGGGTCGGCACGTCAGCGCTCTTTTCCAGCGTGATCGCGATCACGTCGCCCAGGCCGCCCTTCTTGGGGCGCGGCACCGTCGTCACCGCCCACGGCTTGCCGGGTTCGACCGTCAGCTCGCCCAGCCGTGTCGCCAGCACCGTGTTGCCCCCGACCAGCCACCAGATCGCCCAGGTGCCTCCCGGCGCGGGCGCGGCGGGCGCGGTCAGGGTCAGAAACAGCTCGTCGGCATCTCCCAGCATCACGGCGCCGCTGGGTCGCGCGGTCGGGCCGGCAGTCCCCGTGTCCAGGGGAGCATGCAGCGTCATCTCCAGCTCGGTCACGCCGCGGAGGCGCTCGTCACAGCCGGACAGGCCCATCAGCAGCGTGACGGCCAGGGCAAACCGGATAAAGGATATGTACATCGCTTCCTCCCTCATAGCGCCAGGTCCAGCAGGACAACCCCGCGGCTTCGGTCGATGTCGTCAATCTTCAGCTGGTACTCGACGCCCAGCTTCAGGTTGGTCAGGATCAGCCAGGTCAGGTGCGCCACCGCGGACTGGGCGTCCAGGGCGCTGTCGTCGGCACTGCCGGTCTGTGCGTATCCGACCAGCGCCAGCAAATCCGGTGTGATGGACCAGGCCACCTCTGCGCGGCCCGAAAACCACAAGACGGAGGCGCCGTCGCCGTTGGGATCGGCGTGGTGTCCGACCGCCGCCTGTAAGTAGGGCGTGACCGGGCCCAACGCCAGCTCCAAATCCAACCCGCCGGTGACGTGCAAGTCATCAAACAGCGCCCGAATGCCCCCGGTCGCGACCTCCAACGCAGACGATCCGACGTAGCTGAACATCCCCAGCGTGTGCCGATCATCAAACGTCCAGGCCACACGTGCGTACACGTCTTTGAAGTCGTCTATGTCCATGCCGTCGCCGGATTGCGCGCCGTTGACCAACGCCAGGCGGTACAGCAGCGGCCCTCCGCCCGGCCGGCCATAGATGTCGATGCCGGCGTGCACGCCCTCGAGGCTGACCGGGTTGCTGCCGACGTGCACCTGCCCGGGTCCGTCGGCATGACGCGTGAGATAGCGGTGCACCGGGCGCGCGAAGTCCGTCAGCAGAAGCCGCCCCACCCGCACGTTGACGGCATCCCACAGCAGGTTGTGGAAGCCGATGGTCAGGTGATGGACGTCGGGTGTAGGCGCCAGCGACATGGACGCCATGAACGAGACATCCCGAAAGATCGGGCCGCCACCGACCAGGAAGATGCTGCCCGGCACTCGGACGTCCACTGCGTTGCCACCCTCGCTTCGTGCGAGCTCAGCTGACTGCGCAAACTCCACCCGCGGCGCCACACGCAGCCCGATTGGTAACGTGGCGGGCACCTCAAGCCGCTCTGCCAGCGTGCCCGGCTGGATGGTATGCCGCGCGCGAATGCCTGCCTCGGCCGTTCCCGTCAGTTGGTAGCCGTTCTCTTTGAAGCGCCTGCCGAACGGGTTCAAGCGCGGGAATGCGTCCTGGTGGCAGGTCCTGCAGGAGACGCCGACGCGCCTGGCAAAGGGGGGGATCGATTGGGCCGGCTGCGGGACCGCGCTCAAACCGACGACTGCGCATAACAGCAAGGCCGGTAGCGGCTTCCTCAGATATTGAACCATGGCGTCACCCACACGTACTTGAGGCCCAAGGTCCAGCGCAGGATCATCTTCACTGGAATGGCCATCATGGTGAGAAAAAGAAACGCTGTGACCGCATAGCGGGTCGTGCCCAGCTGCTGCATCCAGTCGCGCTTGCGGCGTGCGGCCCAGTACGCCACGGCGCTCAGGTACCACCCGGCACAAGCCGCAAGCCCCACCCAGAACGCGCCGCGCTCCGACGTGACGCCGACCAGATCCGACAGGTTCTTGGAGGCCATAGCGGGCGAGCGACCGGGCTCCCAGGCCTCCCACGGCCAGTAGAACCCCCAGCCCGGGCCGCGAAAGAACACCCCGATGAAGATCGGCGCCAGCCACAAGACGACAAAGCCGAAAACGAAGACGGTGATGGCGAACTTGCGTGGCTTCCAGGTGTAGGCGCCGTCGCCCTCGGGGTTGGTATCCAGGTAGGGGATCGCCATCAGCCCGAAGATGATCAAAAGCGGCACCATCACACCGGCGATCCACGGATCGAAGTAGACAAGCAGCTCCTGCAGACCCAAGAAGTACCAGGGCGCCTTGGACGGGTCAGGCTGCCGCAGCGGGTCGGCCGCCTCCTCCAGCGGGGCGTCGATCGTGATCGACCACACCGTCAGGATGACCATGCAGGCGATGGTGAAGAGCAGCTCAATGCGGATGAGGTGCGGCCACGTGTCGACCCAATGCGAGGGCTGATCGGGCTGCCCTGCGTCGTTTTGGCGCGCGGTGCGCCAGGCGTACCACAGCATGAAGACCGTCATCGGGATAATGGCCAGCACCGGGATGTTGTCCGGCTTCATCATCAACTTGAGGGCGTGCTCCATCAGCCCTCCTCATCGGGCCGGGGGCCCGAGATCCCGCCGTCCTTGCGCACGCGCCAGAAGTGGATGACCAAAAGCAGGCACAGCAGCAGCGGGACGATAATGCAGTGCAGGACGTAGAAGCGCATGAGCGCCGGACCGCCCACCCGGCCGGAGCCGAGCAGCAGGGCGCGCAGATCGTTGTCTTCCGTCAGCCCGAAGGTGCCGGCGAACGGGCCCTCGTGCCCCAGCCAGGGCGTGTACCGCGCCATGTTCGTGCCCACGGTCACGGCCCACAGAGACAGCTGGTCCCATGGCAGCAGATAGCCGGTGAAGCTCAAGAACATGGTCAGCACCAGCAGCCAGACGCCGACGACCCAGTTGAACTCCCGCGGCGGCTTGTAAGCGCCGGTGAGAAACACGCGCAACATGTGAAACCAGACGGTGATCACCATGCCGTGCGCGGCCCAGCGGTGCATGTTGCGCATCAACATCCCAAACGGGATGTCGTACTCCAGGTTCTTCATGTCCGCGTAGGCGTACTCGGTGGTCGGCCGGTAGTAGAGCATCAGGATCACGCCGGTCACGACCGTCACCAGAAACAGCAGAAACGACAGGCCCCCCAGCCCCATGGTGTAGCCGGGGCGCACGGAGTAGCGCGGCACGCGAACCGGGTGCAGGTGCAGAAACACGTTGGTGACGACCTGCATCATGCGGTTGCGCTTAGTGTCCTGGTGCCCGTGCCGAAAGACCGACCGCCAGATCTGCGACTTGCGGATTCGGTCACGCCACCGCATCGCCATCACCTCCCCAGGTCAGAAACGAGCCCTCGTCGTCCCACGCTCCCTCTTCCTGGCGGTAGCGGCGAGACGGATCGACCACGATGCGACCCTTGTCATCCAGCGTGATGTGCACCCGCTCCAGCGGACGCGGGGCCGGTCCCGCGGTGTTGATCCCTGCCTGCGTGAAGACGCTGCCGTGGCATGGGCACTCAAAGACCTCTCGGGCGACCCGCCAGCGTGGACTGCAGCCCAGGTGAGTGCACCGGCCGAGCAGCGCGTAGAAGCCGGTCTTGATCCGGACCACCCAGACGCGACGCCCACGACCGTCGGGCGGCGGTCGACCGGTCACCGAGCCCACGGCAAACTCGGACGGACGCCCGACGGGAAAGTGGGTCGGCGCCTCGATAGGCGCGCGCGGGAACATCAAGCGAACCAGCGCCAGCGTGGCGGCGCCAAGCGTCCCCGCGATCGACAGCCAGCCCATGCGCGTCAGAAAGCCGCGGCGAAACCACAGATGGGTCTTTTTGGCGGTCTCGATCTCGGGCGGCGGCGTGGTCATCGGGTAGCCTCCTCGGCCATGAAAGCGGGGCTGCACAGATAATCCGTCAGCAGCTTGATCTGTGCGTCGGCCGACCCGCCCAGCAGCTCCGGCAGCGGGGTCTGGCCGTCTGGAAAGAACGTCGGCATGCGCGTGTTCTTGATGACCGCCTGCGGGTCCGTCACAAAGGCGCGCACCCACGAGGGCAGCAGCCGCTGACGAGTCAGCGCCATGTCCGGCGCGTAGTCCCCCATGCTCAGCCCCTTCTTGGCGTTGCGGCCGTGGCACTTGCGACAGCGCAGCATTCGCAGCAGATCGCGGGCCATCACCACCTGCTCCGTCGTCTGCTGCGGCGGCAGGTAGTCGCCGTAGGCGGCGTCGTGCGCGGTGCGACCCAGCAACATCCGGGTCAGCGTCTTGGCCTGATCGGGATCCAGGCCGAAGTCCGGCATCCGCGCCGTCAGCCATGGCCGTAGCTTCTGAGGTCGGCGCAGGAAACGAAACAGCCACCCGGGCTGCAGCTTCTTGCCCAGGCCCGTAAGCGTCGGCGGCGCGGTGGCGGGCTCGCTGAAGATCGAGCCGATGTCGCCGCCGAGTCCATCCCGCTCGTGGCAGCCGCGGCAGTTGCGCTGCTTGAAGAGCGTCTCCCCGGCAGCGACCAGCGCCTCCTCGGGGGACAGCGTTGCGCGGAAAGCCTCTGGAATGCGCCGGAGGTCCAGGGAGTGCAAAAACACCTGCATCGCCGCCACCTCGCCCGGCTCCAGACGCGCGTCCGGCATGACCAGTCGAATGTCGGGCCGCGACGCCGCTCTGGGTCGGGTCAGCTTCATCTGCGTGAAGCGGTCGCGTGTACGCTCGTGCAATGGCGGCGGGCTGGGGCCGAAGTCGAAGAGCGTGACGTCTTTGTCGGCGAACCCGTCCAGCTCGGGTCCGACTCGGATCGGCGGTGCCTTGCCCGGCAGCTCGTGACAGCCGCCGCACCCGTACACGATCGCCAATCGGCCGCCCGTCTCAGCGCTGCCCGCGGACAGTGGCGGCGGAGGCCCGACATCTGAGGCGGACATCAAGAAGGACGCCAGATCAGCGCGCTCCTTCGGGGACAAGTCGAAGCGGGGCATCGTCGCCTCGCTCCACCAGGCTTTCGGGTCCGCCAGCCAGCGCACGATCCACGCGGCCGTCGTGCGGGTGGCGATGTCCCCCAGCTGCGGCCCGAAATCGACGGGCGGCGCGTTGACCGGCTTGGCCTCAGTGTCCTCTTCCGCGCCGATCCGCAGCAGCCGATCAGCGTCGGCCGGGCCCATCATATGGCACCCGCGACAGCCCACCGAGTCGAAGAGCTTTCGACCGCTCTCAGGGTCTCCGGCCTCGGGCGCCTCCGGCTCCACGGGCGTGCGGGCGTCCATCAGATACGCGGTCAGGTCGGTGATCTCCTGGTCCGCGCGGGCCACGGCATCCGGATCGTTCGGCGGCCAAAACGACGGCATAATCGTCCCATCGCGCACTTCGTGCGGCGCACGCAGCCATTGACCGATCCACCCGGCGTTGAGCTTGTCCCCCGCCAGCGCCAGGCTTGGCCCGATCCGCGGTGCCTGGTGGCCCGTCAGCGGGTGACAGCCGCCACATCCTCGGCTGCGGAACAGGCGTCGCCCCTCGCTGAGCAGAGGCGCACCGGGCAGCGGACTCAGGCCTTCGTGGCAGGCGCCGCAGCGAGCCTCCATCAGCGCTTTGGGCAGGATCGGCTCCAGCCAGTAGGGGTCGCCTTCTCCGTGCGCATCGGCGGCGGTGAGCGCCAGGCCCTGACCCGCGTGACAGGCGGTGCACCCGAAGCGCTCGGGCGGATGAGTCCCCAACAGCTCATTCAGACGCGGATGTGTGCGGTAGGGGTGCTCGCCATCCTCCAGACCGGGTCGCTCGACCCCGAGATGGCAGCTGGTACAGCGATCGACCACGCCCATCGGCTCGACCACGATCTGCCTGATCCGCTCGGGGACCTGGGCGTCGATAAGCGCCGCATACTCGGCCTGATGAGCCTTCCACGGGCGCCGCGTGACCGCCTCGTCCCAGATGGCCCAAGCACCGGACAGCGCCAGCAAGAGGCAGAGAACAAGAAACAGCCCGGGCCGGCTCCTGGGCACGTCCCCGGGCTGCCCGCTCACTTCGAAAAGGCGACCTTCACGCGAACAGCCCCGCCGGCCGCGACCTTGGCTGTCGCGGTCCTGGTGCCCAGCGCCTCGTGCCAGATCTTCACCGTGTAATCGCCGGGCGGCACATCCTTCATGGAGAACTTTCCGTCCGCCCCGGTCACGGCGAAATAGGGGTGCTTGAACACGTGGATGTACGCGCTCATCCACTTGTGTCCGGCGTCGCAGCCCACCTTCACAACACCGGGCTGCAGCAGCTTCTGCTTGGAGACCTGCCCCAGAATCGGCAGCCCGACGTTGAACACGGTCAGCCGGTCCTTGCCGAGCCGCGCGTGGGTGTTGTGCAGCACGTCGTCGCTGTTCTTCACGTCGATTCGGGAGCCCGCAACGGCCGCCTGCACGTGCGGGACAAAGCGGCAGCCGGTGTTGTTCAGCCCGACTTTGGCGGCGCTGGGCAGAGGCTTGCCGGCCTTGATCGCGTCGATCCAGACCACCGCGTTCTTCAGCGCACCCGAGGCGGAGACCTGATAGGTCGGGGCGTCGCGCGCCTCCTTTCCACAGATGTCCTGGTCCTGGGTGATCGGCAGCTTGACCGGCGCCGGGACCGCCCCCTTGAACGTCACGGTACCTTCGATCGCGCCTCCCCCGGCCACGGGGCCCCCATCATAGGCCAGGGCCTGGGACGGCCAAAAGCCAACGGCCAACAAGGTGCTCACAGCAATCAGGGCTTTCATCTTTCCTCCAAGTTTGCCCGCGCCGATCCGTACGCCCCCGGGTGGGGGGCGTGTGCATCTGCCCCAGGGCTGCACGGGTCATGCCACTGCGGGGTCGTGAGCATGCGCCGGGATCGAACATCCCATCAGGGGCGAAACGCCCCAGGCCGGGACAGTCCGCGACACAGCTCACCGCCGGCGCCGAAGACCCTGACGGACAAGCCGCGCCGTGCCGTCACCGCTCCGATCTCGCGCAGACGGCCCTCCAAGACCGGGCGCACTTTCCCGGACGGCGTGGGGCGGGCGACGGTGTAGATGTCCACGCGGCACGGCATCGCGCGCTCGACCGCCGACAGCCACGGCGTCAGCGCTGTCGAACCCGTGTTGTCGACGGCGCCGGTAACAAAGCAGGCCTGCACGACGCACCCATGCAGCCGCTTGATGCCGCGCACCTGATGCACCACGCAGGCGGGGCGCTGCGGCATGTTGACGCGAGCCAGGGTGTCGCAGTCGCCGGCGTCCAGCTTGACCGCCACCTCATCCAACGTTTTGAGGGCGCGGACGACGTCCTGCGACCACAGCTCGCCACCGTTGGTCAAGCAGACCAGCGGCACGCCGGGGAAGCGACGATCCCGAGCGCCGCGCAGCGCCGCAATGACAGCTCCAAAGTCCGGGTGCAGGGTGGGCTCTCCGTTGCCGCAGATGACAAGCGCGTCCACCTTCCGGCGCGGCGCCTGGTCCAATGCCGCGACCACGTCCGCGACAGCCGGAAACCCGTCGGGACGGCGGTGATAATCGGTGTAGCCCAGCTGGCAGTACACGCAGTTCCAGTCACAGCGCTTGTCGCCGGCCGGCAGCAGATTGATGCCGATCGTGCGACCGTAGCGGCGGCTTCTCTGCGGCCCGTAGACCACGCCGTCGGCGATGCCGTGGTCGGCGGTCAAGACTGCGTCGAACCCGATATGATGGGCTCGCCCGGCTTCACTCCCATGCTGCGGAACATGGCGCTCTCACCCGGGTTGGTCATCAGCGCCATCGTCGTCGCGCACGACGGACACTTGAAGACAAGCTTATGGGAGCCCCCCTCGGGCGCCACCGCCTTCTCGAACCGGAACAGCTCCTCACATCCGACGCACAGAAACTTCATCGCTGGTACCCCCGTGCTCGGCCATATCGGATCGGGCGCGCCGGCCGAAGCGATTCGGGCGCTTGTCGCGCCGACGACTGACCTGAGTCAGGACCCGGGTTGCCAGCCCACCGCGAGCCCGGTCAAAGCCGGACAATGAGAGGATGAACGCGCGCAACCGCGGCGAGATCGCCCTGATGTTCTCCGGCGGCATCGACAGCTCGGTGGCCGCCTGCCGCCTGGCCGAGGAGTACGACCGCGTCCACCTGCTGACGTATCGCAACGGCTTCGCGCATTGGGGCTTCAAGCGCGTGCAGCGGCGCGTGGAGGAGCTGAAGGCGCGCTACCCGGGGCGCTTTGTGTACTTCGAGGAGAGCACCCACGCCCTCTTCCGCCGCGTGGCGGTGGACACGATCCTGAGCGACGCTCAAGAGTACGGCAGCGGCTTCATCTGGTGCCTGGGCTGCAAGCTGGCGATGCACGCGCGCAGCCTGCTGTATTGCCTGCAGAACGGCGTGCCGACGATGGCCGATGGCTCGGCCTCGGATACCGACGAGATGGTGGAGCAGTCGGTCGTCAGCCTCTCGCTGATCACGCACTTGTACGCCGACCATGGGGTGGATTTCGTCACGCCGGTCTACGCGATCGACCGCCCTGAGAAGCAGCGGTGGCTGCGTGAAAACGGCTTCTCGCTGGGATTGGAGATCGGGGGACGGCACTTGGGTATTCAGCCCACATGCCACGCCGGCGAGGTCTACTACTTGTCCTACGTCCTCTTCAACAAGCGCGTGAACCACGATGACGGCGCCATCGCGCGCTACATCGGCTCGCGACGACCGGAAATCGACGCGTGGCTGGCCGAGCAATTGCAGCGCAGTCCGGCGGCTGAACCCGCGGGTTGATCCAGGTCAACATCGGGTTTTTTGTCCCAAGCAAAGTGTCCTTTACGCTGTAATCATGAAGCGAATCCGTGCCCGGCGTCTGGTCGTCTCCCGAAACCTGGCACCGGGCTCGCCGGCCCACGACCGCGCGATGCGCGTGGCTTCGCGGATCGATGCCCAATCCACCCAGCAGCTGTCCAGTGCCGAGATCCGGGCGCTGCAAATGTCGCTGAACAGAGACCCACCAAAACCGCCGGTGAAGCGAGCACATGGACACGAGCTGATCATTCTCGACCGCATGCGCTGGGTCCAGAAGGGCTCCCTGTCACCCGGTTATGACTGGGCCGAGACCCGCAGCGGCAGCTATCAGTGGCAGCAGCACGGAGTCGTCTGCCAGACCGCGGTGGAGATTCAGACCATCTTCGGCTGTCTCTTTGACTGCGGCTACTGCCCGTACACGCGCAGCGTGACGATCGCGTGCGACCTGGAGGCCTTTGAGCAGCGCGTGCGCGGCTTGCTGGCGGGCCGCCCCAAGCAGCTGCTCTACAAGCTGAACAACCGCAGCGACACGTTGTGTTTTGAGCCTGAGTACGGGCTCAGCCGCAAGCTGGTGGAGCTGTTCGCCGAGCGCGCCGAGCAGCGCCTGATGCTCTACTCCAAAAGCGACAACGTCTCCCATTTGCTGGACCTGGACCATGGCGGACACACCATCGCCTGCTTCACGCTGTCGACCCCCACGGTCGCTCGCTTGTTGGAGCCCGCCGCGCCCAGCTTCGACGCCCGACTGGATGCGGCGGCCCGATGCGCCCACGCCGGCTACCCGGTGCGCTTTCGCTTTTCCCCAATCGTCCCGTTCCGCGGCTGGCAGCAGGAGGCTGTTGCGGCCGTCCAGCGCATGGCTCAGCGGGTGCGGCCTGAGCTGATCACGCTGTGGACGCTGAGTATGACGGACGCCGACACTCTGGAGACGCTGGTGGACCCCGCCACCCTGGACCCGCGCTTCCTGGACGGCCTACGAGGAGCCCAGGCCGCGATGACCGGCGTGAAAGGCGCGCCCTTTCCGCCCGACGCCCGCCGCGAGATGTACGAGGTCTTTGCGGACGCGGTCGCACGCTACAGCCCAACGACGCGGGTGGCCTTGTGCCTGGAGACCCAGGATGTCATCGAGGCGCTGCGCCCGCGCCTGGCGATCACCGGCAACGCCCAGGTCTGCAACTGCGGCCCACGTTGTACATCCGGCGCCGTCGAGGGCGCGCCCGCCGCCGCCAACACGGTCCCGCGCGGACGCCTGACGCGACGCGAGCCGAGCGCAGCACCGCGACTCTCCACACAGCTGGCAGCGCAGCAGCGCCGACACGGCGTCGCGGTGGGTCAGGGCCCCCAGTCAAAAGTGTGAATGTGAACCCCCGGCTCTGAGGCGCCGGGCAGCGGTATCGCCGGGCTCGATCGGCCATCTTTGTCCAGCGCGGTCAAGTAGATGCGGGGCTGGTCGACGCGATCGCGGTTGCTGAGAAAGGCCAGCCAGTGACCGTCCGGCGAGAACGCGTGCCAGGTCTCCATGGCCGGGGTCGACACCGACAGCTTGCGCGCCTGGCCACCGGCAGCCGGCACGATGTAGAGGTCCGCCGTGCCCCGCGAGAAGAACCCGCGATCGGCGGCGTGAAAGATTATCCAGCGCCCGTCGGGCGAGAAGCGGGGCTGGGCGTTGGACAGCCCGTTGTTGGACGCGCCGGGCAGCGGTCTCGCCTCGCCGCCCGCGCCGCCGGCATACGGGACGAGCGCCAGCTCAAGGTGCCCGCGTGACCCGTCGCATGGCTGACGGCGGGCCGAGCGGGCGAAGACCAGGGTTTGACCGTCGGGTGACCAGTCCGGGAAGATCTCGCAGCGCTCCGGATCGTCGGCCCCGGGCAGCGCTTTGGACTGGACGGCCGACTCCGCGTCCTGAACGACGATGTCGGCGCGGTAGATCGACAGCCGCTGCTTGACGGTGAAGCTGGCGCCGGTCGCGGAATAGGCAAACCGGCCGGACACCGACGGGTGGAAGCGGGGAAACACGGCGCCGGGCAGCTTATGGAGCACCTGACCGTCCTTCTTGCGAATCACGTGCAGCACGCCCTGGGTGGCCACAAAGCCGGCCGGCACGACCTCGTCCTCCTGGCTGGAGACGGCGAGATAGCGCCCGTCCGAACTGGTGGTGTGGCAAGAGAGGCAGTTGCGGGTCGGCCGGGCCGCATCCACCTTGAACGCGGGCACACCGCTGGGGCGCTGCCGGTCCGAGAAGTCCGCGGCGGCCATGGTCCGCACGGCGATGGGTGGCTGGGGGTCGGTCTCCTGATCGCCGGCGCGCCGGATGGCGTCGATGCCGGGGATGCGATCCATCAGCAGCTCGGTGTCGAACGTCTCCATGCGCACCCGATGGACGGCGACCGAGCGCAGATCCGCGTGCAGCGGGCCGGCCGAGCTGCCCGCCGGGCGCATCTTCTGACCAAAGCTGATCGCGCCGGTCGGAGACTCACCGGGCGCCGAGAAGCGCACGGCCGCGCGGCGAACGATCGGCGGGCGCAACAGGGTCCCGTCCCGCCGGACGGATGCGGCGGTCACCTCCACCGTAAGTGCGCCGCCTTCACCCGCCGCCGCGCGCAGGGCCGCCCAGTCCGCGCCGCCGATGAGCACCCGGCGCTCCGCCGTCACGCGCTCGACCATGGTGTCACCGACGGAAGCCCTGACCCGAAACGCGGTCGCCTGAAACCCGTCCGTCCACCGCACGTCCAGGTGGGGGAGGCGCCACGGGATCACCGCGCCATCGGCCGGCGCCGTCACCGTCAGCGCGATGGTGGACGTGGGATCGTCAGTCGCGTCGGCCAGCGCCTTCACCTGGGCCGCTGTCAAGCCCGAGACATCAGGTGACGACGGCGCCGTGCATGCGGCGAGCGTGAGCAACCCCAAAAACGTGACAACGTGGCGCATCAGGGCCCCCGGTCTTTGACACATCTGAAGCCGATCACTTTGCGTACCTCTTCGTTTTCAAAGCTGCGATTGGTGACCCGCGCCCGATGTGCGGACAGCAGAAACGACGCGCCGCGAACCGACCGCATGAAGTCCCCAAAGTGGTTCAGCCAGTCGTCTCGGTTGTCGCCGAGGCGCAGCGACGGGTACGCGCGATAGCTGTCGGCGACCCACTCGCTGACGTTGCAGCCCATGTCGAGCACGCCGAAGACGCTGGCGTTCTCCGGGTGGGCGCCGACCACCTGGGTACGGCCGACGCCGCCCTCCGTGGTGTTGCAGAGCTCGGGATCGAAGCGGTCGCCCCAGGCCCAACGGCGATCGGTCGCCCCGCGTGCCGCCATCTCCCACTCGGCTTCGGTGGGCAGACGCTTGCCCAGCGCCTGGCAATATCCCGCCGCCTCGCGCGCCGTCAGCAGCACAACGGGGTGATCCATCAGCGCGTCAGGGGGAGCGCCGTCCACCCACGAGACCTCGCGGAGCCCCGGCTCGATCATCTCGGGAGGCCTGGGGACGCGACCCGATCGGGCCATGCGCTGCCAGGCCGCGTTTACGACGGGCACCCGATCGATGTAGAAGCCGGCGGTCTTCACATAATGACGCGGCTTCTCCTCATGCTCGGCCACGTCGTCACTACCGGCGGCGCCGATCGGATACTCACCTGCCGGGATCCACGCCATCCCGGGCTGCGGCGGCACTCGGGCGGGCGCGGGCGCGGCGGGCGGAACCGCACGCGCGGGCACGCGCAGGGGCGCCGTCGCGGTCACCACTTCGAAGGCCGGTACCACGATCGGCTGCCAGTTGAAGGTCCAGGTGTTCCACCGCTGGTTGCCCCGACGATATTTCAGGATCGCCTTGGCCGTCAGCGGCCCCTGCGCGTCCGCCGGCAGGCTCACCGGAACGTCCAGGGTACGTGACTCCCCCGGCGCCACCCGCGGATGAGCCGCCAGCGCCACCTGACCAAACAGGTCGTGCAGGAAGTCGATCTCCCCGCTGGGCAGCAGCACTACCGTCGAAAGCGCGGGCGCTCGCGGGTCCAGGAACCCGGCGTCATCCAGATCGGGGCTCGTCGCCACAACCCGGCCGCGCGCATCGGCCACCTGCACCGTTGCCCACACCTGCGAGACGTCCGTGGCCCCGGTCGGAAAGTCGTGCCCGATCCCGCTGTTGGTCACCACGACCGGCACAATCAACGTGTCCTCGCCCCACCGCGGCGCCGCCACTTTCAGGTCCAGCCCGGCGTCCCGCGTCCGGAACTGGCGCAGCGCCTCTACATGCTGGGCATCGCCCTCCAGCGTGGGCAACATCATGTTGGCGCCCAGCGCGCGGTGATCGTGAATCCGGCCCTCTTTTGCCGCCGGATCGTCGCCCGCCACCATCGGCATGTGGCAGTCGACACAGCTCTGGTAACCCTCCGCCTCCGGATCGCCAAAGCGCGTTCCCGCGGCCTCCGCCACCTGCAACCGCAGCCGGCCGACCGGCTGGCCACCCAGCTCCGGCGGCACAAAGAACTGGTGGCAGGATGCGCAGAAGCGGTTCTGCGAGAGCATGGGCCGGCGCATCGCCTCCGCGTGGCGACGCAGCGCCAACGGACTGCTCGGCAGCGCGATGCGCGGGTCCAGCAGCGAGAGCACAAGACTGGCGTTGGCGGGGACCCCGTGCGGCGCCGTGTCCAGCACCGCGGTGGTCAAGTGGCAACTCAAGCAGCCGACGCCGTCCTGCCGATGCGCCGGATCGGCGGCCGCGCCCTCCGCGACCGACCCGGAGAGCAAGGTCCCGGGCTCGTGACAGCCGACGCAAAGCCGGGTCGAGGCCACGCCGTAGTCCTCGCCCATGCGGTCCACGGCAAAGCGATAGAAGAGATCGGTCCCTGCGGCCCGGTGCACCGACGCCTGCCAGTCGCGGGCGATCTGTTCGTGGCAGCCGGCGGCGCCGCAGGACGTCGACACCGCCAACGCACCGCGCGCCACGACCTCCGCGTTGGCCAAGCCCAGCTGAGAGGGCGCAAACGGGCCGGCGGCATACGGTCGATCGTACTCGGCATCCAGCGTGGGCTGCTCGACGGCTTGAAGCGCCAGCCAGCCCAGACCGGCCAGCGCGAGCCCGGCGACCGCCCACCAATTGCGGATGGCGGCGCGCACCTCGGGACGGTGCCAGGCCAGACCCGCCACCAGAAGTAGAGAGGCGCGGTGCAGCCACAGCCCGACCTCGGCAGGCCGTCCGGCCGCCGCACCTGTGACGAGCAGGGCAGCTGCTACGACGACTCCAGCCGCCACGGCGCGGCTCCGTACCGCGATCCAGGCCAGCGCCAGCGCAGCCAGAACTCCGCTGGCCGCGTGACCCAGAAGCAGCATCCACGCGCCGGCCCCGGCGCCCGCCCACGCCAGTGCGACAATCGTCCCGATCGTAATGCCTACGCACGCGCCAGCCACTGCACCCATGGTAAAACGGTACCAGCGGCGCCGCAGCCGTTACTTGACGTGCCTCAGCGCCACGCGGCTCGCCCCCCCTGTATTGTGCACAAACGGAGGTGAGCACATGGGGCTTTTGACGGATCGCGTGGCGGTCGTAACCGGTGCAGGGCGTGGAATCGGACGAGCCATCGCGGAGCGCTTCGTGGAGGAGGGGGCCCGCGTCGTGATCAACGACGTGGACGCTGCGCCCGCTCAGAGTGTGCACGAGGCGCTCGAGGCGATGACGGCCGGCAGCAGCGCTGTCTCCGTGGGCAGCGTCACCGATCCGCTGTACACCGATACGCTGATGATGACTGCGGTCCAGGCCTTCGGACAGCTGGACATCCTGATCAACAACGCCGGACTCAGCCGCGACCGCATGGTGCATCGCCTGTCGGATGAGGACTGGGACTTCGTTCTGGACGTGAACCTGACCGGCTCCTTCAACTGCATTCGCTCCGCCGCCCCGTTTATGCGCGATGTCGCCAAGCGTGAATTGGAAGACACCGGTGAGGTCAGCCGGGTCCGCAAGGTTGTGAACTTCTTCTCAACCGCCGCTATCCGCGGAAACCCGGGGCAGGCCGGCTACACCGCGGCCAAGATGGGCAACGTCGGTCTGGCGCGCACGGTCGCCCAGGAGTGGGCCCGCTTTCGGATCTGCGTGAACTGCGTGGCGCCGGGCTTCACCCAGACGCGCATGACGGCGCCCAAAGAGCGCGGCGACGCGCTGGGCATCCCGGAGCCGATTCGGCAGCAGATGCTGGAGAAGATCCCGTTCGGCCGCTACGGCGATCCGCGCGATGTCGCCAACGCCGTGCTCTTCTTCGCCAGCCCTCTCAGCGACTACGTGACGGGCCAGTCGATCAACGTCTCGGGCGGCCTTCAGATCCCTTAAACGGACACGCGCTGATCAATCCGGCGCGCCCCATCCGTCCAGTTGCTCAGGATTACCCGGAGGACAGCTGTGACGACCCGACGAGCCCGACGACAAGCCCGCACCCAGCAGACCGCTCAGCCCCGCTCGCAAACCCGTCAGCCCGGCCGATCGCGCCGAAGTGCGCTGGGGGCCATGAGCTATCAGGACGCGGCGATGTCGCTGCAGCCCAGACCCGGACAGTACGAGTCGCAGGCCGCGCAGCTGTCATGCGCGCCGGATGGCGGGCCCGCGATGAGCGTGGACCCGTCGACGCTGGTGTGCCGCGACCAGACGCCTGCACCTGAAGCTCAGGTATGTGAAGCACCACCGACACGACAGCCACGGCGGCCGCGCACGCCCCGCCCGCGCCCACGCCCGAGCCAACCCACACAAACCGATCCCGCTGACGTGATGTGCCTGCCGTTCGGGGACCGTGCGCTGTCGGTGTTCGATCAGATCGACACCGATCACGACGGCGCGTTGTCGGCGGCGGAGCGAGAGGCCGCGATGGCCAATCCGGCGCTGCAGGGCGAAGCGGGCGCCGCCACGGCGATGCTGTTTCAAAACCAGCGCCTGGGCACGCTGGCAAACGAGGCCGACTGCAGCACCGATATCAGTCGTGAGGACCTGCAGGCGTACACCGCGCCCGCCTGCATGGGCCAGGACATCTTCGAGCGGCACTACTACGGGCCGGCGGTCAGCGCGATCGAAAACGCGTCGCAGGCGCTGTACGGGGGGCGCGATCAGCAGCCCAGCCCCGACGATGTGCGGCAGGGCGCGCTAGGCGACTGCTGGTTCCTCTCCGCGTTGGCCGGAGTAGCCCAGAACGACCCGGCCGCAGTGCGCCGAATGGTCCGCTCAAACCCGGACGGCACGTTCACTATCTCGTTTCCCGGCCGCGATCCGGTCACGGTCCCGGCGCCCACGGATGCGGAGCTCGCGACCTACGCGTCCGCCGCAAACGGCCAGTGGGTCCAGGTCTTCGAGCGTGCGGCCGCCACCGCCCAGGGCCATACTCGGCAACAGCCTCAGCAGGACATGAACGGCGGCCTGGCCACAGACGCCATCGAGCTCTTGACCGGCAACGACGCCGAGTTCACCGACACCGAGAGCCAGACCGCGTGGCGCACCCACCGCCAGCTTGTGGCCGCCTTCGCCGACGGTCGCACGGTCGCCGCGGACATCCTGGATCCCGACGGCGTCGAGGGGCTGCCGGGCGGCCACTCCTACACCATCCTGAACTACGACGCGCGGCGCGGGATCGTCACCATCCGAAACCCGTGGGGCCACACCGAGCACGAGAGCTCACGGGACCACAGCGACGGCGTCTTCCGGCTGTCGGTGCGCAACTTCCACCGGATCTACGATCGAGTCGCGGTGGAGCACTCAGGGCAGCAGCAGCGGAGCGAGTAAGAGGTCCGGGACACCCCGCAAGGGCGCACACGAACGCGGCTACCGCGAACCTCGGCATCATGCTCTCCTCCTCGTGCGTCCCGACTTCTATCCTATCAGGATGGAGCCACGAAGACGCCGGCGGGGCACAGCGCGATGCAGTCCCCGCACGCCGGGCAGCCGGCGGACCGCAGCGAGGTGTCGTCTCCCAGCACAAAGCCGACGCCCACGCCCCGTCCTGCGCGCCCGATCAGCCCGTGCTCGCATCCGCGCAGGCAGCGATCACAATGCACGCAGCGCTGTGGATGGATCTCGATGTAATCGGACCCCACCGCCACAGTTGAGTCATCGGGGGACGCCCCGGCAAGGGCAGCGACCCCGACCTGTCGTCCCAGGGCCTCGATTTCGCATTCAGGGCGGCCGCAGGAGCCGTGCTCGCCCAGGATCAGCGAGACGATCGCCCGGCGCGCAGACACGAGGTCATCGTCACCAGTCGTGACCGCCGCACGCGGCGTAGCCGGCGTACTGCAAGCCGGTACGGGGCGCGCTCGGCCGTCAACGCGGACCAGGCACAGCCGGCAGACATCGCGCGAGGCCAGACCGGGCACGTGACACAGCCGCGGCAGGTCGATTCCAGCGGACTCGACCGCCTCCAGCAGGGTCGCGCCGGGCCGCGCAGTCACAGTCTGCCCGTCTATGGTCAGCTGGATCGACATGTGACGCACTCCTTGCGGTGATGTGTCCGCACCAGCCCGGGCCAGTACCGCAGTACCGACCGGATGGGACCGGGCGCCGCCATCCCAAGCCCACAGGTCGAGCCGAGCTCCAGCGCTCCCGACAGGTCCACGACTCGATCGACGGCATCCTCGCCCCGGCACAGCGCCTCGCAGGCGGACTGCAGTGCGGGCGCCCCGGCCCGACACGGGGTGCAGCGCCCGCACGAGGTCGCCGCCGCAAAACCCGTCATCCGAACCGCCTCCGCCAGCAGGCACACGTCACCGCCCACGACCCGGATCGTGCCCGTGCCTAGCGGCGCCCCAGCGCCCGACAGCGCCTTGCGCAGCAGCGAGATGTTCAGCAGGGACGGTGGCAGCAGGGCCCCGGTCGGGCCACCGATGGCCAGCGCCCCGATCGTCTCGCCGTCGCAACACCCGCCCGCCACGTCCACAACGGCGCGCAGCGACGTACTCAGCGCGTGCGTGTAGAGTCCCGGGCGCTGGACGCAGCCGCCCACGCACACCAGCTTGGCGCGAGCCCAGCCGGCGCCCTCCACCACCGCGTCCGGCAGCCACGCCAGCGTCTCCACGTTGTGAATAACCGTAGGCCGCCCATCGAGACCGCGCTCCGCGGGATGTGGGGGCCGCGGGGACGGCTCGGCGCGACGACCCTCCAGCCACGCGATCAGCGCGGTCTCTTCACCAGCGATGTACAGGCCCGGACCGACCTCGACGCTGAAACGCCCGGCGATGTCGGGCGCCGCACGGTGGAGATCCTCCAGCGCGGCATCCATGCTCCTCACGCCTGCTGTGAAGGATGGGTCGAGCACGACGCGGATATCGGTCGCGTCCAGCGCTCGGGCAGCCAGCGCCGCGCCCTCCAGCACCCGATGCGGTAGATGCTGTATCAGCCAGCGGTCCTTGAAGGTGTCAGGCTCGCCTTCCTGCGCGTTGACGATCAGCACCTTTGGCCCGTCCTGGGCGTGCGCCACCGCCCACTTTTCGGCAACGGGAAAGTGGCCGCCACCGCACCCGGTCAACCCCGCCTCGGCCACGCACCGGGTGATGGCCTGCGCGCTGTGGTTGCCCATCAGAACCGTAAACGTGGGATCAGCGACCCATCCGGCCGGCAGCGTTACCGCGTACTCTCGGGGCAGCGTCTCGACTCGACCGGCCTCGCCGGCAGCGGCATAAAAGCTGGCGACGCTCACCGGCGCCGCCGGGGTCAGCGCGAAGGCCGCGCGCACGCCGGTGAGGCGGCCGGCCAATGCGTCCAGGGCCGGGGTCAGGGCGTTCATGATCAGAATCGCCCACATTTCCGCGCCCGGGATCTCGGTGTAGAGCCTGCCCGTGACGCCGAGTGCCCCGGCGCCGCACCCGAAGAGGATGCCGCCCAGGCGCGTGTTGGGCGTCGTCATAGGATCGGTCGCAAAGAAGACCGCGTTGAGCAGCGTCGCGCTGCCCAGCACGTAAACCACCGGATCGAGCACCCATGGGGCGTGACCCGCGATGGCCGCCGTGTCCGGCAGCATCAGCAGCAGGGCGGGCACGGTCAGAATCAGCGCGATCGACGCGTCTCTCTTCAGCACGACCAGCCCCAGCAGTGGGACGGCGACGAGGAGCAGAACCAGGGCGCTGGTCTCGCCGATCGCGCCCGGAGTCAGTCCGACCAAAACGTCCACCATATCGGGGGCTAGCTGACCGCCGGCGTCCTTGAACAGGGGGCTGGCCCCAGTGGTCAGGTCGGCCGGAAGCGGTGGATCGACCAGCTCCAGCAGCGCCACCGACGCCCGCCCCAACGCCGCGGGGTTAAACAGGTTGCGCCCCAGGATACCCAGGCGCTGCTTGCCCGCGATCTCGGCCACCAGCGCGCCCACCACGATCATGTACACCGGCGTGTCGGCAGACAACGTCAGGCCCAACAGCAGCCCCGTGATCAGCGTCCCGGGGTTCAGCAGTCGCCAGGGCGAGCCCGAGATCGCGCGCGGCAACACGCCGGCGGCCACGCAGAAGCCCACGGAGAGCGCCAGCACCATCGCAGCGCGCGGACCAAAGTGCAGCGAGCCGAACACGGCAGGCAGCAGCAGCAGCGCAACCACGCACCACTTCGCGCCGAATCGCGCCCGCCAGGAGTGGGCTGCCCGCAGCCACCCATACCGCGCGCGGCCTTTCGCGGATGGCGTCATCGGTAGCGCGGGGGCGGTCATGGCGTGGTCTCCACGGCCTCATGAAGCAGCGGCTGCCAGCGCTCCAGCGCCTCCCGCGCCCGACCCTCCCAAGACCAGACCTCGGCCACCGGATGGCAGGTCGTGCACTCCGCGGTCAGCTCACGGTGGCACGTCAAGCAGCTGGTTGGGTGCAGCCGCCCGAGCATGGCATGCGCGGTGGCGTCGACGTTGGCCTGCCCCGGGGCCACAAAGCCAGGCGTGTGCGTAGTCGGGGCGCGTGCATGGCAGTCGCGACAGGAGCGCGCACTGTGGCACGTGAAACATCGGTCCTCGTGCCCGAGCCGACCATGCGACAGCGACCACGCGGGGTCCTGATGCGTGGTCGGCGGCTCATCGTGGCAGGAGGCGCATTCCCCGGCCACCCATCGATCGTGCGCGCGCGTCTGGGCCTCCGGGCGCAACCACACCCCCAGGACCACCAGCGTGGCGACCGCGACGGCGAGTAGTCTCATCCGTCCTCCTGCTCATCCGAGGCGCAGCGGAACCCCAGCGTAAAGGCGCGATACCCGGACTCGCGCACGCGCCCCGCGCGGCAGGTGACGCCGCTGGGCGGGCTGTTTGAGCTGCCCCCCATCACCCAGCCCTGCGCCGTCCACTCCGCCGCGTTGCCGGCCATGTCGAGACAGCCCGACGGCGACACCCCGCCTGGATATGCGCCGACAGGAGCCACGTACAGATGCCCGTCGTGCTCGCCGCGCCGCTCACCACCGGTGTTGGCCAGCCCGGCATCCCAGACATCGCCCCACGGCCACCGGCGACCGTCGCGCCCACACGCCGCCAGGGTCCACTCCGAGCGCGTGGGTAGCCGCTTGCCGGCCCAACGCGCGTACGCGTATGCGTCCCACCAGTCCACGCCGACAACCGGGCGCTGTGGAGACCGCAGCTCCTCGCGACTCCAGGGCGCCAGCCGGCCGGCGGGCCGACGCGCGAGGAGCTCTGGACCCGGTCGCCAATACCGTGGCGTGTGGTCCTTGCCGCGCGGCTCATCCGGATGACAGAAGCGGTGCCCCGCGACCGCCAGAAACCGACCATAATCGGCGTTTGTGACCTCGGTCCGATCCAGAGCAACCCCACCGGCAAGCGGCGGCTCATCCACCACCGGCGACGCTACGGGACGCAGTGCGCCGGCGATGGGCGGACGCGTCAAGGGCGTCATCGTCTTCGGTGGCCCCGGCTGTTGCGGACGCGTCCCTGTTGCCGAGACGGCAGACCGCCCGCCGGCGCGGCCGCGACCCGCGCCGTACCACTTGGACGATCGGTGCACGACACCTCGCACGTCCACGATCAGGGCCTCTACCCCCGCGCGCTGCTCCACCCAGCGCATGCCCCGCTGTGGACCCATCACGAACACCGCGGTGGCAAACGCATCCGCTTCAACCGGATCGGCGGTCAGCACCGTGACACTCAACGCGCCGTCCGCGGGGCGACCTGTGCGTGGGTCCAGGATGTGGCCGTAGCCGCGACCGTCGCGAACGATTCGACGCTTGCCGTCGCCCGACGTCGCAACGGCGACGTCCCCGGCGTCAAAGCGCTCGATGGCGTGCTCCGGACGTCTCGGGTGCTCGACTGCCACGCGCCAGGGCCCCGTGGATTTGCGGCCGCGCAGCACCAGGTCGCCACCGGCGCTGACAGCCGAACGGGTGACGCCGTGCGCGGCCAACACGTCCGCAATGCGCGCCGCCGCGTAGCCCTTGCCGACCGCGCCCAGATTCAACCGCATGCCCGCGCGGGGTAACAACGCCGTACTGCGCTCCACGTCGATGCGAATTTGGTCGGCCCCGACCAGGGCCAACGCGGCGCTGATCGCGTCATCGGTCGGCAGCGCTCGGGTCGCGTCGCGAAAAGGCCAGACATCCCAGACCGCCCCAATGGTCACGTCAAACGCGCCGGCGGTGGCCTGGTGCAACGCGATCGACCGCTGCAGCAGCGCCAGGGTGTCGGCGCCCACCAGAACGGGAGCCTTGCCGGCCGCAGCGTTGATCCGGGAGACGTCACTGCCGGGACGCCACGAGCTGACCACCTCATCCAGAGCCCGCAGCGCCTCCACCGCCTGGTCGAGCGCCGATTCAGCCACCGAGGGCGGCGCGTCCGCCACGATGGTGAACTGTGTCCCCATGGCGGACACCTCACGCGCGATCGTCCCGTCGTCGCGGTGTGCGCTGGCCGATGGGAGCGTCGCATCCGAACCCCAACCAGCATCACGCGGCGGCGCGGCCCGACGATGAGTCAGCCCCCAAGCCAGGGCGAGGGCCACCCCGACAACAAACACCAGCCAGCGGGCGCGAGTCATGGCGTCACCTCACGCGAGACAGCGCAGCGAAAGCCCACGTCCTCGTACCAGCGGTTGGGGGCCAGCGCATCGCGCCGAGACGGGCGAAGCACATCGCGGCCAACCGCCACCCAGGATGCCCCGCGTACCACGCGTCGGGTCGAGCGCTCATTGCCGGCGACCGCATCAGCCGCCACAAACCGCGGCTCTGGGGGTGCGCCGTCTTCCGGTCCGACGGGATCCTGAGCGCGCTCGGGTCGCGCCGCGTAATCGGCCCACCGATAGCGGTCGTACCAGTCACCGACCCACTCGCGCACGTTGCCCAGCAGGTGCACGGCCCCGGACGGCGTGCGATCGCCTGCGCTCGCGGCAGGCGCGGGTCCGTCTTGTACGCGGCGCCCGATGACGGCCTCAGCGCGGTCCTGCACCTGCTGCGCGGCGCTCTCCCACTCGGCCTCCGTCGGCAGTCGCCGGCCCGCCCACCCGCAGTAGGCAGCCGCGTCATGCCACGTCACCAGACGCACGGGTTGGTCCGCCGCTCCCCGTCGCCACGGCCCGCGGACGCGATACCCGCTGGCCACCACGAATCGTGCGAAGCGCCGATGGCTCACCTCGGTCGCCTCCAGCCAGAACGGGCTAACCCGAACGACCACCGGAGGCTGCTCATCGTACCGGCCGGCCGGGTCGCCCAGCCTGACATCACCGCCCGGCATTGCCACGAGCGGCGCCACATCGGACGGCGGCGCGGCCAGAACCGGGGCACTGGCCACGATGATGACCCCAGAAATCAGCGCGGCGGTAGTTGACGCTCTCATGGAATGCTCTGCACAAAAGCAACGAGGTCGTCGATTTGGCGCGCCGATAGGTGCGAGGTGCCCCCGTGGGTATCAAAGGCGCGGTCGGCGGGGTTCAGCGCGCCGTCGTCACGTCGCCCGGTCGTCTCGTTCATGCCCACCTCAAGCCGTCCGGGCCGCGCCTCTTCAGGGCCCTGCATGACCGGCAGCCGAAACCGGCGCAGCGCCGGGTGATCCGGCGTACACAGCACCTCGCGCAGGGACCGAGCCCGCCCGTGGTGCAGAAACGTGGGCGGACGATCGAAGATCCCGCGCAGCTGCATGGTGGTGAAGCTGCCCTCCTGGTCGTCCACCCGCCCCGGATCGTCCGGCTCGAGATCCAGCTCGTCGACGCCGTTGGCCCGGTCGACCGCCCGCAGGCCCGCCAGCGTGTAGGACGCACCGCGTCGCGTCACGGTGGTCAGCTGAGGCAGGGCCCGGCGATCGTTGTTGGCCAGCACGCGGTCCTTGCGAGTGAACTCGGGCGCCGCATGACACTCGCCGCACATGACGCGCGCATCGTTGAACAGCTGCTGGCCGCGCGCCACGGCCGGCGCCTCGCGGTCAAACGGGTTGGGCAGCAGATGGTTGTTGCTGCCCAGCCATGCCGCCACGAAGCGGTAGAGGTCCCTCAAGCCGTAGGCGGCGCCGATCCATCGCATGCTCTGGTGGCGGATGAAGGCGTCGCGGCGCTCCTCCAGGGGGTACCAGTCGTCGCCCAGCGGGCGCACGGACACCCGCTCTTTCAGCTCTTCGTGCATCAGGCGACGCTCATCGGGCGGCACCGGCGAGGCCAGGTGTGTGAAATCGCCCGCCCAGACGGGCCGGTCAAAGTCGATCGAGCTGGCAGGCTCGTTGACGTCGGCGCCCTGTCCCTCCGACAAGCGGTGGGTGCCCTCGAAGTAGAAGGGCTGAATGGCAAAGATGTTGCGCATCTGCGGGATCCCTAGCGTGCCGCCGGGGGTCAGATCGCCGTGCCGGTCCTGGCCGACCGTCTCGGCGGCGCCCCAGCCGCGTCCGTCACCCGTGTCGCGGTAATGACAGTGCAGGCAGGAGGTGTCCCCATCCGACGAGAAGACCGAGGTATGCACCACCAGCTCCCCCTTCTCGGCGTCCGTATCCAACGGCGGGCGGGTCAGGTCCCCCACCACGACCTCGCGCGCCTGGCCGGTGGCGCGATCAATGATCGACAGCGTCTCGGCAAGCTCGTTGACGACCACGAGCCGGTCCTCGGCAACGACAACTCCTATCGGGCGCAGGCCCGTCTCGTAGACCTCCACCGGCTCGAGACGATCAGACGGGTCGGGCGCGTTCGGTCTCACGCGGTACTCGACCAGCTCGGAGGTGCCGGACATGGAGACAAAGAGCCGGTCGCCGTCCACCGCGGCGACCTCCGGAAAGGCCCCGATCACGCGCTGCAGCTCCGGCGGGATGTCGCCTTTGATGTCGCCGCTGGTGGCCTCCGCCGTATCAGACGTGTAGCGGACCCACCCGGCGTGGGCCTCGTAGGTGCTCGCGTGCAGCTGATAGCTCAGCGACGTCGGCGCGTCGGCCGCCGGCAGGGCCAGCTGGGACAGATCGATGGCCACGATGTCGTTTTGAATGTCGCGCATTTTGAACGCCCAGGTACCGTCGACCGCGTCGAAGGGCCCCATAACCGCCTGCTGCGAGAGCGGGTAGGGATCGGTGGTCACGGTGTCGCGCAAGACGGTCCACTGCGCGGACGGATGAGCCGGATCCCAGGTCTCGGCCCCGTGCGGATCACGAGCCTTCGGCGCCCCGAACCCCGCCCCCAGCGACAAGACGATCAGCTGGTCGCGCTCCCCATGCTGGTCGGGCACGACGGCCAGATGGTTGGCCAGGTTCTGCAGATAGATCCCACCGACCTGGGTGTTGGCCTGCACGTCCACGACGGCAACATCCATGGTGCCGGTGTTTCCGACAAAGAGGTGCTGCCCGCCGGGCGAGAGCACCAGCTCCTTGGGCCGGCTACCGGCGTTGCCCACCCGAATACCCGGGCCGTCGGCGGCGCCCTCGATCCAGTCGATCAGCGCCGCAAGCTCGGGCTCATCCGGGGCGAAGAGAGCGCCGCCGGTATGAAACTCGCCCGTAACACGCCGGTCACCATAGCCGCCGGCCGACATGGGGATTACGGAGCGCACCAACGGGCTGGCCAGGGCGTCTCCCGGCACCGAGTTTTCGATGGCGGACAGAAAGTTTTGCACCGGATCGGGGCCCGCGACAAAGCCGCCCGTCGGCTGGGCGTGACAGCGCCCACAGCGCCCGCGCAGTACAGCGTTGATGCCGGCAACGCCGACCGCCGCTGCGTCATCGACTTCGGCTGCGGACGCGCCCCTGGCCGCCAACGCGGCGCGCAGCTGGGTGGAGATCCGGGCGTCGCCAAAGAACACCGCTTCATCGAAGCCGCCTATCTCGCGGACCTTGCCGCGCAGGGTGTCAGCATCCGGCTCCAGGTCCACGACCAGCACCTGATCGAGGTACCGCACTGCGACCGTGGCGCGCCGCCCGTCGGGGCTGAAGGCCAGCCCCTGCGCGTAATAATCCAGTCCGATGCGGCCGGTCACGCGGTCCGTCGCGGTGTCGATGACGCTCAGGTAGTTGGACAGCTCATGGGTCACGACGATGAAGCGCCCACCCGGATGCAGAAACGGGGCATGAGGACGCCGCCCGACAGTGAGACGCGTGACCACCTCCGCGGCCGCCAGATCCACGACGGCAATTGTGGAGCCCGGCTCGGCCTCGGTGCCGGGCAAGGCGACATACGCGCGTCGCTCGTCCGGCCCCAGCACCACTCGCGACGGCCGATCGCGGTGCGGCTGCGGCTCGGGGACCGGGTTGTTGTTGGCCACAGGGTCGAGGTCGCGCGGCACAAAAGGCTGCCGGTAACGCCACACGTGGCTGGCGGGGCGGCCGAACCGGTTCCGGCGATAGGTGGTGGGCGCCGCCACTTCTTCGTGCACGGCCGGACCGTCCGGGCTTCGCGCCGAGGTCGGGGTAAGCCGGCCGCTGGCGAAAACCGCCGCCAGCGACGCGACGACCAGCGTCAGCGCCAGGGCGTGAAGTGTGGCCAGGCGAGGGATCCTCATGGCGCAGCTTGCTGCGAGCCGCCCTCGAACGGGCAGCCCAGGTCGATCCAGCGCACCAGGGTCAACAGCTCATCCGGCGTCAGCCCGGCCTCTGTGGGGTGCGGCAGACCGGGCGTCGCCACGGTGCCGGGGGCTCTGAGCTCGCGCCCCGTCAACTTCTCCAGCAGCGGGCTCTCGGCGGCCAGGCCCTCGCGCTCATTCACAAAGCGACGTCGCCCGGGGGCGCCGGACAGGAGGCTGCGGTACGCCGTGGTCCAGGCGCCGGACGGTGTGTCGCTGAGATCCAGCCCGGCGTCGGGAGCGCTGGCGCCGTGGCAGTGCGCGCAGCGGCGGTCGAGCACGGGCTGCACGTCCCGCCGAAAATCGACCTCGATGGGCGCAACCTCGGCGGGCGGGCGGGCGCGCTCGATGGTCGCATCCCAGTTCGCTAATACGCGGGAGGCCCCTGACACCAGATCCGGGGGACCCAATCCGTCCGCCGGACGACCCGTCAGGGAGCCGTGACAGCCGGCACAGCGCAGCGGAAAGATCGAGCGCGGGATGGAGAAGGTCAGGCGCTCGCCCGGGTGCAGATAGAACCAGCGGCTCATGGAGTGCAGCGCCATACGGTCCTTGTCGAGCCCCTGAATGATCAGCGGCGTCTCCGAAGGCACCCGGGCGTAGAACGAGCCGTCCGGCTCCAGCGGTATTTCGGCCAGAATGCGCTGGCGCTCGTGAACCCCGATGCTCACCGGGGTGGCGGCCGGGTCCAGCGCGGGCACCCGTCGCACATCCGCGCGGGTCGGCGGCACCTGCTCCACGATGCGCACCCAGCGCAGGTCGTCATCCCGAATCGCCCGGGCCCCCGCGGGGGCAAAGCTGTTCAAGAACGACTGCAGAAGCGGGTAGTCGTAGCACTCGATCTCGCCCGGGGCGCCGGGCGACGCGCGCAAGACGCCGTCGATGCGCTTGGGGTGAGCGGCCCTGGCAGCCATCGTGAGCTTCTGATGGGTGACGGCCTTGGCCTTCAGGCGCACCATGATCGGCCGGGGGTTGGTCTCGGCAAAACCGGGGCTGCCCGCGGCGGCGACCGGCTCCAGGACCACCCGCCCCGCCCGCTGACCGTCCGGTGACTGCAACCCGTCCGGAAAGCGGAGGCGGACGATGTTGAAATCCGGCCGCGCTGTGGGATCCAGATGATCAAACGGTCCGCGAGCCCAGGCCGCCAGAATCGTGCCGTCCGGCATGGGCCACGGGTCACGAAACGCGCCGCCGAACGCCACGCCAGTGACCGGCACGGCGTCCGGTCCCGTCTCGGGCAACACGGGGACGGCGGCGGGCAGATAGCGCACGCCGGCAGATTCCGGCACGGGCTGGCCGGTGGTGAAGGGCAGCCGGTCCATCGGGTTGTCCGGCTCGATCGCGGGTCCAAAGCCGTGATCGTTGAGCAACAGGGCGCCGCCGCCCCACAGGTTGCGCGGATCGATCGCCAGGCGCACCTCCAGCCCCGACGCCAGCTCACGGGAGTCCAGCAAAAGCGGGTACCGAGAGCGGTTGCCGCCCTGAATATGGTAGTCGAAGCCGCCCGCCATGATGCGGTAGATCGCGCCGTTGAAGACCGGCCGGTCAGCCTGGTAGCCGCGATTGCGGACGCTGGTGAACATGACCTCGCCAGACGTGCGCATGGTCGGCCGGCGCTCCTGGGCGCTGGTGAAGGTCATGCGTCTGGCCGACTGGGCGAACCGGTCGGGCACCGCGCGCCAGAGGTCAAACGCCGGCCGATAGTCCGCGCTGAGGGCGTCGATGGTGTAGACCGTCCGCGCATCGGGTGCGGATGGCAGCGCCCGATCGAGCGTGAGCCGCCCGCCGGCCTCATGCCGGACGATGCGTCTCTGCTCGCCGCGATGGGGGCCGTCTACGATGACAAGCGCGCGCCCGTCGAACGTCCCGGCGGCCTCGGTGCGCTGGTGGTCGATCAGCGTGCTCGGGTCGCCACCGTCCGCCTCGCCGAGAAGCTCCGGGGATGAGGACAGCGCCCAGGTCCCGACCTGATTGGACGCATAGACGACCACAACCCGATCCAGCTGCACACCCGCAACATCGACGGGGTCGGGCGCATAGATCGGGTCGATGTGATGCAGCAGCGCGCCGTCGTCCAGGCGCCCGCCCGCGGGACTAAGCCGCTCCAACGCGTCGGGATCGGCTCGCAGGCTCTCGTCGATGGGCAGTTGATACAGGGCGAATCCACTATCGGCAGAGGTCCGCATCGACAAGACGATCGCTCGGCCGTCGTGGCGGACATCGAAGGCCTGGATCTCCGCCCCCGCCACCGCCAGCAGGTCATGGGGTGTGTCCGCGCCCTCGGGCAGCACCATCAAGCGGGTGCCGGGATGGAACGTCTGCAGGTCGAAAAAGCGACGCGGCGCGTCCCGTGGGCCCTGCAAAAAAGCGATCCCACGCAGCCTGCCCAGCGTCGGCTCGTCGATCGGCTCGGCTCCGGACCGCAGCCGCGCCGCAAGCTCCTCACGCTCCAAGCGCATCCACTGCAGCAGAATCTCCACATCGGGATCGGACAACGACTCAAAGAACTGCCGATTGCCGCCTCGCTGGTGAACACCGCCCTCGGAGATCGGCAGGTTCTTGACCAGCAGCCTGCTCCGCGCCAGGTCCCCGCCCAAATTGACGAAGCGGCAGACTTTGCCCAGCGCCACGCGCCGATTCGCCTCCAACATCCGGGGCGACAAACGCGCAGGAGTCCCCACGCCAGAGCCTGCCAGCGGCGCCAGCGGCGCGATCAGCTTCAGGTCATTGAAGGTGTTGGGACCGTGACACGACTCGACAAAGCAGCCGTTGCGCCGAAACACGTCGACGACCTCATCGCGAAACAGGGTCTGGGCGGGCGAGAGCGCGGGCGCCGGCTCAGGATTGCGGGCGATCTCCGCGCCCACCCACGCCAGCAGCCGCCGGTAGTCCGGGTCATCCGGTTCGGTAAAGACGTCGATACCGCGGTGCGGCTGTCCGCCCAGCGCCTGGCTCAGCGGCGCGCGCAGCAGCGGGCTGTACTCGGGGCCCGCTTGTCGATCCACGCGCGGCGCGGCGCCGGTCTCCCCGTGCGCCTTGCCATCCGCGCTCCAGACGCCGAGCACGACCTCCCGCACAGCGGCCAGCGTCTCGGCGTCGCGCGGAATCCGCCCATCGGCCGCGACCGGAAACCGCAGGTGTGCGGCGTGGTCGGGCTCGCTCATGAAGGCCCGCCACACCGCGACGCCACCGGCTACAGCATGGCAGCCAAGCCCGCACCGCCGCTCCAAGATGGAGACGACGTGTCGCTCAAAGTCCGACGTCTGTGGCGCATGAGCGGCAGCCTGGTGTTGCCATGTTGCGGACGGATCGGCGCATCCGAGCGCAGCAAGGGCCAGAACCGCACCCATCGCGCGAAACCACGCAACCGTGTGCATGCGACCAAGTTACGGATCGGCCCCCGGCCACAACATCCATCAAATGACCTAGTCGAAAGACGGCTGATGCGGCCACGGCACGGACCTGTGTCAGTAGAGAGTCGGGTCCCCGAGCGAGCATGCGGCCGTCCCGGCACACTGAAGACATGGTGCGCGCTTTGCTACTGGTGCCGGTAGTTGTGGCGGCCTGTGCGCAGGCCGGGTCGGGCGAAGATCCGCCCGCTGAAGAGGACGCGGCCGCTGCCGTCGCCGATGTGGTGCACGACGAGGGGCCGGTGGTGGACGAGGAGGACATCGCGGTCGAGGACACCGGGCCTGCCGAGCCGCCGCCGCCGCCCAACAATCCGCCCGTCGCGGTGGCGGACAGCATCGCCATTCTGGGGTCGGCGCCGACGAACATCACCGTGCTCTACAACGACTCCGATCCGGACGGGGACATGCTGCGAGTCGTGGAGGTCACACAGGGCGCGCATGGCCTGGTGGAGATCGTCTACGGCGGCACCCAGGTGCGGTACACACCGACGGATCTCACGAGCGTCGATCAGTTCGAGTACACCGTGGATGATGCCCGGTCGGGACAAGCCACCGCTGTGGTCACGGTCGAGCTTCAG
>CAZJHX010000054.1:42538-63649 GCA_964545715.1 uncultured Myxococcales bacterium
AACGACGGAACCGACGATCCGTGGGTGCCGGCCGTACAGGACACCGTGACTTTGGAGGTGCCGTAATGCGCTGGATGACGCTCGCTGCGCTGCTGTTGACCCAATCGTGCAACAGCCAGGTTTTCGAGGAGCCCGTGGACCCGTCGCCGGACGCCCTGCCCGAGGCGCCTGCCCCAACAACACCCGAGCCGGTTGTGGAGCCGGAGCAGACGCCGGCGCCGGTAACATTCGCGTGTCCCCAACGCGAGAAGTGCGGACAGCAATACTGTGATCAGGTGCTGATCGATGCCGGCGAGTTCTACATGGGCTCCACCTTTGGGCCGCGAGCGGACAGCCACTTCCCAAGCGGCGACGAGCGTCCCGTCCACAGAGTTGTGCTGGACGCGTTCTGCATGGACCGCTTCGAGGTCACGCTGGAGCGCTACGAGGCGTGTGTGGACGACGGCGTATGCGCCCCCGAAGGGCTGAATTTCAACGAGAAGGCGGACGGCTTCGAGACCACGGTAAACCACTACCCGCCGCACTGCTGGCCCGACCGCGAGGTGTGCAAGGACTACGCGGTCAACGGCAAGAACTACTACCAGGCCCAGAACTACTGCGCCTGGATCGGCAGCCGCCTGTGCACCGAACACGAGTGGGAGCGCGTGGCCAACGGCCCGGGCCAGAAGAAGCGGCTGCACCCATGGGGCGACGAGCCGCCGACCAGCGACCTGGTGAACATCCCGTCCGTGGGCTCAGGCTTCGTGGACCCCGTCTTCTATCACCCGTCCGGCGCGTCGCCCGAGGGCGTCTTCAACATGGCCGGCAACGTGTACGAGTGGGTGCGCGACGCCTACGCGCCGTACACCACCCACTGCGTCAAGGACCCGATGGTCAACCCGGTAAACCCGCCGACAACGGCGGACCAGCCGGCAGTCGCGCGCGGCTCCTGCTTCTTTACGGAGCCGGAGCGGACCGTCACCGAGCGCTCGCTGCTGCACATGACCTTCGACTGGGGGTGAGTGGGCATCCGCTGCTGCAGTTCTGCAGTGCCTTCTCCCTGACCCATTCAAAAATGTCAGATGCCCCGGGCGATCAGGTCATGACCCCAAGGCGAAAGGCCCGGGCGACCAGGCCGGCGCGGGTGGCGACGCCCAGCTTGTTGCGCATGTGTTCCACGTGCGAACGCACCGTCGCCTCAGAGATCCCCAGCTGTGCGGCGACCTCGGGGCTGGTGTGGCCGTCGGCGACCAGACGTAGGACCTGGCGCTCGCGCTTTGTCAGGGCCTCCCAGCGCTGGGGCAGCGCGCAGCCTTCGCGGTCCAGCACGCACACGGCCAGGTCTTCGGTCGGCACGCAGAGCAGGCGATACGCGGTGCCGTTGATGCGCACGCGCGACAGATGCGTTTTAGCGGGGAAGGCGGCCAGCAGCTCACCGACGCAACCGAACTGGCAGGGCAGTCCGGACGCGTCCTCCAGCCCACCGACCAGGTCCCAGCAGGTCCGGCCGACGCCCTCTCCCATCAGGGTCTCGGCGGTCTCGTTCTGCTCCACGACGATCCCGTCAGGGCGTGCGCAAACGACTGCAGGCTCAGGGCAGTTGCTCATGAACCATCAGAGTACCAGCGAGCGCGCGTCCGGGCGCTGACGCACCTCATGGTACCGCAGGGAAGTGTTGGAAGTTACAGCTCCTGCGCGCAGCGGAAGCCGGTGTCGTTGAACCACGCATCGGGACGCCCAAAGAGGCGGCGGGAGGCGCGCGCCATCACAGGCGGAGTCGACCAGCCGCCACCACGAATCGACTTCAGCGTGCTGCGCTCGTTTCCTGGAGCGGTGCCGGCGGTCATGAAGCGCTCTTCGGGTGGCGCACCATCCGGCGGGCCCCGAGGCTCGACGGCGATGTTGCCCAGCAGGCGCCGGTAGTACCAGCGGTCATACCAGTCAGCGGTCCACTCCCACACATTGCCGGTGAGATCGAGCGCTCCGCTGGGCCCGGCGCCGTCCGTCAGCGCGCCTGCCGGCCCGGGTCCCGCAACCACGTCCTCCGCCAGCCGCGCGAGGCCGTCGCGCCACACGTCGCCCCACGGATAGCGACGTGCGCCAGGACCGCGAGCCGCCAGCTCCCACTGGGCCTCCGTGGGCAGCGTCCGAGACGCCCAGCGGCAGTAGGCGTCGGCGTCGTGCCAGGTGACAAAGCGCACCGGGTGATCCTCACCTCCCGGCATGAAGCCGCGCCGCCACGGCCCCTGCGGTCTCCGCCCAGACGCCTGCACAAACCGCGCGAAGCGGGCGTTGGTCACCTCCAGGCGATCGATGTAAAACGCCGGCAGCCGAACCCGATGCGCCGGCGCCTCAGCAAAGAGGCCGTCGTCCGCGCCCATCACAAAAGTGGCGGCCGGCACGCGCACCAACTCCGCCCCGTCGACCGGCGAGACGGTCATCGTTACCGGCACAGGGCGATTCAAGTCATCGGTCTGCGGCAGGGCGCTCGGCGGCTCCGAGCACGCCGCGATGAGGCAGAGCAACACCGGCAGCCACCGCATCATGGCGCGTCCACGGCGCAGCGAAAGCCGATGTCAAAGCTCTTGTACCCAGGCTCGTAATGACCGCGCCGCGCCGGGCGCACCGACGACGGATAGCTGCGAAACGACCCGCCCTTGATGACGCGCTGAACGCCGTCGGGCGGGCCACCCCGGCTCCACAGCTCAGGCGCATCCGGGCGTGACTCATACGCGCTGGACGTCCACTCCCAGACGTTGCCGGCCATGTTGAGCGCACCATAGGGGCTCGCCGCTCCCGGATAGGCGGAGACCGCCGCGGTGTACATGTGGCCGTCACGCTCGCCCGCTCGCTCATAGCCACCGCTGTTGGCGCGGTCGAACCGCCACAGCGCTCCCCACGGCCAGGTGCGCCCGTCGGTGCCGCGCGCCGCCTTCTCCCACTGTGCCTCGGTCGGCAGCCGCTTGCCCGCCCACGCACAGTAGGCGCGCGCGCTGAACCAGTCGACGCCGACCACGGGGTGATCGGGCTTGCGGAACGTCTGCGGACCAAAGCGCAGCAGCTTGCCGACGGGCCCGTCGCGAACGAGCGGGGGGACATACCGCTTCCAATACCGCGGCGTGGCGTCCTTACGGGCCGCCGGATCGGCCTCCAGAAATCGCTCGTAGTCGGCGTTGGAGACCTCGAGCTTGTCGATGGCAAAGGCCGGGACCTCCACCGTGCGGCGGGGCGTCTCATCCGGGAAGCCCGCGTCATCCCCCAGCACAGCGGGGCCTGCGGGCACGACGACCATCCCCGGCAGCGGGGTCCAGCCGATCAGAAGAAGCGCCAGTGCGGTCGTTATCGTGTTGCGCGTCATCGGCTCCTACTCAATCGCCAGCAGCATGGCGACCAGATCCTGGATCTCGTGGGCGTTGAGGTGGCTCGTGCCGCCGTGGGTGTCTACGATGTAGCGCCCCTCGCCGCGCCGGCGGGTCTCGTTGAAGCCCTTCTCGCGACCTCCCGGACGTATCCGCTCGCCCCCCCGCAGCGGCGCGAACTTGAAGACGCCGAGCGCCTCATGGTCCGGCGTGCAGAGCACCTCCCTCAAAGAGATCGCGCGCCCGTGATGCAGCAGCGATCGCGGCCGGTCGAACAGCCCACGCAGCTGAAACGTCGTAAAGCGCCCCTCTTCCTGCTCCACGCGGCCCTCCTCCCACGGCTGGACGTCCGGCGTGCGCCCATTGAGCCGATCCGTAAAGCTGGGGCTCATCAGCGTGTAGGTGCCGTCACGTCGGGTCATGGTCACCAGGCTGGGCAGGGTGGCCTCGCGGTTGTGCGTCAGCGACTGGGCCTTGCTGGCAAACGACGGCGGCGGATGACACGTCCCACAGCCGGTAGCCGTCCCGTTGAACAGCGCACGCCCGCGCAGCACCGCCTCGTTGTTCTGGTCGTACGGGTTGGGCAGCAGCCGCGCCTCGGCCGCCTGAAACTCCCCGATAAAGCGTTGGAAGTCGCTAAACACGAACGCCTTGCCGAAGTACCGCATCGTCTGGCGCCGCATCCACTCGTCGCGTCGCTCGTCCAAATCCCACGCGCGCTTACCCTCGTCGTGCACGCTGACCTTCTCCTGCAGCTCCTCGTGCATGATCCGGCGCTCGTCAGGGGCCACCGGATGGGTCAAGCTGGTCAGATCTCCGCCGGGCAGCGCCTGGACAAAGTCGATGGCCGCCACGTGCTCGCGCGCGTCGTCAAACTGACCGTCAAAGCAGGTGTGGGTGCCCTCGAAATAGAAGGGCTGAATCGGAAAGAGCCCCCGCATCTGCGGGATGGCCAGCAGGCCGCCCGACACCATCTGGCCGTCGCGCAGCTGCCCGATGACCTGACCGGCGCCCCAGCTGCGTCCGTCACCGCTGTCGAAGGGGTGGCAGCTTAAGCACGCGGTGTCCTGGTCGACCGAGAAGATGGATGTGTGCACGAACAGCTCGCCGCGCTCCGCGTTGGTCGCCGGCACCGGCAGGGAGAGGTCGCCGACGACGATCTCCGTGGTCGCACCGGTCGCGAGAGCCACAACAGTGACCGTCTCGCCGAGGCTGTTGCTGACAAACACCAGGCCGTCAGCCGCGGTCCCGGATCGGCCGACAACGACGTCGCGCGGTCCCAGCCCCGTCTCGTACACGGCCACGGGCGTGAGCAGATCGCTGGGCTCCCGAGCGCCGGCGTCGATACGGTAACGCACCAGCTCAAAGGTGCCGTAGGAGACGACGTATAAGCTGTCACCAGCGGTCGCAGCGGCCATCGGCTGGGCTCCGACGACGCGCATGAGGTCCGGCGGGATATCCCCACGGATGTCGTTGGCCATGGCCTCCGCCGAGTCCGACGTGTAGCGCACCCAGCTGTCGTGGGCCTCGTATCGGTTGGCCAGCAGGGCGTAGTCGGGGCCGCCCTCGGGCACGCGCAAGCGCCGCAGGTCGACGGCGGTGATGTCGTTTTGGATGTCGCGCATCTTGAACGCCGCCGTGCCGTCCACCGCCTCAAACGGCCCCAGGACCCGCTGGCGCTTCAGAGGCAGCAGCTTGGCGGTGGCCGGGTCGCGCAGCACCGAAAACTGGGCCACTGGATGATCGCGGTCCACGGTCTCGCCGCCGTAGGGATCCCGCTCCGACGGCGCGCCGAAACCCAGCCCACCGCTGAGGATGAAGAGGCGCTGTGCTCCGGTCGCGGGATCGTGCCACGTGGACGTGCTCAGCGGCAGGTTCTGCACGTGGATCGCGCTGACCTCCTCGCCCTTCTCCAGGTCGACGACGCCCACATCCGGAACGCCGTAGTTGGCCACGTACAAGAAGCGCTCTTCAGCGTCCGCCGCCATCGCGGCCGGTCGCGAGCCCGGGTTGCCGATAGGGATGCCCGGGCCGATGCGCGCCGTGGCGATCCAGTCCGCCAAAACGGCGTAGTCCGGGTCATCCGGACGCAACACAGCGCGCCCGCCGTTGTGGTTGTTGGGTATCGTGCGGTCGTCGGCGATACCGGCGTCCGAGACGGGCAGGACCGCCCGCAGCAGCAGACTCTCATCAGGGCGCCCCGCGACGCTGTTGGCCGCGGCAGACGCCAGCGCTCTGGGACCGTTTGGCCCGGCGTAAAAGCCGCTGCGCTCAGAGCCATGGCAGTACGCTCCACCACAGCGCCGCCGCAGAACCTCGGCCGGCGTGCCCGGATCAGCGTTGGCGAAAGACGCGCCGTCAAACCCGCCGCGGGGCACGACCTCGCCCTTCAACACGTCGTCTTCCAGGCTCAGCTGCGCCACCAGCAGCTGACCCAGGTAGCGGTTGCTCAGGTAGGCGCGAGCTCCGTCTCGCGAGATCCACGCGGTGTGGCAATAGAAGTCGGCCGGGATCTCCGACACGACCCGGTCAGTCCGTGTATCGATGACGGACACGTAGTTGGAGTACAGGTTGGTGACCAGCGCAAACCGGCCGCCCGGGTGCATCGTGATGCTCCAGGGGCGCGAGCCAACCCGAATGCGTGGTCGGGTGTCGCCCGCCGCAACGCGAACCACCGCCACCTCGTTGCCCGGCTCGGCCTCCGTACCCGGCAGCGCGACGTACAGCTTGCCACCGTCCCCGGACAGCGCCATGCCCTGCGGATGATCGCGATGCGGCTGCGGCTCGGGGTTGGGGTTGGGGTTGGCCACCACGGTGAGATCGCGTCGAACCCACTTGCCGCCAATCGCCCATCGAGCGCTGGTCGGAACGCCATATCGCGAGGGCAGGGTCGGCAGGACGACGGTCGGCGCGGCCACCTCGACATCGGGTGACGGCACAGCGGAGACCGGGGGCGCGGTCTCAGAGCAGGACGTCAGCAAAAACAGGCACAGCGTTGTGGTGAGGGATCGCATCAGGGCTCCGGCATCCGAAAGACGGCGCCCAGATCGATCCAGCGGGCGATGGTCAAGCGCTGGGCGTCGGTGAGCGGCGTGACGGCGGCGCTGGCCTGGTCGATCAGCGCCTGGCTCGGGTGCGGTACATCGCCCTCGAGCGCACGACGCGCCTTCAGCTCACGGCCGTACAGCTTCTCGATCAGATAGCTCTCGATCGCCAGGGCCTGCCGCTCGGAGACGTAGCGCTTGTCGTCGTAGTTGCCCCCAGCCGACGGGTTCAGCGCCATCAATGTCTCGTATCCGCGGCTGTAGTACCGGGTCGGCGTGCCCGAGAGGTCCAGCCCCGCCGCTTTTGTGCGCGACCCATGACAGGCCACGCAGTGGCCGTCCAGAATCGGCTGAACCTGGTCTCGGAACGTGACTGCGACCCGCTCGACGGCCTCGAACACAGGTTGGTCATCAAACTCGTAGGCCTTGGCGGCCCGATCCCGCTCCGCATGGCACGCCGCACCGCAGCCACCCGGCGTCAGGTGATCCATCGGCCCATACGTGTCCTGGGGTCGCCCCGTCATGGAGCCGTGGCAGGCCGCGCACTGCTGAAACGACAGGTCATGCGGCACCGACGTAGCGAAGTACTCGTTTGGCGACGTGAAGAACCACCGCTTCAAGCCGCGCAGCGCCATCCGGTCGCTGTTGAGGCTCTGATAGACGTACGGTGTGTCGGACGGAATGGGGAAGCACACGCCCCCCGTCTCATCCAGCGCCACTTCGGCGATGATGCGCTTAGCCGGGTGAATGCCGTTGGAGACGCGCGTGGACTGAGCATCCCGGTTGGCGATCCGCCGCGGGTCGAGACCGTTCACCTGCTCGGGCGTCCATGCGAGCCCCTCCACGATGCGTACAAAGGCCACCTTGTCCATCGGCGTCACGACCTTGCCGGTGACGGGATCGCGCTCGTAGGTCACGTGCTTGCCGTTGGGGATGTTGTCCTCGATGAACGAGTCGATCACGCGGTAGTTCTTCTCGCAAAACGTAGCCGGCCGCGTGTCGGCGGTATGCCCCGCGGGCCGGATGTACCTGTCTTCAGCCGTGCGGCGGGCGCCCCGGATCCGCTCCTTCAGACGCACCATGATGGGCACAGCCTGCACCTCCGCGGTGCCCTCTCCGGCGGCGCCCGGGATCGGCTCGACGCGCACCCCCGGCAGCCCCAGCCCACCGGGCGCCCCATACAGGCCGTGGTCGGGGACGACCGTGACGAGGTCGAAGTCCGGGCGAGCCGCCGGATCGCTGAGCACGATCGGACCGGCTGCGTACGACGCCAACACCGACCCGTCCGGCATGGGCCGCGGATCGCGATACGTGCCGCCGGGCGAGAAGCCGTGATCCGTGATCGCCGCGGGACCAAACCGCGGAAACAGCTCGGAGACGACCGGAACGGCGCGCGGATGCGCGGGGGTGTCCCCGACCCCGGACCGGCCGTAGCCCTGCCACAGCCACTTGGCGCCGTCGACCGGGTTGCCGGGCTCGAACATGCAGCCCAGCTGATGATCGGCGACGTGCAGCGCGCCGGACCCCCACACGCTGTCGGGCGCCAGCGCGGCGAAGATGTCGTTGCCACCCGGCAGCTCGTGATAATCCGCGTAGATCCGCAGCCGAGAGCGGTTGCCCCGATGGGTGGGAAAGCTGAACGCCTTGTCCAGCTGGCGCCGGTTGCGCCCCACGTTGAATACGGGCCGATGACGCGCATATCCGGTGTTGCGCAGCGAGGCAAAAAACACCTCGCCGGTACTGCGCACGCTCAGATCCAGCTCGTGATTGGGGCTGTGTGTGATGCGCACCAGCGTCTTCTCGTAGCTCGCCTGCTCCTCCCCGGGCTCCGACCGGGCGACCCCGTACACGCTGTACGCCGGCAGAAACTCGGCGCGATCGCCGCGCTCCCGCTCGATGACGTAATGCGCGCCGGGCTCGGGCGCCGGCTTCAGCGGCCTGTCGAGGCCGATGCGGGTCGGCTGCGGCGTCTGGTCGGCCGTCCGGTTATCCCACGACGTGATGCGCCGCACCCTCGCGGAGCCGTCGGCAGCCAAAACGCGCAACCGTCGCCCGACATATGCGCCGTCCGGCTCGTGACGCTCCCAGTCCTCAATCGTGTCGGGGGTCGCCGCATCGACCTCGCCGAGCACCCCGTACTCCTCCGCCGGCGCGACCTCGCCCGCCAGGTTGGAGGCGAACACGACGTCCGCGCGCGTCAGCTCCAGGCCGGCGGTGGCAGCCTCGGCGTCTTCGGGATCGGGGACCCACGTCGGGTCGGTGAAGTGAACACGGACGCCGTCAACCGCCGTGGGCCCGTACGTCAGGCGTCGCAGGCTGCCGTCGACGTACTGCAGCTCATCGTCCAATGACAGCTCATAGATGTTGAGCGCGTCGTCCTTGCCGATACGCATGGCGAAGAGCACGGCCCGCCCGTCATAGCGCACGTCGGGCTCCCGGATATCCGCGTCCGAGTCCGGATGAAAGCGCGCCGTCAGATTGAATGCGGGGCCGGCCGCGGTCGCAGGCGTCTCACCGGGGCGAACCGGCAGCACCCAGAGGTCGCCGCCGCCCATGTAGCGGCCCGGGTCCAAGAAGCGACGAGCCTGGTCGATTGGGCGACGTACAAACAGCACGCCCTGCACCCGTCCAACGTCGTTGGGCCGCACAGCCTGTCCCGCGATCGTGGTCCGCGCAACCAGCGCCTTACGCTCCAGCTCCGCCCAGCGCACAAGCGTCTTGAAGTCCGGATCCTCCGGCCCGTCAAAGAACGCGTCGTTGCCGCCTTTGTGCAGGACACCGCCCTTTGCCAGCGGCAGGGCTTTGGCCATGAACCGGCTCTTGGACACGTCGCCGGTCAGGTACAGCTGTTTGGTGATGAGGCCCAGCGCACTGCGCCGATTGGCGTTGGCGGAGCTGTTGGTAAAGCGCGCCGAGATGGGCTCAGAGAGGTCCTCGGATGCGGCGCCCAGGTCGAACCGCACGTTGCTGTGGTTGAACTCGTGACACGCGGGCGACATGCACGAGTTCGTGACCAGCACCGGCAGCACGGCTTCCTTGAAGAACCGACCGGCCTCGCCACCCTCGAGCGGCTCCGGCTGCGACTCGCGGGCGCCCCGCTCCAGGTCGATCCAGTCCCTCAGCGCGCGGTAGCCGGGGTCGGTCTGCCCCGAGAAGATGTCGCCTCCCAGGTGCACCAGCCCGCCGGCCGTCTGCGAGAGGGGCTTGCGCAGCATGAGACTGAAGCGCGGCGGATAGCGCACGTCTACCCGGGGCTGAACGACGCCTTTGCGCTCTCGCCCGCCGAACATGGCGTCATACGCGGCGCGCAGCTGGGCCGGCGTCGTGATCGCGCCGGTCGCCTCGTCCACCGGAACGAAGAAGCTCATCTCCTCCGGATGAGCGCCGGCGCCAAGCTCTTCAAACGACGCCGCCGGCTGCACGTGGCAGCCGTATTTCTCACCCTCGACCGCACCGCCGCACGACCGCGCCAGAAGCGGCGCCACCGTCCGGACAAACAGGTCAAAGCCTGCGTCCTGCTCGAGCTGGGGCGCGTCGACGACCGGAGCGACCGCAACAGGTGTGTCGGTGCACGCCGCGACCAGCCAGAGAACAGCGGGGGCGAGCCATCGCCACCGCGATCTCACGGCTGCTCTCCGCGACAGAGCCCGGTGACCTCCAGCTCAAAGAGCAGGTCATCGCGGCACACGTCGGCATAGGTCGCGATAGCGGGAAGCCGTGGGATGAGACCCAACTCAACCAGCCGCTGATGGGCGCGCCAGGTCACCTCGTTCTTGGAGAAGAGCACGGCCGATACAACATCCCCGAGCCCCGCACCGGCGTCCTGCAGCACGGCCGCCGCATCCGCGTACGACTCGATCAGCTGGCCCTGAGGATCATCGATGTAGATGGTGTTGCCCTCGGTGTCGATGCTGGCCGTACCGGACACCAGAATCATCCGGTCGGGCCGGCCTCCCACCGTCATGCCGCGCGAGAAAGCCGAGCCGTACTCGTACGCCTCGTTCTGCCGATCGGTGCGCAGCACGCGGAAGGGCGGGCCCAGGTCCTCGTCGCGCGAGGCGATGGCCAGCACGTCCATGAAGCACTCGGCCCCCAGCGGATGGCCGCCCTGGATGCCGGTGCTGGCCGGCGGGTCGAAGGGGCGATCGGGTCGCATGATGCCCACAGCCTCGAAGAAGTTGCGCCGCGACACGTTGAAGTCGTCGTACCACTCCAACAGCCGGTCGATGTAGATCCATGTGCGGGTGACGTCCTGGAACCGGAAGCCGTGCGCAGCCAACAGGTCGTTTGCGCCTGTGAACATGCCCGAAGCCTGCTCCGGGGCGTCGACAAACGGGCCTGTCACACCGGTCAGCATCATCATGCGCAGACCCGCCGTTTCCAGCAGTCGCCCCACGGGGGCGCCGTCGAGGTGCACGGTCTCGCAAGCCCCGTGCGCGGTCGTCCACACCTGCACGCCGGCGACCAACCCACCGATGCACGGCCGCTGACCAACGTACGAGAAGGGCAGCTTCGGGTCGATCCCCACGTCCGACAGGGCGACTGCACGCGCAGCACCGGTGGCCGCCACCCCATCGAGCTCCCCAAAGACCTTCTCGTGGAACAGCGGCTCCCCGTGCTCCGCCAGCCGCCGGGCGATCCCGCGGTAGAAGGCGCCGATGGCCTCCTCGGTCTCCAGAGGCTGCGTCGCGGCAAACGTATGAATGGTCACCGCGGCGTCCTGCACACGCACCGACGCCCGGTGCACGCGCATGGGTGGAGGCGGCTCGGGCGACACGGGCGTCATCACGCCCGACGCGGCGTGCCGACCGTTGCGACCGAAGACGCAGACCGCCAGGGGGCCCATGGGCATGCAATAGAGCTCCTGGTCGGTGCCGTCCAAGGTGAACCGGGAGTACGCGCTGGCGCCGGCTTCGCCCGAGAAGAGCTCAGTCGTGCAGCCGTGACGACAGGGAAGGCCGGTGGCGCCCTCCATCGACCCCACGACGTCCCAGCATGAGCGCCCGACGCCGTCACCGCACATGCGACGGGCCTCAGGGCTTTGAGACACCACGGTGCCGTCGGTTGTCGCGACAACGACGGCGGGGCTGTCAGCGACGACAACCCCGGGCTCCAGGTCCGGCCCGGTGCCGTCGCAGGAGATCGAGAGCAGCCGGCGCACCTGGTCCATGTGGGTGAGGATGTCGGCCTTGAGCTCGCCAAACTGCTGCAGGCTGATCTGCTGCTCCGCGTCCGAGCAGGCAGTGTCCGGCTCGGGGTGCACCTCGATCATCACGCCGTGAGCGCCGACACCGAACGCAGCCTCGACCATCGGCGCCAGAATGTCGCGGCGCCCGGCAGCATGGCTGACGTCGACCACCACCGGCAGCCGGGTGCGCGTCCGGACGATCGGCACCGACGACAGGTCGAGCGTGGCGCGCGTCTCCCGGCAAAACGTGCGGATGCCGCGCTCGCACATGATGATCCGGTCGTTGCCCTCGTTGGCGATGTACTCGGCGGCGTGGATCCACTCGTCGATCGTGGCGGTGAAAGCCCGCTTCAACAGCACCGGCTTCCCGGCCCGCCCGACCGCGCGCAGCAGATCGTAGTGCTGCATGGAGCGCGCCCCAATCTGGAGAATGTCGGCATACCGCGCCACCAGCGGGACCCGCTCAGGCGTCATCACTTCGGTGACCGTGACCAGATCGTGGCGCCTGGCGACCTCCGAGATGATCTGCAGCCCCTCTTCGCCAAGACCCTGAAACGCGTACGGGGAGGTCCGCGGCTTGTAGGCCCCGCCGCGCACAAACCCGATCCCCATAGCCGCCAGCCGCCGCGCCGCCAGCTCAAACTGACTGCGACTCTCGATAGCGCAGGGTCCGGCGATATACACGGGGCTGTCACCGCCGATGCACCGGCCGCGAATGGTCACCCGCACCTGCGGTCCCCCCTCGGCGCTGACGCTCAGATGTGGAGGCCTGGAATCCAGAGCCCGGCGCGACGGCTCGCCCGGGTCCGCGGTGTAATCCAACTCGCGAGGCATAACTGCTCCTGCGCTACTTTCTGTGTGCTGTCCCTCTCTCTGGTAGTCAGATTACGAACGGCAAACGCTACGCGCATCAGCCGATCGGCACCCGCACATTGGCCTAGGCCAATTGATGGGTGTTTTTTGCCGTCGCGTTTTTTGCGCTACCGGATCCGGGTCCGGTTACTGCGCCTGGTACCACAGCCAGAACGCCATGGTCGTGTCGCTGAAGAGGGCGTTGTTGAAGGGATCGTCCGGCTTGTTGGGAGACTTGGAGCCCAGCAGGGTGCTGACGTCGCCGTTGAGCGCCATCCACGCGCGGACGTCGTGAGCCGCCGCCTTGTCTTCCGGCGCCTGGCTCGCGTCCAGCACGACACCCGCGATGGCCGAGGCGTAGGCATCCGACGCAGTGGCCGGGTCCAACGGCAGGAAGTCGGTGAGGCCGAAGCCGCCGTCATCACGCTGCTTGGCGCGGATGGCCGCCAGCTGGTCGGCCAGCGCGTTGCCGCTGATGAGCCCGCCACCCCACGCCCGGTTGGCGACCAGGTACCACAGCTTGCCGTGCCCGTCGGCGGTGGCCAGGTTGTCGGCCAGCCAGCTGTGCAGCTTTTGAAGAGCCCCCGACCCGGAGGACGCAGCGTCGCACTCGGGGTGGTTCTGCGCGGCCGCCATCGTGTACGACACCAGCGCCGCCGCCCAGTAGTTGGACTGGCTCAACTCGAACGGAAAGAGACCAAACGCCCACCAGTCGAAGCCGCCGTCCGGCCGCTGGCTCTTCCACATGTCCGCGACCGCCTTGCAGGTGGTCTCGGACAGGGACTGGCCCGTCCGGGTCTCGTACATAAGCAGCGTCACGGCGTTGATCACGGCCTCGGTGGCCTTGGGCTGGCCGGGGTAGAACTGCGAGACGGAGGGCCACGGCACCACGCGCTTTCCGACCTGGGTGATGATGGCCTGCGCGACGCCCAGCCCCTCTCCGGGCGCCAGCGAGCGCGCCATCATGTACGGCAAGACTCGGACCACCGAGCTCTGCGCGGCGGCAAGCAGGCGTCGATCCGGACTGGGGGTCAATGTACGCACCCGCTCCCCAGGCCCGCCAAGCCTGTGCTTCAGCGTGCGCTTTGGGCCCCAGATCCGCACCTCCGGATCGTCCAGCGCGCCTGTCGCAAACCACTGACCGCCCGGACCCCAGGCCATACACACCATGCGCCCGACATGGCCGGACAGCGTGTGCAGCGCGGTACCCGTCGCCACCTCCCAGAGCGTGACCTTTCCGGCGCCCAGGGTTGCAAGCTGGCGCCCGTCCGGAGAAAAGAGCACCTCGTCGACCTCCGCGTGGCCCGGCAGAACTCGGGCCATGCCTCCGACGCTCGCCAGGCGCTCGATATCCAGCACCGTGTTGCTGGTAGCGCCGCCCGACTCAACCTCCAGATCGGCCGCAGCGCGCAACAGGGCCACGGCCTCAGTGCGCTGGTCGCGCAGGCGATGACTCTCGGCGCCGATCGTCAGCGTGCGAATGATCAGCTCCGCCTGACGCGACTCCGCCAGCCCCTGGTTGTGGCGCGCCTCGCCCTCCGCGCGCTCCGCCGCCAGCCCGCGCTCCCGAAACTCCAGCATGGTCGCGTAGGATCCCAGCGCCACGGCAACCAGCACCACGACCGACACCACAGCAGCCCCCAGACGGATGCGGCGACTGCGGTTGCGCGCCGAAAGCGCCGCATCCAAAAACGCCCTCTCGTCCGCGCCGAGCCTGGGCGCGGACTCCCGACGCCACCGCAGCGCGTCCTCCAGCGACTCTCCGCGCCAGAGCAGTTGAGCCGGCCGCCCGCGTTCAGACCAGTGCCGCACCGCGGCCCCCAGGCGCTCCATGTGCCGCCGCTCACCGGCGCTGTCGCTCAGCCACTCGGCCAGCCGCTGCCAGCGCGCGATCAGCGACTCGTGCGCGATTTGGACGACCGCCTCCACGCCATCCCCTCCGCGCCCGGTGGTGAGCAGCCGCCCGTCCAGCAGGTGCGTCAAGACACGCTCCGCCCGCACCCGGTCCTCAAAGTCTGCGATCAGCTCGCTGCGAGCGACGGCCATGCGCGTACCGTCGGCGGTCACCAGCGCACACAACATGGCGCGCGCCACGGCCACGTCGGGCTGGGCCACCAACTCGCCATACACATGCTCGGCGTGGGCCGCCAACACCCCGGCCACCCCGCCAAGGCGCAGCAACGACTCGCGCATCAGCAGCCGCTGCTTTGTGTCGCGGTGCTCCCACAGCCGACTGACGGCAAACTGCAGCAGCGGCAGCGGCGCCTCAACACCCTGCACTTCATTGACCATCTGCTCGGCCAGCCCACTCTCCAGCTCATACCCCAGACGGGCGGCAGGTCCCTCCAGTGTGCGGATCAGCGCATCGTGGCCGGGCGGCCCCAGCGCCATCAGGTTGGCGGTCACGCGGTCGCCCAGGACCGGGTCCTCGGTGCACCGATGGATGAAGTCGCTGCGCATCACAAGCAGCACTGAGACCGGGCTGCTCTCGTCATCAGCGGCCGACAGCAGACCTGACGTGAAGGCCACGCGGTCGGCGCGGTCCGTCACCTGGGTGTACAGCTCCTCAAACTGGTCGACCACCAACAGCACGCGCCCGTGTGCCTCTTCTGCAATACGCCGCAGCGCGCGGCCGGCCAGCCCCGGGCTCGTCAACAGCGCGCCCGGCCCACGCTTGGCAAACCCACCCTCCAACGCATGGCTCAGCGCGTGATGCAGCGCGGTCAGCGGCGCCGGCCCGGGCGCCAGGGACAGCACCGTCCACCGCTCGGAGTCATGGCGCAGCAGCGGCGCGATCCCCGCGTGAACCAGCGACGACTTGCCCGCACCGGACGGCCCGACCAGCGCCAGCAAGCGCCGCCCCTTGATCGCGCGCACCGCACGCGCCGCCTCCCTGTCTCGGCCAAAAAACCACGCCGCATCGTCGGCACCGTACGACTGCAGATACCGATAGGGCTCGCCGACCACCTCGTCGCCGCCGAGCAGCCGCCGCTCCAACACCAGCAGCTCGTCCAACATCTGCTGCGCAGACTGAAAACGACGGCCCGGCGCCTTGGCCAAGGCACGCTGCACGATGCGGTCGAGCGCGGCCGGCGCCTCAGGCTCAAACTCCGTCATCTCCGGCGCCGCCAGATCAGCGTCCAACAAGCCGGACCGGCTGAACGGCATGCGCTGTGTGGTCAGTCGAAAAAGCACCGCGCCCAGCGCCCAGATGTCGACGCGCTCATCCTGACTGGCCCCCAGCGCCTGCTCCGGCGGCATGTATCCCGGCGTGCCCGAGACCACGCCCGGGGTGTGCGCATGGTCCCCCGGCTCCGGGGCCGTCGTAGACTCGGTGTCCAGGCGCGCGCTCACAAAGCTCAGCCCGAAATCCAGCACCTTGATCGTGTCGTCTTCCGTCAGAAACACGTTGCCCAGCTTGAGATCGCGATGCACCAACCCCATCCGGTGGGCGTGAACCAGCGCGCGGGCGATCTGCACCCCGATGCGCACGACCTCCGGCGTGGTGACCGGCCGACGCCTCAAGACCTGATCGAGCGCCTCGCCCTCCAACAGCTCCAGCACCAGAAAGGGCAGCCCGTTCCAGTTGCCGAATTGGTGAATGGTGACGATGTTGGGGTGGCGCAGACGAGCGGTCGCGCGCGCCTCACGCTCAAACGCTTTGAGCGCCGCGTCCCAGTGGGCTCCGACGGGCCGCACCAGCTTGACCGCGACCCGCCTGCCCAGCTTGAGATCGCGCGCGATGTGGACGTGACCCATACCGCCCTGCGCCAGAAAGCGGATGATCTCGAAGTCGTCGCCCACCACCGTACCCGGCGCAGGCCGAGCGCCGGCCTCCAGCTCCGCGACCACACTGACCTCAGTGTGCCAGTCCCGGGCGAACTGAGGCACAGAGATCTCGCCGTCCGGCGCGATAGTCGGGGCGTCGATCTCAGACTCCTCGGACGGTGGCCTCACCTCGTCGTCCGGGCGCGGTGGCTCGTTCGTCACCGACTATCCTAATGCTCCATGAGTGTGAGTCGACACTAACACGAGAGCGCCCAGGTGGGATCTGACATGGGTCCTTGCGCCGCACCGGCACCATCGGGTTCACTCTCATTTGTGTCTGAAGAGACTCAACAGCTCCTCGACTCCGAGACCATTCGGACGACGGGCGACGGTCTGCCCGGCGCCGGCCCGCAGCTGCTGGCGCTGACGATCGCGTACCACCCGCGTATCGAGCGCGTCGGGGAGCGGGCGGCGCTGCCTGCGGGCAGAGAGCCGATGGGACTCAGTCGGCTTGAGCCGGGATTCGGACCACCCGGAAGCCCGACGCTTAAGCCGCTGGGAGATCCGACAATCAGCCGCAAATCCGCGCTCATCCAGCGGGTCGAAGGCGGCATCCGCATTACCCCGCATCCACAGGGCGCCCGCCTGGAGGTCAGCGGCCGCCCGATGGGCGCTGAGCCACGCCTGATCCCGGAGAAGACGCTGAGCCGGGGGGCCGTGCTTCAGCTCGGAGACCGGATCGTCTTGCTGCTGCACGAGGTCGGTCCCGAACCGACGATGCCGCCGGACGACGTGATCGTCGGACACAGTCGCGCGATCCTGAGGGCCCGGCGAGCGATTGCAGATGTGGCGGACCTCGATGTGCCGGTCCTGATCCGCGGCGAGAGCGGCACCGGCAAGGAGCTGGCGGCCCGAGCCGTACACGACCGCAGCGGGCGCACCGGGCCGTTCACGGCGGTCAACATGGCGGCGCTGAATCCGTCCGTGGCTGCGGCGGAGCTCTTCGGTCACGTGAAGGGCGCGTTTACCGGCGCCGTCGCAAGCCGTGACGGCCTCTTTGCAGCGGCGTCCGGCGGCACACTGTTCTTGGACGAGATCGGCGACATGCCCATCGAGGTGCAGGTCGCGCTGCTGCGTGTGCTGGAGACCGGCGAGGTGCGCCCCGTCGGCGGGCATCGGGCGCGCGCGGTCGACGTACGCCTGGTCGCGGCCACCGACGCCAAGCTGCAGGAGCGTGTCAGCGCCGGGACCTTCCGCCTGGCCCTGCTGCAGCGCATCAGCGGCTATCAGATCCACATGCCGCCGCTCAGAGAGCGCCGCGACGACGTGGGCCGACTGCTGGCGCGCTTCCTTCACGAGGAGCTGGAGAGACAGGGTCACCTCGACCGGCTGCATCCCCAGGACCGAGGGGCCAAGCCGTGGCTGCCCGCGGTCATCGTGGGCCGGCTGCTGCGTTACCGCTGGCCGGGCAATGTGCGGGAGCTGCGCAACGTGGTGCGGCAGATCGTGATCACAAACCGCTCGACGCAGACCTTTGAGTTGGATCCCGCCGTGGAAGCGCTGTTTCTCACCGAGCCAAGCGCCCCATCCGCTCCGGTGGTGGCGGAGGTGGACGCGCCCGCGGCTCAGCGTCGCCCGGCGGACATCACCGACGCACAATTGGTGAGCACGCTGCGTGAAAACGACTATCGCTACGAGTCGACGGCGCGAGCGCTCGGGATCGCGCGCAACAGCCTGATGGCGCTCATCGAGAAGTCGCCGTCCGTGCGTCGCCCCCGAGACATCGCGCCCCACGAGATCACAGCCACGCTGGCGGCGTGCGACGGTGATACGACCCGCGCCGCCGCCGCGCTGGGCGTCCCCCGCCGTGGACTGCAGCGACGTATCACCGAGCTGGGCCTCTAACCGCCGGAGCCCTACCCCGCAGACGCCGCCCGTGGTAACGCCGGCCAGACCGCCTGCGAATAGGTCCGGGCGGGCCGGCACGAAACCGACACGGGCCCGGCCGCATCAACATGTTTACGGCGCAGTCTCAGCCGCTCCCATCCTCGAGACCAACGTCCCACATTGAGATATCGGTGAGACTCGACACACGGCTAACCACCTGAATTTGCTCAGCCCCAACGCTGGCACGCGATGCGCTCTCACCCAGCTCGACGGGGCGGCTTCAAGGTCACATCCTGTCGGGAGTGGCCCTGCGGCAGAGGGAAGATCGGCACCGGAGCGCGTGGGCGATGTGCCGGCTCCCGATAGGCCTGCCGTGGGCAGATGATCTCGGTGCGGCAGACCGGCAGGCGGGTCGCTGCGAGGCGTTGGCCGTCCAGTTCGAACACCACATCGTACAGATAGGGGCCGCGAGGTGACGCACACGAGGCGAGACACACGGCAAGCGCGCACGTGACTACCTTCAGCGCGGTCACGGCGCCCGGGCTACCGCATCCAGAAGCCAAAGGACCCCGCGCGCTCCGCGTTGCCCGTGCCGGCGCTGGTCGTCGGGTTGTATCCGCTGCCATGCCACACCACCATTCCGTTGGACGTCACCGGATCCCATCCGCAGGCGCCGCAGCACCCCGTGCTGTTGAAGCCGATGAACTGGCGCTCGTACGGCGTGCCCGCCTTGTTGCCGGTGCACGTCACCTGAGGCTTGCCGGGCAGCGTCTTGGCGGCGAACGTGCTGTTGGCCTTCAGCTCGGTCACCTGCACCGTCGTGCAGCCCGAGCAGCCCGAGACCAGGCCGAAGCCGTCCGTCGCCGGAGCAGGGATGGCCCACCGGTAGACCTGCGTGTAGGACTGCAGGTTGCCCGTGACCGGGGCCGCCCCTCCAGTCGTGATCGTCAGCGCGAAGTGCGTGCTCTTGGCCACCAGGGCCTTGGCGTCGATGGCCGCGCGGTCGTCCCGCGTCTGTGGTGACCACGGGCCCTGCGCGCTGGTCGGCAGGTAGTAGACGGCTGTGCCGCCAGAGGTCGGGCGATAGCCGTAGGACACCAGCGTCCAGCCGCCCCCGTCCGTGGTCATGTCACAGTAGACCTGGGTCGCCGCTCCCCCCGCGATGCTGATCCAGTAGATCCCGTCCTTTGGAGAGCTCAGTGCAGTGAGCAGCTGCTTGCAGCTGGTGCCGGGGTTGGGCTGCGTGCCGGTGGTGTCCAGGTTGGTCACCACGACGTAGTCCGCGCCGTTGCACACGTACAGCGCCTTGTCCTGGCTGTTGACGTAGGTGGCGCCCAGCAGCGCGGGCGTACACGGCTTCGGGTCCGCGGCGGCGACCGGCACCGCCAGCAGCCCGTCCGGGGTCGCGCTCTGGCATTGGTACGTCCCGTCGGCCAGGATCCCTGTCATGAAGGTGTTGTCGGGGCAGGAGGCGCCCAGCTTCGCCAGCGTCGGCGCGTCGCTCAAGTCACCGTAGGCGCCGCTGGTGGCCACCTCGGCCAGGTCGGCGGTCTTGGCGAATGGCGCCAGGTCGGCGGTCTTGGCGTATGGCGCCAGGTCGGCGGTCTTGGCATAAGCGGCCAGCGCCTCCACAGTCGCGAACCCGCTGAGATCCGGGCCCGCCCCGCAGGTCCAGGCGTCGCCGCTCCACACCAGCAGGCCGCCCGCGCCACAGTCGCCGGCTGGCGCGGCGAGCGCCGTCGGCTTCACACACGCGGTGCACTCGATGCCCAGCGCCCGGGCCGCCACCAGCGCCATCGGCGTCGACAGGATCTGCTGCCGCGGCAGCTCGGGCTCGCTCTCGATCTTGACGCCAAGCCACACGCCGTCTCCCAGGAAGACAGTCGCCGCCACGCCGTCCAGGACCACGTCGAAGACCCCGGCTGTCACCTGCAGGTCCTCGATGTTGGTCTCCCAAAGCACCTTGCCACCGCTGGGCTGGTCGTACAGCGCCGCGGCGACCTTGTACACGCCGTCCACCGCGAGCCCCGCCGCGCTGTGCAGCTGGCCTTGAACGGCGATTTGCTCGGGGGGCGTCCCCAACAGCAGGCATCCCATAACCACCACAAGCGTAGATGACACGGCCGACCTCCAATGCGCTGGCGTTGCGGCCCAATCTAGCATCTGGACGCCGTCTGGTCACGCGTCGGCGCCGCCGTCAGAACGTGCTCAGCGGGAGATGGTGCGACAGCAGCGGAACCCCGTTATCGCCGAGCGCTCATCGATGTCGCGGGCCTCCCGCGCGGAGGCGCGAATGTCTACGGCGAAGTAGTACCAGGATCCCCCGCGCACGACCTGCAGCAGGTTGACGCACAGGTCGTCCTCCCACGCCGAGCCGTCAGTCGGCGCCAGGCCGTAGACGGTGCCGTCGTCCGACCCGTCGAAGTCGCAATGCCAGCAGTCCTGCACCCACTCGTTTATTTCGCCGGACATGTCCAGCACACCGTAGGGTGAGGCGCCCGCCGGCTTGCTGCCGACCGGCTTGCTCCCCCATTCGCCGCAGCCCGAGCCCCCGTCGTCCATGACTGCGTACTCGCAGGTCCGTACTCCGCGAAAAGCGTCACAGCCGGAATGGCTGGCCACCAGGCGGTCGGGCATCGGTTTTTCGGCGCTCGCAGCGTGGCCTTGGACGCACCGATCGGCTGCTTGAACACTTGTGGGCTTTGCGGGGCAAGGCAGGGCGAACGTCTCCATCGGCTAAACTGTCTGTGGACCCGACCCTCGTCCTCTGCGAGACCCTAAGCCGCGAGCGCGCAAGTTCGTAGTCGTAGATCAGCCCGCTGAGCACGGGCAGGGCGACCAGCCTCCCGTCCAGTGGCGGCGAATCCCGTCGAGCCGCCTGTCGAGGTGGCTCCTGTAGCTCCGGCTCTTCCCGTCCTTCTCGACAGTGAGCCGCGGCCGGTACGGGCCGTAGATGCCGGCGTTGTCGTGAATCAGGGCCCGAGGCGTCTCGCCCCAGGCGGTCGCCTCCCTGAGTTGCTGCTTCACCCAGGGC
>CAZJHX010000055.1:0-63104 GCA_964545715.1 uncultured Myxococcales bacterium
GTCCTCAGACGTCCCCGTGTCGGTGGTCGCCGTGGTGTCGTCGCCCGTTGTCGCATCGCCGGTCTCGCCGTCCAGCGGATCGTCGCCACATCCGGCGGCCAGGAACGAGCAGATGCAGACCAGGGTCAAAGAGAGAATGAAAGTTCGCGACTTCATGGCAGGATTTTGTGCACTTTCGGGGGTTGTCCGCAAGGCTCAACGCGCTATCTTTCGTGTGAGATGACCACCCCTCACATTGTGATTATCGGTGGCGGCTTCGGCGGCCTGTACGCGGCACGTGCGCTTCGGCGCGCCGGCGTTCGCATCACGCTGCTGGACCGCAGCAACCACCATTGCTTCCAGCCGCTGCTGTATCAGGTGGCTACGGCGGCGCTCAGCGCGACCCAGATCGCCGCCCCGATCCGCAAGATTCTGGGCAAGCAGAAAAACGTCACCGTTCAGATGGCCGAAGTTGCGGCGGTCGACAAGGCTCGCAAGGTCGTCGTCACGAGAGACGACCGCGAGATCGCGTACGACTACCTCATCATCGCCACCGGGGCCGGCCACGCCTACTTCGGCAAAGACGAGTGGGCGCGGCATGCCCCCGGCCTCAAGACCCTGGACGACGCGTTGGAGATCCGCCGGCGCGTCCTGCTCGCCTTCGAGGCCGCCGAACGCGAGCAGGATCCGGAGGTCCGGCGCGCCCTGATGACGTTTGTGGTTGTCGGCGCGGGCCCCACCGGCGTCGAGCTTGCGGGAGCCCTCAGCGAGATCGCGCGTCACACCCTGGCGCGGGACTTCCGCAACATCGACCCGGCCACGGCCGAAGTCATCCTGCTCGAGGCCGGAGACCGCGTCCTGGCCGCCTTCGACGAGCGCCTGTCACCAAAAGCCCGGCAGCAGCTGGAGGCTTTGGGCGCCAAGGTCCGCACGGGCACTCTCGTCACCCACATCGACGAATCGGGCGTGCGCATCGGCGACGAGCACATCCCGGCGCGCACCGTGCTCTGGGCTGCCGGTGTCGCCGGCTCACCGCTGGCCCGCACGCTGGACACCCCGCTCGACCGCGCAGGTCGCGTCCTGGTGGAGCCCGACCTCAGCATTCCGGACCACCCGGAGGTCTTTGTAGTCGGCGACCTGGCCGCGCTGGAGCAGGACGGCGAGCTCGTCCCCGGGGTCGCCCCCGCCGCGATCCAGGGAGGGCGCCACGCCGCGAGCACCATCAAGCGGGCGATGAAGCAGGAAGAGCCCAAGCCGTTCCGCTATCTGGACAAGGGCTCCCTGGCCACCATCGGCCGCAGCCGCGCCGTGGGCCAGGCCCTGGGCGGTCGCTTCACAGGCCTGCTCGCCTGGCTGATGTGGGCCCTCATCCACGTGATGTTCCTGGTCGGCTTCCGCAATCGCCTGGTGACTCTGCTGGACTGGGTCTGGTCGTACGTTACCTACAACCGCGGCGCGCGCCTTATCCTCACCGAGGAGGCCGCAGCGGGCGGACGCTACCCGGCCATCGAACCCGCGGACGCGGCCCGGCCGGCTAAGGCGGACTCAGCTTAAAGATGTAGTCGCCGAAGTCCTCGATCAGCAGCCCGTCCACCACAAACCAGTAGGTCGTCCCCGCCGCCAATATCACCTCCCAGGTGCCGGTCACGGCCAGGTCCCCGCTGTAATCCACGCACCCGCCCGCCACATCGGGACACGTGGTCGTCACGTAGACGATGGTCGCGGCGCCGAACAAGCTGACCTGATGCGCCCCGTCCACCTGCGCTTCATAGCGATAGACGACATCGGGCAGCACATCCCCGCGCCAGGCGTCGATGCCGCACCCGCCGTCGGTGTCCAAATCATCCAGCGCCCAGGCGGTATTGCCCTCGGCCTCAAACGGCAGCGTGTCGATAACCACGGCAGCCTCACACGTGTCCCCCACCTGGGCGTCGCCCACCGTGCACCGCGCGCTGTCCGCACCGGCGTACGGACAATGCAAGCCGGCCGAAAACTCCATATTGGCCAACGCCGCGTAGGTCAGCCGGCACTGCACGCTGTCGCCCGATGTCGCCCCCGCCACCCCCTCGGCCCCAAACGCCGCGCAGCCGGCCATGCAAGCCTCCAATTCCGCCCACACCGCGGGACACCCGGCCATCACGAAGTCACAGTAGTTCTCGCAGAGGCTCCCGCAGACGCCGCCACCGCTGATCCCGGCCGTCTCGCAACCGACCGCGTCGCCGCCGCCCTCGAGCCCCTCAGCGATCTCGGTCCGGCACCCCAGGTCCCACGGCAGCCGCGAGCACAAGTCCCCGCAGTCGAACACGCTGGGATACTGCCCATAACCCGACGACTCAGGACAAACCAGGTCCACCTGAGCGCAATAATGCGCGCACGTCGGTCCCTCCACGACATCCGCCGTGTCGGTCACATCGGTGGCGTCAGCCACATCCAGCACCTCGCCCGGGTCGGACGTGGGCGGCACATCGGCCACCACGTCAGGCGCGACCGCCGCATCGGAAACAACGTCCGCGGGCACGTCGGAGGGCGCCGCCACCACATCGTCGTCGGAACAGCCGACCAACCCAAGTCCCAAGACCACACAGAGCCACCGCATGCCGCGATCATACCGCCCAGGGCCGCCGCGCCACAGCCCCCACGGCTCATAACGCCGGAATCGGCTTAGAAGCGGGTCAGCGACATCGCGCCCGCGTCGTTGAGCACGCCCTGCTTCGCCAGCTCCTGGGCGAGCTCGTCGACCAGGTTTGTGTGCTCGAAAACTCTGTTCATCGTGTAGACGACGCGCACTGCGGCCTTGTCCAGGGTCTCGAGGGTGTCTCGGGAGTCACGGAGGCTGATCAGGAGGAAGCGCTGGGCAGCGACCTGCAGCAGCAGGCGCGTCATGTGCTTCAACAGATCATCCGAGGTCGTGAACGGCGACTGCAGCCAGTAGTTGGCTGCATAGTTGGTGAAGATCGTATCCATGCGGGCGCGCTGGCGCTCGATGACTCTGGCTCGGCGGCCCTGGTACTCGGACCAGATCTCCGAGACGCCGGGGCGTGGATCGACGTCGCTGGCGTAGGACTTCAGCACGTCGACGATGAGGTCGCGGAACGCGGGCTTGGCGTCCGAAGCGGCGCCCAGGCGGATCAAGCGGTGAACCAGCGCGAGGGCGAGTGACGCCGGGACCGCGCGCTCTTCCTGCGCGCCTACCAGCTTGATGCGGAACTCGGCATCTCTCAACGGGTCAGCCGCGCGGGCGATGCGGTCGATGACGTCGTCCGGGGCGTCCTTGTGTAGGAAGCCCGTCGTGGCATTGGCGAAGGAGACCATCCACATCAAGCGGTGCTCGATCGGGTGCGTCTTCATCGCGAGCAGATCGAGCATGAACTGCCGCACGTCGTTGATATGGCCCGTGTAGGCGCTGGCGGTCGTCTGGAGGCGCTCGACCGGCACCAGGCGACCGGCGTCGCTGACGTCCATCTGTACGAAGTCCATCGCGTCATCGGTCAGCAGCGCGAGGCGGGCCACCTGCGGGCAGGACATGGCGCCGGTGAGTTCGAAGTGGCCGTCGACCTCCGTGATCTGCCTGGGGTAGACCGCGCACGGATCGGGCAGAAAGGCCTGGCCCAGGTGCTTGTGGACGTTGCATAGGCCGGCCTGCAAAAAGCGGCAGGAGCCGTCCTTGTTCTGGTTCAGCACCGCGAAGGCCGGCTCGTTCCAGTCGCATTTGCGCACGCCGTCCTCAAACTGAAGTGCCGGCAGGCCACGCTTCAGCGCGTTGTAGCCGGCCTCGTCGACCGCGACCTTGAGTCCGCTGCAGCACGTGTCTTCGCAGTCCGCGCCCAGGCACTCGAAGCCCGTCATGTACCGAAAGGTCAGAAGCTTCTTGTCCATTGCCACGGCAGTATAGCGCCGGGTTGAGCGCACGACGAGATCGTGGTCTCTAGTATGCGCATGTCGTCCCTCGTGCTCAGCGGTCGCTACCTACAGCTGGCGTGGCGGTTGCTCGTCCGCAGCAGACGACGCACGCTCTTGACGCTGGGGTCGCTGGTCTTCGGCGTCCTGGTCCTCATCGTCTCTCTGGCGGTGACCCAGGCCGGTCTGGCGTCCCAGATCGAGCAGGTCTGCCGCGCCACCTCCGGGCACGTTCAGCTGCAGGCGCCGCGCTTCTTCGAGACGCACAAGGCCTCGCTGGCCCTCCAACCCATCCCGCTGCAGCGCCTGCAAGCCATCGCCCCACAAATTCAGGGCACTGAAGTGCGGCACGTGCTCTCGGGGGTCCTCACCGGGACCAGCGAAGACGGACACGTGGTCGTCGGCCGCGGCGTGCCGGATCGCCTCGCAGCCTCAGAACCGCCCTACCCCATCGAGATCGGCGCCTACGCTGCTGACAGCCTCGGCGTCTCTGCCGGCGACTCCATCACGCTGACCTATCGCCGCGCTGACGCTCAGTACGCCAGCACCGCCTTGAAAATCGCCGCCGTCACCGATGAAGGCACGCCCACCGGCAACCGGCGCCGCATCACCATCAACGGGGCCGTCGCGGACAAGCTCCTCGGCCTGGCTGGGCGCGCTCACCGCCAGCTGATCTTTACCGACAGCGCCGCAGACGCCGACCAGGTCGCCGCCGCGCTACGCACCGGGCTGGGAGCCGACGTGCGCGTGCTCACGTGGCACGAGGTGAACCCCCAGATGCGCCGCTACTCCCGCTACGGCCGCTCGATGCTCATGCTGCTGACCGGCATCGTCGGCATGCTCAGCCTCTTCGGCGTGGCCAGCCTCATCGTCATGAGCGTGGCCGAGCGCTCCCACGAGCTGGCGATGATGGCCGCCGTCGGCATGACGCCCGCGCAAATCATCTTCTGCGTTCTGGCCGAAGGGGCCGTCCTGGGTCTTACGACGCTGGCCACCGCGGCCCCCATCGCATGGGCGCTGCTCACGTACCTGGCCTCCAACGGCATCGATCTGACCCCCGCATCCGGCGAGGCGATCGTGCTGGACGGCGTTCGCCTCGAGATGCTGGTCCATCCCGTCCTGAGCTGGTCACACTTCGCCCTGGCCGCCGGCGTGGTTCTGCTCACCAGCCTGCTGGCCTCCCTCGGCGTCGCCTTGCGCGTGGCCACCCGCGATCCTTTCGCCGGGATGCGCTCGTAACTCTCGACTGAGACGCGCTCGGATGCTAATGCTGGGTTGACTCACACTCACAACCACATTTTTGAGGAATGTCTGAATGAAGCGCACTTTGGCTCTGGCACTGGCCCTTGTTTTGACCGGCACGATCGGCTGCTCCAAGGACGACGACGCCCCCGCAACCGGCGAAAACGGTGAGATCACCTGGGCGACAGGACAGTTCAACGTCACGGCCACGCACGTCGAGGACAGCTGCTTTGACGGCGCCGCCGAGCTCATCGCCCTTGGCGCGGGCAACACCGAGCGAGACTTCGACACCCCGCTGCAGTTCCTCGGCTCCGACCAGATCCCGGGCGACGTCACCATCCGCCTCATCGAGCCCTTCGGGGAGAGCACCGGCTCCAAGCTGGTTCGCAACGACGCCGGCCTGCTGAGCTGGGACCCGCCGGCAACCCGCAAGGACGTCGACCTGGGCGGCCTCGACGAGAAGAAGACCTACGACGGCTGCATCGCGGACTTCACCATCAAGTACGCCGGCGAGCCCAAGAGCGTGGCCGGCGTCGTCGAGTTCGTCGGCAAGATGACCTTCACGGTCGACAAGATGAACGACAATGAGAACTGCCCCGTCGTCGCCGAAGGCAAAGCCCTGCCGTGCAGCGTCGAGGTCGACATGACGGCGCGCCAGGCCCAGTAGCCGCGCCCCTCGTGCCTTCACCCATCGGTCGTGTCGTCTCCCAGACGATCCCAGTCGCCGACCTGACGTCTGACGCCGTCGACGCCATGTGGGGCGTCTTTCGCTTTGCCTATGACGACGTCGCGCGCGAGCGCTTCGAGAGCGACCTGGCGTCCAAGACCGACGTGATCCTGCTGCACGACGGCGGCGACGACCGCATCGTCGGCTTCTCCACCCTGGTGACCAGCGCACACGTGGTGCAGGGTCGCCAGGTGGTCGCCGTATTCTCCGGCGACACGATCATCGAGCCCGCATACTGGGGTCAGACGGCGCTCCAACGCGCATTTCTCTCGTACGTCGTGCGCTGCAAGCTGCGCCATCCGCTGACGCCTGTGTACTGGTTCTTGATCACCAAGGGCTACAAGACGTACCTGCTGCTGGCGCGCAACTTCCCGGAGCACTGGCCGCGCTACGACCAGGCCACGCCCGCCTGGCAGGCCGCCGTCATCGACGAGTTTGCGCGCTCGCGCTACGCCGACGAGTACCAGCCGGCGCTGGGGATCCTGCGTCACAAGGACGCAGTCGGTAAGCTCAAGTCGGACGTCGCCCCCATCGAGGGCGCGCTGCTCGATTACCCCGACATCCGCTTCTTCGTGGAGCGCAACCCCGGCCACGCCGACGGCGACGAGCTGTGCAGCATCGGCCGCGTCAACAGCCGCCTGTGGGCCTCCTACATGACCAAGCTGGCGCGCCGGGCACTCTCCCACGCGACCGGCGGACTGCTACCGCTGGGACAGCGCCGCTCCAACCCGTCGTGAGCACCGTGGCGTCACGCCCCCTCGAAAGCGATCTGAGAACCACCAAGAAGCTGGCGCTGAACCTGCGCCGCAACCGCGCCCAATCCCAAGGCGAGTCGCTCGACACCCTGGCCGCCGAATTCGACTACGACGCCTGCAAGTCGGCGCCCTGGAACCCGCCCGAGCTGTCGCTGATGTGGGGGACGCCTCTGTGGGATCAGGCCTCGGAAAGCCAGCGCCTGGTCCTCAACCACCTCTTCTGGGTCGCCTATTACAGCCAGATCATCTCCGCAGAGATCGCGACGATCTTCTTCAACCAGACCGCCGCCGCGGGTCTGTACACCATCGAGGACTTTCGAATCGTCTGCGACAGCCTGGACCTGGAGTCATCCCAGGAGCGCAGCCACATCGCCGCATTCAAGACGGTCGCTGAGGCCACCGAGGACGCGCTCTTCGGTCGCCGCCTCTTCACGTACCCAATGCGCTCGCTGTACGTAGAGACCATGATCTTTCGCAACGCCAACTGGGCCAAGCGACTGTGGCGCCGCCTGCAGCTCCAGGCGTTTGTCCTGCTGTCGTCCGGCAACGCGTTCATGGCGTCCCAGTACCTGACAGTCCGCGGCATGCGCACGCTCAACGGCAAGCTGGTCCAGCACAAGCTCAGCACGTGGACCCAGAGCCTGCCCGACCCCGACGTGGCGCCAATCCCCGCACGGATCAGCCACCTGCACTTTCTAGACGAGTCGTTTCACTTCAACACCAGCACCATCGTCGGCACAGAGGTCGTCAACTCCCTGAAGCCCCCGACCGCCTTCGAACGCATGGCCGCCAACATGGGGATCCGCGGCTGTCAGAAGGACCACTACGACGTCAGCCAGATCATCAACGGCATCTTCTGGTACGACCCGGCCGCCTACCAGACCATGTACGACGTACTGCGCTCGCCCGTCTTCGGCATGGATGACGGCGGCGCGCGACAGATGTTGGCAGCGTGTTTCGGCAAAGAAAACGAGGGGCTGCACGCGGCCTTCAAGACCCACGAGATCGCCGCCGACTCCTATCGGGCGTACGTGGAGCCGCTGTCGTTCATCGCCGAAAAGAACAAGGCCATGAGCATCATGAAGAGCAACACCGTCGAGCGCTACCTGCGCAGCAACCGCCGCGCACTCAAGCGGTTTGGAGCGCCGGTGTGACCACGCATCGGCTCGAGTTCACCAACCCGGCGCACCGAGCCATCGAGCTGCCGCGCGGGGTCAACCTGTCCGAGGCGCTGGACATCCATACGTCGCCCATCCTCTTCGGCTGTCGCACCGGGCTGTGCGGCACCTGCCTGATCCTGGTGGACGTCCTCCAAGGCGAGCTGCCGCCACCGAACGCCGAGGAGCTGGAGGTGCTCGATATCTGCGCGCCCGACGAGCCCACCGCGCGCCTGGCCTGCCAGATCGAGCTCACCGCCGACCTGCGCATCACCCGCCAGACATGAGATTCGACGACTTCTGGTACGTCGTGGCCGAGTCCCACGAGCTCTCCAACAACGCCGTCCTGGGCCGCAAGGTGCTGGACGCCTGGCTGGTCTGCTTTCGCGACAAAGATGGGCGCGCACGCGTACTCGAAGACCGCTGCCTGCACCGCAACGCGCAGCTCTCCCTGGGGCGCATCGACAAAGCCGGCCACCTTCAGTGCCCCTACCACGGCTGGTGCTACGACGCCGACGGCCGCGTCGCCCGCGTACCCTCGCTGGGTCCCGACCAGGAGAAGCTCGGCAACCGCCAGGCCCGCACCTACGACGTGATCGAGCAGGACGACCTCGTCTACGTCCGGCTTGCAGAGCAGCCCACCGTCGACCAGCTGCCCTTCGCCATGCCCAGCTACAAGGCGCCCGGCTACCACACCATCCGCCTGCAAAACCGCTTCGCCAACACCGTCACAAACTGCGCCGAAAACTTCGTCGACATCCCGCACACGGCATACGTGCACAGCGGTATCTTCCGCGACGAGGCCGGCGAGCCCCTGGAGGCCACCGTCGAGCGCAAAAACGGGGCCGTCCATGTGGAGTATCACGGCGAGCGCGCCAACCTGGGCGTCTTCGCCTGGTTCTTGAACCCCAGCGGCCGTCCCATCGAGCACCGCGACAACTTCCATATGCCCAACGTCACGAGCGTGGAGTATGTCCTGCAGCGCGGGCACTTCTTCATCACGTCTCAGTGCATCCCCACCGCCGATGACGAGACCCTGGTCTACACCGACTTGACCTACAACTACGGCCTGTGGACGCGTCCGGCCGCGTGGTTCGTCAAGCGCCACGGCCAGAACATCATCGACCAGGATCTCGACATCCTGAAAAACCAGATGTCGGTCATCGACAAGTACGGCGAGAAGTTCGCCAACACGCCCGCCGACATCATCCACGTGTTCATCGAGTCCATCCGCAACGCCATCGCCGCCGGCGACGACCCGCGCGACCTGCCCGACAAGTCGCAGCCGATCCGCTTCTGGGTGTGATATCAACGCGGCATGTCTCTGATGGGCATGTTGATGGCGCTCTTTCCGGCGGTCGCGCTCGCCGGCGTCGCGACCACCGTCGTCGTGTTCGTCGTCTCGCCCGCGTGGTGGTCGGCCTTGCTGCTCGTGTTCGGCGTGTACGGCTTCCCGCTGACGTGCTTTCACATCCACCAACTGATCTGGCCGATCAAAGAGGGCTGGTTCGACCTTGCCGAGAAGCGCTACCTGCCCTGGTGGGGCGGCTATCACATGCAGCTGCTCTACCACGCCCTGCCCTGGCTCGAGGGCGTTCTCATCGTGATTCCCGGCGCTTACAGCTTTTGGCTGCGTCTGTGGGGCAGCGAGGTCGGCAGCGGCGTGTACTGGACCCCGCGCGTGGTCATCGGCGACCGCAACCTCATGCAGATCGGCGACAACGTGATCGTCGGCAGCGGCTGTGAGCTGTACTGCCACGTCATTCAGCCGCACGAGGGCAAGCTGCAGCTCTACGTCAAGCCGCTGGTCATCGGCAACGACTGCGTGCTCTCCGTTCACTCGGGCATGACCCCCGGCTCATCACTGGCGGACGGCACCTTCTTGAAAGTGGAGTCGCGGGTTTATCCCGACCAGCACATCGATTCCGAGAACCCCGCCAAGCGGGTCAAGCACGTCAGCCCGCAGTGATCGAAGCGCACGTCTGCGCGTCATAGGGCGTAAAGCACCCGAGATCGTCCAGGCGCTGCGACACATCCGCCGGCGCCGACCCCGAAAACAGGGACCGCAGCAGCGACAGCTTCTCGGCGGACACCGCCTCACAGCGCAGCTGCTCAAAGGCAGCAAGTCGCTCCGCCGCCGTAAAGCCGCCCGCCGCGTGCTCCAGCACGCCGACCACGTGCTGCGGTCCGACCCGAATCATCTCCAAAAACTGGCGCATCGAGTCCACGATAAAGCCGTGCTGGGCTACGGTCGTCCGCTCAGGCCGATACAGGGCCTTTCCCGCCCCGTGATGCAGCGCTTCGTCGCGCAGAATATGGCTCAGCACATCGGTCAGCCCCGGGTCGCGACAGCCGCGCATGAGGCCCCGATAGTGCGTCAGACCCCAGCCCTCCAGCGTCACCTGCATCATCAACACCAGGCTGTTGGCGTCGCCGACCTCCGACAGGTGCGCCAGCAGCGCGACGAACGGGTTGGTCTCCGGCTGGGCGTCCCGCGCGTCGAAGTACCGCGCGACCAGCGCCAGGTGCGTGGCCTCATCCGCCCCGATGTAGCTGAAGGCCTGCCGCTCCTCGGTAGTCTCCGCCAGCACGGTCAGCTTGGCGCAGTAGCTCACGCCCGCCTTCTCGATATAGTAGGCCTCTTGCAGCAACCCACGCGAGCACTCGGCCACGACTGAGCGCTGAGCTCTCTGGGACAGTGTCTTGAACGCGTCCACCCGATCGAGGCCAAAGTGCTCGACTCCGAACCAGCGTCCGTCGGTTACGCGCTCTCCCACCGCGGGCTCGTCCGGGCAGCGGCGCCGCACAAACGCGTTGATCACGGAGTGGACCTTGTGCCCCCTGTCCAGACTTGGCGTCTGCAGGCCCGCGTCAAACTGCAGCTTGCTGTGGTCGGTCATCGAATGGCGCGCACGTTCGGCGTCTGTGCGTCGGTGGCCTCGTCGTCGGTGGCCTCGTCGTCGGTGGCCGCCCAGGTGCCCCAGTGCAGCGTCTTCTGCGCTTCCATGTGCTGGATGAAGCGGATGATCGCCCGATCGGCCTTCACCGGCGTCTTGAAGTCAAACTTGATGGTCTGAAAGACCCGCGTGTCGCCCCGCGCGAAGTACGCGCCCACCAGCTTGGAGGCGAAAAGCAGCACCCGGTTCAGCAGCCACCCAAGCACACCCTTTCGACGGCGGGTTACTGCCAGGGTGCGGCCCTGTGTGCTGCCGTCTGCGCCCAGCCGATTGGCAAAGATCAGGTAGAAATGCAGGAAGTCCGGGCCCAGCGTCACCGAGCCCACCGTGCCGTAGGAGTAGCACATCGAGTACGTGAGCCGGTCCTTGTAGAACCGCTTGGCGAACCGAAAGATCGCGTTGCTGGTCGGCACCGGGTTCGTGTTGCTGAAGGTGATCACGTTGTCGTTGACCACCTCGTCCTGCATGTACAAGACGTTGGGAAGATGGTGCACCGTCGAGAAGTGGTGCTCGTCGATGGCGTTGATCATCATGACGCTCGGGTGGCAGTTCTTCTCGAACGCGCTCCCCAGCGAGTGATCCGTCTCCACGTCGTCCAGCTCCGGAATGAACCTGGCCGGGCGCGCCGCCTCCTGGCCGGTCCACACCCAGATCATCCCGTAGCGCTCCTCGGTGGGCCAGCCCCGCGCGGCCGCGGTCGCCGGAATCGCCTGCTCCGGATCGTTGACCGGGATGCTGGTGCACTGCCCCTCGCAGTTGAAGCGCCAGGCGTGAAAGAAGCACTGCAGCTCTTCACCTTGCACGCTGCCCTCAGCCAGATGCGCACCCATGTGCGGGCAGTAGGCGTCCAGCACCCCGACCGCGCCGCTCTTGCCGCGAAACACGACCAAGTCACGCCCCAACAGCGTCGCCCGCTTCACTTTTCCGGGGCGCACCGCGCGCGAGGGCAAGACCCAATACCACCCCTCGACGAAGCGGTCCGCCTTGTTGAATGCGCGCGTGCCCTGGCTATCCAGCATTACGGGAGTTTAGCGAGGTTTGACGGCCTTGGCGATGACGTAGTCCATCACCGGCGGGCGGGGCTTCTTCAGCTGCGCCTTGATGCTGTTCCTCAACAGCCACACATAGGCCCAGCTGGCACGCTCGGTCAGCTCCGGATCATACAGCCGCCGCGCCGCAAACTCCCGAAAGCGCGGATGAACGTGCTCTTGAATCGAGTCGATCGTGACATTCACAAACCCGCTGTCGCGCAGCATCGTGTCGTAGGCGCGGGCCGGATACAGGTTCTGCGCCGGCACCTGCCAAAACGACCGTCCAAACAGCAGCCCGACCCGCTCCGGCAGGCTCAATGCCCGCGGCACCCCACAGGGATCAGCCAGCACCAGGCGGCCTCCCGGTCTCAGCACCCGAAACGCCTCCGACACAAAGGCCCGCCGCGGGGCGATATGAAACGCCGACTCCACCGCACACACCACGTCGAAGCTGGCGTCCTCGAACGGCATGTCGCGCGCGTCACCGCAGGTCATCGTAATGCGATCGCTCAGGCCCGCATGCGCCACGCGGGCAGTCGCCTGCGTCACCTGCTCCTCACTGATATTGAGCCCCGAAACACGCGCCGCTCGACCCCACTCCATCCAGCGAATGTCCTGGTCACCAAACCCACATCCCACGTCGAGCACCTCGTCGCGCTCCGTCATCCCCGCCGTGTCCGCCACCAGATCGACCAGGGCCTCGCACGCCTCGTCCAGGCCGGGCGGATCGTCCTTCCAGTACCCCAGGTTGACGTAGCTGGTCCGCGCCGTAAGCAGGTCGCGGCGCTGCAGGTGCCGATACAAGAAGCGCACGCGGCCCTGCAGCGGCACCAGCGCCAGGCTCAACAGCTTCATGCCGCGACTGAAGCGGGCCCAGCCGCTCATCGCACCCCGCCCAGCGGGTACACCAATTGACTGAGCGCTGAGCGTTCGTCGGGCACGCCGTACTCGCTCGGATAGTCCGCGTTGACAGCCGCCGTGCCGAACAGCCGGTCCCAGACGATAAAGTTGGCGCCAAAGTTCACGTCGACCTGCTCTGCATCGTGATGCTGGTGATGGGCGCGCGGCACCACAAAGACCGCGGCCAGCGCCCGCAGCACCGGCGGCGGGACGATGCGCTCCAGCTCAACGCGCGAGTGCCTGAGCAGATCGAGCGACGCGGTCACAGACGCGCCGATAAAGAAGCCCTGCGGCGAGTCGACCCAGAAGCCGAGCACCGGATTGACGAGCATGTACACGAACAGCAGGTTGATCCACAGCGTGTTGCGGGCGCTGGCCCAGACGTCCAGCGTCGGCGACGCATGGTGGCTCTTGTGCAGCGCCCACAGCCAGCCGACCGAGTGAAACGCCCGATGCTGCCAATAATAGAGCAGGTCCACCAGGACCAGGTTCAGCGCAAAGGCGCCCCAGAAGCCCACCGCCAGCACGCCCTGCCCGTCCGGCCACAAGCGCCCCATCACATGCACGGCGATCACGTACCCGCCAATCGGAATGGCCCACCCCTGAAAGGCGAAACCGACCAGGTTCAGCATCCAGTCACCGGCCCCATACCGGCGCGTGCGCGGCACCGTGGGCAGCAGCCACTCACCCAGGACGAGCAGCACAAATGCGACGGCCGGGATGGCGACCGTGACATCCAGCAGCCCGCTCACGGCGAGACACCTCCAGCCAGCACCATGTAGCCGCCCACCCGCCTGACGGACGTCACGCCAGGCATCTCCCGCTGCTGACCCGACAGCCGGCGCAGCCCGCCCGGGATCCCCAACCGCAGGACTGCGGCTACATTGCCGAGGTCGACCCCCGCTGGGGCCTTGGAGACCGACGCCAGCGCGGTGATCCGGCGCGGCCTGGCATCCACCGTCAACTCCACACGCCCGGGCTGCGGCACCGTCACGGCCAGCGACGTCCGCACATGCAGCGAAAACGCGTACCGATCATCGATCTCGATCCCGACCTCGCCCGCCGTCAGGTCCAACTGAAACCGATCGTCGCTCGCCGGACTCACCAGCGCCGGCAGCCCCGGACGCAGCCGAACGCGCCTCGCCGGACCAAACGGCTTTGGCAGCTCCGTCGGGTTCAGGGGAGCGCGCGCGGCCAGATCCCCCCACCAGGCCGCAAACAGCAGCTGGTTGATCGCGTCCAGCGACACCGCGGCCGAGATCGGCGCCGACGGCAGCACCACCGGCGTGCGCTGCCCGAGCAACGCCGGGGACCCGGCACCGCGTACAGGCGACGTCAGCGCACAGGGCAGCGCCACCCCGACGTCCAGCCAGATGTCCAGCCCGTGCTTGGTCGTCCGTAACTCCGAAATCGCCAGGTCCACCGTCAGGCGAGGATCCAGGCGCGCCATCGCCAGCTGCGCCCAGGCGGACATCAGGCGCTCCAGGCCCGCCTTGACCAGCGGATGCAGCGTCGTCGCCCCCGCCGCAAGCTTGAAACCCTGCACCCACTGTGCCGGATGGTTCAGCACCTCGTTGCTCAGATGAATGCCAATCGCTCGCTTGAGCCGTGCACCCGGTGCGTGCACGGGCCCCATCAGCACCGTGCGCGCGTCCACCGCGCGTCCACCGGCCTTGTCCTCGACCCGCAGGCCAACGATTCGCGCGCCCGCAGCGCTCGGCAGAGTCACCGCAAACCCGCCCGACGCGGTCAGCGGTACCGGCTTTCGATCCAGCGTCAGCTTCTGCAGCGCTGCCGATCCGGCGATTGCCCGCCCATAGACCCGAAACGGCGCGTCCCCCAGAAAGCCCACGGACCCCTTCAGCTCGATCCGTGGCTGCTGCGCCACCGCGCTGCCGACCACGAGCAGCACGCTGAGAAGCGCCGCGCGACTCACGATTGCTGCGCCTTCAGCCGTGCATCCGCCGCCGCGATGTCCGCCGCGTAACGCCCGCGAGCGATTCGATAGAACATGACCGTGACGTAGAAGACCACCATGGGCGAGGACGTCGCCTCGTGCAGGCTGACGCCGCCGTCGTCAAAGATGTAATGGCCCGCCGCGCCGATCGGGCCCGACGCCGCGAACACCAGCAGCCACCAGGGGTTCCAGAGCGCCAGCGCCGCCGCCAGGCCGCCCCAGAAGACCACGAACGACAGCAGATGCACCCACAGGTTGCCCGTCTTGCGATGGCGGAGCACAAACAGGTCCCACGGGGACAGCGGCGCCGGCTCAGTCATCGGCCAGCCTGCCGTCCACGAGCCGCAGAATGCGCGCGGACTGCGGCACCACTCGCTCGTCATGCGTCGCCATGATCACCGCCGTATCTCCCTGTGCCACGATCTGATCGACCAGCGCCGCAAACTGCAGGGCGTTGGCCGTGTCCAAAGACGCGGTCGGCTCGTCCAGCAGCAGCACGGACGGCCGCGGAGCCAGGGCCCGAGCCGCCGCAGCGCGCTGTCGCTGACCCGCCGAGACCGCACCTGGGAAGCGGTCCAGCACGTCCCCGATCCCGAGTCGCTGTGCCAGCGACGTGATGCGCTCCACACGCGCCGCGGCCGCCTCGCCCGCCAGCAGCAGCGGCAGCTCGATGTTCTCGCGCAGCGTAAACGCGCCGATCAGGTTGAACGCCTGAAAGACCGTCGCCACCTCGCGCAGCCGCACCGCCGCGCGCTGGGTCGACGACAGCGACCCCAGCGATCGCCCGCCAACGCGGACCTCACCGCGCGTCGGTGAGTCCATCACCCCGAGGATACGCAGCAGCGTGCTCTTCCCCGAGCCGGACGGCCCCATCAGGACCGCCAGCCGTCCGTTGTCCACCGCAAAGGACACGTCCTGCAGCGCGGTCGCGCCCGGGTAATCCCGACCGACCGATATCGCCTCGATGGCGCTCACGGGCGCGCTCCCTTCGGCGCCGGCCTGCACCGCGTCGGCAGCTCCGACGCCGCGGCCAGCACGACCTTCTCGAAGTCCGCGCCCTCCACACCCCAGACCCCCGCCAGCTGGCCCGAGTCGTTGATCAACGCCGTGCGCGGCAGCGTAATCGAGCCGGTCGAGCCACCGCGAGCGGACAGCCACTGGTCGCGAATGCCGCCGAACTTGTCTCGGATCGCCGGCAGCGTCACCCCCAGCTCCTTCAAGAAGCCGGCCACGGGGCGCTCCGGCTCGAACTGGGGGACTGCGACAAGCACCAGCGAGACCCCCAGCGCCTTCAGCCTGGGCTGAAGCGCCTGCAGCCGCTTCAGTCCAGCGCGGCACGGCACGCACCAGGTCGCGAAAAAGGAGACCACCACGCCACTGACCGGCGGCTGCTTCGACGCCAGCACCCGCTCCAGGCTCCAGACGCTGCGGCCGTCCAGCCGCCACCCCGCCAGCCCCGGCGCCGCCTGACACAGCGCCGTTCGGCCAGCTGCCGGCAGCGTCTGCGTTTTGGCCGCCGGAGGAGCCGCGTGCCCCACCGGCACAAGCCCCAGGAGCACGCACGTCGTCAGCAGCGCCTTGATCGCCTCCAGGCCCAGCTCACGCAGCCGCTCCACGTTGCGGGCCGGGATGCGGTGCGTGTCGGCGTGATCGCGCACAACCCGCTCCACGTCGTCCTCCCGGATCAGGTGCAGAATCGGCACCGGCGCCCGGTTCGTAAAATGTGAGACATCCTCCGCGTCCTCGCCCGCAAACACGTAATCGGGGTGGAACGTCGCGATCTGCACCACGCCGACGAGATCCAGCGCCACCAGCAGCGAGTCCACCACGTTTTGAAAGTCGTTGAAGTCGGCGAAGTCCGCCAGCATGTGCGGGACGGCTACCAGCGTCGTCGCCAGCTCTCCCGCGGGCGTCTCATGCAGCCGCATCAGCTCCGCGCTCAGATCCGCGACCAGCGCGTCCTCATCCCGCGCTTCGCTGACCTCATACGCGATCAACCCGGCGCGCTGGGGCGAGGCAGCGAAGGGACAGAGGTTCAAGCCGATGACAAAACGCTCGGTCCAGTCGCGAACCGCCGCGGCAACGGCCTCAGAATCGGAGCATCGTGCCGACAAAGGCGCCTCCGCGCTGCGGCAGGACGATAAACGAGGTGGGCGCAGGCGTGCTGACGGAGTTGCGCGTAAACACGAAGTAGCTCGCCACACCGAGCGCGGCGCCGACGCCCAGGAACACGGCGCCAAAGACGTCCTTGTTGGTCACCAGCTCCACGTCGTTATTGGGGTCCGCGTCCGTGTTGAGGTCGTCCGCAGTGCCGACATCCAGTGCGTACGACACCAGCAGACCCGCGCCCACGCCGGCCGCCACGATACCCGACCCGGCCGTCACCCAGCCCCACGGGTCGCGAATGGGGTCGCCGCCCCCGATGATGGCAAACTCACACACCACGGTGACCGTCGCCGCCTCATCCACCACAAACTCTTTGTAGAAGCTCGGGCGCCCCGGCACGGTGCACACCAGGCTGTGCTTGCCCACAACCAGCTGCCGCACGCCCAGCTGAGCGCGCGACCGCTCGGTCTCTTTCAAGACCAACGTCTCGGAGTCCAGGGCCACCTGGGTATCGTCAAACGACGACCGATCCGTCGTGATGACCACGCCACCCGTGCGCGGCACGGCGTCCAGCCTGGCGATCGTCGGACGGCCGGCGGTAACGCGCACCTCCATGGTCTTCTTCAGAAAGCGCGGGTCCGCGATCGTAGCCTGGTGCTTTCCGGGGATCAGATCGATATCAAACGGCGTCGGTCGCGGCTTTTCAGCGTCCACCGCTACCAGCACGCCCGGCCGGGTGGCCACCACTGTCACCGTCACCGGCTTGGTCAGCAGCGCCTCCAACGCCGCGATGCGCTCCTCGATTTTGCGCCGCTCGTTGCGTTTGGCCCCCTTCAGCGCCGCCAGGTACCGCCGATAGTCCTCGATGGCCTCTTCGTACTCCGACAGCCGCTCACGCACCTCGCCGCGCTTTTTCATGATGAGCGGGTGCCGATAGGCCGCCCAGGCCGCGGTGAACTTCTCCAGCGCCTGGCGCAGCTCACCCTGCCCCATCAGCGCCTTGCCCTCGTTGTACAGGGCGTTGGCGCGCTTCTCTGGAGAGTCCCGCGCCGCCAGGTCGGAGCACGGCAGCATCAGCAGCATCGCCAGCGCACACAGTAGGGTTCGCGTCGGACGCACTTAGTCTTCCCAGACGACCTTTGGGGTGCGCGGCCTCTTCGGCTTCTTGGCGCGCAGCACCAGCTTGACCTTGTTCTGCCCGGGGGGCGGCGCCGCCTTGGCCAGGTACTGCCACGTCTCGGGCAGGTAGCCCCGGCGCGACACGATCAAGGTGGTGTCCATCGTCTCGGCGGTCGCTTCAAACGTAAACGGCGTGCGGCCGGCCACGTCCCCGCGAATTACCACCAGCGCGCGTGACGGCACGCTCTCGATCAGGAACTTGCGCGGGCCCGGCGCGTCGCCCTCGCTCGGAGCGGCCGCGTGATTGGCCTCCAGCGCGGTCGCCCGGCGAGCCTGCCGCAGCTGCGTCTCGGCAGCTCGGCGCTCGACCGGCCCTGTCGCGGCGGTATTGCCCGTCTTGCCGCCACTGCCAGTCGGCGACGGCTGGGGCGACGTCTTGGTTTCACCGGAGCCGGTGTCCCGAACCGGCGCCTTCACATCGCCGGTCGAGGCGGTCTGCTCCGAGCCCTCGTTGGAATCGGCATCCGCCTCAGGCGTCTTCTCTCCCGTTTCCCCGGTCTCGACCTCGGCGACCGGGTCGGTCTCGCCCGCTGCGCTCTCAGCTGACAGCATCCGATCCCACGGCACGAGCGTCGCCAGGGCGACCGCGATTACGCCGATCACCAGCACAGCCGCCAGCACGATCCAGCCGGTGCCCTTGGAAGCCGCCTGCCGCTCCAGCGAGCTCAGCTCCTCCATGCGCTCGCGCATCTCCACGCTCATCATCTGCGTGGCGTTGGACCCGTGCTCCTCGTTGGGCAGCTCATCGGTGTCCATGATCAGCGACGGATCCAGCTCGACGCGCGTCTTGTCCGGATCGTCGTCGGAGCCGAACTTCACCGTGTCGTCGTACACGATCGACGGCGTGTCCATCCCCGTCAGCTTCAGCGTCTTTTCACCGCCGCCCTCGGTCTCGGTCTCGATCGTATCCGGCGTCAGCTTCAGCGTCTTGTCGGGGTTGACCACCTCGATGTCGCCGGTGTTGATGGTGATGAAGGCGTCCTCGTCAAACGCCCGCAGCTCCAGCCGCGTGTCGAAGTCGCCGGGCACTGCGCGCGGCACCGCCGGCTGATCCATCAGCGCGCTCGGGGGGGCCGACGGCTGGCGGCTGGGCGCCGGGATCGCGGCCTCGATCGCCTTGAGCATATCCCGCACTTCGATCGCCGATTTTGGCCGCTTGTCCTTCTGCTTGGACAGCAGCCGATAGACAAGCTCCTCCAGCTCTTTGGGCACGGAGACGTTGGGGTTCACCACCCGCAGCGTCGGCGGATCGTTGTGAATGTGCTTCATCACCAGCGCGATCGGCGAGTCCGCGATAAACGGCGTGCGCCCGGTCAGCAGCTCAAACAGCATCACGCCGACCGAATACAGGTCTGCGCGCCCGTCCAGCTGCATGCCCAGTGACTGCTCCGGCGAGATGTACAGCGGCGTACCGCAGATGTAGCCGGTCTGGGTCAGCGTCTCGTAGTTGGTCTCACCCATCACCTTGGCGATGCCGAAGTCGAGGATCTTCAGCGACTCGGGACCGTCGCCGTCCGCACACAAGAAGATGTTGTCCGGCTTCAGGTCGCGGTGGATGATCCCGTTCTGGTGCGCCTCTGCCAGCGCGTCGCAGATGATGCTCATGATCCGGCACGCGCGCCACGCCGGCACGGCCCCGCCGGACTTCACCAGCCGAGACAGTGTGTGCCCCTCCAGCAGCTCCATGGCGATGAACAGCAAACCCTCAGAGGTCTGTCCGTAATCAAATACCCGGATCGTGCTGGGGTGCTGCAGGCGGCTGCAGGCCTTGGCCTCCTGCGTAAACCGCATGATCTGCTTGTCGTCTGTCAGAAAGTCCTTGGCCAGGACCTTGAGCGCAACCGTCTTGTGCAGCCGATTGTGTGTGGCCGAATACACCGAACTCATCCCGCCTTTGCCGATGAGTCCCGTGACGTTGTAGCGCCCTGCGAAGAGCTTGCCGATCAATCGATGGGCGTCGCCGGGTGCGGATGGTGAGTCGTTGGCCACCTGAGTACTCTAGGGTAGTTGCCTCGCGCGCGTAAAGTAAACGTCGGCGGGCGCTCCCACCGTTCAATGCACCCTCTAAAAGTCGTCGTCCCACTGGAAACTGCGGAAGAGCTTTCCGGCGTGCTTGCACTCCTGCTCCGCCGCAAACTGAATCACATTCATGTCCACGACCTTGTTGCCGACCGCCGCCTTGTAGGCCGCCCGCAGCACCGCGTTCTTGATGTGACCACCACTGATCTCAAAGCTCTTCCCGAGCATGTCCCAGTCCAAGTCATCGGATATAGGGCACTCTTTGGGGAAGAGCAACTGCCATATCGCCGCTCGCGACTCGGCCTCCGGGAACGGGAACGTCACTTTGAACTGAATACGACGCTGGAAGGCCTTGTCGATCGACTTGTCGAGGTTGGTGGTGAGAATAATCACCCCTTCGAAGCGCTCGATCTCCTGCAGCAGCAGGTTCGTCTCCATGTTGGAGAACTTGTCGACCGAGCTCTCGACCTTCACGCGGCTCGAGAACAGCGAGTCCGCCTCGTCGAACAGCAACATGGCGTGGTTGGCTTTGGCCGTCTGAAAGATCTCGGCGATGTTCTTCTCGGTCTCGCCGATGTACTTGCTCATCACCTGCGGAATCGAGATCTGGTAAAGCTGCAGCTCCAGCTGGTTCGCCATGATCTCCGCACACAGCGTCTTACCCGTACCCGGCTCCCCGCAGAACATCGTGACCAGGCCCTTGCCTGTTGTGAGCTTCTTGCCGAAGCCCCATTTGCTCATGACAAACGGCCGGCTGCGCGCCGCATCGATGATGGACTGAATCTCCTTCTTGGCGTCCGCGGGCAGGATCAGGTCGTCCAGCGTCAGCTTCACTTTCGATTTGCGCGCGTACTGGCTGAGACTCGCGCGCATCTGTGTGTGTGCCGCCCGCTTCAGGTGATCGGGCGTCACCGCCTTCTTCTTGGTCTTGGAATCCGCCAGCGCCATGTTGGCCGCGACCAGGCACGCATTGCGGATCTGGTTGCCCGTCAGCTCGTACTGGGTCGCCAAGAACTCGATGCTCACCTCTTTGTTGGGCTTGGGCGACTGCGGCATGTGCATCTCCCACAGACGCTCCCGCTCCGGAAGCTCAGGCGGCTCGAACTCAAACTGATAGATGACGTACCGCGCCACCGACGAGTCGACCTTTTTGGCCAGCGCCGTCGTCAGGATCGCCAGCCCCTCCCATCGCTCGAACTCGCCGAAGACCTGCGCCAGCTTGGTGCTGGCCTCGCCCAGAATCGCCTCGGGGCGGTCCAGCACCAGCACCGCGCCCGCGATCCGCGCCTGCCAGAAGACCGACTCCAGCGCGCTCTTGAAGCGATGCTCATCCGCCCCGAGCTTGCCGCAGTCCACCTCCAACAGCGGCACGCCCAGATGCGACGCCACCGTCTTTGCCGTATGCGTCTTTCCCGTCCCGGAGTCGCCACAGAACTGCAGCACGGCGCCCTTGTCCACGCCGCCCGCCTGGTTGGCCATCTTGCGCGCCTCGTCCACCAGGTCCCCGCGGAACTGGTCCGCGAGATGCAGCACCTCCTCCAATGTGTTGTCGGGTAGGATGCAGTGATCCAGCGGGATCTGCGGCCGCGTCATGCGCGCGTACGGCGTGATCGCCTGGTCGATAGCGTCGCTCGCCAGCACATAGTTGACCACGCGCCCCGGCACCTGCAGCTCGTACGCAAGCTGGTGCTCGGATCCGGCCTCCTTCGGCACCGTCGGGGTCACCAGCCGGTTGCGGATCAGCCGCCCCTCCTCGCCAAACCACTGCATCGCCGCCAGCCGCTCGCGACGGGTGTCGAACAGCACCGACAGGCACAGATCCACATCCACGTAGTCCAGCAGGATGTTGTCCTTGTACCGCGCGACCCGCTTTCTGAACGACGCGTCCAGCATCGGCGCCAGCGCCAGCATCAGCACCTGCTCTTCCACCGCGTCCAACGCAAACGATCGGATCAGCCGATCAAACGGCAGCAGCGCCCCGGTCTGCTCAGCCTCCGCACGCAGCTGATCCATCCGCCGATCCACCGCCACCATCTGCTGGCGCAGCGGCTCCATCACCTGCGAAAAATCGCCGTCCGGAGCGACCTGCTGCGGCACCCCGTACCGCTGGAAGGTCCGCAGCTCCATCAGCAGCTCCATCCGCGCCACCAGCAGATCCACGAACTCCAGGTTCGGTTGAATCTCCGGTCCGCCGTTTGGGTGCGTGGACATGTCGGTAACTCCTGCGTTTATTGACGACCGCTCAATATTATCCCCTAAGTGCCGTTATGGGTACCATGAAGCTTGTCCTCCTATGGCACCAACATCAGCCGCCTTACCGGGATCCGCTGACCGGAACCCACGTACTGCCCTGGGTCCGCCTGCACGCGATCAAGGACTATGTCGACATGGTCCAGACCATCATCGACGCCCCGGCTAATGTCCGCGCCACCATAAATCTCACTCCGACGCTGCTCAACCAACTGGAAGAGCTGGCGGAAAATCCCTACGCCGACCGCATGTACGCGCTGTCTCGCAAGGATCCGGACGCGCTCACCTTCAATGAGCAGTCCATGTTGATCAGCGAGAGCTTCAGCGTGCATCCGGACACGATGCTCAACCCCTATCGCCGGTACGTGGCGCTGCGCGAAAAAGATCGCCGCTGGAAGCCGTTCAGCCGCCAGGACATCCTGGATCTGATCGTGTGGTTTCACCTGGCGTGGAGCGGCGAGACGCTGCGCAAGGATCCGTTCGTTGCGGGGCTCTTCCGCAAAGAGCGCGGCTTCTCGATCGAGGAGCGGGATCAGCTGCTGGATCTGCAGCACAAGATCCTGTGCGACGTCATCCCGATTCACAAGCGGGCGCTGGATCTGGGCCGCATCGAAGTCAGCACCAGCCCCTACCACCACCCGATCCTCCCGCTGCTGTGCGCGACAGAGGCCGCGATCCAGGCCGAGCCGGATTGCCCGCTGCCCGCCGTGCGCTTCCGCTACCCCCAGGACGCCGAGCGACACCTGGAGCTGGCGGTCGACATGCACAAGCGCCTGTTCGGTGGCCGTCCAGACGGCATGTGGCCCTCCGAGGGCGCCGTCAGCGAGGCCGCCGTCAGCCGGATGGCGCATCACGGGATCAAGTGGATCGCGACGGACGAGGCCATCCTGGGCCGCTCTCTGGGCCGCGGCGGCAAGCACGACCGCGTGTGGGCCTGGAACGACCTGGCGATCTTCTTCCGCGATCACGAGCTGAGCGATCGGATCGGGTTCGTCTACTCCCGCTGGGCACCCGAGGTCGCGGCTGCCGATTTCGTCGAGCAGCTGCGCAGCCGGGCCCGCTTCTCCGAAGCACAGGATCCGGTGATCACGGTCGCCCTGGACGGCGAGAACGCCTGGGAGCACTTTCCCGGCGGCGGCTTCGACTTCCTGGCCGCGATGTACGAGGCCCTGGCGGATGCGGACGACATCGAGATGGTCACGCCGTCCCAATGGCTTGAGACGCACACGCCCGAGCGGCTGGAGCGCCTGGCGCCCGGCACCTGGATCGACGGCAGCTTCCGCACCTGGATCGGGGATCCGGTCAAGAACCGCGCCTGGGAGGTGCTGACCCACGCCCGCGACGCCATCGACCACGAGCCCCCCGGCCCCGCCGCCAACAAGGCGATGGAGGCCATGCTCTGCGCCGAGGCCAGCGACTGGTTCTGGTGGTTCGGCGAGGGCCACTCGTGCTCACATGACCACGCGTTTGACGCGCTGTTCCGCCGTCACGTAGCGGCCGTCTACCGTGCGCTGGAGCTGCCCCCGCCGGCGATTCTGGCCGAGCCTCTGACGCCGCCGAGCGGGGATCCGACCCGGCTGTGGCCGGCGCGCATGGGGCGACCGGAGATCAACGGGGAGCGCAACCCCTATTATAAATGGGCCAGCGCGGGACACGCGGTGCTGCAGCAGGGGTCGATTCACCAGGCCGAGCCGCTGGTGACCGCCGCGATGGCGATCTACGACTCCGAGTCGATCAGCTTCCGCCTGGATACAGGGCGGCGCGCCGATCGGCTGCTGGGCGATCAATGCGATTTCGAGTTGACCGTCGAGCCCAACGACGTGCGCGTAAAGATCACGGGCGAAGGGACCGAAGGTCGATACTTAGAGGCCGCGTGCGCGCGCGTCGTCGAAGTGGCGATCGCCAACGACTATGTCGGTGATGTGCGCTTTTTCTGGCGTGTGTTGAAGAACGGTGAGGAGATCGAACGGTTCCCGCGTGCTGGGGAGCTGGTCATGAACGTCCGGGGGGGCTCCCTGGATCTTGAAAACTGGGTAGTCTGAACAATGAGTGAACTTCGCCACGATCCGGTACAGAAGCGCTGGGTCATCGTCTCTTCAGACCGCGGCCTGCGACCTGGTGACTTCGAGCCGCCTCCGGGTGAGCCGTCCCACGATGCAACATGCCCGTTCTGCACCGGCAACGAACCGCACACGCCCGGCGAGATCTGGCGGCACACGAACGGCTCCGACTGGAGCGTCCGTGTCGTCCCCAATCGCTTTCCCGCGCTGGCCGTAGAGGGCACGCTGGATCGCGCCGCTCACGGCCATTACGACACGATCCGCGGCGTCGGGGCCCACGAGGTCATCGTCGAGTCGCCGGACCACAACGCCACGCTGGAGAGCATGTTGCCGGAGGACGTCTTCGGAGTGATGCTGGCCTGGCGAGAGCGTCTGAAGGACCTCGTCCGGGACCGGCGGCTGCGCTACGTCTTGATCTTCAAGAACCACGGCGAGGCGGCGGGCGCGACCCGCAGGCACCCGGTCAGCCAGCTGATCGCGACGCCGATCACGCCGCGTACCGTCACTATCGAGCTGCAGAGCGCGCGTGAACACTTCCTGCTCAAGGAGCGCTGCCTCTTCTGCGACATCCTGCGTCAGGAGTTCGCCGAGCAGCACCGCATCGTGTACGTGGACGAGCACTTTGTGTCGCTGTGCCCCTACGCGTCGCGGTTCCCGTTTGAGACGCACGTGTTCCCGCGGGAGCATCGCCACGACTTCCGCCTCACAACCGACGATCGGCTGCGGGCGCTGGGACGTCATCTGCAGGTCGTGCTGCGCCGCATGGGCAAGGCGCTGGGCAACCCGGCGTACAACCTGATGCTGCACACGTCCCCCAACGCCGAGGCGACGGTCACACGTCCAAACTACTGGACCACCCTGGAGGCCGACTGGCACTGGCACATCGAGATCCTGCCGCGTCTCAAGCGCGTCGCCGGGTTCGAGTGGGGCACAGGGTTCTACGTCAATCCGACCGCACCCGAGGACGCCGCCCGCTTCCTGCGCGAGGTCGACGCGTAGCTCGTTGCCGGGCCCTCCGCCCGCCCCCGCCCGCCCGCGCCAGCCTGCCGGTCGCGGCCATTTTGACTTTCGGTTATGAGCGTGATTGAAGTTCGCCCATGACCACCACCCCCAAGCTAACCAAGCGCCGGTTTCGCGAGCTCAAGGCTACGGAGCTGTATCGTCCGGCGATGTTGTCCGGCCTCGAGTTCGAGACAACAAAGGAACTGGACACGCTGACGGGGGTGATCGAGCAAGATCGCGCCGTGAGAGCGCTGGAGCTCGGTCTGAAGATCGACAAGCGCAACTACAACCTCTACGTCGCCGGCGAGAGCGGCACCGGCAAGACGACGTCGGTGAAGACCCTGCTGAAGCGGATCGCGCCCGATCGGCCGACGCCGGACGACTGGATCTGCGTTCACAACTTCAAGGACCCGACCAGCCCGCGGTCGATCAGCATGCCGCCGGGCACCGCTGTCGGGTTCAAGCGCGCGCTGGCCGACATCATCGCGGAGCTCCGGGAGTCCATCCCCAAGGTGTTCCACTCCAAGGAGCACCAGGAGAAGGTGCAGGGCATCCTGAACGACAGCCTGGACAAGGAGAACGACTGCTTCGTCGAGCTGTCCAAGCAGGCCGGCGACGTCGGCTTCACGATCAAGTCGACCAAGACGGGCATCGTCACGATCCCGATGGTCGAGAACAAGATCATCTCCAACAAGGACTACGCCCATCTCTCGGAGGATGAGCGGCGGCGCATCGAGGAGAACCGCAAGAAGCTGGACCCGCACATCTCCGAGTTTCTGCAGCGCACGCGCGACATCGAGGTCGAGACGCATCGCCAGATCCAGGAGATCCAGCAGAACCTGGGCGACCAGGCCGCCGGCGGCCACTTTGTAGAGTTGCAGGAGAAATACGCGGACACCGAGGGCGTGGTTCAGTACCTCGCCCAGCTCTTTCACGACATCATCGAGAACCTCAGCAAGTTCCTGCCGGACGAGAGTGATCCCAGTGAGGCGCGCGAGGCCCTGAAGCGGCCGCTGAAGGAGTACGAGGTCAACGTCCTGGTCGACAACTCGGAGACCGAGGGCGCGCCGGTCATCTTCGAGACGCGACCGACCTTCTCCAACCTGTTCGGCAAGATCGAGCGGCGCCTGGAGAACGGCGTCTACTTCACCGATTTCACGCTGATCCGCAGCGGCAGCCTGCTGAAGGCCAGCGGCGGCTACCTGATCGTCAACGTGCTGGACCTCTTCTCGCAGCCGGGCGTGTGGGACCAGCTGAAGAGCTGCCTGCGCAACAAAGAGGTGGCGATCGAAGACCCGGGCTTCCTGTCGCCGTTCCTGCCGACGACCGGGCTCAAGCCCGAGGCGGTGCCGATCAAGCCGAAGATCCTGCTGTTGGGATCCTCCTGGGCTTACTACCTGCTGTACCGGGCGGACGAGGACTTCCGTAAGAACTTCCAAGTGTTGTGTGATTTCGATGACGAGATCAACCAGACCAAGCGGACCGTTCGCGAGTACGCCCAGTTTGTCGCGACGTCGTGCCGCAACGACGGGCTGCTGCCGGTGGATCGCCAGGGCATCGCCAAAGTCGTGGAGTACGGCGCGCGCCTGGCCGGGTCCAAGAAGCGTCTGACGCTCAAGTTCAACGAGGTGGCCAACCTGGTCATCGAGGCCGACTACCACGCCCGAAAGAAGAGGGCGAAAGTGATTACCCGCCAGCACATCAAGCTGGCGTTGAAGGAGCGCGAGCACCGCAACTCGCTCATCGCGGACAAGCTGCACCGGGAGATCGTCGAGGGGCGCCAGATGATCTCGATCACAGGCGCCGACACCGGACAGATCAACGGTCTGGCGGTGTACTCGCTCGGCGAGCTGCGATTCGGCAAGCCGTCGCGCATCACGGTCAACACCTACGCGGGCAAGTCGGGCATCATCAACATCGAGCGCGAGTCCAAGCTCTCGGGCCGCCTGCACGACAAGGGCATCTACATCATCGACGGCTACCTGGGTCACAAGTACGCCCAGGACGCGCCGCTGTCGCTGAACATCACGATCTGCTTTGAGCAGAACTACGGCGGTGTGGACGGCGACAGCGCCAGCTCCACCGAGCTGTACGCGATTCTCAGCAGCCTGAGCGGCATCGGGATCAAGCAGGGCATCGCGGTCACCGGCTCCGTGAACCAGAAAGGCGAGATTCAGCCGATCGGCGGCGTCAACGAGAAGATCGAGGGCTTCTTCGACCTGTGCGCCACCAAGAAGCTGGACGGCAGCCAGGGCGTCATCATCCCGCATCAGAACGTGCCTAACCTGATGCTGAAGGTGGCTGTGCGCGACGCGGTGGACTCAGGCGACTTCCACATCTGGCCCGTCAAGAGCATCGACGAGGGCATCGAGATCCTCACGGGCGTCGAGGCCGGCAAGCCCCGCAAGGACGGCTCCTACACGAAAGGCACGATCCACGCCGGCGTGCTGACCCGGTTGGCGCATTACGCAAAAGCCTCCCGGCCCAAGAAGGCGGGCGACGAGAAGACCAAGAAGAAGAAGAAGTCGGCCTCTAAGTCCAAGTCCAAATCGTGATCACAGCCTCCAGTCCCGGCCGCATCTGTCTGCTGGGTGATCATTGTGATTGGTGGACAGGCGGCGTGCGCGCGTCCTTGACCATACCGTTCCCGCCGTCGCTGCGGATGACCTTCATCCCGGGCGGTGAGGAGGTGCGGGGCGTCTTTTCGCCGTACATCGAGGCGGTGGTCGCGGAGCGCCGCGCTCAGGGCCTGCCGGTCTCGGGCGGCGAGATCTCGATCGACAGCGACCTGCCTCAGGCGCGGGGGTTCTCGTCGTCGGCGGCGCTGTGTGTGACCACCGCACGTGTGCTGGCCCAGGCGGCGGGGGAGTCCCCGACCCACGAGGAGATCGCCGAGCTGGCGTTTCGAGCTGAGCGGCATCGCGTCGGAGTGATGTGTGGGCGTCTGGACCCGCTCGCCTGCGCGTACGGCGAGCCGCTGTTGATGGCGTGGGCGGATGCGGATCCAGTCCGGGTGGTGGACGTCGGGGCGGAGCTGTTCGTGGTAGCCGGCGTCTTTCCGACGCCGCGTGACACAGCCGGAATCCTGGCGACGCTGAACGCGGAGTCTCCGGCGGAGATCGGTCGTTGGGGCGCCCTGGCCTTCGCGGGAGCAAAGGTGCTGGAGGCGGGTGAGCCGCAGCGGCTAGGCATGCTGATGAACGAGGCGCAGGCGGTGTACGAGACCCTGGCCGAGCGTCTGGAGGTGCTGCACGCCCCCGGGCTGGTCGGCGCGTGCAAGGCGATGCGGGATGCGGGAGCGCTGGGCGCAAAGTTCAGCGGTGCGGGCGGAGACGGGTCTGTGGTCGGGTTGGCGTCCAGCTCCCAGCACGCGGCGGAGTTGAGCTCGACGCTGACCGCGCTTGGCCTCAATTGTTGGGGCCTGCGGGTGACTACTTCTTCTTCTTAGGAGCGGCCTTCTTCTTGGCTGCGGCCTTCTTCTTGGGCGCGGCCTTCTTGGGCGCGGCTTTCTTCTCGGCCTTGGCGGCCTTCTCCGGCTCGGCTTTGGCCTTCGGCTCTTCCTTGGCCTCGGCCTTCGGCTCTTCCTTGGCCTCGGCTTTCGGCTCCTCTTTGGGAGCGGCCTTCGCCGGCGCGGGCTCGGCCTTCTTTGCGGCTTTCGGAGCGGGGGCTGCGGTGCCGCCCATGCCCTCCAGCACGGCGATCACGTCACCCAGTCGGTCACCTACCGCTTTGATGCCGCCGGTCAGGGCCTCCAGCTCCGCGGCGGAGTAGTCCTCTTTGTCCCCGACGGACGAAGCGACCTGGGCCTCGCTCAATATTATGCGGGCCGAGTAGTAGTCGTATCGTATCTCGAGGGCCTCGACGATTGCCGTTCTGGCGACCATTCGCGCTCCTATCTACCTGTAATCACTGGTGTTTTTACCGTGCATTTCTCACGGAACGGGGCTGATTATGTCATACATGACGGTTGAACGGAAACGCACGGGGGGGCCGTGTTTTCGTGTATGATCGCGCCCATCGTGCGTCGCCTTTTCGCTATTACAACTCTCGCTTGCTTCGTCGCGCTGGGCGGCTGTGGCGACAGCGATCGCATCGTGCACGCGTCCGACGCGACGCCGGGTATCGGCGGCTTCGGGGAGACCGAGGCGCCGAAGATCGACCCGGACACCGGCCTGCCCGTCGAGCAGCCGGAGCTCGAGATCATCCTGCTGCACGATACGACGATCCCGACCAACGTGCTGATCCAGGACGAGTTCACCATTCGCGCCAAGGTGGTGGACTACGCAGCCGGCTCGCCGGCGGGGGACCTCGAGGTCGCCTTTGAGATCGTTGAAAACGAGGGCATGAACGGCGTCAGCGGCGACGCCAAGCTCGGTTCGAAGATCGCCTATACCAACGAAGCGGGCGAGGTCCAAAACAAGTTCAAGGCCAACTTCCAGGGCGACGTGACCTATAAGGTCAAGGTCTCGACGGACGGCGCGGAAGACAAGTTCCTCGACATCATCGTCAGCGACACGCCCAAGGGCTCGGTCGAGGTCCACCTGGACTACGAGGGCCCGATCAACATCAACACGATCAAGGTCCGGCTCATGCCGAAGACCTTCATCTGCGGCCAGTTCGAGCCGACGGGCAATGTCGCCGGCAGCCTGGCCGACAAGACCGTTCTGGGCATCCAGGACAAGCCGACGTTCGACGGACTGGCGGGCGGTAGCCACTTCACGCTGATCGCCACGGCAAAGAGCCCCACAGGCGCCCTGGCCGCGGCCGGCTGCAAGGACGGCGTCTTCGTCGTCGCCAACGAGAAGACGCCGACAACGCTGGTCCTGCACCTGCTGCCGCTCAACCCGACCGGCAACTACGACGTCGACAACTTCTTCGACTTTACCAACGCCGTTGGGGAGATGGGCACCGTCGGCGCGGTGATCGAAGGCATCGTCACCCTGTTCAACAACCCCGGGAAGTTCCTGATCGACCAGATCAAGAGCCTGGTGAAGCTGTGGCTGGGCGAGATCATCGTGGACCTCGCGTTTGGCCTCTTCGAGGATGAGCTTGCCGACGTCATCACCGACTGGGTGAAGAACGACTCCCCGAAATGGGTGCAGGACTTCTTTACGATCGGAGACGACCTGACCCAGATCGTCGACAACCTGCACATGCTCAGCGTCTTGAAGATCTCCAAGCTGCACAACGACTACTACTTCCAGGGGGTGCAGTACTGGAACGGCATTGTGCTCAGCTGGAAGTACGGGTGCGAGGAGGATGACCCGCCCGACTGCGGCGAGATGAAGTTCTCCATGGACGACCTGGGCAACACCCAGTTTCCGCAGGACATCATCGAGGGCAAGTTCACGGGATCGGTCGTCAATTACGACCAGATGTTCCTGGACCAGCACGTGATTCAGATCAGCTACGGCAAGCTGATCCTGTTTGTGCTGAACGAGATCCTGCTGCCGGCGTTGACCGGCCAGAACAACCTCAAGGACGCGGTGCTGGCGTTTGTCAACTGCGACGGCATCGCTGCCACGTTCTCCAACAGCGTGCTGGACGCGATCGGGCTGCCTGAATCCAAGCTGGCCAAGTTCTGCAAGTCCACCATCGGGCTGCTGATCACGCCGCTGGAGGCCTACGTCGCCAACCTGGCGCTGGACAGCCAGCTGCGGCTCTCGGGCCAGTGCACGCTGCAGGACAACGACGACGACCTGTATATCGATGAGCTGCTCAACGGAAAGTACAGCGGCACCATCGAGATAGAAAACGGCGCGGGCCCTCCCTTCAGCGGCACGTTTACCGGGATCAAGCAGCCTCTTCCCTGAGTCCCGGCTTGACACCCACTCCAGCGAACAACACAGTACCGGCGATGTCGCGCAACCACCTGTTTGGCGCTCTCGCCGCTCTTCTCCTGACCGCGTGTGGACCCACGTTTACCGTGGAGCCGCTGGCCGGTGAGGATCCCGAGATTCTGACGATGATCGGCGTCTCGGCGGCCGATCTGCAGACCCCTGAGACCGTCGCGGCCACCGAGGAGTTCTATCGCGAGCTCTGGTCGGCGCGTACCCAGGGCATGTGGGAGCTGCTGAGTCGGGATACGCGGGTGGCGCTGGACGCGCTGGCGCAGAAGCTGAACACCAACGGTCGGGCCATGCTGCAGAGCCGCCTCTTTCCAAAGGCAGGCGGTGGCAGCAAGCGCGTGAGCCTGTCCGCGCTGTTCATGGTGCGCCGGCCCACGTCCTTCCGTGCGGCGGGCAAGACCACGCCGGCATCGACAGACGCTGAGGTCCTGGTGAGCAATCGCAAGGGCGAGCAGGTCAAGGTGAAGCTGCACCGTGAGCGCGGCGCCTGGAAGCTGCACAAGACGGACTTCTCCAAGCTGCCGGTGGCCATCGACTTGAAGCCGAAGCTGCTGCCCCAGGACCAGCCGAAGCCCATCCCCGCACCGGCACCACAGCCCGAGCCGCAGGACGAGGACGAAGACTCTGAGGACGAAGAAGAGGACAGTGAGCCCACGGCGCCCGACGCGAACCCCGATGCCAAACCCGGTGACAAGCCCCCTGCGCCCCCCGAGCCCGATCGCGATCTCGACTTCTAAGTCACTAACGCATATGCTGCCGCGCGGGAGGCAGGACCATGATAGTCATGCAGAGCAAATCGAGCCGGCACCTGGGTGGACGGCTCAGCGAGGGCGTGGATGTCATAGAGTCCCTGCAGCAAGTGGTCCGCAATCATAAGGTCGGCACCGCCGAGATTCGCGGCATCGGCTACCTGCGCAGCGCTTACCTGGCGACATACGACCCCGAAGAGGACGTCTTCGTCACCGAGGAAGAGGCCACCCCGCCCGCTCAGATTCTGAGCCTGCTGGGCAACGTCTCCCGCTCCCAGGACGGCATCTCCATCCACCTGCAGGTCATGCTGTTGGTCCCGGACGGCGAGGGTCACCGCGTCGTCGGCGGCCGCTTGATGGGCGGCGAGGTCATGGACGTCGAGTTCTTCATGCAGACGGTCGACGACTTCGGCTTCGTGCGCGTCGGCGAGGCTGACGGGCTGGCGCCGTGGCTGCAGATCGAGTCCGAGCAGCACGCATCCATGGATGACGCTCCGACGCAGCGTGCCGAGTTCCTGCCCGGCCGGCTGGGCTCGCGCTTTGATGACAACGACCCCGAGTATGAGCTGCACCCCGAGGACACGCTGGATCACCCCCGGCTTGGCCGCTGCGTGGTACTGGCCGTGCCCGATGAGGATCGCGCCAGCATCCGCCTGGCCAGCGGCCGCACGGTAGAGCTGCACCTGGGCCTGCTGAAGCTGGTCCGCGCGTCAGACGACAACGCGGAAGTTCAGCACTTCAAGGTGAAAATGCGACGCCGCGGCTGATTCGGCACTGCACACCTGAACACCACTGCATTAATGTGCAGCTTTTTTCTTGATTCTGCGCCAAGCTCGACGCACCCTACGCTTATCAACGGAGGGTTTCTTTATGGTGAGCACGCAGGGCGGACGCAAGAAACTAACGGACCGACAGCAGTTGGTGCTGAGCTTCATTCAGGAGTCGATCCTGGATCGCGGCTATCCGCCGACCATTCGTGAGATCGGCACCAAGCTGAACATCAAGTCCACGAACGGCGTCAACGACCACCTCAAGGCGCTGGAGCGCAAGGGCTACATCACCCGCGAGGACATGAAGAGCCGAGCGCTGCGCCCCGTCGATATCCCGATGGAGAGCACGGGAATGATCGAGGTGCCGATCCTGGGCCGCGTGGCCGCCGGCGCCCCGCTGCTGGCGTTCGAGGACCCCGAAGACACGGTCAAGGTCGACAGCTTCTTCATCGGCGGCGACCGGGAGGTCTTCGCTCTGCGCATCGTCGGCGAGTCGATGATCGAGGACGGCATCCACGACGGCGACTTCATCTTTGTGAAGAAGCAGGTCACGGCCCGTCGCGGCGACACCGTGGTCGCGCTGATCGAAGACGAGGCCACCGTGAAGCGGTACTACCCGGAGGGCGACCGCATTCGGTTCCAGCCTGCCAACTCCGCCATGGAGCCGATCTACGTCAGACGTGATGAGTTCAAGCGCACGATGCTGCTGGGCATCGTCGTCGGTGTCTACCGCAAGATGTAGCGCCCGCGCGCTAGAGCGCCAATCAGATAGTCACTTCGGCCCGCGAGACCGCTGGCGGGCGCTGCCGGCCCTCGAGGTCTCGGCGGGACAGACAGTCCAGCACGTCGACCTCGGAAACCGGCAGCACCGCGCCATCGGTCTCGTGGGCGTAGAGCGACTACCTGATTGGCGCTCTAGCGCGCGGGTGCGCTATTCGGCCGCGACCACCACATCCAGCGTGGCCATATCACTGTACAAGAAGTCGCCCATGTTGCCGTGCACGAGCAGGGCGAACGTGTAAGTGCCTGCCACGTCGGGAACCCAGGTGAGGTCCGCGCTGCCCGGCCCGCCGTTGATCACCACCTGCGATCCCGCCGGCTTAGCGGTGAGGAACCACACGTATCCGCCCGTGGCGATGCCCTCGCTGCCGGGGGTGCTGTCGGAGCCGGTGAGCTTGTGCTGCTGACCGACTTTGGCGCCCTCGTCCGCGGTCGGTACGGCCACAGGCGGCGTGCCCTCGGGACCGATGAGCCCCTTCAAGTCCACGCCGAAGCCGCTGACGTCGGCGCCGGTCGGATCGATGTAGTCCACATACATGGTGCCGCCGGGCGACAGGTCGTTGTCGGTGACCAGCATCGTGGCCTCGAACAGCTGTACACCGCCGGCCGGAATCTCCAGCGGCAGCGTCGGCGGGTCCTTCATGGCGAAGTACTCCGACTCGTTGCCCAGGCCGAAGGCGTCCTCAAAGCGGAAGCCGGTGACCGTCAGCGCCGCGTTGCCGCAGCTGTAGATCACGAATTGCCGGTTGGTCTCGACGTCCTTCTCACCGATAAACTGCATCACCAGAGGGGAGCTGCCGTCGCCCGGCGCGTAGTCGAAGCAGCTCTTGGCCTTGCCGCCAAACGCCGGGATCGTGATCTGCCCGTTGTCCGGGTTGTTGTAGTTGATGACCAGGTCGGCGTTCATGCCGTTGATCGAGCCGTGGTAGGTCACGTGGATGTCCACGCTGCGCCCCTCGACCAGCCCGACTGTCGAGGCCGCGACCCCGTCCTTGTTGCACGGCTGCGTCACCGGAGTCGGCGGCATCCCCGGCAGCTCGGCCGCGACCGAGTAGTGGGTCTCGTCCTCGTCGGCCGGGAAGCAGATGCCCTTGATCGACATCGACGCCGGACCCAGGTTGTGCACGTTGACCGTGCAGGTCTTGTCACCCGTGTCGGTGTCAGTGAAGTCCAGCTTCGCGGGGTCCCCGCCGCAGTTGTGGCTGACCTCGAAGCTGCCGCTCTCGAACTGGGTCTTCAGCACCACCTCGATGGGCACGATGCGGTCGCTCATATGCACCTGAACCGTGACCGAGTCATTGCTGGAGTTGGCCGTCGGCTGATACTTCACCGTGAAGATCAGGGGCTCATAGCCGGGGTCATTGACCGGCAACAGCACAGTCCCGTTGGGCCAGCTGTCCTTGCGGTCCAGCGTGAACTTGGTCGTCGCCTTGTTGAACGTGATGTCCTTGACGCTGACCTCGCAGTTGCCGTCATTGTGAATCTGGAAGGTCTTGACCTCCGGAGTCACCGGGGTCGCGTTGAAGTACGTGTCCTTGGGCGGCTGCACATTGGGCTTGGGCAGGCAGGACGGCGGCGCAAACGTGCGCGTCGAGATCGGGTTGTCCGGGTCGTCGCTCTTGATCTCCAGCGTCGCCGTGTTGGTGTACTTGCAGTCGTCCTCGCTGCAGTCGCCTGGCTCGTAGACCACCTGGATCGTCAGCGATGTAACGAAGTCGTTGGGCTCGATCTTGTGCGGCAGGCCGTTTAGCGGGTCAAAGCCGCCGAAGTCCAGCGTGACCCACGGGTTGCCGGGCGAGCCGTCCAGGTTGTTGTCCAGCAGCCGGATGCTCTGGATCGTCAGCGTGGCCTTGCCCGTGTTCTTGATCTCCACCTCGACGGTGTCTCGCTGCTGGGTTCCCGGCGTGATCGACGCCAGCTCATAGGATGTGACCCCAGCCCCGGCGTTGCCCAGGACGATCTCCACATGCGGCTTCTTGCCCTCGGAGAGATCTCCACAGGCCGTGGCCAAACCAACAATCAGGAACAACTTGAACGTTCTCAACATCATCTGCATCACCTCACGCGCGCGCGGCGTGGATTATAGCCAAAGCTCAGGGGCTGCTGTCCAGCGAGACCTGCAAAGGCGTGGCGAGCGCGTGCGCAAAAGTGACCTCGACCACGATGGAGTCGAGATCGCCCGTGGCCAGCGGCTGGTAGCGGACCGAGAAGGTAAGCGCTTGCGCGTCAGCGTCGGTCGTGCCGCCGATGGTGGTGTTGTCGGCCCAGTCCCGCTCCAGCGTAAAGATGCTGGTGACGCGGTCAAAGGCGACTTTGGTCACTGTCAGGGGGCAGGTCGACGTGTTCTCGATTTGAAAGAGCTTGGTCTCCGGCGACGTCGGGGTGCTGCCAAAGTACGTGTCCTTGAGCGGATAGACCGTGCCGGTCGGGACGCAGCCGGGTGGAGCGAGCTCCAGGGTCCGGGTCTGGCCGTCATCGGCCTCGATGCGCACGGTCGCCGCGTTGTCCGGCAGGCACTCGGCGCCCGTGCAGTCCTCCGGCTTGTAGACCACCGTAAACTTCAGCTCGCTGACCGTGTCGTTGGGCTTCAGCGGGTACGGAAAGTCGTTCAGCCGGTCGACCCAACCCCAGTCGATGCTGACAAACGGGTTCTTGGCCGTTCCATCGGCGTTGGTCGCGTCCAGGGTCACCGCCGTGACGGTCAGCGCGCCGTTACCGCAGTTTCGCAGCGCCACAGGTACACGGTCCGACTGGTGGGTGCCGGGGATGATGTCGGCAAACGTCCACGTCGTCGTGTCCAGTGCGGACTCGCCGATCAGCGTGCACATGTGCCCGTGCTGGCCCTCGGAGAGATTATCGCCGCAGGCGCACGCCAGCATGACCACACAGATCGTCGTCGCTATCCTCATCACACCTCGGTTGGGGCCACGCGCGTCAAGTCGTCACGGGCGGGCTGCGGCGCCCGCTCCAATGCGTCCGATCAGCGCCAGCATCACGAAGAGGTCGACCACCCACATGCCGAGCGCCCAGGACGGCGCGATGCCGCCCGGACCGAAGCCCCGCATGCGGATCCCGGCTTTGGCGCGCAGCTTCAAGAATCCTCGAAAGCCGCCCTCCCCTACCTGCTCGATCAGGAATCCGTCCGCGGCCGCGCGGGCGTCGTCGTCCGACAGCGAGATCGCGCCGGCATGTGTTCCCACCGATTGATGCGCGTCCCGCACCGCGCCCACAAATCCGTCCGCATACTCAATGTAGTGGAAAGACGCGGCGCAGATGACCCAGCCGGCCAGTACGGAGGCCGCAACCATGAGCCCACCCTTGAATCCGCACATGTGATTCATGAAGCCCACAACGACGCCAACCGCCGCCCCGAGAGCCATCGGGACCAGTATTGGAACGTATACAGCTCGCGTTAGCAGAGCACCGAAACCTCCGGTACATGCTGCTGCCAAAGCCGTTACAACGAGTACGGTGAGCACGCGCGCCATTCGACCCGCAGGAGCATACTCGCGGAATTGTTCATTGACCACTATGGGTTACAACGATAATGTCAATCCAGGGAATGCCTTACACTGATCGGCAATACGCGGTTGCGCTGTTCGCTCTTCTGATCGTCGCCGTCGCGGTCAGCGGTTGCCGCCGTCAAGAGTCGCAGGCTGCGGAGCCTCCACGAACCCTTCACGGCCTGGCCATGGTCGAAACCCACGTCGCAGATGTCGGCACTTTTTCATTGCCCGAGGGCTGGCACTTTACTCAGGGCCGCTACCCCAGCGAGTTCGGCGATCAGGACTATCACATGGTCCGGGCCGCCTATGACCGCCACGACGAAGACCTGGGCGTACTCTCCATCGACATCTCCCCCAGCCATCCGCGGCTGTGGCGGCAGGCGCTGGACTTTCACGTCGAGCAGCGGCTCCGCGGCCTCAACACCGTGGCGCCCGTCAACGTCGACGACAAAAACTACACGCCGCGCGAAGTCCCGTACGACGCCGAAGAGCTGTTGGTGTACGTGGGTGACGACCTGACGACGATCTTTCGAGTGTTTCGCCAGAAGAGCCGGGTGATCACGGTCGCGTTCACGGCCTCTCGCAAGCACTTTGACAACACCCGGGCCTCGCGCATGGTGCACAACATCTCCGAGTCCATGCTGATCGAGCTGCCGGTCGTGATCTTTGACCCGCCGCCACTCGACACCACGAATCGCTCCGTGGCCGGCCTGATCCGCGCCCAGCTGCCGCGCGGCTTCGAGTTGGTGCACCAGCGCAAGGAGTACACCATCGTGCCGACGGTGATTCTGGAGCTGTCGCCGCCGGGCACCAAAGTGGACAACGATCGACCAACCCTGACGTTGTCGATCCTGCGCTTGTCCTACCTGGACGCCGAGGTGGAGATCGAGGGCGTGGCCGTCCCCCCGACCGGTGACGGCGTTCATGCCGGCCAGGGCGCCCACGCGACCGTCGTAGAAGTTGACGACGACACACTTGCTGCCGTTCGCGTGGTCCGCATCGGTGGCGATGCCTTGACGATCACCTACGCTTCCCCGGACTATCTCTTCGAGGTCAAGAAGGCTCTCGGCCTCTTGGAAAAGATCGCTGAAACGGCGACTCTGACTGCTGTACCCCGCTGATTTACGTTAGAGACCTGCACAAATGAAGACCCTGCTGCCTATCGCTGTTGTTCTGCTCGCCTTTGGATGTGGGCGTGACGCTGATACCCCCAAGAAGGTCAAAGACGCCGCCGAGTCCGACACGGGCGGCACCGGCGACGACAGCACTTCGGGTATCGGGCTGACCGACGCGACCGGCTCTGACACCACCACGACCACGTCCGACGACACGACGACCGGGACGGGCACCGACGACACCACCGGCGAGCAGACCGGCACCGGGGACACGACGGGCGAGCAGACCGCAACGGGCGAGCAGACCGCGACCGGCGGCGACACCGGTGACCCCGTCGACTTCGAGGGCATCTACAAGGGGGAGCACACCACCGACGTCACGACACCCGACGGCACGCAAACCTACACGGGCAAGATCGCGGTCAAGGTCCGTATCGACGGCGTCTTCAGCGGCAAGAGCCCGGCGTCCAGCGATACCGGCGCGTTGGCCGAGCTGTCGATTCAAGGGCAGCTGACCGGCAGCGACATTCTAGGCACCGTCACGTGGACCTTCACGGGCGAGGACTCGCCGCCGCCGACGGTCATCGACGCCACGGGCAGCCTGACCGGCACGACGATCACCATCGAGTATGTCGGCGGCGATCAAGACCTGAAGTTCAAGGGGTCCACCACGATGGAAAAGGACTCGGAGTAGCCGGCAAAACGCCCGGGCCCCCCATGTCATCGAGGTGGCCCAAAGTGTATCTTATCCGCATGGATAGCGGTCGCGTGGACTTCGGCGTACGTCTTCTTGGCACGGTGTTGCTCATCGCATGCTCTGTCGGATGCGGCGACGACGAGGCTCCCGCGGGCCAGGTCGTGACCGACGTGCCCATCGTGGACACCGCTCCGCCCGACCTGGGGCCGGAGCCGGATCTCGGACCGCCCGACATCGAGCCGCCACACTGTCCGGGTGGGTTCGCCTGCGCGTGTTTGGAAAACGACGACTGCGAGAGCGGTTGGTGCATCCCCACACGCGACGGCACGGTCTGCACCCAGCCGTGCGTGGACTCCTGCCCGTCGGGTGAGTGGCTGTGCAAGGCCGTCGCCGGCACCGTCGACATCACCTACCTCTGTGTGGACCGCTACCTGAACCTGTGCCGCCCCTGCGACACCAACGAGGAGTGCACGGGGCTGGGCGACGTCACCGCACCGTGCATCAAAGACGACAACGGCGGCTTCTGCGGTGGGGACTGCACCAGCGACACCGAGTGCCCGGCCGATTACGCGTGCCAACAGGTGACGCTGGCGGACGGATCCGAGACGTCAAGCTGCAAACCGACCGTGGGCGAGTGCACGTGCACCGTCTGGGCCACATTGGAGCAGGCGTCGACCACCTGCAGCGCCGCTGTTGACGAGCTCAGCTGCACCGGAGAGCGCATGTGCGAGACCGGCGGCCTGACCGACTGCGACGCGCCGATCCCGGCCGCCGAGACCTGCAACGGCGTCGACGATGACTGCGACGGCGCCACGGACGAGGGCGACGACGGCGTGCAGCTCAACGAGGTCTGTACGGACGGCTTGTGCGCGGGCGAGCGCGTGTGCGAGGGCGGCGCATGGACGGTGTGCACCGCCCAGAAGTCCGCCGACGAGATCTGCGACGGTCTGGACAACGACTGCAATGGGGCCACGGACGAAGGCTACGATGACACCGACCTGGACGAGGTGGCCGACTGCGTGGACAGCTGCCCCGACGACCCCAATCCCGAGCAGGCGGACCAGGACGATGACGGCATCGGCAATGCCTGCGACCCCGACTTCCAGTGCGAGGAGGACGAGGACTGCGAGCTCAACCTGTGCCTGGGCACGGCCGTCTGCGACAAGTCGGGCGTCACGCCGGTGTGCGCTTTTGTCGGTGCGCAGGTCGTGTGCCCGGACCCGTCGATCTGCCACAAGCCGGTCTGCAACCCGGTCGACGGCTCGTGCAGCGAGGAGCCTGTCTCAAACGGCGCCGGCTGCGACGACCAGAACCTTTGCACGACGGGCGACGCATGCCTGGACGCCGCCTGTGTCGGCGGAAACCCGACCAACTGTGACGACGGCCTCGCCTGCACCGAAGACGACTGCGCGCCGGCCATCGGCTGCTCCAACCTCGGCAGCGACGCCCTGTGCGACGACGGCTTCGACTGCACGATCGACCTGTGCGACCCGGAGAGCGACTGCTTCTACACGCCGCTGGACGCCACCTGCAACGACGGCGTGTCCTGCACGAGCGACGCGTGCGACCCCGCCGCGGGGTGCGTGAGCGCCGAGATCGACAGCAAGTGCGACGACAACATCGCGTGCACGGTCGACGTCTGCAACGCAGAGGGCGGGTGCTCTCAGACGCCCGACCACGACTTCTGCGGCGCCACGGGGCTGTGTGTGGTCGCGGTCTGCAGCCCGGTCTCGGGGTGCCTGGTGGAAGTCGAGCCCAGCTGCTGCGGCAACGGCCTGATCGAAGACGGCGAGACCTGCGACGACGGCAACGACGCGGCCGGCGACGGCTGCACGGCCGCGTGCGCCATCGAGGACGGCTGGGAGTGCTTTGACGAGCCCAGCATCTGCAACAACTGCGGAAACGGGATCACCGAGGGCAAGGAGGCCTGCGATTCCGGCCTGGATCCGGGCTGCGGCCCCTGCCTGTTCGACTGCAGCGGGCCCGCCGTGGTGCACACGGGCGACGCCACGGTCGGTGGTGCCGCTGACCAGGTCGCGCTCAGCGAAGTGACGGCGATCGTAGGCGAGCTCAAGGTGATCGCGCCGGCGCTGGCGGCGTTGAACCTGCCGCTGCTGGAGTGCGTCGAGGGCAATGTGCGGGTGGTGGGCACGGGCGCGCTTGACAACCTGGACGGCCTCGCCGGCATGGAGCGGCTGACCGGCTCACTGGAGCTGACCAACAACGCCGCCCTGACCTCGCTGAGCGGACTGAGCGGCATCGCCGGAGCCGTCGCCGACCTGCTGCTGAAGGGCAACACCGCGCTCACGTCGTTCGCCGGACTAGAGAAGATCAACACCGTCACGGGTGCACTGACGATCAGCGGAAATCCCGAGATCACGACTCTGGCGGGGCTTGGCGGCCTACAGGCGATTTCGGGGGGTCTCGAGATCTCGTCCAACCCCAAGCTGCTGCTGCTCGATGGACTGGAGGCATTGGCGGGAGCGCCCGGCGCGCTGACCATCTCCAACAACGGCGTGCTGGGCACGCTGGCCGCCCTGCTCAGCATCAACGGCGTGGTGCCCGGGGCGGTGAAGATCGCGCAAAACCCGGAGCTGGTCTCGATCAGCGGCCTGGAGGGGCTGACCGGCGTGGGCGGGGACGTGTCGCTGCAGTGGTTGCCGCTGCTGCAGAACGTCGTGCCGCTCTCCGGGCTGACCAGCATCGGCGGCTCGCTCACCATCTCGGACGTCGACTCGATCGTGTCGATGCAGGGGCTGCACAAGGTGACGTCGCTGGGCGCCAACCTGATCATCAAGAGCAACCCGGCGCTGAAAGACTACAACGGGCTGGCCGCGCTGGCCGGGCCGATCACCGGCTATGTGGAGCTGCGCGACAACGACGCGACCAAAAACCTGGCTCCGTTGGTCAACATCACGGCCGTGGGCAAGTATCTGCTGATCATCGGCAACGCCGAGCTCACGACGATCGCGGGCCTGTCTGGGCTCGAGTCCATCGGCCAGCACATGCAGATCCAGGCTAATCCAAAGCTGCAGGATCTCGTCGGGCTGGAGAGCGTCACGTCGCTTGGCAGCAGCATTATCGTGCACTCAAACGTGCAGCTGGATAGCCTGGCGGCGCTCGCGGGCATCAAACAAGCGCTCAACGGCAACCTGCAGATCACGTCCAACCCCAAGCTGCAAACGCTGGCCGGGCTAGAGGGCATCACCGGCATGGCGGGCTTCATGAGCGTGGATACGAACCCCATCCTGACCGACATGTCGGCCCTCTCCTCGGTCACGCAGGTCGGTCAGGCGATGACGATTCGCAAGACCGCGCTCACCGATCTCTCCGGGCTGTCCGGCCTCAAGAAGGTGGACACCCATCTCCGCATCGAATCCAACCCCGAGCTCACGTCCATCGAGTCATTGGCCGGCCTCGATGGTCCCGTTGGCGGAATCTTCAGCATCAGCGACAACCCCAAGCTGACCACGCTCGACGGGCTCGACGGGCTTGGCGGGGCCGTGTCCGGCAACATGACGATCGGCGGCAACAAGAAGCTGCTGAGTGTGGATGCGCTGGCCGGCCTCACCTCGGTCGGCGGGTCGCTGGTTCTGAACGGCAACGACGCGATCACCACGTTCACAGGCCTGCACAACATCAAGTCGGTCGGCTCGTTTGTGACCATCGCGGCCAACAAGGCGCTGGAGTTCCTGGACCTGTCCAGCCTGCAGAGCGTCACCGGCAAGGTGTCGGTCAACAACAACAGCAAGCTCAACTGCCAGGAGATCGGCACCATCACCCAGGTCGGCGCCAGCGAGTACGTCATCCTGAACAATCTGACGCCTTCCTGCGACTGATGACCCCATCAAGTGAGGTCGACCGTTGGGGTCGTCCGGCCCGCTTTCCACCCCATTCTGTGGGTTGATCTTCATAAGTAACTGTATTTATTGGCCGTGTATTTATTGGCCCGAGCCTTGCTGTGGGAGCGGCCCATGAAGAACGCCATGCTTATCGTTCTGGTCGCGTCCCTGGGTGGGGTCGCCAACGCAGCGGAGCCGACGACGGCACAGACAGCGGTCGCGCTCTCCCATGTCGCGGACGGACGCCTGCCGTGCAGTGAGCTGGAGGTCGTCTCGGAGGTGTCCGACGGCTTCGGCGGCGCCACCACGATCACGATCAAGGCCGGACGCGTGACCATCCGCAAGAGCGGCATCGGGCTGCCCGATCTCGTGAAGACCGGCAACCTGGACTTCAAGCAGTGCCGTCTGTTTGCTCGCGAGGTGGTCAAGGCTCAGCTGTGGACCCTGCAGCCACCGGCAGCGAAAGGGCTGGACCTGGAGTTTCGCTCTACCCTGCGCATCGGCGTACGGGGATCGGCTGACTTCGTGAAGGTGCTGCCAACCCGCACAAGCGAGGCCTTCAAGTCGCTCATGACCGCGTCAAAGCGCGTCACCGAGGTTGCACAGAAGTCGATGCGCAAGGGCCCGCGCCCCTGGTAGTTACTTACACTGCCCCGAGTTGAGCACGCTCACGCCGGCTAGAAACGCCAGGCACATGTTGTCGTACTGCTTCTTGTCACAGCCACAAACCGGGGTTGTGCCGCCCGCGATCGAGCATTGCTGATCGCTGGGGATGGCCTGGCACGTGCCGTCTCCACCGCAGGTGCCGGTCGCAAAATGGCAGAACTGCTTCTCTTCGCAGTCCGCGTTGCTTCCGCAGGCCGGGTTTGGATTGCCGGTGCTGCACTTCCCCTCGGCCGCAACCGAGACGCCTGCTTTTGCAGCGTGGCAGTCGCTGGCGTAGCTGACGCCGTCGCAGCCACATACGGTGGTCGTGTTGTTCGATGCGCACAGATCGGTCGGAGTCGCCGTGCACTCGCCGGCCAGGTCACAGCCGCCGACCGCCTTTTTGCAGTACGCGCCTGTGGTGCCGTCCGCGCTCTGACATTGACCGTTGCTGTCGCATTGATTGGGCTTGCATGTGTCGACGCAGCCGTCGTCGGACGTATCGTGCGCCGTCTGCCAGTCCTCACACGTGATCGGCTGGCAGCACGGGCCCTGTGACGCAATGCTCGCGCCCTTCTCGGCGGCCGTGCACTTGTTGGCATACGTTACGCCGTCACAGCCGCACACCTGGGGGCTGAGCTTGTTGCAGTCGGTTGGGATCGTCTCGCAGCCGCCGACACCATCGTCACAGGCGCCCACCGCCTTGGCGCAGTACAGGCTGCTGTCGTCAAAGGCGTCCTCGCACTGGTCCGCCGTCTTGCACTCCACCTGCACGCAGGTGTCAAAGCAGCCGTTGCCGGTGGTATCGGTGGGCAGCTGGCCGACAAAGCAGGTGACGTTGGCCGAGCACACGCACGTATCCGGGCAGCTGTTGCCGGTCGTGTCCGTCGGGATCTGACCGACCTTGCAGATGATCTTCTGGGTGCACACACAGCTGTCATCGCACCCGTTGCCCGTGGTGTTGCTGCCGGTCTGGCCCTCCAGACAGACGATCTCGTCGACGCACACGCACGAGTCGGCGCAGCCGTTGCCCGTCGTGTCCTTGCCCGTCTGGCCCGGCGGCCCCGCCACGTCCTGAATGCAGATGCAGGTGTCCGCGCAGCCGTTGCCGGTGGTGTCTTTGGCCTGCTTGCCCTCGACGCAGGCGACCTGCTCGATGCACACGCACGTGTCTTTGCAGCCGTTGTTGGTCGTGTCCGTGGCCTCCAGCCCTTTCAAGCACTGGACCTCTTTTTCGCACACGCACGTGTCGTCGCAGCCGTTGTTGGTCGTGTCCGTGGGCACCAGACCCGCACCGCACTCGACCTAGTTAGCGCACACGCACGTGTCGTAGCAGCCGTTCTTGGTCGTATCGGTCGCGACCAAACCGGCATCGCACGTCACCTCCTTCACGCAGACGCAGGTGTCGGTGCAGCCGTTGTCCGTGGTGTCGACCGGCTTGAGCCCCGCGTCGCACGTCGCGTTCTTCTCGCACACGCAGGTGTCCGCGCAGTCGTCGTCGTTGCTGTCGCTGAGGATCAGGCCCACGTCGCACTTCGGCGCGCCGGGGCAAACGCAGATGTCGGCGCAGCCGTTGTTCGTCGAGTCCGTCGCCAGCTTCTCGCCCTCGCAGGACACGATGTCCTTGCACACGCAGTCGTCGTTGCAGCCGTCCGCGTCGGTGTCCACGGCAAACGTGCCGTCCGGGCACGCCGGCAGCTCGGGGCAGGTGCTCACGCAGGTCTCGACGCAGCCGTCGCCGTCCAGGTCCTGCGGGGCGCTGTTAGCGTCGCATTTCAGCGTCGGGCAAGGCTCGCAGACATCGTTGCAGCCGTCTTTGTCGCTGTCCTTGGCCAGCTCGCCGGACGCGCACTTGAACGGGCAGCAGCCGCTCTTCTCAAACGAGGCCCCGGCCTTATCGGCCGCGCAGGCGCTGGCGTAGTTGACGCCGTCACAGCCGCAGACCGCGACCGAGTCGGGGCACAAACCGACGGGCTTGAGAGCGCACTCTCCGACGTCGCCGCACGCCTTGGTCTTGCAGAAGGCCTGCGGTCCGCACTGCGCCGACGTGGTGCACTCCGCCGGGCCCGGGCACAGGTTGGCCTCCAGGCTCGGGTTCACAGTGGCGTAGCAGGCACCCTTCTCGCACAGCCAGTCCTTGGGGGCCGCGGTGGGGGCTGCGTAACAATCGCAGACCGTCTCGCACGCCTGGATGCACGTATCGGCGCACGTGTTGCCGTCCGTATCGACGCCGATCTCGCCCGGCGGGCAGACCACCGGCAGACACGCACACTGCTTGTTCACGCATGCCTGACCGTTGGCGCAGTCCTCATTGGTCGCGCACCCGCAGGCGCCGGCGGCAGCGATGGCCACGCCCTCGTTATGGGCCGCGCAGGCGCTGGAGTAGGTCACGTCGTCACAGCCGCACATGGGACCAGTCTCCAGGACGCACGGCGCGCAGACCTTCTCGGGCTCGGCGTTGCAGTCCGTCGTGCCGTCCGCGCTCTTTGGCGCCACCAGCGCCTCCACCTGCCCGTCTGGACAGACATCCGGCGCCTTGCACGTGTCCGCGCAGTCATCCTCGTTCGTGTCGATCGCCGTGTACCCGGGCAGGCAGACGACCGGGGTGCACTTGGGCTCGCAGGCGTCCAGGCAGCCGTCCTTGTCCTTGTCGACCGCAACCTCCATGTCGTCACACGTGATGTCGACGCAGCACGCGCCCTCGGTGATGTCCGAGATACCGGCGTTCCACGCGGCGCACTTGTTGTCGTAGGTCTCGGCGTCACACCCACACACCGGCGCCACGATGCCGCCGCAGTCGCTCTTGGAGACGCACATGCCCAGGTCCAGGCAGTTCAGCTGGCAGAGCTGGTCACCGGCGCACGCGGCGTTGTCACCACACGGGCACGCGCCCTGGCTACCCACGTCCATGCCGTCGCGATTGGCCTCGCAGGCGCTCTCGTAGGTCACGCCGTCGCAGCCGCAGACCCGGCCCGACGCGTCGTTGCAGGTCAACGGGCGCGGCGCACAGACGCCCTCACCGTCGCAGATGTCGCCGTCGCGCCGACAGAACTGCGTCTCCTCGCAATCCGCAGTGGTCTGGCACGGGAAGCACTCCAGGTTCGGCTCGTCACCGGCCTTGCAGGCGCCGGCTACGCAGATGTCGCCCAGCGTGCACGGATCGGCGGTGCAAGTCTGACCGTCGGCGACCGGCGTGTGCGTGCACTGCCCCCCGGCGCAGGCGCCGGTCGTGCATACGTTGCCGTCGTCGCAGTCCTTGTCCTCGCCGCAGCCCACGCACACCTGCTTGTCCGTGTCGCAGATACCGCTACTGCAGTGCTCGTCCTCAAAACACTGCACACAGAAGCCCTTGCCCGGCAGGCACACGCCGTGCGCGCAGTTATCGTCGCTGAAGCAGCCGACGCACTCGTGGCTGGTGGGATGACAGACCAGGCCGCTGGTGCAGTGGTCGTCCGCCAGGCACGGCACGCAAGCGCCGCCCTCCGGCTCCTTGAACAGGTCACCGCAGGTCGGCGGCGTGTCCGGCGTGATCATGGTGGCGTCGGCAGGCCCGGGCGCCGGCTCACAGGAGCACACCACCAACGCCAGCGGAAGCGTGGTGAGGAGCATGATCTTGTGCAGCATCGACGTCATGTCTATCCCTTACGAACCTGTCTGCCGTTCGTCGAAACTTTCTGGAACACAGGCGCCGTTTTGGCAGGCCAGACCGTCCTTGCAGTACAGCCCCTCGCCCGAATCGCACGCAGCACAGTGAAAATCGGTGCACAGATTGGACGGGCAGTCGGCGTCATCCCGACACGGAAAACACTTGTTGGACACGCACACCAGGCTCTTGGGGCAGTGCACATCGTGCTCACACATCACGCAGATGCTGGCCTGCGGGGTCAGCTCGTCAACCTTGCAGATCTTTCGCTTGGGCAGCCCCCCGCAGTCCGCGTTGTCAGCGCAGCTCTTGGGGGGCGGCTCCACGATGATAGGGGCGCAGCGCGTGCCCAGACACACCAGGCCCTCACCACACAGCCGGGTGTTGTTGCAGCGCAGACCTTGAATGGGCGTGAGCTCGACGCACCCGTGCAGCGCCATCAGCATGGCGACCACCACGAGTCGTCTGCCACCCCTCATCGTCTCCGAGGACTCCTTAAAAATCCGTGCTCAGCGTTACCCCGCCGGGCGTCACGTTGACCTTCAGAGGCGGACGGTACTTCGTGGTCTCAAAGCGCTTGTCCAGGACAAACCACACCACGCTGCCGATCGCCGCCGCACCGCCCACGCCGTACATCGCATAGGCCGCGGTCATATTGGTCTCGATTCGCTCGTTTACAAAGCGGCCGTCGTCAGCCCACACCGGCGCCTCGTCCGCCGCGTTCAGCGCCGCGACATGAAACGCCAAGCCGCCGCCAAGCGCGCCCAGGCCCGAGCCCAGCAGGCTCCATGCCGCACCGTTGCGATACCACTCGATCCGCTCGAACCGCTCGACCACCAGGCTGTCCTGGTAGTTCTTGCGCAGCCACTCCCGCGCCGCCGCCGGGCCCTGCGCCCGAGCAAAGAGGCGCTCCTCGAAATACTCGTCCGGACCACGCTTGGCCAGCACCGTACGGTCGGTCTTGACCAGCTGTGCCAGCGTCAGGTCGCCCTTCGCGCCCTTGGGCACCACGTACTCGCTCTTGCCGCTGACCAGCCGGAAGCCGCCCGAGCTGGGCACGCCCAGCCAGAACGTGTGGCCCGCGCTCTTATGGAAGTCGGCGTACCGCAGCAGCTCGCTGTTGAGCAGGTGCGTCTTGCCCTGGAAGCGCCCCTCCATTCGCACGCGCGCCGGGAACTTCGCGTCCGCAAACGACATCAGCGGCATGTTGGGCGCCGACAGCGGCGGCCGAATGTACGGCTTCACGCGGTAGATCTCGTTGTGCACCTCAGCGTTGGCCGTAGCGACAAACGCCGCCAGCTCCGCAAAGCTGACCTTGGCATCGTCGTTGAGATCCGCCGGCCCCAGCAGCGCCGACCGCACCTCGTGGCTGAAGATCCCCGACAGGTACTTGCCCCACTCATGAACCTCGCCCACGCTGGACGAGCTGAGGATCACGCCCACATTGGGATAGTCCTCCAGCTTCAGGCTCGTGCGCCGCACCTTACGCCGGTCGGACCCACGGCTGTTGACCAGCAGCGCCGCGTTGCAGGCGTCGACCATCAGCACCACGTGATGCGGCGTCTCGCCCTCCGTCGGACCCAGCACGTCATAATAGATGTCACGGGTCGTCAGCCGCCCGTCCGCCAGGTGCACGTAGCCGCGCCCCTCCTGGTCGTAGTTGCCGTGCCCGCTGTACACGAAAAAGAGCACCGGCTGGTCGCCCCGGGCCTTGTCACGCGCCATCTGGGCACGCAGCGACTTCAGCGCGGCAAACACGTTTTTGCGTGTCGGCGCCTTGGCGTTCTGTGCCCCGAAGACCCGCTTGGAGTCCGCGTCCAGAGCTGTCAGCAGCACGGTCCGCTTGGTGGTGACCTTCAGCAGCTGCGCGTACTTAACCGCGTCATCGTCGGCGTATCGAAGCGCCGCCAGGTCGCTGTCATCGGAGTCGTTGTAGCCGATCACCAACGCATAACGGGCCCAGCCCGCCGTCGCCGTGGATGCTGTAAACAGCACACATAATGCGGCCACGACGAGTAACCCCCGCGCATATAAACGCTTACTCATCGGGTTGCCTCCTCATGCCTGGCTCGACCTCCAAGTCCAGGATACGAATTCTACCGGTTGAGGTGAGCTTCAGCGAAGCCTCCAGCCAGGTCTCTACAGGTACGAAGTCCGGTCGCGAGCTCAGCGCCTCGGCCACCAGGGTCACGCTGACGGGCTCATCCGTGAACAGCGCCACGACTTGGAGCGAGCCCACTTTGTGACGGCCGGACAGCTTGATCTCGAACGGATCCGCGCGTCCACCCAGCGGTATGGACCGACCGCGCTCGGCGGCGATGCTGCCGTCCTCACCGTGCTCGGGATCCGGCGCATACCACAGCGGGAAGCCGTCCTGGAGGCCGAACACAAACACGTTGGGGAAGAGGTCGACCTCGCGGGTCGTATAGATGCGCATGTACTCGTCGATGTGCAGCGCCGTGTCGCCGGCGACGGCCTCGTACTCCGTCGAGTCCTCGGTCACGCCCGACACGCCGATACCGACGGTCAAATCAAACGTGATGCCGCGCGAGCCGATGTACACGTCTTCGGTGGGAACCACCCGCTCAACCGTATCTGTCTGACCAACCACCAGGAGCGCTGCCACAGCTGCGCTGGCAAGTGCGAGAGGCTTGAGCCAGGAGGCAAACCGCTCCCAGATGGACGACTGGCTCGCCTCTACGCTCTCTACGGCATCCAACACGGCCAGCATCATCCGCCGGCGTTCGTGTCCACTGGGGAGCATGGGATCGGCGCCAACCATTAGCCGATGCATCGAAACAGCCCGATCGTAAGCGCGCGCGCACTCCTCCGACTCCCGCATAGCGGTTCGCATGGACAGGTCGTCGTCCATGGCCCACTCGGCGGCGGGGTCGAGGTAACGCTGCAAAAGCGCCCCGAACTTTCGGTGCTCAGCTGATCCCATTTTCCTTCAGGTACCGCGTCATTCTACGGTGCAAAAGTGCAATTATCTTGCGAACTTTATAGCGGGTGATCCCCACGTCGACTGCAATCTTCTCCTCGGCTTCTCCCTCCAGAAAGTAGGCGGCCAGAATCGTCTTGTCCGGCTCGGTGTCGACCGAGTCCTTGAACTGCTTCATCACGGCCTGTTGTTGGGCACTTATTAAACGATCGTCCACGCCGTCGGGCGGGACCTCGAGCTCGGGCTGGCCGTCGGTCCGGGCAAAGCGCGCCGACTTCTCGAGCATGCGGCGGCACACGTTCTGTGCGATGCCCCGCAGGTACTTGCTGTACGGGTCGACTCCGTTGTAGCGCAGGCGCGCCTTCTCCTCGAAGGCGGCGGCAAAGACGTTCTGGATGGCATCGTCGCGATCCGACGGGTTGAAAAACCCTCGGAAGTTTCCCGAGCCTCGTGTGGCTACGGTTGCGGCGATCGGAAAGTACACGCGGTACACCTCGGTAAGGGCCCATCTCTGCCCACGTCGAAACGCTTCGCGAACCTTCGCGTCGTCTCTCAGTAGGTCGTCCACATGTCCCTTACGAATTCACCGTCGCTTCGTTGAAAAAACTTTGTCTTTAGTCGGAAGGAAACACCAGAAAGTGCTTCTTCTTCTTTCCCAGACCGAGCATCAGGTACCGCCCAAACAGCAGGTCGTCAGCCGAAACCGTGGCACTGCTCATGTCCCGCTTCTGCTCGTTGACGTAGACGCCACCTTGCTTCAGCAGCCGCTTGGATTGCCCTCTTGAGCCCGTGACGTGCGCCGCGATCTCCACGAGGTCCGTGCTGCGAGCGTCAAGCTCGGTGCGGATGCTGGAGGTCACGGCCAAGAGCTCCGGCTCGGCCAGGTCGAGGTAGCCGCCGCCAAACAGCAGCTTCGGCGCGTCGGCCGCAAACGCCGCCGCCTTGTCGCCGTGAATCATAGTCGTGAACTCAAGCGCCAGCCGTTTCTGAGCCACCTGCGGCGGCAGCGACTCGATCTCCTCAGGCGGCACAAACGTCAGAAACTTCAGATAGTTGCCAACATCCGCGTCGTCCGTGTTGACCAGAAACTGGTACAGCTTGAACGCGCTGGTTTTGGCGCCATCCAGCCACACGGCGCCGTCGGTGGTTTTGCCGACTTTGTTGCCGCTCTTGTCGGTCAGCAGCGGCTGTACGCAGCCCCACGCCTGACCGCCCGTCACGCGCCGGATGAGGTCCGACCCGGCCGTGATATTGCCCCACTGATCGGAGCCGCCGCACTGCAGCACGCATTTATGGGTGCGGTACAGGTGCAGGAAATCGTAGGCCTGCAGCAGCATGTAGGAGAACTCGGTGTACGAGATCCCGCTGTCCATGCGCCCTTTGACAGACTCTTTCTGCAGCATGACGTTGACGCTGAAGTGCTTGCCGACGTCGCGCAGAAACTCCAGGTAGGAGAACGGCCCGATCCAGTCCGCGTTGTCCACCAGCACGGCCTGGTTGGGGGCGTCCTCGCTGAAGTCCACAAACCGCGACAGCTGCTGCTTGATGCAGTCGGTGTTGTGCTTCAGCGTCTCGGCGGTCTGCAGATTGCGCTCTTTGGACTTGCCGCTGGGATCGCCCACCAGGCCGGTCGCGCCACCCGCCAGCACCACCGGCTTGTGCCCATAACGCTGCATGCGGGCCAGCGTCAGCAGCGGCACCATGTTGCCCACGTGCAGGGAGTCGGCGGTCGGGTCGAAGCCCGCATAGACCACGATAGGCGGGCCGTTGAGGAGCTCCGCAACCTTCTCGTCGTCCGTCGTGTCGTAGATCAGCCCGCGGGCTTTCAGATCGGAGAAGCAGTCCATCGCGCTTTTATAGCGCGGACAGGCCCACGCCTCCAGGGTAGCCGTAGCTCACGTCCTTGTCGTAGCCGTAGACGATCACTGAGACCGGCTTCTCGGAGACCACGGTGTGCACGCCGTCTTCGACCTCGGTGCGATAGACCCGGTACGTGCTGCCGCCGATGGCCTCAAACGATGAGTCCGCCACCGGGTTGCCGTCCAGGGTCACGCCCGCGCCGGTCTCGGCCACGATGTTGATGTAGTCGTTGGCGTAGCTGTTGGGCGTCAAGAACACGTAGCTCTCGCGCCACTGCTGCACGGGCACGCCCAGGATCAGCGCGGGATCACCCACCGGCGCGCACTGGGCCTGGAAGCACGTATGCCCCCCGGGACAGTCGCTGTTGCTGCCGCACGCGGGCGGCATGCACTGACCGATAAAGCACGAGTAGTTGTTGGGGCAGTCGCTGTTATCAAAGCAGGAGCCGGCGCCGCCGGAGCCCATGACGACCTCGAAGCTGGAGGCCAGGAACTGGGCCACCATGATCGGCTTGTCCGCCTTGACCGTGAACGAGGTGTCCGCGGAGAACTCGATAAAGCCGCCTGCCTGCAGCACCTGTACGGGCGGACTGGTGACCGCGGGGTTGAACTGCACGGTGGTCCCGTCCTCGGCGGCCAGCACGCGGAACCAGTCCTTTTCGATGCCGCGCTCCATGCTGCGCGTCATGATGTACTCGCTGCCCCAGGCGGTGACGGGCACCATCTGCTGCTCGAGGTGGTCGGCGCAGCATTGGTCGCTGGTGACGGCCGCCTCGTGCCCGCTGAAGACGGCCACGGGGCCGTCCGCTTTGACGTGCGTGCCGGTGAGATCGCCGTTGGGCTGGTCCGACTCGATGTTGACCACCTCGCCCTGGGCCAGTTCGAAGGTGTAGCTGTCCCAGGCTGTGATGGCCGGAATGCCGGCGCCGCCCAGGGTCTGGACCGCAGGCGTGATGGTCACGCTGGTGATCGCCTCGCTGATGCCCACGACGGTAACGAAGCCGCGGAACTTGGTGTCGATCTGCCGGTGGCTCATCGCGTAATACTCGTTGCCCAGCCCCGCCGCCGGCAGCAGCACCGACGCGTCGTTGGAGAACACGCCCTCGTTGCTGAGCGGGTTGAACTGGTAGACGGTGATCGGCTGGTCGGAGTCGATGCGAAAGCTGTTCTGCGACTTGCCGGTGTCCTGCATCCCGGCGGACGACGGCAGCAGGAAGGTCTCAAGCGACCGTGGCTGCACCGTCTTCGTGTCCGTCACTCCGTCGGGCCGCGACACGGTCACCTCGGTGGGCAGCGTCTCGGACGTGTTGGAGACCACTACCGCGAACTGAGCGCTCCAGGCGTCCAGCAATCCGCCGAGGCCTTGATCCACCGCGTTGTCCAGGTCGACCGCAAAGAAGCCGCACCCGGCGTTGGTGTTGGCCTTGAAGTCGGCCCCGCACGGGCTCAAGCACACGCCCAGCAGGCACTGCAAGCCGGCGTCGCTGCAGTCCTGGGTCTGCACCCACTCACTGCCGTCGGTCTTGCACTCGAACGCGGTGCCGCCGACGCATTTCTTGGTGCTGGGGTAGCAGTTGAAGCACTGGCCCGCGTTGCAGGTCCCGTCCGCCGGGCAGGTCTCCAAAATGTCGAACCCGCTCTGGTTGTCGTTGCAGGTGACGACCTGGTTGCCGCTGCACAGCTTCTGGCCCGGATTGCAGGCCAGACACGTCCCGTTGAAGCAGATGTTGGCGCCGCAGTCGGCGTCGCTCAAGCAAGCGACACACAGGCCCTCCAGGCAGAATGGCAGGTAGGCTGGACAGTCCGGGTCGGCTTCGCATTGCGGTCCGACCGGCGGCTTGGGTGTCCCGTCGCCGGTGCCGGTGTCGCTGCCGGTGCCTACGCCCGTCCCGTCGCCGGTTGAGCCGGTGCCGTCACCAAAACCCGACGTGCCCGTGTCGCCCGTCCCGTCCTTGTCTTTGTTACTACTGCGAGGGGGCTCGGCACTACAGGCGAACACCATCAACGCAACACTCGATATGGCCATCCAACGCATCAGCAAATCCAACTTCAAGGGGTCCAGGCCAGCGATGCACTATACACCTCCTTGACCCCGAAAGAACCACTATTTATAACCCCTTCGCGACGCTGTCCTGCTGCAGAAGCAAGCACTGAGAGGAGCATTGATGTCGGCCGAAGCGACAACTCGAAAGAAGTTTCTACTGGCTGTCCCCGTCTTTCTCGCCGTCGGCCTGGCCGCCGCGGTGTATCTGGTCCTGGTAAAGCTCAAGGGCCAATACGAGATCGGCTATCAGTCCGCGTGCAACCTGGGCGCCAAGGTCAACTGCGACGCGGTGCAGGCCAGCGACGCCTCCACCGTGCTGGGCATCCCGATCACTATTTGGGCTATCCCCACGTATTTCGTCATGTTGGTGCTCGCATGGTTCGGCATGCAGAACGAGGCCACCGAGGCCGATGAGGAGGCGCCCGACCGCGCCGTCCGGGCGACCGACGTGCTGGTGCTTCTGGCTGCCGGCAGCATGGTCTATTCGGTGTACCTCGCCTACGTCCAGCACTTCGTCATCGGCGCGTTCTGCCTGTACTGCGCCACCATGTACGGCGCCCAGCTGGCGGTGTTGATCGCAGCCACGCTGGCCAGCCCCAACGGCATCGTCGACAGCATCAAGAACGGCTTTCAAACCGCGCTGAACGGCGTCTCGCCCGTGGCCCCGGCCGCCGGCGTGTTTGCGCTGGGACTGGCGGTCGGGCTGGTCTGGTTCAACCACGAAAAGGACGTACAGTTTCACACCGGCTCTCAGGACGCGCTACAGCGTGCGGCGGCTCACCTGGGCCTGGGCGAGCTGGACAAGGCGGACGCGCTGCTGAGCAAGCTGACCGCCCGCAAGGACGTCTACACCCCGCAGGCCGAGAAGCTGGCGGAGCGCCTGGCCATCGCCAAGTTCGCGGCGCCCGTCGACTTCGAGGGCGGCGGGGAGGTGTGGGAGCCCGAGGGTGAGCCCGCACCCGTGCCGCAGCCGGTCGTCGCAGCGCCGACGCCCGCGCCAACCCCGGCGCCGGCTGTCTCGCCTCAGCCAGCAGCGCCGACCCAGCCGTCCCCCAAGCCCAAGCCGGCGGCCGTAGTCGTGCCGACCGCCCCGCTGCCGACAGTGGACCCGTCCAAGATGAAGTGCGGCGGCAAGCGCACCGAGATGGGCTGGAGCTACTGCAACATCCCAGTGACGGCCGACGACTTCGTTTACGGCAATCCCAACGCCAAGGTCACGATCATCGAGTTTGCGGACTTCGAGTGCGCCTTCTGCAAGATGCTCTCGCAGAACCTCAAGCGCGTGCGTGAGCAGTGGAAGGACCAGATCCGGTTCGTCTTCAAGTTCTACCCGATGGACGGCGCCTGCAACCCGCGCATGGGCGGCGAGCGCATGCACCCCGAGGGCTGCATCACCGCCAAGGCCGCATACTGCGCCGGCAAGCAGGGTAAGTTCTACGAGGCGCACGACAAGCTCTTCGCCATGCAGAAGAACAACCAGGAGCCCAAGATCCCGGGCTACATGAAGGAGATCGGGGTCGACGTCGCCAAGTGGCAGACCTGCATGAAGGGCCCCGCGCCGCAGAACCGGATCACCAACGACGTCCGCATCGCCTCGCGCGCCGGCATCCACGGCACGCCCCGCATGTACATCAACGGGCGCCTGGTCAGCGGTGCATCGTCTGTGTCCATCCTCAACTACTACATCCAGGCGGCGTTGAAGAACCCGCAGATGGCGGCCAAGCCTGTCACCAAAGTGGCGCCCACCGCGCAGATGGCGCCCATGGCCGAGGTCACGACGGGCAAGGGCAAGAGCTACATCGACCGCTTCGAGGCGACCATCGACAAGCAGGGTCGGGCCATCAGCCTGTCCGGCGTCAAGCCGCGTCGCGCCAGCTGGTTCCAGGCCAAGGCGGCCTGCGAGAAGGCGGGCAAGCGCCTGTGCACCGAAGAGGAGTGGGCGTCTGCCTGCACCGGCGAGCCTGCGGTCGACAACAACAAGAACGGCTGGTTCAACGACGACGACATCGAGGGCAGCCGCTATCCATATGGCGCGTTCTACGAGGCCGGCGCATGTCACGACGGCCAGAAGACGCTGACGGGCGACCCGATCCTCACCGGCCAGATGCACGCCTGCCGCAGCAAAGGCGGCGTCTACGACCTGACGGGCAACATCGCCGAGTGGATCGAGAGTGACGAGAAGAAGGCGTCGATGGTCGGCGGCAACTTCGGCAGCGGCGAGGGCGCGGCCTGCAACCGGCGCGGCACGATGTTTGGTCCCGGTATCCGCAACAACACCACCGGCTTCCGCTGCTGCGCGGACACCGCGGTGGCAAACGCCACCAACAACAAAGCGGACATCGCCGATCTCGAGGGCGACCTCATCGGGCGCAAAGTCCCCGACTTCTCCATCAAGTCCATGGACGGAAAGACCGTCGATGCATCCTGGTGGAAGGGCAAGGTCAGCTACATCACGTTCTTTGCGAGTTGGTGCGGCAGCTGCAAACGTGAGCTGCCTGAGCTGCGGATCTGGCAGGAAGAGATGGGTCCCAAGGGCTTCCAGGTCGTCGCGATCGGGGTGGACCGCTACAGCAAGAGCAGCGAGGACTTCGCCAAGAAATACGACCCGAACTACACGGTGGCGCTCGATCCCAACTCCACCGCCATGACCGAGTTCGACATCTCCGCGATGCCGACCAGCTTCGTCGTCGACAAGACCGGTATGGTGCGCCAGCGGATCGTGGGCTTCAAAAAGGAAGAGGTGCCCGGCTTGCGGGCCCTGATCGAGAAGCTCCTATGATCGTCATGAAGTTTGGCGGCACGTCCGTCGGGTCCGCCGAAGCCATCCGGCGCACCGGCCAAATCATCAAGACGGCCCGGCAGCGGGGACCCACCGTGGTCGTGGTGTCGGCGCTGAGCGGGATCACCGACAAGCTGATCGCCGCGGCCAACGACGTGGTGGATCGCAAGCGGGAGGCAGCCGCCGTCCTGGCCGACCTGCGGCAGCGCCACGAGGCGGTCTGCGCCGACCTGAACCTGGAGACGACCGAGCTGCTGGCGCCCATCGACGACCTGGGCGAGATCCTGCGCGGCATGTGGTACCTGCGCGAGCTCACCCCACGCAGCTACGACTTCGTGCTCAGCCACGGGGAGTTGATGAGCTCGCGCATCGTGGCCGCGCATCTCAACAGCATCGGAGTCGCCGCCCGGGCCCTCACCGGCTGGGATGCGGGCATTCTGACCGACCACAACCACGGCGCCGCCAACGTACTGGAGGCCACATACGAGCGCGTCCCCAGGCAGATCGGCGACCTGGACGCGGTTCCCATCGTGACGGGCTTTCTGGCGCAGACCGAGACCGGAGAGCGGACGACGCTGGGCCGCGGCGGCTCGGATTACAGCGCGGCGATCCTTGGGCGCGCACTCAGCGCCGACGAGATCCAGATCTGGACGGACGTGAGCGGCATCTTGAGCACGGACCCGCGCATTGTCAGCCAGGCGCACACGCTGGACGATCTGACCTTTGAGGAGGCCGCAGAGCTCGCGTTCTTCGGCGCCAAGGTCATCCACCCAAAGACGATCGAGCCGGCAGTCGCCGCCGACATCCCGGTGCGGGTGGTCAACACCTTCGACCCCGAGCACCCCGGCACGCGCATCGTGGCCGGCCGCCGCGAGACCAGTCGCGCGGTGGTCGCACTGGCGGTCAAGAAGCACAACACCATCCTGGCTCTGGACTCCACGCGCATGCTGGACGCCGAGGGCTACCTGGCCACCGTCTTTCAGTCGCTGAAGACCCACAAGATAAGCGTAGACACCATCGCCACCAGCGAGGTGTCCGTCTGCATGACCGTCGAGCAGAAGTACACCGACCAGCTTGCGCGGTGCGCAGCCGATCTCGAGGCGGTGGCCAACGTGGAGCTGCGCCCCGGTCGCGCGATCGTGTGCGCTGTCGGGCTGGGCATGCGCGAGCGTCACGGCACCGGCGCGCGGATCTTCGGCGCGCTGAGCGACGCCGGCGTCAACGTCGAGATGATCTCGATGGGCTCGAGCAAGATCAACATCACGTTTGTGGTCAAAGACGAGGACGCGGACCGCGCGCTCAAGTATCTGCACGCACACCTCATAGAGCGCTGAAGATCCACAGCTTTTGTGCCGATGTCCTCTCAGTACCCCTGAGTCTGGAGGGACGCGGTGTCAGAGTCGCTCGAACATATCGCGCTCAATCAGTTGAGAACGCTCGCTGGTCGCATGAGCCAGCTGGACAAGCAATACGTCGCCTTTCTGCGCAGTGACCTGGGTGAGGAGCCCGTCGAGCTGCGCAAGGCGCTGGAGAAGCAGCTGCGCCAGACGGCTCTGCACGACATCATGGAAGAGGCCATTCAGAAGTCTTTTCAGTCGCTGTTGAAGCAGTACATGAAGCGGTCGCGCTATTGGGACGCCCTGCGAAAGCGCGCCTCTGGAACCTCGCCGGTCGCCGGCGCCACCAAAGCGTCGGCCGCCCGCATACGTGCTCGACCGCCGGTCAAGCTGAAGCCGCCGCCCGAGCCCAAAAAGTTCGACACCGCACCCCGCGGGATCCCGGCCGCACAGCTGCTCGAGGAGCTGCTCAATCGGCGCGCCCGTATGCCTCATTCTGAGACGCTTGAGGCAAACATAGACGCTGTTCGTCGCAATTTGTCGAACTAATCGCAGAATAAAACAGTCACGTCGTCTTTTTGAGACTTGGCCCGGGTCTTGCTGGGTACCTGTACCCGATGAGCCCGCCGAATCGCCATCGCCACACTTCGATACGCGCCGCGATCGCCTCTGTGCTGGCCGACCTGGCGCGCGTCGACAACAAGCTGTTGCCGGCCATGCCGCGCGTCCAGGCGGGCAAGGTCCCTGTAGACGCCATCGACAGGTTCTATACCGGGCAGCCCGCGGTCGCCGACCTGCTGTCCGCTGCACGCGAGTACTCCCGCTTGTCGGCCATCGGCGCCTCTCGCATCGCGAGCCAATCAGATCCGAGCGCGGCCTTTGCGTGTTATGCCGCAGCGCTGACCCACAACGTGGGTGAGGCGTTGATGCTGCGACTTGTCGGCGACGCCTTCGCTCACGACGTCCTCGACGAAAAGGACACGAGCCTGCTCCGCGCCATCTGCGCCCGCACTCACGAATCTCTCGGCCGCCGACTGCTGGCGCAATGGGACCTGTCGGACCAGGTCGTACAGGTGGCGGGCAACCATCACGGTCAAGCCGCGCGCGCCCGGCTGGACGACACCGCACGGTTCACGCTGCACGCCGTCAACCTGGGTCAGTGGATCGCGGGCCGGGTCGGGGCCATGTCCGGCATCACGAGACCGCTGGATCTGCCGGTCGATGAGTCGCTGCACACCCTGAACCTGGATCGCGCCACGCTCTACTCGACAGCGGAGACCCTGGCCCTGGACGAGCTGAGCCGGGTCCCCGATGTGGCAACCAGCCCCCGCACAAAACGTGGCACAGGCCACGAACGCCGTTACGCTATTTTCTAGATCGCTGCACTGCGCCGCCACCATCGTCTGGCACGGCGCGTGCTTTGTCTCTCCGCAGCACTACTTCACGGGAAGTGCAGGCAAACTCGAGCGCGCGCGCTGCCACCGCTACCGCTTGGGTTTGGGTACGAGATAGTGGGGGTCCCACCCGCCCCTACACTCCCTTGACTCAGGGAGTCCCGGCGGTCTAATCAGCCAGGTCGCCGGGACTCCTTTATTTCTTCTACTTGAGGCCGCCACTGAGGACGGTGTAGGCGCCCTTTCGGGAGAGGTCCGAGATCGACAGGGAGATCGTCGTGCCGGGCGGCAGGCCCTCGACGATGCCGCCGATATCGATAGAGGGGATCGGGAAGCTCGGTGTAAAGCCCGCCGCGATCTGCTCCATGAGCATGTCGACCAGCACGTTGCCGAGCAGCGTGTCGATCCCCGCCTCCACACCTTCGAAGATGCCGCCCGCGGCGACCAGCTGGTACTCGAACGCCACGAGATCGGCGATCTCAAGCGCCACGTTCAGGTTGCCGTCCTCGCCCAGCACGGTCGTCGGCACCACCTCGACCTTGGCGCTCAGATACAGCTCGGCGGACGCCGGCTTCTCGGCCAGATCGAACTGCACGTCCAGGCGCATGTCTCCCAGATGCAGCTCCATGTTGCCGGAGTCCGTGCACGACGTGATCACGGGCGGCAGGCGCGGATCCAGCGTCAACTTCACGTTGGTCAGCGCCAGCTCGACGTTGCTCATCAGAGACTCGATGAGCGTCTCGGGCAGCGTCAGGTGGATCGCGCCCCCCCACCAGGCCGCAAACATCAGCTGATTGAGGAGATCATCGTGCAGTCCCAGACTCATCGGCGCGCCGGCCGGTATCGCGACCGCCTGCTCCTCGCCGTGCAGACAGCCGTTTCGCGCCAGCGATCCCGGCGACGCGATATCGCTGGGCAGCCCTTGATTGGCCGTGACGCGCACCCCCATGGCCAGCTTGGCTCCTGTCTGATCGATGTTGAGCCACGTCGGCGCCATCCCAAACGTCACCGTCACAGGCGTGGTCACCCCCATGAACGACGGCACATCAAAGGCCATCCCATCGTTGGCGAAGCCATCGAAGACCTGCTGGATGAGCGGCGCGATCTGCTCCTGGATCACCGTCTCCAGCTGGCTGGACAGCAGCGACGCCAGCGGGCCGTTGAACCAGTTGATGAACCAGTCGACCAACGACAAGAAGCCTTTCGTGAAGTCGATCGTGGGCGGCGCGATCACCGCCTGCACCTCGTCCGCGGTGATCGTGAACTCGCCGTCCTCACCAAGATCCACCCACAGCACGGCCGACAGAGTGATCGTGTCGGTCGTCGCGACACCCACGGCGTCGATGCACAAGAACGTCGGGTCCGTCGCCGCGAAATCGACCGACAGCTCCTTGATGGTTGCGATCAGCGCGATGCCGCCCGTGACCGGGATCAGCTCGAACTTCTGCACATAGAAGCTGATGTCGTCAATCGCCAGGTTCCACTCGCACCACGCCAGCGACGGGCCCTGCCCTTCGGCGACCAGCGTCTGCTGCAGCAGCGCGCTGAGGTCCAGGTCATCCAGCACGACCTTGGTGAGATCCGCCAGCGCGTCCCAGGTCTCTTTGCCCAGATAGATGAACATCCCGTTGTTGACCGCGGCGTCCGGAGAGTCGCCCTTGGTCGTGGGGTAAAACGCCTGTCCCAGCAAGAAGGCCTGGACGGCGCGGCGCTTCACGTTCAAACCATCGGTCACCTCGGCGCGCAGCACATTGATGCCGTGCACCGGCTCCACACCCTGCCCCCACAGGCCGTCTTCCGGCGTAATCCCGGCGCCGTTGGCGACCAGCTGCGAGGGGCCGATGGGCGCCGACACCGTCCCGCTGAGATCCACGACGGGCGCCGAGTACAGCGTGGACGCACGCGGCGGTACGTCGATCGTCACGGACGGCGCGCACTCTGGCACCTTGACCAGCTCGTTGGTGCACGAGCCGTCGTCCAGGCACACGTCCTCGGTGCACGGGTTGTTGTCATCGCACTGACAGACGACCTCGCCGTCAAAGCCGGGCCCGGAGTCTTCGGGCTGCCCGTCGTCCGACGTGCTCGTCACGCCGACGTCCTCGCCGCTTTCGGTGTCGCCGGTGGTGCTGTCCGTCGTCGTTGGGCCGGTCGTGGTGGTGTCGTCCGCGCTGCCCGTCGTGGGCGGCGTCCCGGCGGTGCCCGCGGCGGTACCGTCGTCGCCGCCCCCGGTGCCGTCCCCATCGCGCGCGCCGGTCGCGCCTGTGGAGCAGGCGGTCAGCAACAGGAGCAGGGCACAGAGCGTCAGCGAGTACTTCAAGACCGGACGAGCATAGCGAATCGAGCGGAGTTGGACCAAGACCTATTCGCGCCGGACGGCCCGAATTAACAGCTGCCAGTCAGCCTCGGTGTCGATGTCCAGCGACTCGTGCTTCGGGGTCTCGAAGAGCCGGGGGCGCGCGCCGATCCGAGACCCGGTCGCTGCAAAGCTGTCCGCAGAGAACAGATACAAGCACGAGTTCTCCTCAAACCACGGCTCCAGCTGCTGCGTAGGTACCAGTTTTGCCGGATCATGGTTCACCGCCGCGCCGTCACCGCGATAGAAGCGCGTCTGAAAGCGATTCACCGAGAACAGGGAGTCCGCTTCGTCCGCCGCAGCGGCCGCGTGGTACTCAGACAGCGCCGCGCGCATGGTGCCCGCCGACAGCAGCGGGTTGGTCGCATGGGTCATCAGATAGGTATCGGCGGACACCCGTCCCAGCGCGTCGGCTATGAGCGTGTTGGCGGTGACGTGGTCACCACACAAGGCCGCCCTGCGGTCCACGACCTGCAGCCGATCGGAGTCCGGCAGGCCGGCCGCTACCTGGTCGCGGGCATCGGTGTCGATCAGCAGCACGTCGACGGACTCGACCTCGAGCAGCGCATCCACAATCCACCGAAACAGCGGGCGGTCGCCCAGCAGCCGGAAGTTCTTGCCCGGCACGCGCTCGCTGTGGGCCTTGATGAATAGCAGCGCAGCGACGCTCACAGCAGAGCCTTCACGGCGGCGGCGACATCCGCGTCCAGGCCCGTCTTGTCCGGATACGAGGCGTCAAACGACGCGAAGCGGTCCGCCCAGCCGGGGTCTTTGTAGAACTCGGACACCGCAGCCAGATCGACCGCCTCCGCGGCGCCGAACTCCGGCACGATACGTCGCTCCAGAAACTTGTAGAAGTCGTGCGGCACAGCGTCCAACCCGGGCACGAAGAGCGTGGGCACGCCAAACTTCAGCGTCGTCAGATGGCAGCTGCTGTTGCCGGCCACCACCACGTCGCAGCGCTCGGCGTCATCGGTAAGCACCGTGTCGGCCGTAGAGAGCTCGATGAACTTCAGCAGCTTGAGCCGCTCCACGGCGGCCTGATCGCGCACGACCTTGTTGGGGTGCAGGCGCACGATGATTCGCGCCGGATTCAGCCGCGTGTACAGCTGCTGAACCAGCGTCTCGAACCTTTCCCAGTCCGTGATCAGCGACATGAAGACCCCGACGGTCGGATTGGCTCGCGACAGCCCGCCGAGGTCCAGCGCACGGTAAGTCCCCTCCGCTCCCTTGAAAACGACCTGCCCTTCCAGCCCACAGCTGCGCTCGTACACCTCGACGACCGCCGGACCGTCCAGAATCGACAGATCGAACAGCAGCCGGGGCGGCCCCTCCGGGAGATGGCCGTGGGTGATGTAGATCGTGCGCAGCCCCAGACTGGACGCGGCAAAGGCCAGCCCCATCGCATATGGATTGGAGTCGCTCGAGACCAGGACGGCACGCGCCCCCGAGCCCTCCAGATCGCGCCGAAACCGCAGATAGAAGCCCACCGTACTGGCCATGCGGCAGGCGACCAGGAAGTTGCCGCGGCGCGTCGCCCGGCGCACCTCGCGAAAAAAGAAGCGCACCAGCCGCCAGCGAAA
>CAZJHX010000056.1:0-62646 GCA_964545715.1 uncultured Myxococcales bacterium
GGGGGGCGCGACGACGGGCGTGCTGTGCAAGGTGGGGGTGGAGTTTGAGACGGCGGTGCCGGTGCGCAACGGCGATGGCACCAAGCTGGGCTACAAGGACGCGGTTTGGAACACGCGTGGCGACGATTGGTGCGTCGAAGCGGACAGCAGCAATCTGGAGTTTGTGACCACGCCGTTCGCGCAGAGCGAGACGGGGCGGCAGGAGCTGTCGGACACCATGGACGAGATCACTGCCTGGGTCGGTCGGATGAGGACGGGCATTGGGGCGGCGGTCGACCATAAGCCCACGGTACGGTCGCTGGGTGCGGCAGCCGCGGACGACGTGATGACGGTGGGGCCCAACTCTCGGGTGACGGCGGCGCCCCAGGCGACGGGCGGGCTGGCGCTGGACAAGCTGCCGGACCTGCTGCGCACGGCCCGAACCACGCGGCTGGATCACCTGCGCAACAACACCACCGGCACCAACCGGGGGCGCGCAGTAGCGCCGGGCAAGCGGCAGATGATGGGGATGAACCCGGCTGACGGGCACCTGCTGAACGAGGCCGGCTCCAAGGCCAAGCGGGCCATCGACCGTCACAAGACCGTGATGCGTCGCGCGGGCAAGGACATCCCCGGCCACGGCTTCAAGAAGCTGGAGGGGCTGATGGGGCTTGTGATCTCGTACATCTTGAAGGGGCAGCGCCAGACCGCGGTGTGGAAATACTCCAAGCTGATCGCGCCGCTGATGTCCCGCGTCGACTTCCACGCGATGTACGGCGTGATGGAGGATGACGAGAAGGCCCTGTTTACCAAAGACTTCGTGCTCGGCGCCGCGGGCTCGGTGGCGGCGGGCGCGTCCCTCTACAAGAAGGGCTTTGCCTGGGACAAGGTTACAGACATCAACAAGGGGCCCAAGTGCGGCGATTGGATCGACTCGATCGTCGCCGGCACCGACCTGCTGGCGGGACACGTGGATATCGACCTGATGTCCGACGGCGGCGGCCACGCGGTGACGACGGGCCACTCGGGCTCCTGCGACTCTCTGGGCGCGATGCACGAGCCGGACGAGAACCCGGCCAACGAGGACGCTGCCGAGCTGGCTATCGTCGAGCTTCGCCGCTTGCCCAAAGGCCAGTACTATACGATGTGGAAGCAGACGGCTCTCACCGTCTTCGATTATTTTCAGGCACTTACGGACGGTTGATCGATGGCGCAAGACACAGTTCAAGACAAGCTCTTGTCTCTGGCGGAAGCCGGCGACTGGCCCGAGTTCTGCCGCGTGGCGGGCGAGGGGCCGGTCTACCTGCCCGCCATGACGTTCAGCGGGGCCGATCTCAGGGGCGCCAGCTTGGGCGGGGCTGACATGCCTGGCGCCAGCTTCTACGACGTGGACGCGCGGGGAGCCGACTTCAGCGCGGCCAATCTGCCGGCGGCGGATGCTGAAGCCGGCGGTGTGCGCTTCGAGCGCGCCAACTTCTCGCGCGCCGATCTGACCGACGCGGACCTGGTGGAGGTCAGCCTGGACGGGGCGGACCTTTCAGACGCCAACCTGGCCGCCGCACGCCTGTCGGGCTCGACGTTTCGAGAGGCCGATCTGCAGCGCGCGTGTCTGAGCGGCGCGCGCCTGGACAGCTGTGATCTCACGGGAGCCAACCTGTCTGGCGCGGACTTGTCCGGAGCCGATCTGTGCGAGGCCCGGTGGGACGACTCCACGACCTGGCCCGACGGCTTCGTCCCTACAGCTTAGGGATACGAATTGTGCTGATCATGAGCGAGCCGCTGAGCGCGAACATCAGCGAGAGCGGGTGCAGCAGAAGGCCGACGCGAACCTCGCCGAACCACAGGTGCGCGCCCACGGCGTCGACAGCGTAGGCCCAGCCGAGCACGGCTACAAAGAGCAGGCTGGTGGGGATGGGGGTGCCCTCGAAATACTTCACCTTGCCCGAGCTCTCGTCGGTCAGATCCTCGGCGGTCACGTTGAACCGCGCCAGCCGTGCCACGCCGCAGCACACAAAGTAGCTGAGGATCACCACGTCCCAGCCGCCGCGCATGCCCAGCGTAAAGGCCAGGCACGCCGGGGCCACACCAAACGAGATCGTGTCCGCCAGCGAGTCCAGGTCGCCGCCAAGCGGAGAGCTGCGGCCGGTCGTGCGGGCCACCCAGCCGTCCAGGGCGTCCAGGATGAAGGCGATGGGCAGCAGCGCAAACGTCGCGACCAGGTACGCGCTGTCGGGATGCTCGACGTGCTGCAGGCACATGAAGATGGCGGTGGTGCCGCAGGCCGCGTTTCCCAGGGTGAGCAGGTCGGCCAGCACAAACGTGCGAACCATGGAGAATCGCTGCCGCCGGGGATCGGAGTCGATGTGGCCATATGCGCCTGAGCGCGTCCGGTGGTCAAGTCAGCGGTCGCCGATGCCGATTCCCAGGCCCAGGCTCAACTCTGTGAGGCGATTGCCTGAGGTGATCCCCAAGGCGCCGACGCGCCACTCGGAGCGCGCGCACAGCTTCAGCGGTCCTGTCACGGGTATGCACAGGGTCGCCCCCGCCCCCACATATCCCATCGGGAGGAGCGACGGGCCCGACTCACCGTCCTCGTCGGGCGCAGCGCCGAACCCGAGGCCGACGCCCGCGACCACGTACGGATCGATGTACTGAACCAGCTTGCCGAAGTAGTGCAGCGGGTGAAAGGTCGGCCCAGCCAGTAACTGCAGCCCCTTTTGCAGAGGATGCACGCGTGCCCGCACCGCACCGCTGAAGCCCAGTCCGTACAGGACCGGACCACCGGCGTTCAGCTCGTAACCGACGGGTGCGCCGAGGTCGGGCATCGGCAGCGCCACGGCAAACGCCGCGGAGAGTGACGGCGGTGGGCCGTATTTCCAAGCGGTCGGTTGCGGACCAGGCCGCCTGGCCTCCGCGGCCGTGGCAAGCAAGATGATGACGGCGAGGGCGCTCCGGAACCACATCTGGCGACGTTATCACGGGTTATGCTGAGTCCGCATTGCGGATGCGCGCCAACACGGCGTGGGCGGTGCTGCTGAGACCCTCGGGATCGGCAGCGGCTTCCAGGCGGCGCAGCTCCACCGAGATGCGGTAGGCCTCGGCGCGGCCGTCGTCGTCCAGATCGTGCCAGACGGGGCTGCTCTTGATGACCCCGAACGGGTCGCGATCGCGCCAGGCGCCTGCGACGCGCTCGATGAGGGCGGCCTTGTCGCGGCTCATCTCAGCACCTCCGTCAGGTTGACGCCGTGTCGCTCGAGGCAGTCGGCCATCAGGCGCCGCGCCCGTCCCACGTTTTGCAGAAAGGTGTTGAGCCGCATCTGTGCGTCCGCCGCCAGGTCGTGGTCCGAGCGCCGGCCGCCGTGGGTCAGTCGCAGGGTCAGCGCCTGGCGAGGCTTTTTGGGCAGACGCTCACGACAGTCATCGATGGTGGCGCGCAGGTGGGGATCCGGCGTCGGCGGTTGCAGCGTGGACGGCTCGGCCAGCGCGGTGAGCAGGCCCTGCAGGTCGGGAGGGGCCAGCGGGGTGGTGCGTAGGCGTCGCGTGTGGTCGACAGCCAGATTGCGCGCGATGCGTACGGCCAGGCGCAGCAGGCAGTTGGCGCGGCCGTCGGGCTCTACGCGGTGGGCGACCTGCCAGATGCGCAGCAGCGTCTCCTGCACCACCGCCTCGACATCGACCGCGACTGCGTAGCTGGACAGACTGAGCCGCACGCGTGGCTCGGCGCCGGCGACCCAGCGGGCAAAGGCCTCTGCGTCGCCGGCAGCGATCTCGTCCAGGTAGCGGTCGAAGTCAGCCAAGCGTCAGCCCACCACCATGATGGTCATGTCGTCGGCCACGACCAGGCGGGGCTGCTCCGACAGCGGCGCGGACGGTAGCAGCCACAGACGCACCGTTTGTCCGGCGGTCACGTGACCGGCGCGGGTGGTGCGGTCCACCCGGATCACAGCCGACACCATGGTGCCGTCCTCCAGCTGAATCATCACCTCGGTACCCGGATCCCAGTGGTCGTCGGCCGCGACGTCGGTCTCCAGCACCAGCGCCGTGTCGTCGGCCCGGACCAGCCGCGCCTCCCACATCGCAGGCGGCGGCGCGCCCTGCGGGGCCGGGGGGCTCGCCGGCACCGGAGCGTCGTCCGTGAACATGCTCACCCCAAACGAGCCTGTGGTCTCCTCGAAGTCGTCCGACTCCTCGTACTGCTGCGACCGCCGCAAGAACGTTGGGGTGTCGTAGTCCTCCGAATCGTCGTCACCGCCGCCGCCGAACAGGTTGGCCGCCGCGTCACGGACACGCCCGAGCATGCCGCCCTTCTTCTTGCTCACCGAGTGGGCGGCAAACGTGCTGGGCACGCCGCCTCGACGCATGCGGACCGCGCCCGCCATTGCCCGACTCGGCATCGCGGCCGACAGGACCTGCATCATGTCGCCCGTGGACCGCAGCCCGATCCCCTCGGCCGACAGCCCGGCGCCCAGCTCGTGGGGCATACGCTCGCGGCGCGTCGGAGCCTGCGGATCGACCGTCTCGTCGTTGGAGACCGCCACCCAGGACGTGAGCCGGGTCGCGATGCGGAAGTCCAGGCCCAGTCGCTCGATCTGCGGGTCGATGTCGGAGGCGTGACGGCCGGCCGCGCGCGCGGTCTCCAGGTCCTCGATCCGCTCTCGGGCGAACCGCGTGGGGATGGCCCAGCTGCCCTCACCGTGGCCGACAGCAGCCACGTTCAGCGTCTGCGACCAGCGGCCGGTAGCGGTGCGTCCCTCGACGATCAGGCGGCCGCCGGCGGGATCCAGCTCCACGGGGAGCAGCGCCGGAGCCCCGGCAAACAGGTCCGGCAGGCGCTGGTGACCGCAGCTGCGCACGGCGGGGCCGGAGATCGCCACGTCGACGACCAGCGGGTGGCCCGCGTTCTCCAGCAGACGGGCAGCCAGCGGCTCGGCGTCCTCACCCGGCGCGCAGATCAGCTCGATGCCGGCCCCGGCGCGAGCGGCCGGTCCGGTCAGCGAGCGGTTGACCCCGTGGCCCACGCCCAGGGTGTGGACCCGAGAGCCGCGCGGCATCCGGTCGCGGATCTCGGCCACGATCTCCTCTTCGAAGCCGATCATGCCGTCGGTGATCAGCAGCACCTGGCGCTGGGCGTCGGCGCGCAGCCCGTCCAGCGCGGCGATGATCCCGTCACGCATCTCGGTGGCGCCGCCGGCCTCCAGACCGCGGACCCACTTGATCGCGGCCTTTCGGTTCCTGGCGTCCGCCGGTACGGGGCGACGCTTCCAGCGGTTGGGGCGCCACGAGAACTCGATCAGCTCCAGCTGATCGCGCTCGGTCATGGTCCCGATGAGGGCTTCGATGACCCGAGCGGCCTGGGCCAGCGGCTCACCGCCCATCGAGCCGCTGGTGTCGATCAGCACGCAAAGATCGCGTGCTACCGCATGCCCCTGCGCGTCTGGGCGCGGCGGAACCAGCGTCAGCAGTCCGTAGGCGCTGCCCGCGCGGGGATGGTCCGCATCGGAGCGCGCCGTCTCCAGCGTAGCGCCCGCGTTGAGCGCGGCGACCGGCCAGCGCACGACGATGTCCCGGTCGAGCCGCGCGCCCGCCTCGCCGCCGAACGCGACCTCGGTGGCCGATGCGGCGTCGAAGCCCAGGGCGTCGGCGCGCAGGCTGTGGTGGTGACTGACGCTGTGAGACGGGGACGACACCGAGCCTGCGAGCGAGTCGGTGATGCACAGCGACAGCAGCATGCGCGCGGCGACCGGCCCGTCGGCCACGTCGACAACAACGCGATCGGCGTCGGCCACGCGACCTTCGGCCCCCAGGTAGCGCGGGGCCACCACGGTGGGGAAGCGCCACTCCCACTGCCCGTCGCCCAGCCACTTCAGCGGCTGATCGATGGTCAGCTCAGTGACGACCTCGGCGCCCGGCGGGATGTTGCCGACCTCCTGGTTGAACAAGCTGGACCGATCCTGCTCCAGCAGCGCGGCGGTGCGGCCGTCCATCAGGGCGTCCTCAAAGCGCTCGCGGGCTTTGGCCTTTTTGTCGATCTGCCCCACGATTTTGACGTCGCCGATCGTGAACGCGTACCCGGCCACGGCTGCGAACGCCGGCATGGGCACTTGATAGGACACGCGCAGGGGCTCGGTGTGGGGATTGATGAAGCGTTGGCTGAGAATTACACGGGCGATTCCACCGCTGGTCGCGGCTTGAAGGCGCGCACCACGCAGCGGAAGCTCGCGGCCCTCGGTGGTCACGAGGCGGCCGCCACAGGATTTGTCGGCGGCGACAGCGCTGGGGAGCATGGGGTTGGTCATGGTCATTGGGGCGTCCTCACTTTTTCGGTCCGGGGTTGCTTGACGCCCGACCAACGAAGCGAGTCACCATCTAGTGACAAAAAAAGTTCTAGCCCTCCTGATCGCCTACGGTAACCGTTCTGGTGTGCTCCTGCTGGCGCATGTTCTCCAAAAAAGCGTCCAGCGTGATCCCGTCGGACCCGTCGAAAGTGTCGTCGAGCATCGTCAGGGCTTGAATGCGGTCGGGTCGAAAGCTGCGATACGTCTCACGCAGCTCACACCAGGCGGCCAGCGACCACTTGCTGCCCCAGAAATACAGCGCCAACGGGCGCACCACGCGCTCGCTCTCCTGGCCGTCGGCGCGGGCGTAGTGCAGGTGCAGCTTGCGGTGGTCGGTGATCGCCTTGCGCAGCTGACCGATGCTCTTGCCACGGCGGGAGGCAGAAGCCCACGACGGCGCAAAGAGCGCGATGCGGGTAAGTACGTCGCGCAGCGGGGGCGGCAGCACGGCCTCGACCTTACCCATAGCGCTGCGGGCGGATCCGGCCAGCTCGTCGTCGCACCAGGCCTGCACCATGCGCGCGCCGAGAACCAGGGCCTCGATCTCCTGGGTGTTGAACGTCAAGGGCGGCAGCTCGAAGTCGCGGTGCAGCGTGTAGCCGACGCCGGCCTCGCCTCGGATTGGCACGCCGGAGCGCTCCAGGTCGCGGATGTCGCGATAGACCGTGCGGGTGGACACGCCCAGCTCCTCCGCAAGCGCCTTGCCCGTGGTGAGGCGACGGCTGCGGAGAAGCTGAACCAGCTGAAACAGGCGGTCTGCACGGCGCATAACCATCCTATTCTCGCCTGACGGGCCCGTCGCCTCAACCGGCGGCGGCCTCGTCCTGCTCCTTGACCAGGCCGATCACGTGACCCTCCGGATCCGCGAACAGCGCCAGCGTCACCTGGGGCAGCTCGGTCACAGGCATGATCGTGCGCCCGCCCAGCCGGTTGGCGCGGTCCAGGCTGGCCTGCGGGTCGGCGCTGGCCACGTAGAAGGTCACCTGGCCGGGACCCTGCTCCGCTTTGCCGATGCCGCCGCCGATGCCGGCCTCGCTGGCGTCGACAAAGCTGTAGTCCATCTCGGGGTGTTTCTGCATTTTCCAGCCGAAGAGCTCGCCGTAAAAGCCGCGCAGCTTGTCAGCATCCTGACCTGTGACCTCAAACCAGACAACGGGGTGATTCATGATGTTTCTCCAGTAAACAGCAAATTATTACGTTGGTTTATGTTGGTTCACGCGGTGTGAACGAGAGGCAATATAGGTCGGCCCTACTGACAGCGTTCTGTCAGTAGGCTGCGGAAGGGGTGGGGGTTGCTGACACCGTGGTGTCAGCAGGGTCGGTCAGTCGACGACGGCCAAAGACGACGTGAGCATGTCCACTACAGTCGTCTCGATCTCGGCCATGTCGGCCGCGTCCAGGCGGGTAAACGCGCCGGCGGCGGCCTCGAAGGCGGCGTCATCCGGCTCGGCCTCCAGATAGGTGTAGCCGAAGCGCAGCGCCATCTGATTGGCCAGCTGCACGGCGGCGTGCATGGGGGAGCCCAGCGCGCCGTGATGGGTCCAGGCAAGCTCGACCAGCGACTGGGGGAAGCCCCAGCGCTCCAAGAACAAGCCGCCGACGTACCCGTGGTGCTCGCGGATCAAGCGCAGCACCGGCGAGCCCGGGTGAAAGGAGTCCGCGGCCTGTGGCGCGTCGTTGCAGAGCAGACGCACGAGGAGCGGCTCGCCGATGTTGTGAAACATGCCGGCCAGCATCGCCGTCTCGGGGTCGCAGCAGCGGGTCTCGCGGGCGATCTCGCGCGAGGCGATGGCCGTGTACAGCGTGTTGCGCCACATCTGGTGCAGCAGCACGTTCACTTTGTACGAGGTGTGGCGCATGAAGTTGCCGAGTACGACCGTGTCGATGATGTTGGACACCACTCGGTTGCCCAGCCTCACCAGGGCCACGCGCAGGTCGGTGATCGGCCGCCAGGGCGTGTAGTAGAACGCCGAGTTGCACAGCTGAATGACGCGCGCCGCCACGGCCGGCTCCATCTCGATGACCTTGAGCACCGCGTCGGAGGACAGCTCGGGGTCCATGCGCAGCTTCGTGATCTGGTTGTGCAGCGGCGACATCACCGGCAGCGTGGCCTGTCCGGTCTGAAGCGCCTTGAGGATCCAGGCGAGCCGATGCGCGCTCTGGAGGCTCGGGGTCGATACTTGTGTTGTGTTCATTGTCGCCATCCCCACTCACCCGGGGATATCGGTGCGTCACAACATTCGCTTAACTACTTGTGTGATCGTTTCGACAATTACTTCTTGGGCCACGCCCTCAAGCGGCACGTGAACGAAGGCCGCTGAGCTTGGGCAGCCCCACTGCTCGCGGTGGTGGCACCCCAGATAAAAGACCTGATTGCACAGAAACTCGCCGGCGTCCGTGCTGACCGAGATGGGATGTCCCTCGCGCGCCAGCTGGCCGGCGACCGCCGCGGCATCCAGGCTTGTTCCGTAGCTGTCCGGTGCGCCGTCCACGATCGGCCGACCGTCCGGGCTGTCGCCATCGTTGTCCGCCCCGGTCGCGCGCTCTGAGTTCACCGCCAGCGCCTCGATGTTGATGTCCGGGCGCGACGCGGCGACCCCAAGACCGACCCACACATCGGGGCGCACGCGGTCGAACAGCTGCTCCAGGGCCTGCCGAGTTCGCGCAAACGACACGGGCAGCACGGCCGTCACGATGCGGGGATCGGCGCGCGCCACCGCGGCCGCAATGTCGCCTGTCGGGTTGTGCTCGATCACCTTGCCGCTGCGGGTGGTGAAGCCCTCGAATGCGGTGAGGAGCAGCACCTTGTCATCGGCGCGCATGGCCGTCACCATATCAGCCATGACACGGCGACTGGAAGACAAATGGGCCCTTATAACCGGGGCAGGGCGGGGCATCGGCCGAGCGGTAGCGCTGGCGTTGGCGGCTGAGGGCGCCAAGGTCGCGCTGGTAGCGCGGACGCGGGATCAGCTGGACGACGTCTGCGCCGAGTGCGAGGCCGCGGGCTCCGGCGGCGCGCTGGTGGTTACCGCCGACCTCTCGGACGGCCAGCAGGTCGATCAGCTGATCAAGGCGATCCTGACCAACACGGGCGGTCGCATCGACATCCTGGTCAACAACGCCGGCATCATGAAGCCGGGCAACGCGCTGGACGGTGAGCCCGACGATTGGGAGACGATGTTTGCCGTCAACGTGCACGCCCCGATGCGCCTGACGCGCGAGCTGGCGCCGCAGATGGTCAGTCGCCGTGCGGGCACGATCATCAACATCGGCAGCGTCTCGGGTCTGGAGCCGATGAAGACGGGCTCAGCGTACGCCGCGACCAAGTGGGCCCTGCGCGGCTGGAGCCTCAGCTGCTACGAGCGCCTGCGCCACGACAACATCAAGGTCTGCCTGATCAACCCCGCGTTTGTGAACACGCTGATGGTCTCCCGGATCAGCGGAGTCATCCCCGAGAACATGCTCAAGCCCCAGGATGTGGCCGACGCCGCCATGCTGGCGATCACCACCAGCGGTGCGTGCTGCCCCCAGGAGATCACCCTGCGCCTGACGCGGTCCGCGTACGCGGGTTAGCTCTCCGGGCAGGTCGCCACGCCCGCCTCGCAGGTGCATCCGGCCAGATTTGTGTCCAGCGCCGTCTCGCCGCCCGCTGCGATGGGCGCTGCCACCCAGTCCACCAGGCACTGCGGCAACACCAGGTTGCCGGTGATCGTCAGGTCGCCGTCCACGGTCTTCAGCGCCGGCAGGCTCAGCGACGCGAGCTGCGTGTTGTCCGTGATCTCGACCTCACCGGCGGTCGTCAGCGCGGGGAGCTCCAGCGCCGGCAGCCCGACCGTGCCGCTGACCAGCAGGCGCCCGCCGACCGTCTCCAGCACCGGAAATGCGTACTCGGACGGGCCTGTGCCGAACTCGCTGCACGGCGCGCCGTCGCACTCTTCGGCCCAGGTGATTCGCAGCTCGTCGCCGACGCTCTTCAGGGACGGGTACTGCGGGTTGGACGAGAACGGCCCCCCGCCCGCGATCAGCTTGCCGCCGATCGACTCCAGCTTTGGGGCGACCAGCTTCTGGAACTCTCCCCCGCCGGCGTAGAGATCACCGCCGATCGAGACCAGCGACGGAACCTCCAGAAACGAGAAGAACTGCTGCGACGGCGCCACGTTGCCGGCGACCGACTCCAGCGCGTTCAGCACCAGCGTATCCGTCCCGTCCGACGGCCCGATTTTGCCGGTCGTCACCAGGTCGGGGATGTGGACCTCCCACGCAATCATCTCGCCGCCCACCTCGATATCCCCCGCCGAGACGACGCCCGGAATCTGGATCTCGATGCCGGCTTTCTTGGACACGATCCCCAGCGTCAGCTCGATGGCCAGGGCGTCCAGCATGACGGTCACGTCCGTATCCGCGTAGGTAAACCACCCGACCAGGCTCTCCTTGAGCGCGGGGACGCTGAGCTTGTCGCCCGCGTCGACGCAGAACTGGAAGTTCTCCTCTGTCTTCTGCAGCGCCGGCAGGTCGACGGTATCCGCCTGCCCGTTGCACAGGTTCACCTCGATCATCTTCACGGTCGTGCAGTGCGCTATCGCTGCGATCTCCTCGGCGGTGCTCACCAGGAGGTTACCGGCACACGGATCCGGGGGAGGCCCCGAGTCCGCGACGTCAGTGGTGTCGGTAGTGTCCGGCGCGACGTCCATGAACACGTCTGGCGTGTCCTGAGGTGGCGCAGTCGTGTCTTTGGGAGCGGCCGCGTCCGAGCCCGCGTCGTCCGGCGCTGTCACATCAGCCGGCGTGACGTCCGCCGTCGTGCCGCAGCCAAGGGCCGCCGCCGCTGCCAGAATCGTCAATCGTCTCACCATCATGTCTCCCCCTGCTTCGCCAACCAGGTCGTCGTCTCCCGGCGCGAGCCCAGCCGCACAAACTCCAGGTCCGGCCACCGCGGATCGTCTGACGCCGCGCGATAACGCTGCCGGATCATCGAGTGGTTTCGCCAGGCCCACACCACGATCGAGCGCTCCGGATCCAGGCTCAGCAGGTTGGCCACCCGCTCCCTGTTGCCGTTCCACAGCGTCGTTCGCCGCAGGATCCGCTTCACCGTGCGCCCCAGCAGTGCGCGCATCATCTCGGCGCGCTCCGGGTCCAGCCAGACCACGCGGTCCGCCTCGCTCCAGATCAAATCGATCACGGCGCCGTAGTTGCCGTCGATCACCCACGCGTCATTTGCCGCCAGGAACGCTTTCACCCGCTCGCGCATTTCCTCAGACGCCATCATCTCCCAGCCCGCCTGGTGCGCCAGCGAGTCGAGCTCCAGGAGCGACACGCCCAGCTTGTCCGCCAGCGCCCGGGCCAGGGTCGACTTGCCGCTGCCGCTGTTGCCCACGATCGAGATGCGGTGTCCGGCGACCATGAGGCGGCACCTAACATGGAGAGTTGACCAATGCACCTCTCGAGTGGATGCTCCCTCAGTCAAATGCTGATGGACTCTCTCTACAGTCGCTTCGTACCCGACGCACTGGACGCCGATCCCGAGCGCCGGCGGCGGGCCCGCTTGCTGGTCGCCATGAGTACGATCGTTGCCGTCGGCTCCGCTGTGGTCGGCGCCGCCGGCTGGGTGGTCGAGGGCTCGATGAACCCCCGCGTGATCGCGCTGCTTGTCCTGGCGGTGCTGGGCGCCGCGACGCCGCTTGTGTTGCGTCACACCGGCCGTCTGCGTACCGGCACGCATGTGATCGCTCTGGCCGGGACCGTGATGATCGCGGTCAACGCGTACACCCTGGGCGGCCTGCACGGCGCGTCACTGGCCGCCTGCACGATGGTGATGCTGGTGACCTTCTTTTTGGGAGGCGCCGTGACAGCCGCCGTCTGGACCGGCATCGGGGCGACGCTCATCCTGACGTACTTCGCGCTAGACAGCGCCGGTCACGCCTTTCCTATGGCTATCGGTCCGCAGGCGGACGCGTTGATGAGCACGCTCTCGCTGCTGACCCAGATGAGCGTCGTCTATCTGTTTGCCTGGCTGTACGAGCGCGAGCGTACGCGCGCCACCGACGCGATCTCCTCGGCCCTGCAAGCCGCCGAGCAGGCCAACCAGGCGCTGGAGCAGCACGTGGCTGACCTGCAGTCTTTCGCACGTGCGGCCAGCCACGATCTGCGCGGACCGGCCGCGCGGGTCAAGACGCTGGCATCGATGCTGGCCCAGGATCATGGCGAGGCCATCGGACCTAAGGGTGAGCGGCTGCTGGACATGCTCGGCAGCTCGGCGACCAGCATGATGGCGCTGATCGAAGACCTGCTGGAGTTGGAGCGCGTGAAGGGAGCGGCGCTGAAGCGGTCCAAGACCGATCTCACCGGCGTGGCGCGGGCCATCATCGTCGACCTGCGCGCGGAAGATCCCGAGCGCGATGTCGACGTGTCCATCGCGGACGGCCTGACCGCAGACGTCGACCCGGGGTTGGCCCGCGTCGTGCTCGTCAACCTGCTGGGCAACGCCTGGAAGTACACGTCTAAGGCGGAGCAGGCGCACATCGAGCTCGGGTCTGACGACGGCGGATTTCACGTGCGCGACAACGGCGCCGGCTTCGACATGACCTACGTCCACAAGCTCTTCGAGCCGTTCGAGCGACTTCACGGACAGTCTCAGTTTGCGGGAAATGGGGTCGGGTTGGCGACCGTGCACCGGATCATCGCTCGCCATGGCGGCAGCATTACCGGCCGCAGCGGTGATGATGGTGGTGCGACCTTCTCCTTCGACTTCGGCAGCGCCTAGAGCTCGATCGTGTCGCCCAGCAGGGTGCGGATGTCCGGGACAGCCTCGTCCGGCAGGAGCACCATGGCGTGCAGCGCCTCGATCGCGGCGTCCGGGCTGCGTGCGCTGAGCCGAAACTGGTCGCGCGCCCACACCTTGAACGGCTCTACCTCCGCGGAGCGACGTCGCAGCAGCAGGTGAAACGTGGCGGTCATGGCTGCGTCAAACCGCATCTGCCGTGTGATCGGGCTGGCGGGATTGGCCTTGAGCTCGGCGGGGATGTGGTGGCGCATGATGCGATTGGTGCGGTGCTGCACCAGCGCGAACAGCACTTGATAGAAGGCGTTATGCAGCACGGGCGACACCGCGATGTGGTGGGTGCCCGAGGTCGGGTTGACTGAAAACGAGCGCGTGCTGAGCGCCTCCGCGGGAAACACCACGATCTGCTGTGGCGCGGAGCCGAAGAGCACGGTCACGAGCTTCAGCACCCGGTCCGAGAGGTAGCTCTCCATGCCCGCCCCGATTGGGGGGTTGGCGCGAAAGTACGCGTCCAGGTAGGTGTTGCGCTCGGTGGCGATGACCGACGTCAGAAGCTCGACCAGTTTGCTGCCGGCGCCGTCCGCCAGCGGGGCGATCGCGCGTCGGGCGAGAGGCGTGATCTGCGGCGGCGGGCCCTCCAGATCGATCAGGCTTTTCAGCGCCGACTCGCACAGCGTTTCGTCGCGGGCCACGATCGGCAGCAGCCCTAGCGCGGCGCGACCGCCGGCCTTGCGATACCGGGCGTGAAAGCGGCCGAAAGAGCGCGCTGGGCTCATGCGCGACGGCGGGCGCAGGCTGTCCGCCGCGCGCGTCCACGCCGCATTGAGGCATCCAGCGGGATCGGCGCCCAGGTCGAAGTGCGCCAGCACGTGGTAGTACGCGCGTACGTGGGCTGCCGACACGACCGTAACGGTGCTCTTCATCGCCGCCGAATGTAGCAGCCGCAGCTACCCGAACGCCACGCTGGTCCGGTTTATGTTGCGGTGTTGGGGCCCCGGCCAGATAATGCGCCTCGTGAAAAACACTCAGGTCGTCCTTTTGGCAGCAGCCCTGGTCTGGGCCGCCCCTGCCGCCGCCGAGCCGTGCGGCGATGTCGCCCAGGAAGGCTATTGCGACGGAAACAAGCGCATCTACTGCAACGCCAACGAGCTGCAAACTGAGGACTGCGCCCAATGCTGCGGCTGGGACGGCAACAACTACGACTGCAAGGAGTCCTGCCCTGACACCTGCGTTGAAGAGTGCCTGGAGGGGCTCGGCGTATTCGGCTGCTCGCTGCACAACACGCACGCGTGGACCTGCTACATGGGCGACGACGGCTGTACCAAGCGCGAGTACGTCAAGTGCGCCGAAAACGAGGTCTGCGACGAGGCCGGCAGCCACAAATGCGTCGACAAATCGCTGGTCAACCTGTGCGGCGGCGTCCCCGAGACCGGCAAGTGCGTGTCGGGGACCTTCAAGAAGTGCGTCGCGGGCGCCATCCAAGAAGACGACTGCGCCGGCCAGGGGAAGTCCTGCGTGGACGGGCTCGGGTGCTCCGGTGATTGCCCGCTGGAGTGCGCCGACGGCGAGAAGGGCTGCGGCGACAACGGCCAGGCGTGGAGCTGCCAGGCGGACCCGGTCACCAACTGCCTGGTCCGCGCGTCTAAGAACTGCGGCGCCAAGCTGTGCTACGAGGGCGACTGCAAGTACAAGCAGGAGATCGACGAGCTGGAGGCCGCCAAGAACGCCGAGCCGGAGCCGGAGCCGGACCTGGGTGCCGTGGCTGAGCCGCCGCCGACGAACAACGGAGGATGTTATCTGGGCGCGGGCCTGGGCGAGACCATCGGCGAGACCGCGGTCTGCACGCTGGCGACTCTGCTGGGCTTTATCCTGTTCTTGTCCATCGCGCGCCGCCGAGAGCCGGCGCGTCGCCGTCGCCGCGAAGGCAAGGCCTCTCAGCCACTACAGCGGTAGGGCCAGTTCGAAGGCCGCGGTTGTCGTGCAGCTCGAGCCGTCCGGATGGGTCAAGACCTCGGACAGTGTTCCCGAGATCGTCTGCAGGGTCATCTCGGCGCCGCCGTTGACCTCGCAGCTGACAAAGTCACCGCTCCACCACATCAGCGGCTGGTATCCGAACACGTCGTCCAGCTCAGAGCCGACCAGCTCACCTGACAGCACCGGGTACCACGGGATCGTCAGCTCCAGCGTGCCGCCCGACAGCTGCGCGGTAGCCCAGGCGGTCTTTTCGTCGCCGGGCTCGTAGTACGGGCAGTCCGTCGCGGTCACAACCTGCACCCACATGCCCTCGACCTCGTCGAAGTCGTCGAACGCGGGCTCGGTGTCTACGATGGGCTCGTCCACCGGCTCCTCGATCGGCTCGGGCTCATCCGCGGGCTCGTCCACCGGCTCGGGCTCACCCGCGGGCTCGTCCGCCGGCTCGTCTACCGGCTCCTCGACCGGCTCGTCGACCGTCTCCGCCTGCTCCGTCTCGTCCGCGGGCGTCGCCGTCTCCTGGGCGCTGGGCTCTTCCACGGGCAGCTGCTCAGCGCCCGGTTCGGGCTCTTTCTCAGGAGAGTCGGGCGCATCCGCCTCGGGGTCGCTCTGCGCCTCCTCCCCAGGCGACGGCAGCGTCTCCTCGGGCTGTTGCTCGTCACCTTCAGCGCTTGCGATGGGCAGCGCCGGGATCAACCCCATGCCGGGCGCTGCCGGTCCGGCCATCTCCAGCGGCGGCGCCAGCTGCTCGGTCTCAGCGTTTGAGATGCATGCGGTGGCCAAGAGCGCGCAGGCGCACACCAAGAGTGTCCTCTTCATAAAACCCTTCCCTCGATGTGGAGACTTGACCCGCTGTCAGCCTACGAATCCAGGCCGCGCGGATCCAATATTATTGCGGACAGCTGACCGGATACTCGATCTCGATCAGCGAACCGGGCGCCGGCATGCAGCCCTCGTCCCAGGCGGTCGCCGTGTTGTGCAGCGCCGCGTAGCTCCAGCCCGCGCCACAGCCCTGGCCGTCGACGGTCACCATGGCCTCACCCCAGTGGCCGGGCACCGAGCTCAAGCGAAACTGGCGGCGAACGGACGCCGTGGCCTGCTCGACCAGCTCGGTCATCATCGGGTCAAAGTCCGCATCGCAGAGATCGGCCGTGGCGCCGCCTGTCAAGTTCGCCAGCGCGGTGTAGCTGTCGCCCGTCTGGCCCGCCCACGGTGTGCAGCCGGCGCCCGACGCTGTGACCGCGTGCACGCGGATGCGCGCAAACTCCAGTCCGTGCTGACCCTTCAGCTGGTTGATGGCCAGCGGGTCCAGATAGCGGGCGGGGGAGGCGTCCTCTTCGTCGGAGATGATCACGATCTCGAGCGTGGCGTCGTCGCGCAGTACCGGCGGGATGCTGCCGGGCGATTGTGATCCCGGATGGGTCGCCGCAAACCAGGCCGCGGCCAGGCCCTGCTCCGCGATCGCGCCGGTACCGACCGTCTGGGCGCCTGAGGCCAGCTTGGCGAGCGGCGCCTCGGTCTGCGGCGTAACCCACGACGACGTCAGCAGGCCCATGTCCGCGCCGGCGCTTGTCGTGGTCACTGCGACCCGATAGTCGGTGCCCTGCGCGGCCGTCAGAAACGCGCCCATCGCCGCCTGGACCTGCGTCGCGAACGGCGCCATGGACGGCGAGTCGTCCACCACAAACAGCACGTCCATGCGGCCCGACGTTTGCACGAAGGTGTCCGCCACCGTCGCCTTCTGCGTGCCGTAGCCGCGAATCGGGACGCGGTGGTGGGTATTGCCGGCCGCGGTGGACGCGATGGTCGCAAAGCACGATGTGGTGACGAGGTCGTGCGGGCTGAAGCCGATCTTGACCGCGATCCCCTCGCCGGGCTTGAGCACCACCGGCAGCGCGGGTGGCTCCTCCAGCGTGATCTCCGGGCAGCCGTGGTCCATGAAGACGGCGTGAACGGTCACGGGAACCAGGGCGGGGTTCACCAACCGCAAGCTGCGCGTCACCGGTCCGCAGCCGACGCCGGCGGCGCCGAAGTCCAGTCGCACCGGGGTCGTCGCAAGCGCTCCACCGGCTGCAGGCGCGACCACATGGGGTTGCGCGCTGGCGCTTGAGGACGCCACCACAGAAGGCTCTCCGTCGTGGTCCAGGCGGTTGGGATCACGCAGTAGAACGTGCAGCTGCGCGGCAAAGGTCTCGAGCGCGTTGCCTGCGACCGATGGAGTCGCCGGCGCGCTGAAGGCGACGGTGATAAACATGCGATCGCCCGGGTGCAGCAGGGCGCTCCAGGGTGCGTCGACGACCTTGAAGCGGGGCGCCTGTGTCGCGCCGGTGCAGTCAAAACCAGCCGGCTCCGTGGGTGTGCAGCGCGTCAGGACCACGGCATACGAGTCGCCTACGTCGGGCATCAGGCAGGGCCCGGTGCCGGTCGACTCGATCGCCACCTGAAACGAGCTGGAGCTGCCGAAGGGCGTGATTGTGGGTGAGTCGGAGGGCGCGGCGGGCATCGCTCGGATCTCCGCAAAGCACTCGCCCAGGTCCGAGTCCGTGCCGCTGACCAGGTTCAAGATGCCCTCGCCCAGCGGCGGCACCACCAGCGGCGTGCCCCCCGGACCGTCGATGTCCTCGTCATCGCTCCCGGGCAGGTGCGTCAGTGGCTCGGCCGGACTCTGCGGCTCAAACGCGACAGGTTCAGGTACCTCGACCGGCTCGAACTCGTAGTCGCCGAAGCCGGCATCCCACGGCTGGACCGTGCAGCCGGCTGTCCAGATGAACAGCGCGCAAAGAAGCACCGCCGGTGTCCATCGCCGCATCACCCAAGCATGCCAGTTAATGCCCGTAAATTCACCGATTTTCCCCGGTCGCCTGCCGCACCGACTCGGTGTGGATGCTGCCCGGGTAGGCCTGCTGAAAGGCGCGAGCACGTCTGCGCGCCTCGTTGAGACGGCCCGCTCGCGCCAGCGCCTGCACCCGAAGGGCCCGACGGTCCTCGCGATGTTGGCCCCTGGGAAAGCGCTTGGCCATGCGATCCAGCGTTTTCAGCGCACGCGCCGAGTCGCCGGTCAGCATGGCCCGCCGGGCCTCACGCAGCAGCCGTCGCTCGGCGTCCAGCCTGGCTGCGCGGCGCTGTGCGGGGGTCTGCCGAGGGGCCGCGACGACCGGAGCGGGTTTGGCGTGGGTTTCTGCTCCGGCCGGCGCGACGTCCTCGACGGTTTCGGTAGGTGGGAGAGGGGGAGTGGGAGGGGGAGTGGCCTGGGTCTTCGGGGGAGTCTTCAGCTCGACGGGTTCGGGGTTGGCGACCGGCACTGGCTCCGGCGTCGGTTCGGGGGCTGACTCGGGCGCGACCGATGGGACAGCAGCCGGTGCAGCCGCGGGCTCAGGCGCGGCCGGTGCAGGCACGGTCGCCACGGCCGGGTCGTGAACCTTCGGCTGCGGGTCTTCGGCGGGCGTCACGACAGTCATGACGGCTGCCGTCGTCAAAGCCATGCCGACCAGGAGCGCTTTTGTGCTCATCAGGGCGCTGGTTCCGGTGCCGCCGGCCGCGCCGGTGCTCGCCGACGGGACGGGAGCCGCGGACGTATCGGTCATGACGGCGCCCGCCGCCAGTCCGGCGCTCACAGACTGGGAGAGCCTGCTCAGCACGCGCGCTTTGGCATCCGCGGGCGGTGGCGGCGGCGAGCTCTCGGCTTCCAGCAGCCGTCGAACGTCGTCTGGCAGCCCGGTGATCGGGTTATCGGACATCGTCTACCTCCACTGCGGCGCGTACCGCGGCGGTGAACTTCTCGCGCGCCAACCTCAGGCGCGAGTAAAGGGTGTTGGGCGACACGTCCAACTCGGCTGCGATCTCCGGGATCGATACCTTGTTGATGTCGTGCATGATGAAGACGATGCGCTGGTCGAGCGGCACCTCTTCCAGCCCGCGCATGACCAGGGCGCGGGCCTCTGTCGCCGACGCGTCGTCCTCGGGGCTGCGCCGGTGATCGACGGCCGCGATGTCGTCCTTGACGATCTCCCGGCGATGCCTTGCCCGCCGTCGATAGTCCGATGCGACCCGATAAGCGATACCCGTCAGCCAGGGCTTTACCCGGCGAGAGGCGTCAAAGTCGGACAGGCGGCGGTGCACCACAATAAACAGCTCGTGGCAGCTGTCCTCCAGGTCGCGCTCGTGCACACCCAGCCGTCGCAACGTGTGCCACACGTGGTTAAAGTGGACCTCGTAGATCTCGCTGAAAGTCGGCGGCTCCACGGGGACCGAATCGCTCTGCAGCTGCGCCCGCCCCATCACCCGGTCTTGTTGGGCGGCCGGCGCGACTTCCGTCACAACTTTTTTCAAAAACGGCTCACAACAGCCGTCCCGAGCGCGCCGGTAAGCAGAGATGGGTTGTCCAGCACCTCGGTGCCGGTGAAAGCTTGCCGGGCATCGGTCTGTCCCAGCACCTCCACCCACACCCGCAGCGCAAGCCAGCTGGCGATGTCCACATCCACCTGCGCGCTGCCGCCGCCGATGAAGAAGTTGGCGGAGCCTGCCGGATTTGCGTCCTCGGGGCCGATGCTGGCGACCGTCTCCCGGCCTCCACCGGCCAGCCCGCAGGCGGACAAGCTGCGCCAGTAGATGCAGGCGCTGGCGGCGCCGAAAGCCCGGTCTTTGCCGAGCCGGTGCCCGCCGGGGACGTCGTAGCCGTTGGACTCCACCTGGCCGAGCACGCCCACCGACCACCAGCGCCCTTTGGCCTCGAGCACAAGTCGCCCGCCATACGCGACGCCTGTGATGCTGCCGGCGACGGCGGTCGGTCCAAGTCCGATCTGAAACCGCACCGGGACGGGCGCCGGCGGCGGAGCCGGCCTAATGATGCGCACCGGCGGGATCGCCAGCCACGCGTGTCCCCGTCGGGTCGGCCCGTCCGGATCTCGGCGCAGGTCCGGCTGCTTCACCGCCTGGCCGGTCTGCTGCAGCGCCACGGTAAGCGCCAGCACGGCGCTGTCAGCCATCTGCGTGCAGCTGGGGCTTCGCCCGGGGATGTGACGCGTGCCGATCGTGCCGCCCGTGGCGTCCCGAATGACGATGGTGGCGGCCATGATTCGCCCCTCGCGCAAAAACACGACCTGCACGATGCGCGGCTCGGCAATAAACATGGGCACGGTGCGCATCTCGCGCTCGAGGCGGCGCAACACCGAGCGCTCGGACGGGCAACGCACGCCCGAGTCGTTGCGGACGGTGACCTTCAGGTTGGGGGGGAGTGTGCTCGGTACGTGCGCTGAAAGGAGCAACACGACCGAGGCAGCGACGAGCATGCGCTACAGCATACCGCAGAGAAGAGGCTAGAAAGTGCCTCCGGCGGAGATCATGCCGCCGCCGTTGATGGGCGCCGCGCCGATCTTGAAGGTGCCGTCCACCGGGGTCGGTGTCTCGCGCTCGGTGCGCAGCCACTTCAGGAGGCCGCCGCTGGTGATCAGCATGGCGCCGCCGACGCCGGCCAGGGCGAACTTGGCCGGGCCCACGCCGCCGTCCTCATCGAGGTCGGACAGCTCCAGAACGGTCGCGGTCGCGATCATCGCCACGCTGACGCTGATGCCCACCACGCTCCAGATCTCCAGCGTGCTGCGGTCGGGGATGACGTCGGACTCGGCGGTCAGAACGCGCGTGCTGCCGGCGGCCACTTTGACCTTGCCCTTGACCGGGTAGTAGCCGTCGCGGCGCAGGACCACGGTGTAGTCGCCGGGCTCCAGCTTCAGCTCATCAGCCTCCGCGGGGCCGTCGTCCTCGCCGTCTTTCGGCTTCTCGTCTTTGGCGTCCTCGTCCTTCTCCTCGACCAGCTCCAGGGTCGCGCCCTTGGCGGCGGGGCGGACGACGCCGAATTTGTTGAAGCCGACCGTAGCCGCTGTGTTGGGGTCCACGGTGACGGTGGCCGAGTGGACCTGCTTGCCGCCGGCCCAGATAGTGACCGCCTGCGAGCCCGACGGGACGCCGGAGATCGTGTTGGCGCCGGCCTTCAGCGCGTGGGTCTTGCCCCCGACCTTGGCGGACATGCCGTCCTGGTCGACGGTGATGATGATGTTGCCGTTCTTGCCGAGCAGGTCCACGGACAGGAAGTTCTCCTGTGACGGATCGACGAACACCGTCTTGCGCTTGCCGTGGTAGCCGTCCTTCCAGAACTCCACCTTGTGGAAGCCCGGGGTCAGCTTCAGCGCGACCGGCGTCTTGCCCGCGTCCTTGCCGTCGGCTTTGACCGCCGCGCCCGCCGGGTTGGACCGCGTCTTGAGCGCGTGCACGGGCAGCTTGGCGCCCAGCTCGTTCAGCTTGGCGGCCACCTCCTTGGCGTCGCCGCCGGGGGCGGTGCGCGCGGCGGCCAGCATCTTGAAGGCCTCGGCGGTCAGGTCCGTCGCGTCCATGCTGGTGGCCTTCAGTAGGCGCGCCTGCATGGTCCAGGCGTCCTTGAAGCCCTTGTCCAGCAGCAGGATCGCCTTGGCGTGCTTGCCCTTGGCCTGCAGCGCCTGCGCTTTGTCGTACAGGCCCTGGGCCCGATCCTGCGCGGAGGCGGTGACTGCAAAGATTGAGAGCGTGAAGAAGAGTGTGCAAACAGTACGAGATCGCATGAGAATGTGGTGGTCCCTGGGGTCGTTTGGCGCGCGTACTATAGGTTTGACGAGGCCGGGGTGGCAATAGCTGAATTGGGCAATCGTTTTGCTTTTGCACAATTCGGCCCTATGATCCCGAGCACAGTGGGGCATTGGGGCGACTGGAAGATTATGGGACGACTGCTCGCGTTCGGGCTGTGTGGAGTGCTGCTTCTCGGGGCAGCGCCACCCCAGGACGACAATCAGGCAAAGCCGCCGGATAACGCCGAAGCGCAGGAGCCGCCGCCGCTCAGCGAGACGGTTCCCAAGCTGGTGAGGTCTCTGACCAGCGGCGCGCACCTCAAAGATGTGCTCGATGTGTTGCGCAAGCTCAAGCCTCGCGTAGAGGTTGAGGAGCACGTCATCACGCTGCTCAAGGATCGCGATGAGCGCATCCGCACGGCGGCCCTGGGCACATTGGGTGGTCTCAAGGCCAAGACCGCGCGGCAGCGTGTCGCCATGGCGTTTGGAGACGAATCCCCGGACGTGGTAATCGCCGCCTCCCAGGCGCTTCACCGCATTGGGGGCAAGGGCGCGGACGCCGAGGTCCAGAGCCTGCTGGCGCACAAGAGCGTGGCGGTTCGGTGCGTAGCCGCGGATCTGATTCGGCGCCAGCGCAGTCGCAAGCGCATCTCGCTGCTCAAGAAACGCTATCAGGCGTCCAAGCTGGCGGAAGAGCGCGCCTGCATGTTGACCGCCCTGTACAAGGGCGGGTTCAAGGGCGCGCTCAACCGCGCCGTGCCGCTTCTGGTGGATAGCGACACGCGCCGCCTGGCCGTTCGGTTGTTGGCCTACTCCAAGGGCGCCGGTCTGTCGGTGTTGGGCAAAGCGCTGGCCGGCAAGCCGTCCGAGGAGCTGGTCGCGGGTGCGCTGGAGGTGTCGCTGCACAACGGCGAGGCCGGCATGCGATGGGTCGCAACCCTGATTCCGAGCAAGGTCGAGAGTGTCCGCCGCGGCTCGCTGGAGCTGCTGCTGGCCAAGGCGGACAAAGCCTACGTGCGCGAGCTGCTCTTGAAGGCCGCCGCCACGACCGATGCGGACACCCGTGCGCGGGTGATCGATGCGCTGATCACGCGCAAAGAGAAAGCGCTGCTGCCGTTGGCGCGCAAGTGGATCGGCGATAAGAGCCCCGCGGTCCGCGCCGCGTCGGCGCGCGTGTTTGCGGGCATGCCGGTCAAGACGGACGGTGCGATGTTGCTGCGCCGCTACCAGGACGAGCGCATGGTGGCCAACGAGGCCAACCTGGACGTGCGCATCGGGCTGCTGAAGGCGCTGGGTGCGATCGGCAACGTCGACTGGGTCCCGGTGTTTGTCGACGCGTGCGGGCAGAAAGGCGAGGCCCAGGCGGCCACTGACGCGCTGGTGGGCGTGGGCAACCCGGCGGTGCGGACACTGCTGCTGGTGGTCAAAGTCGGCGACATGCAGCGCATTCCGTTTGCGCTGGAGGCGCTCGCTCGCATCGGGCAGGGCGTTGGCGACGCGGCAGAGGGCCTGTTCCGGCATCCGCGCGAGTTGGTGCGTGAGCTGGGCCGTGACCTGATGGCTGCCTCGGGCGATCCCAAGGCCGTTGGGGCGCTGATCAAGCTCTTCCGCTCGGAGACTCTGGACGATCCGGTGCCCGTGATCGAGGCCATCGCGACCTTCACCACCCCCGAGGCGTTCGAGGCGCTGGTGGACGCGTCCACTCATCCCAGCGAGGCGGTGCGCATCGCGGCCATCCAGGGCATGGGCAACAGCCACCGGCGCGACAAGCAGCTGGTGGGCACGATCATCAACGTGGCCGAGACCGACAAGACGCCCGAGGTCCGCATCGCCGCGGTGCGCTCGCTGTTTCAGGTGTCGGCCCCCGGACTGGTCGCGCTGCTGACCAAGATGGTGGCGTACGAAGCGCCGGCTGTGCGCATGGAGGTCTACAATGCGCTGGGTTGGGCCGGGCATCCGGACGCGGTTCCGGCGCTGGCTGCGCGGCTGCGCGACGCTGAGGGCGCGGAGGCCAAGGCGCTGAACACCGCGCTGCGGCGCCTGACGCGCCGCACCGATCTCAAGAGTGAGCGCAACTTCCGCAGCTGGCACACGGCCAACAAGAAGGCCGTCGCCCCGCGGGTGAAGGCGCGCGTGGGCAAGTTCAAGGCGGGCGACGTCACGTTGAACTACCGCACGGTCGGTCGCGGTCAGACGGTTCTGGTGCTCGGAGGCCATCACAGCGCCACCGCGTTTTCCGCCGCGCTGGATGCCCTGGGCGCATCTAATCGCGTGGTCTACTTCGATGGCCGCGGCCGCGCCGGCAACCCCATGGGCAAGGGCATCAGCCTGACCAGCGAGGTTACCGATATCGAGCTGCTGCGCCGCCACCTGAAGGCGCCGCGTGTGTCGATCGTGGCGCACTCGGCCGCCGGCCTGATCGCCGTCGCCTATGCCGGCACGTACAGCAAGCGCGTCGGCAAGCTCATGCTGGTCAACACACCCGCGCGCGGGCTGCGACATGGGGTCGTCAGCACGGCGGCGCGCAAGCTCAAGGGCGCCAACGCGCGCGACCTCTCGGAGCTGGATGCACGGCACGCCTGGTTCGCGCCGGTCGCCTGGCTGGGATATCGCCAGTTCTCGCTGGCTCCCGGGTACGTCGGTACGCCGTCCCTGGCGCCGCGGGTGGGGCAGTTTCCGATCAACCCGATCGCGGTGCAGATGCTGGAGCGGGCCGTCGCCGGCTATGACCTCAACCGCGCGCTGGCCAAGATCAAGAAGTCCACGTACCTGGTCACGGGCGCCCGCGCCCCATTCACGCCGGCGCAGCACGCAGCCCTCAAGCGCGTGAGCAAGACCCACCGTCACGCCGTGATGCGCATCATCAAGAAGGTGGGGCACTACCCCCATCTGGAGAACCCGGGCGCCTTCCTGGCCACCGCCCGCGCCATCCTCGCACCCGCACGTTGACGCGGACGCCTTAACGGACCACAATCCGGCCCCATGCAGGACCGGGAACTCGATCGCCTCGTCGACGTCATCACCGCACGGGTGCGCGACAAGCTGAACGGCCAATCGGCCGCGCCGGCGAGCACCTCGTCGCAGAGCGCGGACGTCAGCAAGCCCTGTCCGGGCGGCAAGGGCGACTGCATCGGCTGCGGCTGGGCTGTGCGACGCCGTCCCAGCGCTGTCGGCGCGATGGTCGCCAACGGGGTCAGCCGTATCGCGTCCAAGGTCGACGTCGGCAAGCACGGTCCAGTGCCCGGCGAGCTGGCCAAGTACATCGACCACACGCTGCTGAAGCCGGACGCCAGCAAAGAGCAGCTGACCAAGCTGTGCAAGGAGGCCAAGCAGTACGGCTTTGCCACCGTATGCGTGAACCCGGCCAACGTGCGCTACGCGGCCAGCCAGGTGCGCGGCTCCCAGGTGCGGGTGTGTGCGGTCGTGGGCTTTCCGCTGGGTGCCTCCACCGGCTCATCCAAGGCGTTTGAGCCGCGCGAGGCCGTTCGGGCGGGCGCCAGCGGGATGGATATGGTCATGAACATCGGCGCCATGAAGAGCATGGACTACACGACGGTGCTGGACGACATCTGCCGGGTGGTCGAGGCCGCCGGCACCGCGCCCGTGAAGGTGATCCTGGAGACGGCCAGCCTGACCGACGAGGAGAAGGTCGTGGCGTGCGCGCTGTCCAAGATCGCGGGTGCGGCCTTCGTGAAGACTAGCACCGGGTTTGGCGGTGGTGGCGCAACCGCGGCTGACGTGGCGCTGATGAAGCGCGTCGTGGGCGACGAGGTCGAGGTCAAGGCATCGGGCGGCGTCCGCACGACCGAGGACGCTCAGAACATGATCGGCGCCGGCGCCACCCGCATCGGGGCCAGCGCGTCGATCGCGATCGTTACGGGCAAGAGCTCGGGCAAAAAGAAGACCGGCGGACGCAGGCCCAACCTCTATTGAGTTGAGCGCCGCACCGCTCGCCGCCACTGAAATGTGTGCTGCGCGGGCTGTCCCCCAACCTCCGTGACCAGCTTGGACCCGAGAAACACGCCCCGGGGCTGCTTGAGCAGGTGCTGAAAGCGCTGGAGGCTCATGTCCGGCTCGAAGTACCGAAAGCGCGTGTAGAGCGCCGCCTCGCGCATGATCGGCTCCACCTTGTCCAGATGGGCCTGAAGCGTGGCGCCGTCGACGGCGTGGATGAGCACGCGGGACGGGTTCTCCGACATGTCGTCGGGCGGGTCGGGGGCCTCGGGCGCCGCCTCTACGAGCACCTCGGCGTCGACCAGGCCGTCGATCAGCTGGTCCACCGCGCTGGTCAGAAGCGGTTTGATCAGCGGTCGCGGGTCGTAGTCGGGTACGTCGGAGAAACGATCCTCCACGACGAAGCGCTCGATGGAGCCGAGTGGGCGTCCGGTGGCGGGGTGAAGCGCCTGAACGCGCGCGATGATCGTGGAGTTGAAGCCGCGACCCTGCCGGATTCGGACGTTGGGCGTCTCCATGTCCGTGGCCGAGCGGCTGGTGCGCTCTTCGATCTGCGCGTGCAGGACGATGACGCGCTCTCGTGGGATCCCCATGCGCTCGGCGGCCGGTCCCAGCGTCGTGTGCCGCCAGTAGTCCTCAGCGGACGACGGCTGCTTGGCCGCCGCGTACTCCCAGGGCGCGATGGCGTCCAACCGCTCCCGTTTTTCGACCGCGGCCAGCATGTCACGCAGCTTCTCGTAGTGCTGCCATGGCCGGGCGCCGATGACCTGCAATTCCAGGACGCCGACAGCCGCCGCCTCCACCTTGAGCGTCGGCCCGTCGTACTGCACGACCACGTTGCTGGAGGCGCAGCCGGTCTCCAACAGCGCGGCGCAGAAAACTAGAACCAGCTTATGGCTTGACTTCCTGTGGGTTGCCCTTAGAATTCCGCGGCCTCTAAGTGTTCAGGGAGATGTGCGTGGCCCGAGTAACCGTAGAAGATTGTCTCGATCAGTGCGAGAACCGTTTTGCGCTCGTAATCCTGGCCACGCGTCGTGCGCGCGCCATCATGAGCGGCGGACCCTCCCTGGTGGAGTGCAAGAACAAAGAAGCCGTGACCGCGCTGCGCGAGATCGCTGAGGGCAAGGTCGAGTTCGATCGCCCGATCGGCAACCTGCTCAAGGACGGCATTCGCTAAGGTAGTCCAGCTTCTGGGCTCCCCCCATCCGGTACATCTTTCGTAGGTCGGTCAGCAACGGCTCGGTGCGTCCGTGCGCCACGTAGCGGTCGTTCAGGTAGCTGCAGTAGCGTAGCGCCAGGCGATTGGCGCGCTCGTAGCGGTCCCGCTCCACGGTGCAGTGAACGTCGTCGCGGATCACGAAGCTGCGAAAGAGGCGGCGGATTACGTCCAGCGCGCTCATCGCGCTTCCAAACAGCAATAAGACGAACTTGTCGATCTCGGCCTGAAGCTCCAACTCCAGCTGGCTGACCTGCGCCTCGCGCTCGGCCGCCAGTGCCAGATAGAGCAGGTGGCTGACGCCCTCGGCGGCGGTGCAGAAGCCGTCCAGGCTCCAGTCGGTGTTGGGATCCAACAGCCGGTCTTCGAGCACCAGCGCCAGCTCCAGGGTGTCGCCATCCTCGCGCACCAGCAGCTGCTCGGGGCGGTCCAGCGGGGCGTCGACCTCGGAGCGCTTCAGGACAAACGAGTTGACGTCAAAGGCGTGCTCCAGCCGATAGAGCGCGGCCAGCTCCTGCTGAATGGATGTCAGCATTCAGACGGCTTGGCTGCCGAATTGAGGACAAAGCCGCTCTGCAGCAGCTTGCGCTCCAGCCGCTCGCAGCCGGTCTTCTCCCACTTCATGTACAGCTCGAGAAGCCCGCGCGTGGTCGCCATCTGGGTGCGCTCGGCCAGCTCCCAGAGGACGCGGACAAGGTCTTTGAAGTGTTGGGAGAGCTTGGCGTACAGATCCTGATGTCCGCGACCGCCACGGGCCAGTGTGGACACATTGGAGTAGGCCATGCCGCCCATCTCGATGTAGTAGTCGACCTCGACGCCGCGTCGCTCGATACGGTCCGCAAAAAAGCCGCTCGTGTACAGTGCGGTATCGCCCAGGTGTCGCAGTATCTGCATGCGCGCCCCTTGCTGGTCGTGCTCCAGCGCGCGCTTGAGGATGAAGGCCAACGGCTCCAGCTCGTTTTTGCCCTCCATGGTCGTGAACAGCTCGTCGGATTTGGCAAAGCGCGCGAGCAGGTTGGCCACGTACAGCTGCGTGTCCGCAGGGGCCTCCACGTTCAAGTCGGCTGCCGTCCGTGCGACTTCAGCCTGGAAATAGTCATGTAGAATCGCGGCTTCGCCCATATGTTGGTTCCTCCACCTTCTTAACAAAACGACTATTCGATTTGTTTATTTTAGCTGTTACACAGTACGGCTGGCAAAAAACGTGCGCGGCTGTATGCTGCCCGGATGCTCAGAAGGGGCCTCAGCGTTGTGTTGGCAGCCGTTTTGGCGGGGGGCTGCTGTTCGGAGCGGTTTTCTCGGCCTCAGACTCCGATCACGGACGGCGACGCGCTGATCAAGCGTATGCAGGCGCACTCCTCCAAGGTGCAGAGCTTCGAGTATCTGACTCGTATGACCTATTACGGCGACGACGCCGCTCGAAAGGGCGCCGTCGAGGTGCTGGCAAAGCGCCCGGGCTCCTTTCGCTTTGAAGCGCTGGACCCCGCCGGCGCCAACACCATCGCCGTTCTGGCCACGGACTGTGAGCGGTTCATGAGCCATGAGCGCGGCAAGAGTGAGTGTGCGGTCGGCAAGGCGTGCCCGGCCAATCTCGCGCGGCTGCTTCCGTTGGCGTTTGAGTGTGAGCAGCTGTTCGAACTGTTGGGCGGCGGCGCGCCGCTGATCCTGCACGACTCCGTCTCGGGCGGCTGGGACGACTGCGAGGGCGCCTATCGCGTGGCCCTGACGCGCAAAGCGGACCAGACGGTCCAGCAGATCTGGCTGCGTCCCGACACCTTTGGCCCTGTGAAGGTCAAGGTCACGACCGCCGGCAAGCTGGCCTTCGAGATCGACTACGACGACTTTGAGAAGACAGACGACATCCTGCTGCCCCGAAAGATCCGCTTCAAGTCGCCTGCGCGCGATACGGATCTGGGCGTCGAGATCCGTGAGCAGTTCTTGAACAGCGTAGACACCGACGTCCCCTTCAAGCCCGTGTGTCCGGCCGGCACCCTGGAGCGGGAGCTGCAATGCCGGTGAAGAAGGGACGCTTCATCGTGCTGGAGGGCATCGACGGCGCTGGCACGACCACCCAGCTGCACCGCGTCCGGGCCGCTCTGGAGGCGCGCGGGGAGCGTGTGCTGGCGACCTGTGAGCCCACCGATCTGCCGATCGGGGCGTCCATCCGGTCGGTCCTGCGCGGGGATTTGGCGCCGCCGCCGCACGACTCGATCGCGCTGCTGTTCGCCGCCGACCGCCTGGACCACCTGGCGCGCGAGATCCAGCCCGCGCTGGCCGACGGTGTCCACGTGCTGTGCGACCGCTACCTCGGCTCCAGCCTGGCGTACCAGGGCAGCCACTGCGACCAGGCGTGGGTCGCTCAGATCAACAGCCACGCTCGGCTGCCCGACCTGACCTTCTATGTGCGCGTCTCAGCGGAGACCGCGGTCCAGCGCATCGGCCTACGCGACGGCGAGCGGCGTGAGCTCTTTGAGCGCAAGGACACACTCGAGCGCATCGCGGCGGCGTACGACAAGGTCTACGGGGTGACCGGAGAGGCGATGTTGGATTCGATCGTGGTCGACGGCGAGCAGCCGGCCGACGAGGTCTTCTACCAGTTGATGTTGTCTCTGAAGGCAGAGTCGAGCTTCTGGCCCACGTAGAGGTCGGGGCGCTTCATCCAGGTTCGCCGGTACAGCGAGATGTACCGCAGCACGCTCTTCACATAGCGTCGCGCCTGGCGATAGGGCACCTCTTCGATGAACTCGTCGGTCTCGCTGTTATGCCCGCGACGCGCCAGCCACTTTGACACCCGGTGGGGGCCGCAGTTGTAGCTGATGATGGCCAGGGGCTCCTGGTTTTTGAACTTGGTGAGCAGCTGATCCATGTACCAGGTGCCATAGCTGAGGCTGAAGGCCGGGTCCAGCAGCTGGCTGGCTGCAAACTCGGTCTCGCCGCGCCAGGTGGCGATGAGGTTGCCCGTGATCGGGATGACCTGCATGAGGCCGCGTGCGCCGGCGCCCGAGACGGCCAGCTCGTTGAAGCCGCTCTCCACGCGGGCGATGGACGTCATCAGGAACGGCGGCACGCCGAAGCGGTCCGTCTCGCGCCGCAGCACGTCCTCGAAGGCCAGCGGATACACGTTCTTGAACCACTCGCGGCTCATGTCGTTGGGCGGCAGCCGAAGCGCACGCCAGTGATTGCGCAGCGTGTCCCGGCGGGTGTAGTAGGGATCGTCGAACTCGATGAGCAGATCCTTGATCACGCCGCCGGCCTTGGAGCCGCTGTCTTTGATGGCCTCGAGCCGCGCCTGACGTTTGCGCTTCTCCCAGCGGTTCAGCCCCATGCGCCGGTCAAGTCGCGAGCCCCAGAGGCCGCGCTTGTGGCGCTTGTAATCAAAGAAGAGCGTGGCGGGCCGGTCGGCCAGGCGCCGCGGTGAGGCTTTTCGGGAGCGCCGCTGCATGTACAGCGCCGCCCGCAGCTCTTTGCGTGCGTCCTCGTTGAGGCCCATGCGGTAGCGGTCGTAGGCGCGCCACAGCTCGGGGAAGGCCTCGCCGTAGGTCTCGGCTGCAACCCGCAGGTTCTCCGTGCTGTATTTGGGCGCGGGCGTGGGCGGCAGGTCGGCTCCGTCCGCCGCGTTCCAGCGAATGCCGCCGCCGATCTTCTGCACGTCCTCAGGCCAGGGCACGGTGCTCGACCCGGAGCCGGTCAGCTCGCGGTACTCGGAGGTCTTGCCCATCTCCAGCACGCGGTTGGCGGCTTGCAGACCGTAGTAGCCCAGCGTGTCGGCGGTCGCCACGTCGCGGAAGGCGTTGACGGCGTCCTCGGTCTCGCCCGCCTTCTGAAGTGCGCGCGCATGCCAGTACTCAGCCTTGTGCTTGCGGATGCCGCGGCGGCCGCCGGACAGGGCGCTGAAGCCGCGGATGGCCTGCTTGTAGTCGCCGGCGCGATAGGCGGTCCAAGCCAGCAGCCACTGGTTCTTGCGGTTGTGGCGGGTGCGCAGGTAGCGCTTGTACAGGGCGTAGGCTTTGCCGTACTCACCGTCCTCGTAATAGACCTGCGCCGCGGCCAGACCACGGACCTTCTTGGAGCGGCCGGCACGTCGGCTGACGATCTGGACCGCCTCTTCTGTCCGACCCAGTCGGCGCAGCAAGTTGACCCGGGCGTCCAGGATGCGGCTGGACACGCCGCCCGCCTTTCGGGAGAGCGCCACATGCTCGAGGGCCTCTTCGTAGCGGTCCAGTGAGGTGAGGGTGCGCGCCATCTGGAAGTGCGCGTTGGCGCGGTCGGTGGAGCTGCGCGCCATATCCGGCAGCGGGCTCAGCACGATAAGCGCCTCATCCCAGCGCCGCTTCTTGCGCAGGTGCACGCCCCAGTCGAAGTTGTCGTCCCAGCTGCGGAGCCGGATGCGTACCCCGCGCTCGCGCAGGCTGTTCAGTGACGCCTTGGACAGCCACTGGGCCATGCCGCCGTCGCGGGCGCGGCGAACCAGCGAGTCGTACGCTTTGGCGGCCATGCGGAGTCGGCCGAGCTGCTCTTCGCACTTGGCCATGCGGAAGCGCACCATGTCGCGCTGCGGATACTCGGGATACTGCCCGATCATCGACTTGTACTGGCGGAGGGCGCTGCGCCACTTCTCACCGTCGAAGAGGGCGTCCGCGCGCAGGAAGCCCGCCTTGGGCGCCAGCGGGCTGTCCAGCATCTCGGCGGTTTCGCCAAACAGCTTGGCGGCGTGAAGCGACTGGCCCAGCGCCTTCAGCGCCTTGCCCAGCGTAAACGCGTGAAGGTCGGTCAGCGTGTCGGGCGGCGCGCACTCGGACAGCGTCCTGGCCGCGTCCCCGTTGCGTCCCTGCTCGTTCAGCATCTGTCCCAAAAGGACGCACCCCAGCTGGGCGTCGGGGCTGGTCGTCTCTTCTTTAATAAGGCGGATGAGAATGTGCTCCGCCATCATCAGGTCGCCGTTTTTGCGGGTCTCCACCGCGTCGTTCAGCAGGGAGCGCCGGGGGGCTAAAGGCGACTGTGCGGCCGCATGGCCGGCGGGGCGATTGGCCTCCGGATCGTCGCGGTCACGTCTGCTCTCGGCCACCGGACGGCGCGCGTCCCCGACGCTATAAATAAGCAGTAGTGCGAGAAGGGCGGGGATGCCTTTGAAACGGGCCATGCATTCAGCTTAACAGAGCGTTTGTTCGCATCAAAAAAAAAGGCCACACTTTCATGTGGTTAGGCCCAACAATCAACAGATCGAAGAGTGAACGCCAGTGCGTCAGTCCTCTAAACGGGCGATCAATGCGCGCGCCTTTTCAGCAAACGGATGCTCCGGATAATTGAGGGTCAGCTGCTTCAGCAGCGACAGCCCGTCAGCGCGCCGGTCCAGCTTCTCGGCCATCAGGCGACCGGCCAGAAAGATGGCCTGAGGCGCGTAGGTCCCGTCCATGTCGGCCTGGGCCGCTTGCTGGCAGCAGTTGTATGCGTCGGCCGCGTATCCCGCCTGCAGCAGGGTGCGCGCCAGATGCAGGGTGTGCAGCGGCGTCGGCAGGGCAGGGGGGATGCCTTGCGTCCGCAGCTCAGCGAAGGTGTTGAGCGCCAGCGGCTCATCTTTGGCCTCCAGCGCCGCGTACAGGCGCGCCTGAAGATCCGGCGGCGCGTTGGACACCGGCTCTGCTTCGCGCGTCGGCGCATACGGCAGGTTGTCGTCGCCGACCCCGTCGCCGCGCTCAAAGTCCGGAGGCCCGTCATAGGCTGACAGCTCGATCTCACCGGACTCTTCGGTCGCTGCCGGCGCGGCAAGCTGCGGTCCGGCCGGTGCCTCGGTCCGGGCCGGCACCTCGTAGTCGATCCCGGGCTCGCCCTCGTAGGTGTGCGACTCGCTCTCGGTCGCCGGGTCGTAGCCGAAGATCCGCTCTTCCACGCGCGCGATCCTGATCAGCAGCGCGATCGTGACGCCTGCGCCGAAGCCGCCGATGTGCGCCCAGTACGCGACCTCGCCGGTGTCCAGAAACAGCCCGTAGAAGATCTCGCCTGCCAGCCAGCACGGGATCAGCACGGTCGCGCGCGCCGTGAAGCGCCTGGCGTTCATCGACAGGCCGCGGATGTAGACAAAGCGGATCGGGACGCTGTGCAGCCGCACGAGGTAGGCGCCAAAGAACGCCGCCACCGCCCCCGACGCGCCGATCAGCGGCGACATGCTGGTTGGATGGACACCCGCGTGCGTGATCGCCCCCAGCGCCGCGCCGCTGACGAATACGATAAGCACTCCCGCCGCCGACCAATACGCCTCGATGGCGCCCGCCGCCACCCACAAAAACAGCAGGTTGAAGATCAGGTGCAGCCAGCCGCCATGAAGAAACGAGTAGGTGAACAGGCCCCGAATCGAGGGCGCAGCCGGCACGTAGCCGTAGTTGCCCAGGACCGACACCTCGCGCATCGCCGCCTGCTTCTCCAGCAGCACGTTCACCCGGGCCTGCGCGACACGGCGCTCGCCCTCTGTCGTCTCGACCAGCCGCGCAAAGAGCTTGGCGCGCGCCAGCGTCGGGTTGTTCACCATCGAGTCCAGCGATCGGGTCTGTCCGACGTTGACTATCGCCTTTTCGAGGGCGGCGCTCATCTTGTCGGGCGTGCGCTCGCGCAGCTCCTCTTCCGCCGCGGCGGGGTCTTTGTCGTAGGAGGCGACGATCGAGTGGTTCAGAAAGTACACGCGCTGCACCAACTCGGGCAGCTCGTCGATCGTCTTGTCCGGCAGCACGACCCACGGGTGCTTCAGGTAGTCCTCGACGATCAGGCTGAAGACCTCATTCTCCTCGCGGGTCTGGTGCTCCAGCCGGCTGTTGGTCGCCAAAAACACCACCACGCACGCCGCGATGAGCGCAGCGGTGGCCAGCGGGACCTTGCCGATCCCGCGGTCGGTGCCTACCGGGAGGACGAACATGCGCCGATGTTTACATGAAGGCGGCCTGCTTAGAAGGTACTGCAATCCAAGCTGTGGATCTCGTAGCTGATCGGCGGATTGGTGCCCGTCACGCTGACGGTGTAGGTGGCGCCCGCTTTGATCTTCCAGCCCTGCGGCACCATGTTGATCGCATAGTCGCTGCCGTATCCGCCCTTGAGCTTGATGACGCTCATCGGCCGGTTCTGCCCGCCCTCGGTCACGGTCACCTTGGCGTTGGAGAGGTTGATGCTGTCGCTTTGGATGGTCCAGCCCGTCTCATCGGTGTTGGTCCAGCTCATGGCGTGCCAGTCCACCGGGTAGTAGCCGGCGGGCGGCCAGGCGGTCCATTGTGCGTTGGCGCCTCCGCCGCCCGACTTGGTCGCCATGCAGGAGTAGTCCTTGGTGGACCCGAACGCCGTCGACGACAGCCAGTTGGACAGGATCCACCGCCGGTGTCCCATCGTGGTCTCGTTGCCGGGGTCGATCATATAGAGGTCGCCCGCGATCACGGCCGGCATCGTCGCGATGTTGCTGCCGCCCGCGGCCTTGGACCCCGCCTGGCTCCAGCATTTCCAAAACGACGGCGGGTTGTGGCTCAGCGAGTTGTTGGCGTCGAGGATCAGCGCGCACTTTTGTTGTCCCGCGTACAGGGCCGGGTTCAGCGCCAACGGCGGCAGGCCCGCAAACCAGCGATAGAGGTTGACGTTGAGCAGCGCTGCTTGCTGCCAGGCCTCGGACATCGTCGCTTCGACGCACTGGTTGATGCTGCCGCCCCAGGCGTCCTCGCTCATCAGGGCGCGGTCGTGGTTGTACCGGGCGCACGCCTCCTGGGCCGGGCTGCCCTCAACGCACGCGCCGGCCAGGCAGAACAGCCCCTCGCCGCAGCTGCCGCAGCTCTGTCCAAAGAGGGGATCCAGGCCGCACTCCAGTTGATTGCACGGCTGGGGGGACGCGCCGCAGGTCCCGCCCGCGATGGCCGATGACAGCAGGTTGCCCTCGACTCCCAGCCCGCTCAGGATCACCTCGATCGTCGTGCCGCCATTGGTCATGGACAGCACGCCGGCCAGGTCCAGGCGCTCGAGCAGCTGGGTGCAGCTCTTGTCGCCATCGCCGTTGGCCACCGCCAGGGGGGCGGCCAGCAGGGTTCCATCGACGCCCGGCCCGGTCGCGTACGTCTTGCCGCTGCCCCAGCCGTTGCCGCACTGCGGATCGCTGCGCAGCGTGGCCGAGGTCAAGGCCCACAGCCCGCCTTCGACTCCAAACTGAAGCGTCAACGGGCAGGCGCCGCCGACAGTGAAGACCAGCTCCATGCCGGTCAGGCACTTCTGACCCGCGTTGTGGGTGGCCGTGATCTGCACCGGCTGGCCGTGGTACTGGATTGGATCGCTGTCCTCGCCCAGCGCCCCCGTGGCGGTGGCGTGGCACGCGTCCAGCGGTCCGGCGGGTGGTCCGGGATCCTCGGGCTCGGGCTCGGGCTCCGGCTCGACCGGCCCGGGCTCAACGCCGGGACCCGCGCCGGGATCGGTGCCGGTGCCGGTCGGATCATCGATCGGTGTCGGATCGGCTGGGGTCTCTGGCGCGGGCGGCGCAGGTGGTCCAAAGCCAAACTGCTCAGCGGATTTCGGCTCACGCTCAGCAGGCCCGCAGGCCACCAGCGCGGCGGACAAGAGAAAACACGGGATAAGTACGATGGCACGGGTCAGCTTCAACACGATCAACTCCACAACAACAAGCCCAACTGCCGCTGCGCAGGATACCACCGGACTTCTCGTTCTGGAAGTTGCTTCTTCGTCAGGCCCGCTTGGTACCCTGAATCGCCAGCCCGGGCGTGCCGGGGATCCGCGCCACCGAGCAGCTCTGCAGTGCCAGGGGCGTCGCCAGCGCGCGCGCTTCGTCCAGGTCCAGCGACTGCCCCGCCACCACGGTGCGAAACAGCGCGACTCCGACGCCGCGGAGCAGACCCGGGATGTGCCAGCCCGCCACGAAGCGCCGCACGTCCGCCAGCTTGCAGCCGCGGTCCGCCTCGATCACCAGCAGCCTGCCGCCGGGGCGCAGCACACGCACGCACTCGGCCAGTCCCTGCGCCGGATCGGGCCAGTGCTTGATCGACGCGACCGACAGCACGTCGTCGAAGTCGGCGTCTTCAAACGGCAGGTCCAGCGCGTCGCCGACGACAAACTCAGCCCGCTGCGCGCGCGTGCGGGCTCGGCGGATCTGGTCCGCCGACAGGTCCAGCCCTGTCCAACGCAGATCCGGCCGGTCCGCCAGCATGTGCCTGGCCAGGTGCCCGCCGCCGCAGCCCACCTCCAGCACCCGGGCCGAGGGAGCGGGCGCCACGTCCCCGACCGCGTCGGCCATCGCGATGACGGCGTCCGCGATCACGCGGTCATACAGAAACGACTCCACCGAGCTGTAGGGGGCCGTGAAGTCGCGCAGCAGAGCCATGAGCGGCTACCAGTCGGTCGACTTGTAGTCTTTGAGAAACTGGCCCCAGACGTGCTCGCCCGTGTTCAGGCCGTCAAAGATCGGGTCCAGGATGCGTGCGGCGCCGTCCACGATGTCCAGCGGCGGCGTAAAGCCGTGCTCCTGGCGCTTGCGGGTCGTGATCTCCGCCGGGTCTTCGTCGGTGACCCAGCCCGTGTCGACGGCGTTCATGTGGATGCCGTCCTGCACGTAGTCCACCGCGGACGTGCGCGTCATCATGTTGAGCGCGGCCTTGGCCATGTTTGTGTGCGGATGCTTGTCCGTCTTGGAGTGCCGGTAGAACTGCCCCTCGACGGCGGACACGTTCACCACGTGCTTGTCTGCCGTGGGTACGCTCAACAGCAGCGGCTTGAGCCGGGCGTTGAGCACATACGGCGCTACCGCGTTGACCAGCTGCACCTCCAGCAGCTCGACCGTCGAGACCTCGCTGAGACGCAGCCGCCAGCTGTTGTTGGCGCGCAGGTCGATCTGCTGCTCGTCCTGGTCCAGCGCGCCTGCGGGAAAGAGCGTCTCCGACTCGTCGTGGTCCTCGGGCAGCAGCGCCACGGTCGACAACTCCGACGCCAGCGCGATGCCGGGCGCCGCCACCGCGCGATGAGGCACGACGCCCGCCAGATGCTCGGCAGTGCTACCGCCGGGAGCCAGGTAATGCGGCTGCGACTCGGTTCGCGCCCGCAGCTCGTGATACGACGCCAGCAGCGGCTGCTCGGGCTCGGGCACCCCGTCCAGCGGCGCCTGCTCCTCAGGCAGCAGCGCGCGATAAAAGCCGGGCGGCCGGCGGACTGTCTGGCAGGCGTTGTTTACGATGAAGTCGAGCCGGTCCAGGTGCTGCAGCAGATGTGCGCAGAAGATCTCCACGCTTGGCGTGTGACGCAGATCCAGACCAAAGATCTCCAGCCGATCGCCCCACTCGTCAAAGTCGTCTTCGGCCGCGTATCGTCGCGCGGCGTCACGCGGAAAGCGGGTCGTGACCACCAGCCTGGCGCCTGCGCGCAGCAGCTTGATCCCGACGTGATAGCCGATCTTGACGCGGCCGCCCGTGAGCAGCGCCGTGCGCCCCTTGAGATCCGCGGTCTGGTGCCGCTTGGCCCAGTTGAAGGCGGCGCAGTCCGCGCACATCTGGTCGTAGAAGAAGTGCAGCGTATCGAACTTGACCTTGCACACGTAGCAGTGGCGCAGCTCCTCAACGCGCGGGGCTTCGGTGTCCCCGGCCTCGTGCAGCGTGCGCTCGGTGTCCAGGATATGGCGCGGCGCCAGCAGGTTGGGTGTCTGGAACACCGCGTCGCGACGCTTGGCGCGGATCCCGGTGGCCTCCAGGACGGCGTTGTCTTTGGCCCGTCGCTGCTGTCGCTCCAGCCGTCGCCGCGCTTTGTTGAAGCGTGATCGGGCCTTGCTGTCCGGGGTGACCAGCTCTCCCGCGGCCATCCTCAGCCGCTGTCGCACCTCACGCGGGACCGTCGCCAGCCGGTCCAGCTGCGAGGAGAGGCCCTCCAGCTGAGCGGTCAGCGCTTCGATCTCGGCGACGAAATCGGCGTCCTGAGCGGGCGGATCGGGGTTCGCGTTGTCCACGGCGCACGGGTAACACAAAACTTTCGGATTGACATAGATGTAAATTGCATATATGTATTATGCATCAAACTGGAGATCACATGCAGCCTGACGAAAGAGCATTCCTGGACGCCTACGATCCCAGTGAGTTCGAGCGTCCGTCGGTGACCGTGGATGTGGTCATCCTGACCGTGGAGGACGGGCGTCTGAAGGTGCTGCTGGGCCTGCGCGATCAGCTTCCGCAGCGCGGATTGTGGGGGCTGCCGGGATCATTCGTTCGCATGGAGGAGTCGCTGGACGCTGCCGCCGTCCGGTCCCTGACCGATCAGACGGGTCTGGAGGGCGTGTTTCTGGAGCAGCTGTATACGTTCGGCGCCCCGGGACGCGACCCGCGCATGCGCATCATCACCACCGCATATTTCGCCCTGGTACCGCGCGGTCGCCTGGCTGGACTCAAGCCGTCCACGGTGCTGGCCACGCTGGAGATCCCGTGGTCCGGCGAAGAGGGCGGCCCCGTCAGCGCGCTGCACCCGGACACCGGCCAGGCGCTGCCGCTGGCGTTCGATCACGGTGACGTGCTGAGCATGGCAGTGCGCCGGCTGCGCGGAAAGCTCAGCTACACGGACGTCGCGTTTGCGCTGGTTCCCGAGGAGTTCACGCTGTTTCAGCTGCGCGCGATCCACGAGGCCGTGCTGGCACGCGACATCAACAAAGACTCGTTTCGCCGCAAGGTGCTGGCGTCCGGACTCGTCGAAGCCACCGGACGTCGCCAGGCCGACGTGGGCCACCGCCCGGCCGAGCTCTACCGATCACCCCGCAAAGACAGGAGATAACCATGGCCGACATCCGTAGATTTCTCTTCATCAGGCACCTCCGCTCCGAGGCGAGCTCTCACGTGCTGCATTACACCAAGGGCCGACCGGTGCACACCGGCCCGGGCGTGTCGTTTTGGTTTCTGGCGCTCTCGGCGTCCATCTCCGAGCTGCCCATGGACGATCGGGACCTGTCGATTCTGTTTCACGGGCGGTCCCGCGACTTCCAGGATGTAACGATCCAGGCCGTCGTGACGTGGCGGGTGACCGATCCCGTCGTGCTGTCGCAGCGTATCGACTTCTCGATCGACCTGGACTCCGGCGCTTGGGTCGGGCAGCCCCTGGAGCAGCTCACCCAGCTTTTGACCCAGCTCGCGCAGCAGAGCGCGTGGGAGTACCTGGCCCGCACCCCGCTGGAGGAGATTCTGCTGGAGGGTCTGGACACGATTCGCGACCGGATCCGCGCCGGGCTGGTGGACGACCCGTCCGTGCGGGCCATGGGCATCGAGATCGTCTCGGTGCGGCTGGCCAGCGTCCGCCCGGTGTCCGACGTCGAGAAGGCGCTGCAGACGCCGACGCGAGAGGCCATCCAGCAGGAGTCCGACCGCGCCATGTTCGAGCGTCGCGCCCTGGCCGTCGAGCGTGAGCGCGCCATCGCCGAAAACGAGCTGCAAAACCAGATCGAGCTCGCCAAGCGTGAAGAGACGCTGATCCAGCAGCGGGGCGTCAACGACAAGCGCCGTGTGCGCCAGGAGGCGGAGTCGGCCCAGATCGCGGCGGACGCCCAGGCCGCTCGTGCCGCGGTCGAGCACGGCTCTCAGGCGGACGGCATCCGCATTGTCGAGGAGGCGCGCGTGCAGGCGGAGAGCAACCGCATCGACATCTATCGGGACCTGCCGTCGTCGGTGCTCGTGGGGCTGGCCGCCCGCGACCTGGCGGACAACCTGCCGCCCATCGAGCACCTGGTGGTCTCGCCGGAGCTGCTGGGCCCCGCGCTGACGAAGCTGGCCGAGGCCGGCGCCCGCACGCTGGAGGCGCGTTAGACCATGACGTCCGGCGTCCCCCGAGCGGTCGTCGTCGCTCGCGCGACCGAGTACGAGGAGCTGATCGCCCGCCACGGCACCCATGGGCAGGCGCAGTTCTTTCTGCAGCAGCGCGAGCGCGACATCGCCGAGGTGCTGACCGTCCACAAGGCGCAGGTGGCCGCTGTCGCCGTCGCCCTGCGCGGCATCCCCGACGCCTGGCGCCACACCCGCGTGTGGCGTGACGACCTGGACCGCTTCCTGTTCGAGCCGCGAGACATCATCGTCGCGGTCGGGCAGGACGGCCTGGTCGCCAATGTGGCCAAGTACCTGCATGGCCAACCCGTCATCGGCGTGAACCCCGATCCGGCGCGCTATGACGGCGTCCTGGTCCGTCACGCGCCGTCGGCCTTCGCGCGCGTGCTCGCGCTCACGGGCGTTGAGGACGTGCCGATCGAGCATCGCACCATGGTCGAGGCCGTGCTGGACGACGGGCAGCGGCTGTTGGCGCTCAACGAGGTCTTTGTGGGGCACCGGACCCACCAATCGGCGCGCTATCGACTGACGCACGGCAAACGACGAGAGCGGCACTCCTCGTCCGGCCTGATCGTCTCCACCGGCACCGGCGCGACCGGGTGGGCGCGCTCGATCAGGCTGTGTCACCGCTCGGAGATTCGGCCGCCGTCGCCCACCGACCCGGCGCTGTGCTTCTTTGTGCGCGAGGCCTGGCCCTCGGTGCGGACCAACACGGATCTCACCGAGGGGCTGGTCGACGAGCAGCGGCGCCTGTCCGTGGTGTCCGAGATGAACGTGGGCGGTGTGGTCTTCGGCGACGGCCTGGAAGAGGACCGGCTGGACTTCGCCTGGGGTCAGCGACTGGAGGTGCGGCGCTCGAACAGGACTTTGAATCTGGTGATCTGATCCCCGACCGACCAAAACCGCATCAACGCAAAACAATGGGCGTGACAGTGAGTCGGCTGAATGGCAGGCTGCTGGTCGGGCATTTGACGCCGGGGGGGATGTGGCTGCCGACAAGACCGCTCGCCAGCGCCGCATTGAGAAGCGGCGGTTGGAAGAGGCGCACGTCGGCGCGAAGCGCCCCTCCAGGCAGCGGTCACCGGCCCCACCCCTGCACGGCTCGATATCCCGAAGTGTCGCTGCGCTCGCGCTGAGGGAGGTCGCTGACCGCTTTGCGCGCGAGGTCGCTGGCGGGGACACGGCGCCCACGGATTGGGCCGGCATGCTCTCGGGGCTGGGGCCCGCTCAGGACAGCGCGGTGGATGAGCGAGCGGCCGATCTGACCTCGGTGCTGGCCGAGATGGCGCCCCGGCTGGGGTTGGCGCCCGAGCGCGTGCCGCTGGACTTGAGCCCGGAGGCCGTAGCGCGGCTCAGGCACCATGGTGAACGGGCGATGGTCCTGCAAGGGCGTGCGTCCTTTGACCTGGAGGCGACGGACTTTCGCAGCATGGCCGGACGCGCGGTCGTCGGGCATGAGCTGGCGCACCTGGCGCAGCATCGGGTGGCGGCGCCGTTTGGTTCGCCTGGCGCGGCGGAGTACGAGGCCGGTCAGCTTGGGTCCGCCTTGGCTCGCAGTGCGCCGGTCGCGGCCCCGGTTCACGCCCTCTCGCCGGCGCACGCCGCGGGGGAGAGGGGCAAGAAGGACCCCGAGGCGGCCGTCATCGCAATGCCGATGCCGGGGCGGATCAGCTACACGATTCACGACGGGTTGATCCTGTTTCGGCCGGGCAAGAAGGCCAAGCTGGTGCCCGGCGTCGACCGCGTGTTGCAGTACTGCGCGGCCACCCTGAAGCAGATGGTGCCGCACAAATACAGCGCTGAGCTCGTGCGCGACTTCGTCAAATACGTCCAGACCCACCGCTCCGAGATGACCCCCGAGCAGCGCGCGAAACAGGGCGCGATGTTGGAGTTCGGTGCGCCGGGCGCCAAGGAGAAGCCCGAGCGGGTCGGGTTGTTTCCCGGACAGGTCAGCTGGCTGCGCAAGCGCGGCGCCGAGCCCAAGATGGGCAAGATCCCCAAGCTGCGCTGGGAGCACGGGATCAAGGTGCAGCTCACGCTGGACGGGCTGAAGAGCGGCGCGTTCTGGTGGGCGTTTCGCGACAAGGAGCTGAACCCGAAGGCTGAGGCGCCGCAGTTCTACTCTCCGGACTGGATGAACCAGGAGATTCTGCGCTTCTACACCTGGTACGACAGCGGCCCGTACAAGGCGCTCATGAAGGCGGCGGAGGCGGTCGAAAAGGCAGGCGGATCGAAGAAGGCGCCCAAGCCGTTGAAGATGGCGCACGCCAAGGCCGTCCGTAAGTTCATCCGCTGCATCACGCTGCCCGCAAGCGTGTTGGACATGGCTCGCGAGAAGTTTGGCGACGACATCGATGTGCGGTGGCTGTTCAAGCTCAAGAAGGGCGGCAAGAAGATCCCCGCTGATCGCACCCCGCGCCCACACAAGACCGCCAAGCTGCTCAAGTACATTCGCAAGGAGTACAAAACCGAGATAATGGCCGGCAAGACGGCCGATCCCGAGCGCATCTTCGAGGAGCTGCTGCGCCTGCGCTACGGCGGCGACGGCAAGCCCGAGGGCGGGGCCGGCAAGGCAAAGCCCAAGAAGAAGAAGGGCAAGACTGTCAAGCTCAAGGGCTTGTCGATTGTCCTTCCCGCCGGCTTGAACAAGAAGGATCTGGAGGCGGTAAAGGCCTTCCTCGAGCAGTATCTGGGGAAGCCCAAGGAGGGAGAGAAGCCGAAAGGCAAGGCGGAGACGCGGTACGTCACGCCCGAGATGATCGCGGTGTGGCGCCAGATCATGGACCACCCGATGCGGTCGCATTTCTTCGATCGGACCAAAGCCAAGGGCGGCAAGGCACCGGACTGGTCCGCAAGTCACTTCGAGGCGGAGCTGGAGCAGCTCAAGATCCTCGATGCGCACGGCCGGGGCGTGTTCGAGCGTCAGGAGGACGCGGAGGGCTCAAAGAGCCGCTTTGACCGGCCCATCGAGGGGCGCATTCGCCTGTTGAGCGGGCTGCTGGTGCCGGGAAAAGAGGCCCGGTTTGCGTTCCACATGAGCAGCCCCAACGCCCGCTCGTACTGGATGTTCTCGCTGGGCAAGGTCACCACGCGGTGGGCCATCTACAAGAAGTCGGGCGACAAGCCGCACCAGAACCCGAAGATCATCAAGAGCGACACGTTTGCGTACTTCGATGAGGGGCCGCCCGACGCGTTTGAGATCACCCTCGACGACCCCGGCGAGTACGTCGTCGAGCTGATCGCTAATCACGGCCACTACAAGGCCCGGCACTTCGTCGAGACGGTCCGCGTACAGAGCGAGCAGGCCTGGATAGGGGAGCAGGAGAAGGAAGCGTACGGGCCGATGATGGGCAAGAAGGGCCCGGGTCAGGCGCGCAGCCGCTTCTTCTTTATGGGGCGCGAGATCGAGTACGACCCCAGCGACACCGAGCGGCTCAAGCTGCTGGTGCAGTCCACCTCCATCGAAAACTGGGTGGTGAGGGAGGGGCAGACCGCGCCGGGCTACAAGCGGCCGCCGCTGAGCAAGCGTCTCAAGGGGCTTCAGCTGCAGGCCCGCGAGCTGGAGAAGCTGGCCAAACAGAACAAGGGCAGCCGCGAGTACGCCAAGGCGAAGCTGGCCGAGGTCGCTGAAGAGAAGGCGGCCGATTACAACACGCTGATCGACCAGCTGAAGCGCGACGGGCGGTCCGCGGACAAGCACGTCTTTGAAATGCGCGCGACATACGTGTCGAAGATGCAGGGGCTCAGTCGCGACCTGACTCTGTTCGGCGTCTGCGAGAAGAAAGACGGCCGCGTCCACGTCACGCTGCACGACACGACCCAGCTTTGGGAGTCCAAGTTCTACACGTTCGAGGGTGAGGACACGACGTTCTTCAAGGCCTGGCGCAAGGCCGTGGCGGACATCTGCAAGACCTATCCGCCCGGCCTGCTGAGCGCGTACACGGAGGACCCGCTCGCGGACGAGATCCCCGTGAAGGGCCAGAAGACCAAGGCCCGCAAGACGTACATGGTCCGCCACAAGACGACCGGGCCGGACCAGGAGTCCAACGAAGAGATGTACATCGGCATCGCGGCGGCGCTGCTGATGTTGATCCCGGGTCTGGGGGCCTACGTCTTTGTCGCCTACATCATGTATCGGGCGATGAAGGCCATCGAGAAGCTTCAGGACGAAGCGCGCAAGGGGGTGCTGACCGTTGGGTCCGGCAGCATCATCCTGGGAGACCTGCTGCTGGATCTCGTGCCGGCGATCGCGCGAGCCAAGGCGATCAAGATGGGCGCCAAGCAGACGACGCTGTGGCTGTTGACGGGCCTTGAGGCCATCGGCGACGCGGTGCTGCTCACAGCCGACGGCAAACGCCAGATTGAGAGCATCCACGCCAAGCTCACCGACGAGTACGCCAAAGTGCGCGCCGAGATCGCGTATCTGCAGGAGAACAACCGCTCATCGACCAAGCTCCCGGGCCTGCGACAGCGCCTCAAGAAGATCGAGGCGGCCGCCGGCGGCGCGACCGCGACCGTGGTCGGTCAGATGGCCAAGGGTCGGGCGATCGGCATGCTGCCGCGGACCGTTGCCGCCGGGCTGCAGCTGAAGGCCGGCAAGACCAAAGCTCAGCTGGAGGCGGAGGACGGCGTCGCGTCGCGGCTCATGGGCGGCGAGGGCGGGCCTCGAAAGGTGGACGGCCCCGACGGCAAGACGCGGCCCGACGAGCCCGACGGCAAGGCGCGACCCGACGCCGAGGGCAAGGCCAGAGTACGCACAGAGGTTCGGACGGACGCCGAGGGGCGGGTGCTGGTCACGGAGGACAACATCCGCGCCTTCGAGAGCCACCCGCACGACAAGGATAAGGGGACGGTCGCCTGGACGCTGTACGACGAGGTCTCCGGTGCGCCCTTCTGTGACGTTCATGTGGATGCGAAGGGCGTGGGGCCTGAGATGACCCTCAACCCCCAGAAGCCGACCATGTTCGATACGCCGCCGGGCCGCACACCCGCAAAGGCGCCCAAAGGGCTCAAGGCGGAGGGCTTCTCGTGGACCCGGGCTTCGCTGCAAAAGGCGATCGCGCTGTACAAGCGGACGTTCGGCAAGGATCCACCCAACCTGCCCGGGCAGGTGGCGTGGAAGAACCTCGAGAACTTCCAGATGGAGTTTGCAAAGATCTCCAAGGCCAAGCCGAGCCTGTCGGGCGCCGAGGTGGCCAACCTGGCTATCCGGGAGATCTCGTTCGGCAAGCACCGTATCGCGCTTGGCTACGGCGACATCAAGGTGCAGATCGACCCGAACACAAAATGGGTAGAGGTGCGCATGCCGGACGGGTCCATCGCCCGGGCGCCGGGCTGGATCAACATCGATGCGCGGCCGACCAAAACCGGGCCCGCGGCCAAGACCGTACCCAAGCCGGACGCCGATCCGAGCAAGAAGGTCCCCGAGGGCGGTGGGGGCAAGACGCCCGCGCCCGACGGCCCGACAAAGGCCGAGCTGGAGACCAAGGCGGTCGCAAAGATGGAGGCCGCCGGCGTCGATCGTCGGATCGCGGAGGACGCGCTTCGCCTGGCCAGGGACCTTGGGGCGCACGCCGACGTGCTGCAGATGATCAACAGTGGCCGGCTGACCAACTTGCGGGGGCTTCGCAAGTTCCTCAAAGAGGTCTCCTTCGAGGTCAGGCAGGGCAACATGGGCAAGCTGACTCAGCTGCGCGAGGCAGCCACCCGCGTGCGAAAAGGGCACACGGTCTCGATCGAGGGACGCAGGAAGGCGCCCGGAGACGCCAAGAGCGGGCAGGCCGACATCGTGGACCACACGTCCAAGGAGGCGCTGCAGATGAAGGTGGTGACCAGCGCCAGGGTCGACGGGCTGATCAACAACATCAACTCCGCGGTCAAGCAGCTGGGCGGCGGCGGTGGCGAGGTGCCGCCCAAGGGTTACAAGCGGATTGCGGACGTTCGGCTGACGACGCCGGGCAACCCGCTTTCCAAGGCTACGCGCAAACAGCTTCTGGAGGCGCTGAAAGGCAAGATCGACAACATCAAGAACATCGACGGAGACGGTGCCGCGCCGGGCGAGATTCGCGTCACGAACAGCGTTGGCACCTTCACGTTCGGCGCGGGTGAGCTGTAGCGCATGCGCAACCTGTGGATCGTTACCGATATGCCGCACGCGACCTGGGCCGCTGATCTCACGTCCGCCGGGGAGACGGCGCGGCGGGAGTTTGTCGAGGCGGTCTTGCGGGCAGGCGCCGAGCAGGCGGTGTTCGAGGTCGTCGACGCGCCGCTGATCGGTTATCAACGTGAGCGTGACGGCGATCTCGGCGAGTGGCTTCGGGCACGGCCGGTGGATCTGTTTCATTTCACCGGCGCCGCGATGCTGCCGGGCCATGCGCAGTCGTCCACATCTGTCGCCACGATCAGCTGGTACGACGCGACCGACGCGCTGACAGAGGGGCGGTGCGCCGATCTCGGCGCGCTGCTCAAGACGCTGGACCCCGTGCCGGACTCGATCCCGGACGGCTTCATGACCCATCGTCCGGCTGTGCGCGTGACCGGGACCGATGCAGTGGTCCGCTTCTCGATCCACTCCGACATCTGGATGCCCTGGGTGCTTGGCGCGGCGCACCCCGAGTGCGATCTGACCCGGCTCTTCGATAACCGCGAGCTCGCGCGTCGGCACACGCCTCGACTCAACGCGTTTCTCGCCGCGGTCGCCGACGCGGCTGTCGGCGCTGGTGGGCGCTGGTCATTGGACAAGGAGGAGACGGGCGATCAGACCCTGAAGTGGGTCGATCAGCGGGGCGTCGACCTCGTGCGCGCGCCGTCCAGCGACGAGATCATGCCGGTCGCGGCGTTGCAGGCCGAGTGGTTCTGATGGATCTCGACCCCACGCGGCGTCGGACCATCCGCGATGTCCGCGACATCCCGCCGGATATCCTCGTGCAGGCTCGCCAGCTGAACGATCCGGAGGCCGCCGAGGAGCTGTTGCTCTACTACACGCACGCCAGCGCTGCGTTGAAGATGGCGCAGTTTGTGCTGAGAGCGTTCGTGCACGGCGAAGACCCCGAAGCGTTGCTTGGCGCGGGCTGGAGCGCTCCCTGCACCGGTCTCGTCGTGCCCGACTGGTCACTGGACGAGAAGATGACGCGGCCGTGCGCGGAGCTGCTGGCCCCGTTTGGGGGCGTGGTCCCCCAGCGGCGATATCGTGCCAGCCGACAGTCGTGGGACCTTGGCCTCTCCGACTTCTCCGGCCTGCCCGCGCTCCAGCGAGACGATCTGGTCTTTCGCTGGGCCGACGGCGTGTACGAGCTGTCGCACCCTCACGCGCGCGTCTACACGCCGATCGAACCCGAGCGATTGGAGCCGATCGGCGACGTCGATGTGGCCGTGCGTCGCTGGATCGCCGCCGGGCTGGCCCGCCGACTCCTCGAGGTCGGATGGATGGCGGGCGGCACGTGCGACAAGATGCTCGCCGACAGCGGTTTCAGCCCGCAGGCGTGCAGCGCGGACGCGACCATCGCGGCGCGTGCCCTGTTCAGAGAGCTGACCGAGCTTCCACTCGACGAGATCTGCGTGCCGGGATTCCTGGGCCCCGACGACTGGTACGAGAGCTAAACCCCAACGTTGCATAGTTGGCATGCGCCATGGGCCCAGAACGCGGCACTGCGGCGCCGTCGGGCTCCTTCTAAGGGCACCACCCTGAGTGCGTCGCCCGATACCCTTCGGCGGCGCCGCAGCACCACGTTCTGGCCCCCTGGCACGATGCCAACTACGAAACGTTGGGGTAAACTTTCGCTCGGACGATCTTTCCCTGCGCCTGACACTCGGCGATCGCCGCGGCGTTGAGGTGCTTGTGGCGGATGACGTCACCGTCGTCGCAGGCTCGGTAGGTGGCGCGCAGGATGGCGTTTTTGATGTGGCCGCCCGCGAGTTCGAACTTCTTGCCGAGGCGGGCGTAATCCACGTCGTCGTCCAGGGGCGCCTCGGGCGGCGTGAGGATCTTCCAGATGTTGGCGCGCTCGGCGGCCTCCGGCATGGGAAACGTCACCCGAAACTGGATGCGGCGTTGCAGCGCGTCGTCCAGGTTGCCGTACAGGTTGGTCGTCAGCACCGTGATCCCGTTGTAGCGCTCGATCTCCTGCAGCAGCAGGTTGACCTCCATGTTGGCGTACCGATCGTTGGCGCCCTGTGCGCCGGCCGAGCGCCGTCCAAAGAGCGAGTCGGCCTCGTCGAAGAGCAGCATGGCCCGCGCCGCACGCGCCCGCTTGAAGATCTCCGCGATGTTCCGCTCCGTCTCGCCGACCCACTTGCTGACCACGTTGGGGATGTGAACGCGGTAGAGCGGGATCTTCAGCTCGTCGGCGAGGATCTCCGCGGTGAACGTCTTGCCCGTGCCCGGCGGGCCGTCGAACAGGACACACAGCCCGCGACCTGTCGGCAGCCGCTTGCCGAAGCCCCAGTTGTTCAGCACGTGCTCGCGATGGCGGCACGCGGCGAGCACCTCTCTGAGCTGCGCCATCTCGCGCTCGGGCAAAACGAGGCGATCGAGCCCGATGCCGGCGGAAGATTTGACCGCCAGATCGTCGAAGCGGGCGCCGAGCTGGGTATCCGCCGCGTCGGTGAGGTGACCCATCGACAGCTGGTCGGCGCCGTCGGCGGCCGCCCGGGACAGCGCGATCCGCACCGTATTGCGGATTCGGCCGCCGGTGAACTCGTAGGTGGCGGCCAGCGTCCGGATGTCGATGTCGGAGCTCAACGGCGCCCGAGCCGGCAGATGCACCTCCCAGATCAGCTCCCGCTCCAGCGGGTTGGGCGGCTCGAAGTCCAGCCGGTACAGGATCCGGCGCGCCATCGCGAAGTCGATCGCGGACGCGTTGTTCGTGGTCATGACCAGCAAGCCATCGTTGTCGTCCAGCGCGCTGAGCAGCGCCAAAAAGCGCGCGTCTCGATCACGCAAAAGGCTCTCGCAGTCGTCCATCAGCACCAGGGCCTCGGACAGCTGGCCGATGCGGAAGATCTCGGTGAGAACGTTCTCCAGGCCCTCCGTCGCGCCCATCAGCCGAGACGCGTTCACGCGAAGGACCCGCCGCCCCAGCCGCTGCGCGATCCCGTGGGCAAAAGCGGTCTTTCCGGTGCCGGGGGGCCCCGCGAACAGAATCACCAGGCCCTTCCCGGACGAAAAGACGTCGTCGTAACCCCATTTGGCCATCCGCGGCTCCAGCGGCTTGTCGCCGGAGACCAGGCTCCAGATCAGCTGCTTCTGGTCAGCGTCGATCACGACGTTGTCCCACTTGTGCAGCGGCTGCATCAGCTCACAGAAGTGCGCCATGGGCCCGGAGACGAGCGGTCGCCCCAGCAGGTAGTTGGCGAGGCTGTCGGTTGGGCGTACCTCCACTTCTCGCGGGCTCAGCTCGGTGCCGATCGGGATCAGCTGGACCAGCGCGTTGCGCACGAGCTTGCCGTTTGGCTCGAGCAGCTCGCGTCCGTCGAATCGGTCTTCAGGTGAGTGGAACAGCAAGCCCACAATCAGGTCGGCGTCGATGCCTCGAAACGCGTAGACATCGGCCGTCCTGTCGAGGCGATCCAGAAACTCCGGGTCGATCTGAGGCGCCAGCGCGACCATCAGCGCGTCGACCTCCCGCGCCGCCAGGTCGAGCCGCTGCGCGAGGAGCACCAGAGGCATCCACGCCCCGGCCTCGTGCTGCGCCTGCGCCTGGTGCCACCACGCCTCGCGCCGGGCGGTCCACTCCGCCGTCTCGGACGCGAGCACCTCTTCGTCGACCCAGGCCCGCCGCCGGCTGCGAAGCTCGGCGAGCGCGTCCACCAGCTCGAGCCCCGAAAGGAGCATCGCGCGGTTCTCGGTTCCCTCTTTGTTCCCGTCAGTCGTCACGTTGGTCACGGGCAGTCGGCGCAGACCGTCTTCTTGGCGTTGATGTCGCCCGAGATGGCGGCGGTCGGGATGCCCGTTAGCTCCAGCGTCTCACCCACGATGAGCTTGGAGTCGGCCTCCACGGTGAAGGTGGCGCCGACGCCTCCGCCTATGTCGCCTTGCGTCACCAGCAGATCCGCCGGCGTGACGACCTGCGCGCGCCCCCGAATCTCCAGCTCGCGGACTACGGTGATGCCGCGATAGCTCTTGCCGGTCGCGGTCGACGCCGACAGGGCAGGGCCGCTCAAAGTCAGCTGCTGGCTGGTGTTGGACACCGTCGTGTGCAGCACGTCGTCGGTCATGGTGGCCGTCGCGTTGCCGCCGATGTCGCCTCGAATGCGGCTGCCCAACAGGTGGTTTGGGGTCAGCCAGGCGGCGCTGAAGTCCGTCAAGGTGGTGTCCGTCAGCCCGTTGATCGTGCCACCCGGCGCGGCGATCAGCGGCGTGGAGTTGTCGGCGGTGACCTTATCGCCGGGGTTGGCGATGAGCAGGCGGCCCCACGGCTGGCCCTTCGCGCGCAGGAAGACCGTGCCGGCGCCGCCGCGGTGGCCGCTGGTGCCGATGCCGCCGTGCGCTGTGAAGACGGACCACGGGTCGGCTTTGGCAAAGGACCCGGCTGCAAAGCTGAAGCCCACGACGGCGATACGACCGCCGCCGCCGCCGCCTGTGCCGTAGTCCTTTCGACCGGCGCCGCCGTTGGCCGCCAGCGTGCCGTTGCCGCTGACCACGTCCGCGTCGATATGGATGGACCCGCCCGCACCCGCCGCGCCGACGCCCCCGGGCTTGATGCCGTCAGCGGTGATCTTTCCGTGGACGGTGACCGACGAGCTGGCCTTGATGCGGACCACGCCGCCGCCCGGCCCGCCCGGGTTGCCGCTGTTGTACAGGCCGCCACCGCCGCCCGGGAACATCGGGTTGTCGAAGCGATCGTAGGCGATGCCCGCCCCCGTCTTGCCGCCCCGTCCGCCGTGGCTGCCGCCGACCTTCGCGGGCGAGGCATGCGCCGACGTGCCGCCGGGCCAGCTGATGGCGTCCTGCCCGGAGACCTGGCCCGGCCAGCCGCGGCTGTTGGCGTGAATCGTCGCGGACGGCTCCACCACCACGTCGGTTGCGGTGATGGCCAGAATGCGGGTGTCCGTCGTGGTCGATGCGGCGTGCGTCAGGGTGGCCGAGCCGCGCACCTCGAGGCTGTCGGTCACATCCAGCACGTCCTGGGTGATGGTCATGGTGTGATCGCCGTCCAGGATCACATCGCCTTGGGTGGTGAGGACCCCGACCGACGAGGTGCCGTCCGTCAGCTTGACGTCGCTGGTGGTGGTCAGCGCGCCCAGCACGATGGTCGCCCCCGAGGACGTCAGAGAGGTCGCTTTGAGATCGTCCTTCTTGAGCAGCCCGTCCGCATTGATGTCCAGCGCGGGATCGACCTGGCCCGCGCCGATCAGCGTGCCCACATCCAGGCCGGACGCCGCGCTCGTCAGTGTGATCTGGGTGACGCCCATCAGGTCCAGCGTCGTGACGCGCAGCACGCCGGAGGCCTCCCAGGTTGTGGTATCCGCGCTGCTGATGTCGCCCTGCAGCACCAACAGCTCGCCGTCGATCGTCAGGTTGCCCGCGCCGCGGACCTCCAGATTGTCAAACGCGTACACGGCGGACCAGGTGTCGCCGACCTGCCCGTCCAGCGCCCCGGCCACGGTCAGGATCTGGCCCTCACTGGCCGTGATGAACCACCCCTGATCATCGGAGAGCGTCACGCTGCCCTGGCCGCTGGTCGGGTTGACGAAGTAGCCGGCGGCCAGGTCGTCGGCCGGGAAGCTGGCGTCAAAGTCGGTCAGCTTCTGCGGTGAGATGGCGTCCACCACGCCGGAGCCGCCAAACACGACCGGCGTGCTGTCGGCGAAGCTCAGGTTGCCGCCGTTGTCGACCAGCAGGTCGCCCAGCGCGTTGCCGGTGCGGCGATAGATCGTGCCCGCGCCGCCGTACTTCTTGTTGGTGCCCCACGCGCCGCGCGCCGTCATCGCCGTCCACGGCGCGTCCGAGCCGAAGCCGCCCGCGATCGCCTGGCTGGCTATGACGGCGATCCGCCCACCACCGCCGCCACCGCAGCCGTAGTCGTAGTTGCCCAGGCCGCCGTCAGCGCTGATCTGCCCCTTGCCGGTGATGATCTTGGCGCTCACCTTGACGCTGCCGCCCGCACCGCCCGCACCCACGCCGGGCGGGTCCTGACCGTCTGCTCGCAGCTGCCCGTCGATCGTGACGCCGCCCGACGCCGTGATCGCCAGCGCGCCACCGCCGTGGCCGCCGTTGTTGCCGCTGTTGTAGTAGCCGCCGCCTGCTCCTGGCGTAGTCGGCGCCCAGATCGACCCGTACACGCCCGGTGCGCCCGGCCCGCCGTTTTTGCGACCCTTGCCGCCGTGGCTGCCGCCGACCAGCGCCGCCGACCGCAGGTATACCAATGGGGCGTGCCCGGTCGGATCGCCCGCCTTACCGCCGCGATATCCCTTGGCGCTCACGTCGATCGACGCGCCGTCGCCGACCAACAGATCCCCCACGATCAGGTTCAGCCGCCGCACGACGTCGTCGTCCCCGGTCGGCACCTGTGTGATCAGCGTCCCGCTGTCCAGCAGGCTGAGCTTGCCGCCCACGGTCACGTCGTCCATCCCAACCGTGACGCTGGTACCCAGCTTGAGCACCGCGTCACCCTGGACGGCCAGCGTTCCCACCGTCAGTGTTGATGCCGTGGCGTCCAGCGCGGAGAGCGTGACCGCGGACTTGGTCAGCGTGCCCTGGTCCATCATCAGATCGAAGGCAAAGCTGGCGCTGTCGCCGCCGATCCACTCACCGACCAGCAGCCCGCCCTGGGGCCCGATCACGATGTTGGTGACGTTGTTCAAGTCCAGCCGGGCCACGTCGAGCTCGCCGCCGACCTCGAACACGGTGGCGCTCTTGAGGTCCCCGTTGAGGACCCGCAGGTCGCCGGGCGAGACCATTCGCGCGTTGCCCCGCACCTCGAGCTGGTCGAACAGGTAGATGGCCCCGTAGGTCTTCTGCAGCGCCGTCTTGGCCGCCGGATCCGCGCCCACCGCAAAGGTGAACTTGTTTTCGTCGTGGCTGACGATTTGCTCGATCGGGTTGTCGCCCAGGCTGGCCGTGCCCGCATCCCTATCCAGGTTCAACCAGAGCCCGTCGTAGCGCTTGGGCGATAGCGTGGCGTCCAGATCGGTCATGGTGTTGTCCTCCAGCACGTAGATGGTGCCGGTGGGCGGGCCGATCAGCGGGGTCGAGCCGGGATCGCTCTTGTTGCCGCCGTTGTCGACGATCAGCGTGCCGAAGGTCTTGGCCTTGGGCTTCATGTAGATCGTGCCGGCGCCGCCGTAGATCTTGCTGCGCCCGTAGCCCCCTTTGGCGGAGATCTTCTGGACCGCGGCCAGCGATTTCATATCGAAGCTGCCCGCAACGGCCACGAACTCGGCGATGGCGATGCGTCCGCCGCCGCCGCCGCCGGTGCCGTAGTCGTAGTTGCCCGAGCCGCCGTTGGCCGAGATGTCGCCGATGCCGGACAGCACGGGGGTCTCGACGTAGATCCCGCCGCCGCCGCCGCCGCCGCCCACGCCCGCGGGGTCTTCCCCGTCAGCCCGGATCGCGCCGTCTACCGTGAGCGCCGTCGAGATCAACAGCTCCACGAAGCCGCCGCCGGAGCCGCCGAAGTTGCCGCTGTTGTACCCGCCGCCGCCCGTGCCGCCGTATCGGGGCCGATACAGGTTGCCGTGTGCCGGGATGGCCTTGGTGTGTACGCGCCCGATTCCGCCGTGCGAGCCGCCTGTCAGCGCGTTGCCGGCCAGCGCGTTGCTCCAGCCTCGGGGTACCAGCGAGGTCGTGTTGTCGCCGCCTCGCCAGCCCCGCGCGGACACGTCGACGGACGCCCCCGGCCCGATGATCATGGTCTTGGTCTCGATCTTCAGGCTAAACACGTCCTCATGTGTGCTCTTGGCGTGGGTCAGCACAAACTGGTCCTGCAGCGTCACCGAGCTGGCGGCGGCAAAGTCCGTGTCCGTCACGGTGAGGACCCCATTGCCTTTGCCGACAAAGTCGTTGGCGACGGTGGCGGTGCGCGTGACCACCGTGCCGCCCGTCATCGTGACGTCCCAGGCGCTCAGATCGTCCACGACTACGGCGCTGTCGGTCAGCGACCAGTTGAAGGTGTAGGCGTCGGTTCCGTTGCCGACCAGCACCTTGGCGTCGAGCGCCGCCTCGGTCAGCGCGAGCGTCTTTACGTCGACCAGGTCGATCAGCCCGGCCTTGAGCTTGCCGGTCATGCTGAACACCTTGGGATCGGCGGCTCCGGTCTCGCCGTTCATCACCAGCATGTCGCCTACCGTGACCACGTCGGCGTTGCCGTGCACCGCCAGCGATCGCAGCACGGTCAGCCCGCGATAATCGGCGCCCTGGGCGGCCTTCTCCTCCAGCTTCAGGCCGACGTCGCCGGTAAACGACGTGGCGTCATTGCTCAGCACCTCAAAGAAGAAGTCGTCGGTGAGCGACGGCGTGTTGTTTTGTGCGATGTCCGGGCGGATCCAGTGCCCGACCGTGTAATCGGGCGTCAGCGAGGCGTCGAAGTCGGTCAGCACGCTGCCGATCGCGATGTCCACGTCGCCCTGAGGCGCCACCAGCAGGACGGTGGACTGACCCTGCGTTGTGGCCCCCTCGTTGTCGATGATCAGGTCGCCGTAGGGCTGGCCTTTCTGGTGTGCGTAGATGGTGCCCGCGCCCGCGTAGACCTTCGAGCGTCCCCAGGCCCCGCCCGCGTCCGTGTGGTCTCGCAGCGTGCTGAGCAGCATGCCGTCGGCCAGCGTGTCGTAGCCGAGCAGCGCGATGCGTCCGCCGCCGCCGCCGCCTGTGCCGTAGTCGTAGTTGCCCAGGCCGCCCCTCGCGGTGATCTGCCCGGCGCCGCCGATGAGCGGCGCGTTGATCAGCACCGATCCACCGCCGCCGCCACCGCCCACGCCGGCCGGATCCTGCCCGTCGGCGCGGACCTCACCGTCGATCGAGACCGCCGTCGTCGCCAGAATGCGGATGACGCCGCCGCCGGCGCCGCCGAAGTTGCCGCTGTTGTAGCCGCCGCCGCCGCTCCCGGGCGACGTGGGCTTGGAGAACACGCCATAGGGGCTTTGGGGCTGCTTACCGCCGCCGACGCGGCCGATTCCGCCATGAGATCCGCCGCTGAGCGGAGGCACGACCAGCGCGTTGCCCGGGCCGTATCCGACCAGGCCGTCCGTGTTGATGCCGCCGGTGTAGCCTCGCCCGGTCACGTCGATGAAGCCGCCCGTCTCCACGATGACCGTGGGCGCCACCACGTCCAGCGTGAACACCTTCTCGGGTGTGGTCGCGGCGTGGGTCAGCGTGGCGCCCGCGGACACCACGACCGACGTCTCGGAGCCCACCGTCGTGTCGGTGGTGGTCATCGAGCCGCCCTCCAGCTTCAGCAGCCCGTTCACGTCCGTTGTCGCGACGGTGGCCGTGATGTCGGTAAACGTCAGCGCCCCGGCGACCTTCACCGCCCCGACCTTGACCGTACCGCCCTCCAGCGTGATCGACTTCGCGACGTCGGTGGGTCCGGCTGTGATGCTGACCTCTGTCCCGCTCACGCCCAGGCCCCAAAGCGCCGACAGGTCGACTCCGCCGCCGTCAAACGTCCACTCGAAGCGGAAGTTGTCCACCCCGCTGGCCACCAGCGCCACAGACGCCGTCAGCACGCCGTTGGAGACGTGGATTTTGGAGACCGAGCCCACGTCCACCACCGGCGCGCCGAGGCTGCCGTCGACCGTCAATTGGGTCGCGTCGTCCGTATCGCCGGACAGCACCCGGATGTCGCCCGCCGACCACACGCGCGCGCGGCCCAGGACCTGGATCCCGTCGAGCACGGTGACGCCTCGGTACGTGTCTCCGACCCCCGCGATCTCTGTCGGATTACCAGCCACAGAGATCAGCTGATCGCTGTTGCCGGTCACGGTCAGCAGGCTGTCATCTCCCAGCGCGACTGTGCCCTGACCCACTTTGGGGTTCACAAACGAGCCCACGTACAGGTTGGCCGGGTAGAACGCCTCGAAGTCGGTGATCTGACCGTCCGCCAGCGCGCCGACCGTTGCGCTCGGCAGCACGACCAGCGGCGTGGTCTTCTCGGGGCCCGCCTTGCCCTTGTTGTCGAAGATGAGGGTCCCGTAGCTTTGGGTCGTCCAGCGCACGAACAGCGATCCGGCCCCCGCGTGCAGCTTGCTCTTGCCCCAGCCGCCGCTGGTGTTGACCCGCGCGGCGATCTGCGCCGGCTGCCACATCGGTCCGGCGTCCGCCAGGTCCACGACCGCGGCCCGACCGCCGCCACCCCCGCCACATGCGTAGTCGTAGTTGCCCTGGCCGCCGAACGCCTCGATGGCGCCGCCGCCGTACAGCCCCGGGGTGCTCAGGTAGACGCTGCCGCCCGCCCCGCCTGCGCCGACGCCGCCCGGATCCTGCCCGTTGGCTTTGATGGCGCCCGCCAGCACCGTGTTGCCGCCCGCCTTGACTCGGATGCGGATCACGCCGCCGCCCGCACCGCCCAGGTTGCCGTTGTTGTACTTGCCGCCGCCGCCGCCGGGCCAGGTCGGGTTGCGGAAATCGCCGTACGTGTAGGAGGCCTGGCCGCTGCCCTTTCTGCCGAGCCCGCCGTGACTTCCGCCGGTGCGCGCGCCGGAGCCGCCCTCGATGGTATTGCCGTACGTGAACGCCAGCGTGGAGGCGGTCTCACCGGCATATCCGCGTCCGGTGACGTCGAAGCTGCCGCCTGCGTCGATGCGCAGCCCGTCCACCACCATGTCGATCTTCTCCGGCCCGCCGGCGTCCGGCATGCCGTGGTTGACGAGGCCGTCCGAGAAGACAAAGAAGCTGCCAAACGTCATGGGAGCGCAGTCGCGCGAGTTGATGGTCAGCGTGCCGCCCGTCACCACGATGTTTTTGCCCTGCCACTGCGCGTAGTTGTCGCAGTCGATGACGTTGGCGCCGCCGCCGATCGGATCGTTGGCCGGCACAAACGACACGTTGGCGCTGTCGTTGAGATCCTCGCCGTCGACCGTCGCCGTGACCACGCCGTTTCCGGGCGCTGCGGCCGCCACAAGCGTCTGCGCGTAGATCCCGTCGCCGAGGCTCTGCACGACGCCGGTCAGGTTGCCCGCGGTGGTCTTGATGACCACGACCGCCGGCTCGGTGACCGCCAGTCCGTTCTTGTCGAACAGCGCCACGGTGACCTGGGTGGTGTCCTTGCCGTCCGCGATCAGGATGGGCTTGGTCACAGAGATCGACGATTGATTCACGTCGGGCGCCTGAGGATCGCCCGCCACGACCGTGAGCAGGCCGGTGTCGGCGTCCCCGACGTCGCCGTTGGGCACACCCGCTCGAATCGTGCCCGCCGAGCCTGCGACGGTGGCCACAAAGACCATCGAGTCGCTGGGGCCGGGCGCCACTGCCGGCAGGCTGCCCGTCGTCGACCACAGCACCTGCTGCTCCCCGACGTAGACCAGATCCTTGGTGTAGCCGGCGGCGTACAGCGGCAGCGCGTCGCCCACGGTCAGCTCGGTCTCGGGGACCGTGTCGCCCTGGCCGTTGGGCGCGGTGCGAATGAGGATCACCGTCACCTTGGCGTCCTGCTGCAGGGGCAGCACGGTCACGACAAAGGACTCCACGACGTTGAACGTGCCGTCGGACACGCGGACAAACACGGTGGCTCCGCCCACGTCGGGCACGCCCGGCTGCAGCGTGACGACAGCGGTGCCGTCGCCGTTGTCCTTGAGGCTGGCAAACGCCGGTGAGCCGACCAGCGAGAACGTCAGGTCGGCCTTGGGCGTATCGGGGTCCGACGCCGTGACCAGCACGTCCGCCGTGTCGCCGACCGTGACGACCTGGCTGGGCACCGGATCCACGACTGGCGGCAGCCCGGGCAGGACGCCGACCGAGTCGATGGAGGCAAAGAGCACCCCGTCGGCCGGCCCCGTCACCGTCGCGCGCACCTGCACCGCCGCCTTGTCGGCCGCGATGTTGGAGATGTCGATGGTCTGCAGCCCGGCCGTCAGCTCGCCGGCGTCTGCGGCGTGCGAAAACACGGAGGCCCACGACTTGCCGCCGTCCGCCGACACTTTCACCGTCAGCGTGGTCCCGACGGGCGCTGCCGGCAGCATCGCGCGCTCAAACGACAAGGTCACGACCGCGTGCCCGGTGGCGTCCAAAATGGGGGAGTCCAGTGTGGCCGTAGCGGGTCCACCCGCCGGCACGAACAAGAAGCGCGGGTGGAGATCGGTGCCCAGTGGCCCGCCCGTGGACAGCACCCACTTGGGCTGGCCGGTCGACCACCAGCCGACGCCGGCAAACGAGATCGCGTCGTCAAAGCTCTCCTGATACGGGATCGGCTTGCCGACGATCGCGCCCACCAGGCAGGCGAACGTGCAGCCGTCGTTTTCAAACGGGTTGCCGTCATCGCAGCCCTCGCCGGTGTCCGTCACGCCGTCGCCGCACCCGGGCAGCTTGCAGTTGCTGCGGCACACGTCGGGCGTGGTGTCGGAGTTGGCCGGCCCGAAGTCGCACTCTTCGTCGCCCTCTTTCTTGCCGTCGCCGCACACGGTCCCGCCGCCGCCGCCGCCCAGGTCGCAGACGTCGCCCAGCCCGTCACCGTCGCTGTCCTTCTGGTCGGGGTTGAACGCGGTCGAGCAGTTGTCGGCCCCGTTGGCGACCAGGTCGCCGTCGATGTCCGGATCGCAGGCGTTGCCCACACCGTCGCCGTCCGTGTCCAGCTGCGCCGCGTTGGAGATGGCCGGGCAGTTGTCCTTGCCGTCCACGATGCCGTCCCCGTCGCTGTCTTTGGGCGCGCAGCCGACCAGGTCCTCGTCGATGGCGTTGTCGCAGTCGTCGTCCTTGCCGTTGCAGGTCTCCGGCGCCCCCGGGTAGATCGCCAGGTTGTTGGGCGCGCAGTCCACGACGTCGCCGAAGCCGTCACCGTCCGAGTCCTTCTGGCCGGGGTTGGGTACGTCTGGGGCGTTGTCGTCGTCGTTGGGGATGCCGTCACCGTCCTGGTCCGGGTCGACGCAGTTCTTGAGCCCGTCCTGGTCCAGATCGGGGAAGCCCTCGTCGATGATGCCGTTGCAGTTGTCGTCCGCGCCGTTACAGGCCTCCGCCGCGCCCGGATACACCGCTGCGTTGTGTGGCTGGCAGTCCGCCGGATCGAGCGCGCCGTCGTTGTCGTCGTCCGCGTCACAGGCGTCGCCGGCGCCGTCCTTGTCCTGGTCGCCCTGCTGCGCGTTGGCGGTCTTGGGGCAGTTGTCGGCCGTGTCGGCCACGCCGTCATTGTCGTCGTCGGGATCACAGACGTCGCCCTGAGCGTCGCCGTCGTTGTTTTGTTGCTGCGGATCGGCATCAAACGGGCACAGATCGGCCCCGTTGGGGATCGCGTCGCCGTCGATGTCGTCATCCAGGCAGTCCGCCTTGCCGTCGGAGTCGGTGTCCGCAAAGCCCTCGTCCACGCCGTCCGCGCAGTTGTTGTCGATGCCGTCGCACACCTCGGCGGCCAGCGGGCTCACGGTCGGATCCAGCGGCGCGCAGTCGTCGTCGTTGAGCGATCCGTCGTTGTCCTGATCGCCGTCGACGCAGTCCTTCAGCGCGTCCAGATCGCTGTCGGCAAAGCCCTCGTCCACCAGCACGTTGCAGTTGTCGTCCACGCCGTTGCAGGCCTCGGCGGCGCCGTGGTGGATGTCGGCATTCAACGGCGCGCAGTCGCTGAGATCCGGGTCGCCGTCACCGTCTTTGTCGTCGTCCAGGCAGTCCGGCTTGCCGTCGCTGTCCGTATCCGCGAAGCCCTCGTCCGCGCCGTCCACGCAGTTGTTGTCGATGCCGTCACACACCTCCGGCAGGCCGGGCGCCGCGGCCGGATCCAGCGGCGCGCAGTCGTCGTCGTTGACCGCGCCGTCGCCGTCCATGTCGCTGTCCACGCAGTCTTTCAGGCCGTCGCCGTCCGCGTCGGCAAAGCCCTCGTCCAGCGCCCCGTTGCAGTCGTTGTCGATGCCGTCGCAGACCTCCGCCTGGCCGTGGAAGATCGCCGGATCCAGCGGCGCGCAGTCGGCCAGATCGGGGTCGCCGTCGCCGTCCGAGTCGCCGTCACACACGTCGCCCACGCCGTCCTTGTCCGCGTCGGCCTGGTCGGGGTCGGCCACGTACGGACACACATCGGTGTCGTTGGGCACCTCGTCGCCGTCCAGGTCGTCGTCGCACGCATCGCCGAGCCCGTCGCTGTCCAGATCCGCCTGCGACGCATTGGGCACGTCGGGGCAGCTGTCCGCGCCGTTGGGCACCAGGTCGCCGTCCACGTCGGGGTCTACGCAATCAGCGATCAGGTCGCCGTCCAGGTCGGGCTGATCCTCGTCGATCACGCCGTCGCAGTTGTTGTCCAGGCCGTCGCAGACCTCGGGCGAAGGCGCCACCGCGTCGCAGACCCAGCCGTCCTCGCCCATGCAGGTCTCCACACCCGCACAGGATCCGTCCCCGTTGGCCGCCGCGCAGGGCCGGGGTGCCATCTGGTCCACGATGCCGTCGCAGTTGTTGTCCAAGCCGTCGCAGATCTCGACTGTCGCCGCAGGCGCGTCGCATTGGGACCACCCGTCGGTGCCCTCGCAGACCTCGGTGCCGGGGCAGCTGCCGCTCTCGGTGACGATGGTGCAGGGCCGCGAGGTGCCGTCCAGGTCAGCGGAGCACACGCAGGATCCGGTGTCGGGCAGGCACATGCCGTCCGCGCCGCAGGACCAGTCGTCCGGACACCCGCTGGCGCCGGAAGAGCCGTCTCCGACGCAGGGCTGCGTGCAAAACGTCTGTCCGTCGGTGCCGATCTCGGTGCAGCGTCCCTTGCCGCCGCCGCAGTCCAGGTCGTGAGAGCACGGCGCGCAGAACACCGTGAACACGGGCAAGCACACGAACGTGACGTCCGCGCCCGCTTGTCCGGTCGCCTTGCACGCAAAGCCGTTGGGGCAGTCGTCGATACACCCCTTGGTGCAGATGTAGCCGTTGGGTCCGGGCACACACAGGCCGCTCAGGCAGTCTTCCGGTCCCTCACAGGACTCGCCGACGGACTCGTCGATGGGGTCCGGCTCGGTGGTCTCGTCCGTGATCCCGGTGTCCGTTGTCGGCGCGGGGCCCGTGTCACTGGTGCCGCTGGTGCCGCTGGTGCCCGTGTCCGTCGTGTCGACCGGCGCGACCGGCCGGTCAGCGGTCGTGGCGTCGTCCCCACACCCCGCAAACACACCAGTGCAAATCCAAAGCGACGCAAGCGCATACAGCGCAGCCCGAGTGCGAGTCCGGCCCATGGGCCCCTCCCCGTGACGATGTCCGTTTGTAACCCTGAAGAAGACCCTACGCGCGTGGGCGCGCGAGCACAAACGCCGCGATTGAGGCCCGTCAAGCTTACAAAGCGCGCACGATGCCCCCGCGACGCGATAGGATCCGGCTCAAATGACAGCCCGAAAACCAGTCGTGATCAGACTCGCAGCGGCCTATGCGCTGAGCCTGTGCTTTCTTGGGTGCGGGGACGCTCGCTCCCCGGCCACAACGCCGCCCGCGGACGACGTGGGCGGCACCCCGGCGCTGCCCGACACGCCGCCGGTGGATGTGGCGGACCCGATCGTGACGGACGTGGTCGTCGCGGACACCGGCCCCGAGACGCCGCAATGCGATCCGGGCGAGGGCTGCTTCATGGACCAGTGCATCGACAACCATCAGTGCCAGTCCGGCTGGTGCGTGGATCACATGGGCGAGGGGGTGTGCACGAAGCCGTGTCAGGAGGACTGCCCGGTTGGGTGGAAGTGCAAGCAGGTGGCTGCGACCGATCCTGACGTGGTCTATCTGTGCGTGTCCGACCACAGCAACCTGTGCCGGCCGTGCGCGGACGGCAGCGACTGCAAGAGCCCGGTGGGCGCCGAGGACGTGTGTGTGGATTACGGCTCCGAGGGCAGCTTCTGCGGGACGGTCTGCGAGGACGACGACAGCTGTCCGTGGGGCTTCTCCTGCGTGGACGCCTTGACCGTGGACGGCATCGAGACCCGGCAGTGCGTGGCCGACAGCGGGACGTGCCCGTGTACGAGCAAGTCGGTGGCGCTGTCGCTGTGGACGCCGTGCGCTGTCGAAAACGAGTGGGGATCCTGCGCCGGAAAGCGCATCTGCACCGACTCGGGGCTGACCGGCTGCGACGCGACCATACCGGCGGCGGAGACCTGCAACACGCTGGACGACGACTGCGACGGTGAGGTGGATGAGGCCACGCTGGTCGAAGGCGAGTATGTCGCGCTGTGCGACGACGCCAACCCCTGCACCGATGACGCGTGCCTTGCCGAGGGCGGCTGTCAGAACTCGCCAGTGGACGGGGGCGAGTGCCTGGACGGCGATCCGTGCACCGTCGCGGATCACTGCGACGCGGGCAGCTGCGTGGGTGAGCCGGTGGAGTGCACCGACGACAATCCGTGCACCGACGACCTCTGCACAGTCGTAGGCGGCTGCGAGTTCCCGCCCGCTGTCGGCGCTTGCGACGACGGCGACGCGTGCACGGTGGCCGACCAGTGCGAGCAGGGCCAATGCGTCGGCGTGGCGCTGCCGTGCGAGTGTGCGGTGGACGCCGACTGCGCGGACCTGGAGGACGGCGATCTCTGCAACGGCACCCTCTTCTGCGACACCGCCCAGCTGCCGTACAGCTGCGCCGTGGCCGAGGCCACCTTGGTGGTGTGTGCGGAGGCCGACGCCTTCTGTCAGCAGGCCCACTGCGAGCCGTCGACAGGCGCCTGCTCTGTGGTTGCGGCCCACGAGGGGCTGCCCTGCGACGACGGCGACGCCTGCACGGTCAACGAAAAGTGCGTGGCAGCGGCGTGTGAAGGCGGCGCGGCGCTCAACTGCAACGACGGCAACCCGTGCACCGACGACGTGTGTGGCGTCGCGGGCTGCGAGCACACCGACAACAGCCAACCGTGCTCGGACGGCGACGTGTGCACTGTGGGCGACGCCTGCTCAGCGGGGGCGTGCTCGCCGGGCTCGGCGCTCGACTGCGACGACGGC
>CAZJHX010000057.1:0-62131 GCA_964545715.1 uncultured Myxococcales bacterium
CTTGGAAGCTGCCGCCGGCGCATCTTTTTAAGCGCTGGGGTGGTTCCGAAGCCCCCCCCCCTTCCGGGCTGTCTGGAGCGCGTTCTGCACCACATGGTGCGGGCGGCTAGACCTTGGGCTAAACCTGGGCTAAACCACAGCCAGCCCCGCCTTTGACGCGCCGCATCGCACTCGCTTCTGCAGCCACGACGTCAGCCTGGGATACAGCACCGTGCGTGCTCGCCGGCCGATCACCGCGCCCACGTGGCCGCCAGGCACCACCAGCACCTCGCTGTCCGTGCTGGCGGCGCATTCGTTTAGAGCCGTCGCCGCCGCCGGCGGGCAGATGCCGTCTCGGCCGGCCACCACCGTCAGTAGCGGGCAGCTGATGCGGCCCAAATCGACGCGCCGGCCACCCACGGCGTGGTTGCCGCTGACGAGCGCGTTGTGTTGATACAGGTCGCGGATGTACGTCACGTAGGCGGCCGCCGGAAACGGCACATTGTCGTTGGCCCACGTCTCCAATGCAGCGAACGACTGCAGCGTGTCCGGTTGTTGCCAGCGATCCGCCAGCGTCACCCACTTAGCCAGCTGCGCCGTCGGACGCATGGCGACAAACCCCGACTGCATCTGCAGCGCGCTGAGGTTGCCGGCCGCGGTCAGCGCCGCCGGATCGAACCAGCGCTTGTCCACGCTATGGCCCAGATCACCGGCCTCCGAGAAGTCGAATGGGCCCAAAAGATTGACCAGAGCGCCCACCCGCTCATGTTGCAGCGCCGCGTAAATCCCGGCCAGGGTCGCTCCCATGCAGTAGCCGACAAGGGCGACGCGTGGGGCGCCGGTATATCGCCGAACCCAGCGCACGGCGCGTGCGAGGCGCGCGATGACGTCGTCCCACGTAAAGTACCGATCCTCATCCCGAGCGCGGCCCCAATCCAGACAGAAGGTGTTGAGCCCGGCCCCCACCAGGGCGCCGACCAGGCTGCTGCCGGCGCGCAGGTCCACGATGTACCATCGATTGATCATCGAAGGCACCACCAGCACCGGCATGTCTCCAGCCCCGGCAGCCAACTCACCGGCCTTCAGCGCACCCGCCGGCGTAGTGGTCGGCGCATCTGCCGGTGCGCCGAACCGGAGTAGACGGGCCGGTCCATCGCGCCGGATGACCGCCCGCGGGGTGGGCGCCAGCTTCGGGAGCGCGAACGCCCCTGCCACCGTCTGCTCAGGCAACTAGGAGCCCATCGAGCGCAGCGGCGACACCAGCTTGGCGGTCGCGCGCGCCTGGGCCATGCCGAGCTTCTGCCACTCCGTGGCGATCTTGTTGGTGTACTCCAGCGTGGCGGACATGATCTTCAACGACTCTTCCGCGGAGACGCGAGCCTGCTCCAGGGCGTTGGCCTGAACCAGCGTCAGCCTGTCCAGCATGTCGGCCAGCTGGTCGACGACGTGGTCAGTAGGGTCCGTTTTTTGCGTCTGCGAAGTGGTCTTCTTGTCTGACATGCTGTCCTCCCAAGTCCATTGGCGGCCCGTTGGCCGACGTTCAGTATGGGAAACATATTGCGCTGCACAATAAGCGTCAAGGGTTTTTGTGCGCCGCAGCAAATAAACTGAAATGGCGGCTACTTTTTGTCGCGCAGTGCGGCTTTTATCTCTTCGAGCTCTCGTCGCAGCTGGTCGAGCTCTGCGCCGGACGGTCGGTCGGCGCGCGACGGATCCTCGGCGTAGACCACGCCCGGATTGGGCTCGCGACCGAGCACGCGTCCACCCAGGGAGGCCGCGCCCATCATCAGCCGTGCGAAGGCGTTGGTGGCGGCGAAGGGCATCTGCGCCATCGGATAGACTGGCGCGATGTGCTGAGCGCCGCGTCGCGCCATGAGATATAGCTCCAGCGCGCCCGCCAGGTACCGGCCCAGGAACTCGGCCAGGGCCTCGTCGTTGAGTCGGATGAGCTGTAAGAGCAGGTTGGTGGGCAGAAGCTTGGCCGCGCCGCGGCTCTCGATGATGATCTGGGTCAGGGTGGCCTGAGTGAGGTCCTCGTGGGACTTGGCTTCGATGACCTCTACGTCTTCGCCGGCGCGTATTTTGGCGCCCAGCTCGTCCAGCGTCACGTAGCGGCTCTCCTCCGTGTCGTAGAGGCGCCGGTTACTGTACTTCTTGATCGTGATCACCGCGGGACTCCATGTTGCAACGCGGAACCGACGGTAGCAGAAAACCTCTTGACGCTCCAGCATCGCCTGACTAGAGTGCCGCGGTATGCGATGTTGCATTGCAGCAAACGGTCTCATCTTGATGGCGCTGGCGGCCCTGCCTGCGTGCGATTCCACGCCCACGGACTGTCGGGTCGGGGCGGATTGCGCCTCCGGGCTGTGCACCAGCGGAGGCGTCTGCGCGCCGGTGTCAGATGACCTCTCCGTCTCGGATACGGCAGGTCCCGACGTCCAAGCACCTGGAGATGCCGGTTCTACCGATGACTCCGGCGCCGTGCGGGCCGACTCCTCCGCGGACGGGACGCTGGGCTCGCAGGACGCGGGTGACCAGGGGCCGGCTCAGGACACCGTCGCGCCGATCGTCTGCAAGGCGGACCATGACGGCACGATCACGGCCGGTGAGTCACCGCTCGGGGCCGGCCTTCAGGCGATCTTCCAGGTGGGGCTCGATGTGCCGGTTGACCCCGCGGGTTTGGAGCAGCCGGATGGGACCACGCTGTGGGACGTGTCGGTGATCACGCCGGCGGACAAGGCGGTGGTAGCGCAGACGACGCCGCTGGAAGGGACCTGGTATGCCGAGGTCTTCCCGGGGGCGGATTATGCCGGCCGGCTCTCAGAGCGCGAGACGCTGCTGGGTGTGTTCGAGGTCACGGCCGAGGCGTTGCTGCTGCGCGGTGTTGTGTCGCCTGAGGACGGGGTATTCCGCACCGAGCTGGTCTACGAGCCGCCGGTGGCCGTTCTCACGTTCCCGATCCAGGCCGATTCCCAGTGGACCACCAAGGCGTCGGTGTCCGGCCTGGGCGTGGGCGTGCCCGTCTTTTATGACGAGTCGTACGTGTCGACCGTGGACGGTGCCGGCGCCATCGTGACGCCCTTTGGCGAGCTGCCCGTGCTGCGTATCAACGTGCTGATGGAGCGCACGATCGGCCTCATGACCACGAAGGTTCGCACCTATCTGTTCGTGGCTGAGTGTTTTGGCGCGGTCGCGTCGATGGTGTCGCATGACAACGACTCGGCGCAGGACTTTGAGCAGGCCGCCGAGCTGCGGAGGCTCGGGAAGTGAGGCGCTTGCTCGCAGCGACCGCAGTGGGGCTGGTGGCCGCGCTGCTGGGGCAGGGGTGTCTGGCGTTTCATGCCGGGGCGCTGCCGGACGAGCCGAAGGACGCGACCTTCCGGCAGGTGGAGGACGTGCGTGTCCGCTACGTGGACAGCGGTGGGCCTGCCGAGCAGCCCGCGGTAGTGCTGCTGCACGGGTTTGCCTCCAGCCTGGACGCCTGGGAGCCGGTGCGCCCGACTCTGGAAGCGACGCATCGGGTGATCGCGTTGGACATGAAGGGGTTCGGGTGGAGCAGTCGGCCCGAGGGCGACTATTCGCCGGCGGCACAGGCACAGTTGGTGTTTCAGCTGTTGGATGAGCTGGGCGTGAAGCGCGCCGCGGTGGTCGGGCACTCCTGGGGCGCGTCGGTGGCGCTGGCGATGGCCTTGGCGCAGCCGGCGCGGGTGTCGCGATTGGTCCTGTATGACGCGTGGGCCTACGAGGATCAACTGCCGGCCTTTTTTGTCTGGGCGCGCGCGCGCGGGTTGGGGGAGGTGCTGTTTCGGCTGTTCTATAAAGAGCGGGCTGAAGACCGGATGACGCTGGCGTTTCACGATGAGGCGCGCGTCACGATGGCCCTGGTCGACAAGGTCGAGGCGGGGCTGGCGCGGCCGGGCACCGTGGCGGCGGCTCTGGCGGCGGTGCGCGGGCAGCAATACGCGGACGTGCAGGCGCGCTATGCCCGGGTGACGCAGCCGGTGTTGCTGCTGTGGGGGCGCGAGGACCGGGTGACGCCCCTATGGGTGGGCGAGCGTTTAGCGGCTCAGTTGCCCCGGGCGCGGCTGCGGGTTTTTGGGGCGTGCGGGCATTTCCCGATGATCGAGGCGCGGCATGCCAGCACTCGGGCGCTTTCGGACTTTCTGGGGGCGTCCACGCCATGATGCGTGTGCTGCTCTCGGCAGGCTTGATCGTGTGTGCCCTCTCGGGGCGCGCGGGAGCCACCGGATTTGATGAGATCGCCTCCTCGCTGGGGGATCGATCGGCGCAGTGGTGGGACCTGGGCGCGCGGCTGCGCTTGCGCGGGGCGCTGCTTCATAATCTGGACCTGGATCGGGGGCTCACGCCATCCGGGCTGTCGCTCTATCCGTTGCCGGCGGATCCGGCCGGGCAGCTGTTGCGGGCCGGGGACATGCGGTTGCGCACCGATCTGGGGATGCGGACGCCCAGCGGCGGGATGGCGATGCAGCTGCGGGTGGATGTGCTGGACAACCTGCGGCTTGGGGGGGCGCCCGAGGGGCATCCCACGGCGACCGGCACGCAGAATCCGCCGGACGCGGCGTTTCGGTTGAAGCGGGCGTTTGGCATGGCGTTGACGCCGTTGGGCTACGTGGCGGCGGGGCGCATGGGCAGCCGCTGGGGACTGGGCATGGTCGCCAACGCCGGCGATTGCCCGGACTGCGACAGCTCGGACTCGGTGGATCGCGTGGCGTTTGTGACGTCGATGCTGGGCCATCTGTGGGCGGTGGCCTACGATTTTTCAGCGACCGGCGTGGATCTGGATCCCGCGGACGACGTGCATACCGTGACGGTCGCGGTGCTGGAGACCATGACGGCGGCCGCGCGTGCCAGGCGGCGCCGAGCCGGGCGAGGTACGGCGGAGTACGGGCTGCTGGTTTCCCATCGGTGGCAGTCGACCGATATCGCGGCCAACGGGCTGCCGATCGAGCGCGGGTTCAGCGCGACGGTGGTCGATGGGTGGCTGCGACTCGCGCTGCCCTGGCTGCGTGTCGAGGCGGAGGTGGCGGTCGCTGTGGGCCGTATCGAGCAGCCGACGCTGGTGCCGGGGGCGCTGTTTCAGGAGGGGCTGGAGTCCCTGCAGATCGGCGCGGCGCTGGAGACTGAGTTTGGGGCGCCGGACGGCGTGGTGTCGGGTGGTGTCAACGCCGGGTTTGCCAGCGGGGATTCGGCGCCGGGCTTTGGCGCCATCGGCGGAATTGGTGCGGGCGCGCCGGCTGCCGGGGATTTGGATGGACCCCAGGCGCTACCGCCGCACGATCGGCGCATCGACAACTTTCGGTTTCATCGGGACTATCGCATCGACCGGATTCTGTTCCGGGAGATCGTGGGCACGGTCACGGACGCGATCTACGTTCGGCCGCACGTGCGGTGGCGTATCGCGGAGATCGGGCCCGGCGTGCTGACGGCGCGGCTGTCGGCAGTGGCGTCGTGGGCCGTGGAGGCGACCTCGACGCCTGGCGGCGATGCGGCCTTGGGCGTGGAGCTGGACCCGTCCATCGGGTACGTGAGCCGAGACGGATTTGGGATTGCTTTAGATTACGCGGTGTTGTTTCCGCTGGCCGGGTTGGACAATCCTGTGGCAGGACTGTCTGCGGAGCCGGCGCAGCTGACACGACTGCGCTTGAGTTACGGGTTTTGATGATGGGCGAAGACATTCGTTGCCGGCGGGCGGTTCCTGGTGCTGTGGTCTGGGCGGTCCTGATAGGGGCGACTGCGGGGTGCGGTGACAACGTGACGCCTCAGCAAGAGCGTGATCCGTATCGTGGCGGTGACGAGGACACGCCGGTGTTGGAGTGTCTGCCCAACCTGGACGGTCGCATCGACGCCAATGAGGTGGGAGCGGCGCTGGGCGTACCGATCTCCTATCTGGTGTCGCCGGCCGGGGCGAGCCGCTCGGTCGATCTGGTGGGCAGCGTCAACGAATCCGGGCAGCGGGTGTGGGACTTTGGGTCGGATTACGCGGACGACCAGGTGCTGGCCGTGTCTGCCGAGCTCTTGACCGGCAAGTGGTACGCGGCGGAGTTTGCCGGCGGGCAGATCGTGATCCCGTCGGATGCTGATGGCGCGATCGAGGGCGTGTATCGGCAGGACGAGTCCGGGCTGTGGCTGCTGGGCATGGCGTCTGCGGTCGAGGACCCGCCCGAGGGGCAAACCCTGTTGCGGTATACCGCGCCGGTGGCGGTGCTGCGCTTTCCCCTGGAGGACGGCGCTTCGTGGGTGGCTGTCGGCGATGTCGAGGACGCCGTCTTTTACGGCCTGCCGTATGCCGCGCAGGACACGTACGAAGTGTCTGTGGACGGCTCGGGGCAGCTGTTGTTGCCGGACCTGACGTTTACGCAGGCGTTACGCGTGCGGACCCGCTTGACGGTTGCGCCGGTTATCGGCGCGGCGGTGTCGGTGCGGCAGGCGTCGTTCTTTTTTGAGTGCTTTGGTGAGGTCGTGCGTGCGATCAGTCACAAGGGCGAGCCGGCGGCGGACTTTACCGACGCGGCACAGCTGCGTCGCTTGGGGTTGTCGCTTTGATGAGGAGGTCATGATGTTTGGTTGGGACACGTGGAAGAAGTCGTTTGATGCGTGGGAGAACGCCACGGCGCAGTATTTCGAGGTCCTGCTCAAGAGTCCTGTGGTGCTGTGGCCGTCGGGCAAAGCGCTGTCGGTGGCGATGCGAGCCCGGGCCAAGGTCAACGACGCCGCGGCGCAGGCCTGGGGAAACGTAGGCCTGCCGACGAAGCAGGATCAGGAGCGGTCCCTGCACGCGCTGAACCAGATTCAGAGCCGGCTGATGGACCTGGAGGAGCAGCTGGCAGACTTGCAGGCGCACCAGGGCGAGGCCAAGCCGTGATCGAGCTGGATGCCTATCGGGAGCTGAAGATCGCGCCTCGGGCGGTCTTTGACGCGTTGCCGGAGCGCGCCGGCCGGCCGCGGTTCATGGTGCAGGCCGACGCGGGCTGGCGGGCCGTTTCTTGGCAGGCGTTTGCGGATCGCATCCGGGAGTTCGCCGCGTTTTTGATCGAGGCTCGGCTGCAGCCCGGGGATCGCGCGGCGATTTTTGCGCTGAACTCGGTGGATTGGGCGGCGGCGGCGCTGGGCATTCAGGCGGTGGGGGGCGTGATGGTGCCGATCTACCCGTCGTCGACGCCTGATCAGGCGGCCTATGTCGTTACGCACAGCGGCGCGCGCGTCGTGTTTGTCGGGGATGCGCCGCGGTCGGACCTGGACGTATCGTCGCGGCTGGTCACGTGGGGTGAGGTTGCGCCGGATTGCGATGCCGCATGGGATGCCCGCGTGTCGGAGCGGATGGCCGCGGTGTCTTTGGATGATCCCGGGATGATGCTCTACACCAGCGGCACGTCCGGCCGGCCAAAAGGGGTGCCGTTGACACATCGCAATGTGGCGATAAACGGCCAGGACTGGCTCACCTGCAACGCGCCCCTGCTGCACGAGGACGGTGTGGATCTGCTGTGGCTGCCGCTCAGCCATATCTTTGGATTCGGCGAGATGTGTCTGGGCAACACGCTGGGATTTACCAGCTATATGTCCAATCCGGTGGCCGTGCTGGAGCACCTGCCCCAGGTGAGGCCGACTGTCTTCATGAGCGTGCCGTCGGTGTGGGAGAAGCTGGCGACCGGCGCACTGACTCAAACCGACCCGGAGGCACAGCGCGCGAGCCTGTTGGCGGCGACCGGAGGGCGGGTGCAGTTCTGCCTGTCCGGTGGCGCGGGGCTCAAGGTGACCGTCAAGGAGCTGTTCCAGGCGGCCGGCATGCTGATCCTGGAGGGGTACGGTCTGACCGAGGCGGCGCCGACCCTGACGCTGAATCGGCCCGGGGCGTACCGCTTCGACTCGGTTGGCAAGCCGGTGCCCAACGTGGAGCTGCGGCTTGCGCCGGATGGCGAGATTCTGGCGCGGGGACCCAACATCTTCGGCGGGTATCACGACGATCCGGCGGCGACCGCCGAGGCGTTTACCGCGGATGGCTGGCTGAAGACGGGCGACATCGGGCGCTTTACCAAAGACGGCTTTCTGCAGATCGTGGATCGCAAGAAAGACATCCTTGTGACGGCCGGCGGTAAGAACATCCCCCCGGCCAACATCGAGCTGCGGTTTCGTGATGATCCGCTGATCGATCAGCTGGTTGTTTATGGCGACGGGCGCAAGTATCTGGTGGCGGGCGTGTGGCTGAATCCGGCCGGCCCGGCGGCGGGTGGCCCGGCTGTTGAGGCGCGCGTGCAGGCGAGCATCGACGCGGTCAACGCGACGCTGGCGCGGCACGAGACCATCAAGCGATGGGCGCTGATGGAGCCGGCGCTGACAGTGGCCAATGGGCTGCTGACCCCCACGTTCAAGGTCAAACGCAAGGCTGTGTATGCGGCGTTTGGGAAGCAGCTGGAGGCGATTTACGGGTGAGTCGACGTCGCCCGCTGGACCGGCTGGTGAACCTGGCGACGCTTTGGCGGCGGCGGCCTGAGATCGGCGCGACGCCGGCCGACGTCGTGCACCGCGAGAACAAGTGGCAGCTGCTGCGGTACCGGGCGCGGCCGGAGGGGCCGGCATATACGACGCCCATCCTGCTCGTGCCGAGCCTGATCAACAGGCACTACGTCCTGGACCTCATGCCCAACAAGAGCTTCGTGGAGTACCTCGTCGGGCGGGGCCACGACGTCTACATCATCGACTGGGGGACGCCCGGGGACGAAGACCGATTCCTGACGTTTGACGACATCTGCGACAGGTATCTGGGGCGGGCCGTGCGCAAGGCGGCGGCGGAGGCCGGACAGGTCCATGTGCTTGGGTATTGCCTGGGCGGGACGCTGGCGGCCATATACGCGGCGGTGCGGCCTGAGCAGGTGGCGTCGTTGACGGCGCTGGCGGCGCCCATCGACTTTGATGACGGTGGGCTGTTGGCCCGATGGACGCAGACGTCCTCGTTTGATGTCGACGCCGTCGTCGACGGGTGCGGCAACGTGCCGTGGCGCCTCATGCAGGCGTCTTTTCAGATGTTGCGGCCGACGCTGAAGCTGTCCAAGGCTGTGCACGTGCTCGATCGCGCGTGGGATGACCGTTTTCTGGACGGGTTTCTAGCCCTGGAGCGCTGGGGTGGCGACAACGTGTCTTTTCCCGGGGAGTGCTATCGGCGCTACATCGGGCGCTTGTATCGGGACAACGCGCTGATTGCGGACACCTTCACGCTGTCGGGCCATCCGGCGCGTTTGGGGGAGATCGCATGTCCGACGCTGGTGGTCACGTTTGAGGACGACTCGATCGTGCCGTGGCGCGGGGCCGCCGTCCTCATGGACAAAGTGGGCAGCGCGGACAAGGAGCACATCCATCTGCGCGGCGGTCATGTTGGTGCGGTGGTGTCGCGCGGGGCCGCGCGGTCACTATGGCCACGCTTGAGCGAGTGGTGGGCCGCCCGAAGCGCGCGGCCCGATGCACAGGCTCAATGGCGCGAGCAGAAGCCGCAGTCCGTCGCCATGCCGGGCGGCAGCGTCTGACCGATGCCGTGCCCGAAGACGGTGAGCGTGTTGTTGTTGATGGTGTGCGCGCAGCTGTAGACCTGCTCGATTTCGCCATCGAACTCGATCTGCGCAAACCACTGAAGCTCGTCTTCCGTCGCGTTACGCACGAAGATGCCGGCGCAGTAGCCGAAGTTGGACGCGGCGTTGACGATGACGTCGACGTCGATGTCTGTCGGCGCGGTCATCGGCAGCTCGGTCTCTGACGGATAATAGCGCGGCGCGTCGTCCAGTGGCGGCAGCTGGGCCTGGCCGTAGATGACGGCCTCCCGCGTCAGGTCCAGGGCGACGTCCTTGACGGTCTGGCCCAGGATATCTGTCACGCGCACATCCCACGGTCCGTCGCCCATGGGCCTGTCGACCGTGAAGTAGTTGTACACCTGGCGCTGCAGGGTGACCCACTTGCCTGCCGGACGCGCCATCTCGACCTTGACGATCGGATGCCGGTGGTTGGTGATCTGCAGTGCCATCCAGTGCTGGTTGCTGTCCGGCTTCAGCCGATAACCTACCGGTCCGCCGATCAGGCCTTCCGTGAAGTGCCACTGCACGTCCACGACGCCGATCGACTGTCCTGCGACCTGCTTGAAGGCAGGCTTGGTCAGCACGACCTCGCCCGGCGCGCACTCGGGGCACCGATCGACCACGCGCACTGTCACCGAGCCTTGCGGTCCATATACACGGATGAAGGCGCCGCACGCGTACGACCCGGCGTAATCCGTGTTGCTCACGCTGGCGACATAGTCGTCCGCCGACGGCTCACCGTACCCGCAGTTGCCCGCGCCCGACGGGAGATAGGACGTCGCCAGTCCTTCAAATACGTGTTCGTAGTCGATGAAGTTTGGTGCCGGGGTCGCCGGAGCCGCAGTCGCCTGTGTCGACGGGTTCCAGTCCATGCCCGGTTGTCGTTCAAAGCACCCACTCAGCACCAGCGTCGCGCTTAGAGCGATCGCCAGGAAGCCGGTGTGGGTCCAGCCCACTGCCAGTTTGCGTTTCATTTCGTTGTCCTCGCCATACCCAAGGTCGCAAAACAAAGTTTGCGATACAGCGTAAGTTGTACTTAGGATTTACACTGTAATCAAGACAAAGTTGAATCTTTTTGCAAACGGCGTTTACGTAGAACGATAAAAGCGAAGAGTGCGCTGCAGGTGATAAGGGATATCAAACCGCCGAACCGCATAGAAGTAGAGCGATAGTTGCACGAGATCGACGTATTCTCGGCCAGCACCTGGACCGCTAGAAGGCCCTCGTGCTCAAACGGCTCCAGAGGGTCGCAGCTCCAGCCGGGGTCGTAGCGTTGGTTGACGATCAGTACCCCGTTTCTGGGGATGTTGAGCGTCACCTTCAGGCTGTCGGCCGAGATCGCGTCCAGCGTTGCCGCTCCTTTGCCTTGTTTGACGACGACCTCGCCCTCGTACGTCGGGTTGTTAACAAGAGAGCCATCGGGCTTAACGAGCCAGGCAGGGTTGGTGGGCGGCTCGAGCTGGAAGTTGTCCTCCCAGCGCAGGATGCCGACGCCTCGCCGGTAGTACAAATAGAGGTCAGGTCGCTGGTCAGCCGGCCCGGTCCAGAGGTGCTCCACAAAGTACGCGGTGTCGATCTGCTCAAACGCCCGCTGCGTGTGAGGCACGTCAGCGACCGTAAATACCGAGCCGAGCACCGCCCTGCCGCCGCCGACCATCGGGAGGGTCGCTGCGAGGAGCACTGCCGCCTGAGCCCACGCGGCGTAGCGCCCGCGAATGGCCTGCAGGCCATAGGCGCCCAACAAGATGACGAAGAACGGGATGAAGAACGAGAAGTACTTGGCGGGTGCGTCCATGCTGCGCAGGATCGGGAACCGGCTCAACACCCAGAAGAGGTCCACGGGGGATTGCGGGCCGAACCACAGGATTATGCTCAATACCAGCGCCACGAGGAGCGGCCAGGTGCGGCGCCACACGACCAGGCCCCCAAGCGCCGCGATCCATGGCGCGACACCCAACGCCAGCCGGTCCGCCCCCGTCCCGACGAGCTCGGAGAACACCAGCGGCGACACCTCGATCGTCTGCGTGGCGTACAGGTCGATGGAGCGGTCTTCGACGGCCAGAAGCGCCAGGGTCGGGCCCAGCTTGAAGGCGGCCATCCCAGCGGTGGACACGATGAAGATCACATATCGCTCGACGTGTCGCCGGCCGCCCGTCAGGGCCCAGACCCCCAGCAAGAGAAAGCAGCTGACCGCATTCAGATGGCCGTCCAGCAGCATTGTAGCGCCCACGGCGGCCGCGCCGACCAGCGGGCCATCGAACCGCTCAGTGCCCGCGACGAGCCAGGCCAGCAGCGGAAACCACATGTAGTAGATCTCGGGGTAGTTGCCCGAGAAGAGGATGTGCGGCAGCCACCCGAAGACCGCCAGCGTCGCGGTCGCATAGGCGCTCGGCAGCTCGTCCAGCTTCAACGTGCGCGTGCACAGCATCCACATGCCGAACAAACCGAGCATCACAACCAGCACTACGTTCAGCTTCGTCCCCGTGATCGGGCCGAAAACCAGCACCGTCAACGTCAGTGGTGACAGAATCGGGTACTCGGGATGCCCGCCGATTGGGAAGCCGCTGCCCAGATGGTGCGCCCGCTCCGGGACGTTGCCCTCCGACACCAGCTCGTCATACAGAAACGCCTGAAAGGCGAAGATCTGGGTCCAGTCGTCGTTCAGACTGATCGCCCCCGGGCTCTTCATCAGCGGGGCCAGGTACACCGCTGCCAGAACCAGGATGATGGCGAGCGGCGCCGTTCTACGAATGATCGCCGCCACCGCGAATCGCAGCCGTAATCGTCTCAAACGACTCAAATGGCGTGTACGCGGCGCCCGCCTCGTCGCAACGTCCCGCCAGCTTGGAGTTGCGCACCGCGAACAGGTGATCGGCCCGATCCAGCACACACCAGTCGGAGTTGCCATCGCCCGCGAACGTCACCTCGTATCCGGCCGCCCGGTATCGGTCGCACACGCGCCCCTTGCACACCGCGCACAGCCCGCAGCCCAGCGACTCCAGATGCGGAAAGGCGACCTGCACTCCATCGTTTGAGTACGTCATGGTGTTGTAGAACAGGGCATCGAAGCGGTCAGCGACCGGGCCCAGAATCCGATGGATGTAGTGATCGAAGCCGCCCGACGCCAGCACAAGGGTCATGCCCTCGGCCTGTGCCGTGTCCAGCAGCGTGCCGAACCCTTCACGCAGGCGGCTGATCTCGTCCGTATATGCATCGAGCTGGGCCGCAGTGCCGCGAACCAGGGCCCACATCCGGGTCTGCGCGTCGTCCAGCGACAGCTCACGCCGCTCCCACATCAGGTCCAGCTCGAGCCACTCAGGGCCGGCGAACCGGTCGCACAGTTCATCACCCACATCGGCCATGGCGATGGTGCCGTCAAAGTCCAGGATCAGCGCACGCACCCGTTTACTCCTTCACTACGCCGACGATGTTGCCCCCGCCGCCGCTCACGAGCAGCGTGACAGACACGCCCTCATTGTCCCCGTCGCCGTCGATGTCGATGTCCGGTTGAATCAGGATGTCGACCAGGTCTCCCAACGGGGTCGGTAGCGGCGACGGGATCAGGTCCGCCAACGCGACCAACTCACTCTTGACGACCGCACCGCCCACCTTGCCGTTGAAGAACGTGACCTGTGTGTCGTTGAGCTGCACGTCGATCTGTACTTGCGCCAGGTGCATCGCGATCTCGAAGATGCCGCCCGAAAACGCAAACGTCAGGTTGAACGTGCCGGTCTCCGCGCTGCTCAGCTTCTTGCCGTTCCAGCCGACCGACGGGAACGTCGACAGCGCGGTGCACTCCTCGTCAAAGCCCTCCGGCAAAACCAGGTAGTCACACGCTGTCGATTGAAACGCGCACGCGGGGTTGGCCGGCGCCAGCTGGCCCAGGAAGAAGCTGACGTCGAATGGGTTGCTCTCGGACAGGTCCCCCCAATGCGCTACATAGATGACGCTGCCGTCGTCCAGCGCCGACTTCAGCTCCGGGTTGATGAACTCTCCGATGGGCCCGATCGCGTTGTCCGGCTCGCCATCACCGTCGATGTCCAGCGCGTCCGACTGCGTCGTCAGCACGAACATGCTGAAGACCTTCATCGTGGGCAGATCGAGGCCGAGCAGCGCCGCGCAGTCGTCCGCGACCCCCTTGCAGACCCCGGCTTTGCACTGATCCTCGATGGTCGCTTCGACGAGGTCGTCGCACGCCAGCCCGTCTGTCTCCTGCAGGTGCTGGCAGCCCTCGCCCGGGACGCAGCTGTCCGCAGTGCATACGTTCCCGTCGTCGCACTCGTTGGGCTCCAGGCCCGACTGGCACTCGCCGCTCGCGCACAGATCGCCGCCCGTGCATGGGTCGCCGTCGTCGCAGGCGGTCCCATCGGCGACCGCCTCATACAGGCAGCCCGTCACGCTGTCGCACGTGTCGATCGTACAGCCGTTGCTGTCGTCACAAAACGCCGGCTCCACGACACTCACGCAGCCCACGCCGTTTTCGCAAGCGTCGGTCGTGCACGCGTCCGAGTCGTCGCAGTCGGGCAGGGCGCCCCCCTCGCAGGATCCCGCAGTGCAGGCTTCGCCCGTCGTGCACGTGTTGTTGTCGTCGCACGCCTGGCCCTCGTTGATGGCCGAGAATTCGCAGCCCACCAGCGTTACGCATGTGCCCTCAGTGCACGGATTGCCGTCATCGCACACCGCCGCGCCCGCTCCACTCTGGCAGGCGCCCGCGTCATCGCAGACGTCGCCCACGGTGCACGGATCGCCGTCCTCACAAGGCAACGGGACGGCGATGAACTCGCACTCGTCGGTGAGCGCGCTGCATTTGTCGACAGTGCACGGGTTCTCGTCGTCGCACGGCCCGCCACACGGCTCCTCGCCGGTGTCTTCTCCTGTGTCTTCCACGCCGGTGTCCTCGGCGCCCGTGTCGGTGTCCTCGGCGCCCGTGTCGGTGTCTTCCGTGCCGGCGTCGCCCGTGCCGGTGTCGGTCGTCGTGTCTTCCTGTCCCTCGGTGTCCCCGGTGTCGACCGTGTCGCCGGTGTCCTGGGTGCCCGTGTCGGCATCGCCCGTGTCCACGTCCTCCCCCACCGTCTCCACGGTGTCGGTGTCTGTCGTGTCCGTCGACGTGTCGTCCACGCTTTCGCCGGAGTCCGTGACCCCCGTGGCGTCCGGCGGGTTTGTCCCCGTCGACACATCATCCGATCCGCATGCGCCCAGCAGCATCGTGACGAGGGCGGTGAGAAGCACCCGGTAGAGCGGTCCAGCCATCATGCAGCGCAGCTTACTGGAACGCATTGATCCCCTCAATCCGCTTGCGGTACCCTCGACAGCGTTACCTTATGCAGTGGGAGTGGTGTCGACTATGAACAGTCGGGTGGTCTGCGGTGTGCTCGCAGTGGCTTCTGGTCTGATTTCAATGGGTTGTGCGCAGACGGTCGAGGACATCGACCGCACCCAGCCCAACAAGATCCGCAAGTCGATCCTGGACGGCGAGTGGTACCTCTCCCGTGTCGTCATCGACGTCCCGTACACGACGGACTTTGTCGCCATCGGCGAGAGCGCCGAGCTCGAGCGCATCCGCTGGGAGGTGCAAAAGGACCTCCTCGTCGCCTACCGCGTCTACGACCGCGTCGAGGGCACCGACAAGGCGATCACCTACACTGACAGCGAGTACAAGGGCGCGCCTATCGTCGCCTATCCGATCACCAGCCACTTCGACATCGTGCGCGAATACAACCCATCCACGGGAGAGCAGTCCAACGTTCTCGTAGAGAACACCACCGACCGGCCCTGGTACGAGCGGGACTTCATTCGTGTCGACTGGTCCAAAAACACGCTGCCCAGCCTGACCTTCTTGATCAACTGGGCCGGCTTCATGGACGGCTCCTACTGGACGGTCAGCCCGACCGGCTATCACCCCGAGGACCCGACCGACCCGCATCACATGGTGGTCGGCACCCGCGGCGCTGACGGTGGCTGGACGGACTATCGCGAGGACAAAGCGATCTCCGGCCTGGCCTCGGCGGATTACATCGAGACGACGATGCGCCTGTTCATCGAGCCGGCGTCCATCACGTTTTACGATTGGTGGTCAGACTCGTTCTTCACCGAGCCCTCGTGCTTTTGGTACTACAACCAGGATTGCGAGCATCAGAACGTGGTCGTGCGCCACAGCTACATGAAGGTGGATCCCAACCACAAGTACGAGGCGCTGCACTATCCCGACAACGAGATCGCCCGCAAGGCGGACGGCACGGCACTGCGTGCATTCCGCGACGCCAACGGCAAAGTGGTCGAGGATCCGGACGGCCCGATGGTCCGCTTCGACTACTTCGACAAGTTCGGCTTCTTCCGCATCGAGCGCTTCGGCTACGACCCCGTCTACGGCGAGCTCGAGTCCAACCGCGTCTACTACATCACCCGCCACAACCTGCTCGACGACGACGGCAACCCCAAGCCGATCGTGTACTACAAGTCACCCGACTTCCCAGACTGGTTCAACGCTGCCGCGGCGGACATCGAGAAGCAGTGGAGCGACGTCTTCAAAGAGGCCGTCACCGCCATGGGCAAGACCGCCCCCGAGAAGATGTTTGAGATTCGCGAAAACACCGGGCAGCGCATCGGCGACATGCGCTACTCGTTTTTGTATTACGTGCCCAAGCCCACTCAGGCCGGGTATCTCGGGTATGGGCCCAGCCTGGCCGATCCCCTCAGCGGCGAGATCATGAGCGCCGCCGCGTACGTGTACGGCGAGCCCATCCGCCAGTACGCCGCCAACGGCCAGCAGATCATCGACGTCATCAACGGCTATATCGACCCGGAAGAGATCGGCCTGGGGTCCGATGTGGCCCAGTACGCCAAGACGATCGCCGCCTCCAAACCCGGCGCCACCGCGCGGCCGCACGTGACGATGGACCAGCTCGAGGACTTTGTTGAGCAATACGTCGACAGCCCGCGCGGCAAGGCGATCCGCCAGAAGGGGCCGACTCAGCTGCGGCGCAACAGCGGCTGGCAGCAGGGTCAGCGGGAGAAGATCGTCGGCACCGCCTTCGAGCACGCGCTGATCAACGACGAGGTCAAGCTGATGCACGGACGCGGGATGATCGGCCCCGGCGACGAGGTCCCCGCCGAGCTGATGTCGCACCTGAGCCCTGTGGCGTGGACCTCCAGCGCCAAGCGGCGCACCGAGCAAAGGCGTCGCGTGAAGCTCGCCCGCAAGAACATCTACACGGCCGAGTTCGTCGATGACGCCATCGCCGGGCGCGCCCTGGATCTCAAGGACAAGGGGATGAAGTCCGCGGAGGTGTTGCGCCTGCTGGAGATCGCCGTGCTGCAGTCCACCGCCGAGCACGAGATCGGCCACACGCTGGGTCTGCGCCACAACTTTGCGGGCAGCTACGACGCGCTAAACTTCCCGCGTGAGTTCTGGGACGTGCAGGGCGCTGACGGCGTCTTCCCGCCCAAGGCCAAGACTCCGGGGTACATTGCCCAGAAGATCGACGAGTATCGCTACAGCTCCATCATGGAGTACCCGGCTCGCTTCAATGCGGATATCCAGGGCGTCGGCGCCTACGATCGCGCTGCCATCATGTTCGGATACGCCGGCATGGTCGAGGTGTTCAACAACCCGCCCGTGGACCCGATGGCCAACTTCAGCGACACCTTCGACCTCAAGTACGCGCTGAACGAGGTTCGCCACTACACGTCCCTGCCCACCTCGCTGGGCGGGATCGACAACATGTTCGACCGCCGCTTTGTGCCGTACACGGACCTGAAGGCGCAGCTGATGGGCGAGACCGACTGGACGCTGTGGGAGGTGCCGTATCGCTTCTGCTCGGACGAGTACGAGGGCGCCCTGAGTTGGTGCGCGATGTACGACGCCGGCATGGACTCCTACGAGATCGTGACCGACGCCGCCGAGCGCTATCGCAACTACTACTTCTTCAACGCGTTCAAGCGCGACATCGCCGGATGGACGGGCGAGTACTACTACGGGTCCGTCTGGTTCCGGTACTTCCGTCACATGCTCAGCCAGTACCAGCACTGGGTCTTCGGCGCCTGGTATGACGCGGGCAACTGGGACTTCTGGCGCGACGAGGGCGTCTACGGCATCGAGGACGTCAAGTGGGACCTGGCTCGCGACGGCGGCGCTCCGTCCACCGCCGCCAGTCGCGCCGCTATCAGCTTCCTGGTCGAGGTCCTCGCCACGCCGGAGCCCGGCGGGTATTACTACGACCCCGACAGCGACCGCTACTACCGCGGCGAGCCCGATCCCAGCTACTGGCCGCTGTGCGGGCAGGAGGAGCAGGAGAAGGACAACCCCGACCTCCCGTGTGTGGATCTCAACATCCAGCTCGGCCAGGGGCGGTACTCCTTTACCAACTACGACTTCCAGAGCGGCTATTACTTCTACGAGCGGCCGAAGTGGGTGGGCTCGTTTGAGGACAAGGTGCTGGCGCTCGAGCTGCTCTCGGACTCCAACGTCTCGTTCCTGGGCGTCAACACGGCCGAGGATATTCAGGGCTACGCGCTTGGGTTCTTCCTGATGTTCCCCGACATTCTCACCAAGATCTCCGGCGGGATCATCGCCGACAACATCAACATCTGGGGCGGCTCGACGCAGTTCGGCGCCTTCTATCCGCCCGATCCGTTCAACAACGAGCTGGCGCCCGGGCGCACGATCGTCGATCCCGACACCTGGAGCACGGTGCAGTACTACGCGATCTGGTACGGGATGGCGGGCTACGCCTCGGCATTCGACAACACGTTCAACGACCTGATGCACGTTTGGTACGACGAGGGCGACGGCAGCCAGAGCGTGCCCGACGTCGGGGACCCGAGCGTCGCCACCTGGTACGACCCCACGACTCAGCGCAATTGGCGTGCGGTCAAGCATCCCGACGACAAGCTCTTCAGCGTCGGCTACGAGATGGTCAAGCGCGCCGCTCAGCTGCAGTCGGATGTCGACAACGCCGCGACCCCGTCCGAGGCCGAGTACCCGAAGATCCTGCTGAGCTACCAGAAGGAGCTGCTCGATCTCTCACAGGGCATGTGGGAGATCTACGCCAAGATGCTCTTCTAGCCGCTGTAGCTGTCGTCCTGCTCGATCAGAGCGGCGACCCACCCGAACTCACCGGACGTCACCTTGGTCTCGCAGTGCTCGCAGACGCCCGCCGCGTTGACCTTCACGCCTGCGCCGCAGCTGGGGCAGCTCTTCAGGTCCCGGGCGGCGCGGCTTGGGATCCCCTGCCGGCGCACGAAGGTCCAATACTCCGAGAACTCTCGGTGCACCCACTTGTTGCCGCCGACCACGCGGCCCTCGTCGTCCATCGTGTAGTCCATCATGCGCGCGAAGATCCGCACCGTGATCGCCTCGTAGTAGGTGTCGACCTCGATGCGGCACGGCTTCATGCGCTGGATCTCCAGCTCTTCCAGATGATTCGTCAGCCCGTCGCGCTTGTACCGCTCGATCCAGTACCGATGCCGCTGGTACAGCGCGTCGGTCTCCAGCGGACGCGCGCGCTCCCACTCACGAGCGGCCCAGGCGGCCTGAAGCTCAGTGAACGTAGCCCTGACGTGAGCCAGAAACTCATCCCAGCTGAACTGGGGATCACGGGCCGCAAGCTTGCGCTTTTGCGCCTTGAAGTGCGGCTGCCCAATCGTCATGTTGCGCGTGCCGGGCTCGATGCCGCCGCCGTCCAGATGCACCTCGACCGAGCGCATCGGCTCGTCGTTGACCACCCGCATGCGCGCGACCGTCCACCCGAAGTTGCCGTCGTTGGGCACCTTCTCGCAGAAGCGGCACTTGCCCGCCTCGTCCAGCTCCACCGCTGCGCCGCACGACGGGCAGCCCAGCCGCGTCAGCTGCGCCGGCGACTTCGAACGCGCTGTGCCGCTGCGTCGCAGGTCCCACCGCTCGGTGATGTGCCGCCGCGTCGTCTGCTCGCCCAGGACCTGCAGCATGGACGCCTCGAAGGTCAGCCGAATGTGGGTGGTCTTGACCTTCTCCAGATGGATCGCGCCGACCACGATCTCGGACACGGCATCCACTTTGGTCTTTGCCAACCTCGCGAACAGCTTCTTGCGGACGTACGGCTGGATCGGCGAGAAGTCGCCCCCGCCCCGGCACTCGTGAAAGCGCGTGAACAGCAGCGTGACAAAGTCGATGAACAGATAACGCGAGAACGCGGGATCGGTTCGCCGCAGCTGGGCGATGCCCGCCGTCACGTCTTTGCCTGACGCGCGCCTGGGCGGCTCGTACAGGTTCAGCTCTGCGTTGTTGAAGTCCTCCGTCATGTCGCTGGTGAAGATGACGATGCCCATGACAAAGCCGATAATCAGGATGCTGACGAACACCGCGCCGAAGTCCCCGACTCCCCCGCCACCGCTGTAGTCAGACGAGCCGTAGCTGCCGCTGTCGTAGCTGGATGAGCTGTCGTACGAGCTGCTGCTACTGCTGCTCGATTCGCTGTAGCTGCTGGACCCGCCGCTGTAGCTTTGTCCACCGCCTACGCGAGCGTCCGCCGGGACGCAGCAAAAGACGAGCGCGGCCGCCGCGACGATGGCGCTAACCGATCTTGGGCTCATTATCCAGCTCGTCGGTGTCGTCCGGACGGGGCGGCAGCAGCTCATTGCCCAGCTTGCCGAGCCCGTCGATCATCTGAAGAAGGCGGTCCGTCAGGTCCAGGTCAGGCAGGCTGCCCATCGCGGCCACTTTCGCCAGCGCCGCGCCGGTGACATAGGCGCCCAGCGCGTGGTCTTCGACCAGAATGACCTCGTCCTCGAAGACCGAGCAGTAGAGCAGTACGCCGGTCCGGTCGCGCGTCGTCGAGACCGCTTCTTCGTAGAAGGCGACGCGCGCTGCCTTGATGCACTCGACCTTGCGCCGATCCCGGGTCGTCAGCAGCCGGATTGCGCCCTGCTTTCGGTCACCGATCCAGTATCCGATGCCCCCGAAGACCGCCCCCAACGGGATGACCCACAGAGGCCAGATCAGCAGCGGCGAGAACAAGATCAGCTCGAGGCCCAGCACAACAAATGCCAGGGCCCACATGAGGGCGATGTCCCGGTAGTCGGCCGAGATGGGCGCGACACGGACGACGACCTCCAGCGCCGAGCCGTCCTCCGCTTTGGCGACCGCGGCGCTGATTCGCTCGGCCATGACCTTGTCGAATCGCGTCACGCCGCGACGTTATCACGCGGCTCGTGGGAAGGCCGTTATTCGGCGTCTTTGCGGTGCTCGCCAGATGTGGAGGTCGACGTGCGGGCTCTCGCGGCCGAGCACCATCACGCGCTGCAGGTCGTCCACGCAACCCAGCGCCGCCCCGTTTGCCGTGAGCAGCAGATCGTCGCGCAGCAGGCCCGCGCGAGACGCCGGGGACCGGGCGCCGACACCCACGATCTGAATGGCACGGCGCTGTCCCAGCTCCGAAGATTCGTCCGGTCGCAGCTGAATGCCGCGCGCCGTGACGCCCAGGTAGGGTCGTCGAATCTGTCCGTGGTGGATCAGCATGGATGCCACCCAAATGGCTGTACGCGCCGGGATGGCGAAGCCGATGCTCTGAGCATGCGGGATAACCGCTGTGTTGACGCCGATCACGCGCCCCTCGGCGTCCAGCAGCGGCCCGCCCGAGTTGCCGGGATTGACCGCCGCGTCCGTCTGGATCAGACCCTCGAGCAGACCCGCACCTCTGGGAAGGGGCAGGGTCCGCTCGAGAGCGCTGATCACACCGAGGCTCACCGAGCGCTCGAGTCGAAGCGGGTTGCCGATCGCGACGACCAGCTGGCCCACATCGGGGGAGGAGTCCTGCAGAAGGGGGAGTGTGGGAAGACTGCGGGACTCCACTCGGAGCACGGCGAGATCGGTGCGTTGGTCGCTGCCCACCAGTCGCGCGACGACCGGCTTGCCCCCGTCGAAGACGGCGCGCAGGCGTCCGCGCGCGCGAGAGACGACGTGGTGATTCGTCAGCAGGTACCCGTCCGGGGCCAGCACCAGGCCGGTCCCCTGGCCGCGGCGATGCTCCACTCGGCAGACTGCCGGCGAGGCGCCCGCGACCAGGTCGACGAGATCGCGCGAGAGCTGGGCCAGGAGGCTCATCGGCAGCCGTGGTGGCGTCGTTTGCGACCAGCGGGACGTTCGCCGACGGTAGCGGTGATCTTCTTCACCTTGCCGCCGCGGACCACGCGCACTGCGACCTTATTGTCCACGCGTCCGGCCAGCACGGCGATCAGGTCTTTGAAGTGGGTCACCTCGTCGTCGTCGACGGTCAGCAGAATGTCGCCGACCAGCAAGCCGGCCTGCTGTGCCGGACCGTCCTCCTCGACGGCGGTGATCAGCAGCCCGCGCGACTGGCCGGTGCTCTCCGCCACATCGACCCGCTGGACCCCGACGCCCAGGAAGCCGCGTCGCACCGTGCCGTGCTCTTGCAGGGTGGCGACGACGCGGTCCACGGTGGTCACGGGCAGGCTGGCGCCCGACCGCAGCAGGTCCGACGTATTGATGGCGACGACGCGGCTGGAGTCATCGACCAGCGCGCCGCCGGAGAAGCCGGTGGGCAGCGTGCCGTCGATCTCGATGTAGCGGTCGACCAGGCCGCCGGTCGGTGTGCGCCAGGCGTCGGACACGGCGCTGACCATGCCCAGGGTTGCTCTTACCGACGCCCAGGGCCGCCCAAGCGTCAGGGCCAGGTGACCGACCCTCAGCTCGTCGGCCGGGCCCTTTTCGGGAACGGTCAGCTCGGCGTCGGTGCTGAGCACAGCGAGATCGGTGGTGGGGTCGCGGCCCACAAGCGTGGCTGCGTGTGTGGTGCCGTCGTGGAGGGTGAGCTCGATGCCCTCGTCGCGGCGGATGGCGTGGTTGGCGATGATGATGGCATCCGCCGTCCAGACGGTGCCTGTGCCGGAGCGGCGGCCGGCTCGTACGTTGACGAGGCTCTTGCCGACGGTCTCTACCGTGGATGCGAGATGGTCCGAAAGTGTCTTGAAGTCGATTGTCATGCGGCAAGGCTAGGGCGGGTCCGAGCGCCGGCAATCAGCCGATCGGGCAGGACAGACCTGACCGATCGGGCAGGTCACACGCGCAGCAATCCCAGGCGGATCCCACGGACCACGGCGTCCGTGCGGCTGCGGGCGCTGAGCTTGAAGAGGATGGCGTTGACGTGGAACTTGGCGGTGTGCTCGCTGAACTCCAGTCGGCGGGCGATCAGGCGGTTGGACAGGCCCTCGGCCAGCAGGCCCAGCACCTCCAGCTCGCGGGCGGTCAGCTCGTCGTCCAAAGCGCCGTGCGCGGCTGAGGCGGGCAGCAGCGCGGTCGTGAAGGCGGCGTCGATGACTCGAATGTGCTGGGTGATGGCGGTCAGCGCGGCCGCGATGCGTGACGGGTCGCCGTCTCGAAACAGCACACCGTCCGCGCCGTTGGCCAGAGCTAGCCCGGCGCTGCGCTCGTCCGTGACCAGCGCCAACGTGGGGACCTCGGTGTCGTCGTTGATGCCGTCCCAGAGCAGCGCGGCGGGGGCGGTCTCGCGGATCAACATGGCCAGCTCCTGCGCCGTAGCGGCCTCGCCGCTGACGTAGACGTCCGGGCAGTCGGCGAGTGCGGCGTTGAGCCCGCTGCGAGCCAGGGGATCGGCGCCGACGATGATCACGTCGAGCATGCCGGCAACGCTAGGCGCCCGTGGTGATGTCGCAAGCGACCGTCTCCGAAAAAGTCCTCGGGAAAATAGAAATTACATAGTAAGCTGAAAAGCCGAGGAGGTATTTGTGTCCGTAACAAGCATTGACGCTCCCGCGCTCATCCAACTGTTGGGCCGTAGTCAAACACGCCACAGCGCCGCTTATCAGCGCCTGTTGCGAGAGGTCATCCTGCATCGCGGCGTCCGCACCGTGGCCGATCTGGGCTGCGGCGACTGGAAGCGCTCGACGGCGCTGGATTGGACCGGAGTTCGATATGTCGGCTACGACTCGCGACCCGAGATCGTCGCCGCAAACCGCGATCGGTTCGCACGCGCCGGCGTACGCTTCGAGGCGCTCGACCTGAGCCGGGACGAGCTGCCGAAGGCCGATCTGGCGATCTGCAAAGACGTGCTGCATCACTGGCCCAACGCCGACGTCGCTGACTTCTTGAGGCGGCTGCGCGGCTATCGCTATGTGCTGCTGACCCACGATTACCGACGTTACGATCGCGGCGGCGTGCTGGACGCGTTTCGCCGCCATGAGGTGGGTACGCCCAACGCCGACGTCGAGCATGGAGAGTGGCGGCCGCTGCACCTCAACGCGTCGCCATTTGTGCTCCGGGCGCGCCGGCTGGGGCTCGTCACCGTCACGCGTGGGCGTACGGTTTGGCGCAAGGAAGTCCTGCTGCTGACCAATCAGTCGCCGCTGTGATCTTCGGAGGCCGCAAGCTCCGGCTGTAGTCGCTCGATCGCCTGCCGCAATCGCGTCATCTCCACCTGCAGATCCTGCATGCGGATGTTGTCCGCCACCGCGTCTTCTTCCACAAACCACGTCGCGATGAAGCCGGTAAACGAGCTCAGGATGCCCAGCCCCATGACCATGACAAAGGCGGCGACCAGTCGGCCTGCGCCGGTGACCGGGTAGAACTCGCCGTAGCCCACCGTCGTCAGCGTCACAAAGACCCACCACAGGGCGTCCCCACCGTTGTGAATGTTGCTGCCGGGGACCCCGCGCTCGACCTGCCAGATGGCGATCGAGCCGAAGCTGACCGTCACGATGCACACCAACAACACGCCCAAAAAAGCGCTGCGTGCACGGTTGCTGCGCACATAGGCCAGGATGTCCCGACTGGAGCGCGCCGCGCGGATGACCCGGATCACACGCAGCGCCCGTGCAGCCCGACCCCAGCGCAGCGCAGCGATCATCGGCAGGGACGACAACAGATCCAGCCAGCCCCAGGTCACGAAGTAATGCGCCGACGAGCGTGCGGTCCACAGCTTGTGCGAGAAGTCGGCGAGAAACACCACGCAGATGGCGTTGTCCACACCGCCCAGGATCTGTGCGATGTCGGCCGGCAGGTCGAAGATCAGCTCGACCATCAGAGCGCAGATCACGTAGACGCTCAGTCCCAGAATAAACAGCTCGTATGACCAGGGCAGCTTGCGCTGTGGTGGATTCATCGTCCCCTCGAAGTGCATGTGATCTCCTGAGTCTACCTGGGGTTGTGGCCTGTCGCTGCCCGCCGCGCTACAGTCCGTTTGTGATCGAGATTCGGCGGCTAGAGGTGGTGTTTGGCGACGTGCGCGCCGTCGACAGCCTCAGCCTGTCTATCGACGCCGGCGAGCTGTGCGGGTTTCTGGGACCCAACGGCGCGGGCAAGACCACCAGCATCTCCGCGCTCTCCGGGCTGCTGACGCCGACGAGTGGCACGATCTCAGTGGACGGCGTGGACGTGCTGGCCGACCCGATGGCGGTCAAGCGCCTGATCGGTGTGGTCCCGCAGAAGCTGGCGCTGTACGGCGATCTCAGTGTCCGGAACAACCTGCGCGTTTTCGGTGGGCTGTTCGGTCTGAGCGGGCGGGCGCTCGCCGAGCGTGTGGAATGGGGCCTGGCGCTCGCGCAGCTCGAGGCCAAGGCGGACGTCCGCGTCGACACCCTGTCCGGTGGGATGAAGCGCCGCCTGAACCTGTCCGCATCGCTGCTGCACGACCCCAAAATCATCATCTGCGACGAGCCGACCACCGGCGTCGACCCGCAGTCGCGCAACCACCTGTTCGAGACCATCCGCACCCTGCACGCCGAGGGGCGCACGGTCGTCTACACCACCCACTACATGGAAGAGGTGGAGGCGCTGTGCAGCCGGGTCGCGGTGGTCGACCACGGGCGGATCATCGCCGATGACAAGCTGACCACGCTGACCGACGATGGCGCGCGCAGTCTCGAGGACGTCTTTTTGGAGCTGACGGGCCACGGGCTCAGAGACGGGGGCGCCTGATGGGGCCCGTGCGTTGGCTGGCGGAGAAGGACCTGCGACGCTTTGCCGCGGACAAAAACGGGGCTGCGATGACGCTGGTCGTGCCGGTGGTCCTGGCCGCGCTGCTGGGCTCGATCTTCGGTCCGCGCGAGAAGGCGGCGGAGCTCAGTCTGCTGGTTGTGGACCTGGACGAGACCCCAAATAGCGCCCAGTTCGTGAAGGCCATCGACGACGATCCCTCGCTGTCTATCGAGCAGACGACCGAGGCCGACGCGCGCTCCCGACTCGAGACCGGAGACGCGGCGGTGGCTGTCGTGTTGCCCAAGGGGACAGGCGCCGCGTTGACCCCGGCAGCCATGTTTGGCGGCGACCCGGTGCCGGTGCAGGTGCTGCACGATCCGTCGCGCAAGACCGAGGCGGATCTATGCGTCGGGATGATCACCAAGATCACGATGCAGGAGGTGGGTCGGCGCTTCAGCGACCGCGCGGCGATGCGCTCGATGTTTGAGGGGTTGAAGGAGTCTATGGCCGCCGCCTCCAAAGAGCTGTCGCTGGAGGAGCGCGCCTGGCTGGCGTTGTTCGACCAGGCGATCGCCCTGGCCGACGGCGAGCTGGCCAAGGACGACGGCCAGGACGACCTGGGCGGTGGCGGGCTAGAGCCTCCGCTGAAGTTGGAAAAGGCCTCGGTGACCGCGGCGGGGCCGGCGTCGGGCTACAACAGCTACTCCCACAACTTCTCCGGGATGCTCTGCATGTTTCTGCTCTTCTGGGCGCTGGACGCCGGCAAGGAGCTGATCGTGGAGCGCGAGTCGGGCGCGCTGACGCGGATTCGGCTGTCTCCGGTAACCAGCGCGCAGATTCTGACCGGGCGGGCGGTCAGCACCTGGATTATCGCCATGGTCATGTCGGCCTGCGTCTACGTTTTCGGCATGCTGGTGTTCGGCGTGCAGATCCTTGGGTCGGTACCCGGCTTCCTGCTGGTCATCGTGTGCCAGGGCGCCTTCATCGCCGGGTTTGCGGTGCTGCTGGCTGGGGTCGGTCGCACTGAGCGGCAGATCGCCAACGTCGCCACGTTTGCCATTCTCATCATGAGCTTTCTGGGCGGCGTCTGGATGCCCAGCTTCATACTGCCGACCTGGGTGCAGTCCGTGTCCCAGGTGCTACCGACCTATTGGGCAACGGAGGGGCTGGCGGCGATGACCTGGCGCGCCCTCCCGCTGAGCGCGGCGTTTTTGCCGTGCGGGGTGCTGGCGGGCATGGGCCTGGCCTGTGGCGTCATCGGCTGGCGCACCGCGCGTTGGGACTGATCGGGCGGCCGCGCGCTCTTGCGCTGATTGTCGCCGTGGCCGCCTTTGCCGCGTACGCGAACAATCTGGGCAACAGCTTTGCCATGGACGACCACTACAACGTGGTCACCAACGAGTCGATTCGGACGCTCTCGGGGGTTGCCGGGCAGCTCACGCAGGCCTGGGGCGCCGGCGCCGCGGACGACTACTCGCGCGACATCAACGTCAGCTACTGGCGCCCGGTCGTGGCCATGTCCTACGGGCTGGACTACGCGATCTGGGGTCTGCAGCCTGGCGGCTTTCACCTGACCAACAACCTGCTGCACGCCGGGGTCAGCGCGCTCGTCGTGTTGCTGCTCTTTGGGCTGGTCGGCGGCGTGGGAGCGCTGTTTGGTGGGCTGGTCTTCGCGCTTCATCCGGTGCACACCGAGGCGGTCGACCTGGTCAGCTATCGCACCGAGCTGATGGCGGCGCTGTTTGCGGTTTCCGCGCTGGTCGTGCACCTGCGGGCCGAGTCCGCCACCGCCCGCCGTCGTGCCTTTCTGCTGTGGCTGCCGCTGCTGTACGCGCTGGGGCTCGCCTCCAAAGAGACAGCCGTGACGCTGCCCGGGTGGCTGTTGGTCATCGACGTGTGGCGCGCTCACCGCGATGGCGCCGGGTTCGATGCCGCCTGGCTGCGGCGGATCGTGCGCGATTATCTGCCTCTGAGCGCTGTCCTGGTCGGCTATCTGTTGGTGCGGCGGGCGCTGCTGACGCCCAGCACCATCGACTTTCTCGCGGGCGTGGACGGGGCGCTGGCGGTCATGAGCGTGATGAAGCTCTACCTGCACAACGTGCATCTGCTGTTTGTGCCGTGGCCGCTGACGCCGTTTTACGATTGGACCATCGTGGCGCCCGCCGGCTCTCTGACCGACCTTCAGGCGATGGTCGGCTTGCTCGTGTTCGCGTCCACCGTCGCGGTCATGGTCGTGGTCCGGCGTCGCGCGCCGCTGGTCAGCGTGGGGCTTGCGTGGTGGCTGCTGGGGCTGATCCCCTTTATGCATTTGGTGCCGATCCCGGTGGGCGTCGCCGAGCGCTTCTTGTACCTGCCCGGCGTGGGAGCCGTCGTGCTGGTCGGGGTGCTGGCGGCGCGTCTCCAGTCGGCCGGAAAGCCCATTCGGGGTGCGGCCATCGCCGTTGCGACGCTGCTGGTCGGGCTTATGATCACCGGCACGGTCGTGCGCAATCAGGCGTGGCGGACCGACCGCACGCTGTTGGAGCAGGCGACCGCTGACTTCCCCGGCTCGTTCAACGCGCACTTCGGCCTGGGTGAGCTGCACTTCGGCGCGCAGCGATATGCGGAAGCGGCGGACTCGTTTGCGGCGGCTGATGAGATTCTGCCCGCGTTCACCCCCAACGTGCTGCAGCTGGCGCGGGCGCTCGACAGCGACGGTCGGTCAGCGGCGGCATTGGCAGCGCTGGACCGCGCGATTCGTGCCCGGGGTCCCGATCCGGCGCTCCTTCAAGCGCGCCAGGCCCTGCTGCGACGAGACCGCTGAACTTCCACGCGCGCAGGCCCGATAAAAACGGGCATGAGTGCGATTACCGCCCGTCTGAGTCCGCTCCTTGCCGCCGGCATGCTGCTCGCGTGTACCAACTCGCAAGGCGCCCTGGTCTACAACTCCGCCCCGCCGCCGCCGCTGGCGCCTGAGGCCGATCCGGAGGACGCTGGCGGAGCGCCGGTCGCGCCCGGGATGCCGGATCAGGACATCGCCGAGCCGTCCCTGCAGCACCCGATCGGGACGCAATTGGTGATCGAAAACGTGGACATGAACGCGCTGCTGGACCCGCTGTGGATGCACGACGAGCTGCCGGTCATGCGGTTGTACTTCGAGTCACCCGACTGGGAGGACACGCTGTTCGCGGCTGCGGGCGACCCCGACGACTACGAGGACTGCGGCTCCAAGCAGTACGCCACCGCCACCGCCATCTTCGAGAGCACGATGGGCGGCATCGTCGAGACGTATGAGGACGTCGGCGTGCGTCTGCGCGGCCACAGCAGTCTGTGGAAGAGTGACCTGTGCGCGGGCGAGAAGTGCCGCGTGGCCGCCGGCAAGAAGCGCGCGGGTCTGAAGCTGTCGTTCAACACCTTTCGCAAGGGGCGCCGCTTTCACGATGTGCGCAAGATCAACCTGCAGGGTACGGAGGGCAGCTACTGCGCGGTGCGCGAGCATTTATCGCTGATGTTGATGCGGGAGTTCGGGATCCCCGCGCCTCGCACCGGGTTCATGTGGCTGTACGTCAACGACGAGCTGCGCGGAATTTTCCCACACACCGAGGAGATCGACGACGAGCCCTACCTGGACCATCACTTCAAGGAGGATCCGGGCGGAAGCCTATACAAGACGACCGGCTATTGCGGCGGCCCGGCCACTTTTGAGTACAAGGGCAACGACCCGATCTACTACGACAAGACCCACGAGCCGAAGGTGGACACCGAGCCCGCGGACATGCTGGGCAACCTCATCCCCATGATTCAGTGCGTGAACGTGGCATCGGACGCGGAGTTTGAAGAGTGCATCCCCGAGTGGATCGACGTGCCTCAGTTTCTGCGTGAGATAGCCGCGGATGCCACGCTGCCCGACATCGACGCCGTACACGCCGCCGGCCAGAACTTCATGCTCTACTACAAGCCCGCCGCCGGCCGGTTCGTGATCTATCCCTGGGACAAGGATCTCTCTTTGACCGACGGCTTCCTGACCGATGGAGCCGCAGGCAGCCTATTTGGCCAGCATCCCTACTGGAAGGCCGATTTCTCATCGCGCCTGGCAGACCGGCTGCTGGATGTGTTCCGCCCGCAGTTCTGTCACACGGTGCAGCAGTTTATGGAGCTGTACGACTCCGACGAGTTCGTGCCGCGCATCCACGCGCTGAAGACCTATCTGGGGCCGCATGTAAAAAGGGACCCGTTCATCGAGTGGGGGCCGTGGGTGACGTGCTTCGACGCCACGATCGACCTCGTCGAGCAGCGTGGTCCAAACGTGGCGTACGAGGCCAAGAAGTGCCTGGAGGATTTCCCGGAATTTGAGCCGCCGAACCACGAGCCCGAAGCGGAGGCGGAGGCGGAGCCGGAGCAGCCGGAGACCGACGAGTCCACAGAGCCGGTGGAAGGCCCGGCGCTGATGATCAACGAGTTCATGCCCAAGAACCGCAACGCCTACGCCAGCGAGTCGGGCATGTATCCCGACTGGATCGAGCTGTACAACCCGACCAGCGCTCCCATTGTCCTGGACGGCTGGTCGATTACCGACAACCCGCAGAAGCCCACCAAGCACGTCTTTGACGGCGCGTTGACCATCCACGCCGGCGGCCACCTGTTGCTGTTGGCCGATAACGAGCCCGGTCTGGGCACGCATCACCTGGCGTTCAAGCTGGCCAAGGGCGGCGGCAGCGTCGCGCTGTATGACCCGGAGGGCCGCGGCGCGGTGGTCAACTACGGCAAGATGGCGTCCGACATGTCGGTGGCGCGCTTCCCGGACGGCTGTACGGGCGACGACTGCCTCAAGCTGATCTTTGTCGGCACCCCCGGCGCGGCCAACGGCGTCGCCAGGCCCACGCTCTACACCACGGATCTCGTGGAGCCAAACAGCAAGTGGCGGTATCGCGACAACGGCGTGGATCCGGGCCCGGAGTGGCACAGCCCCTCCTTCAACGCGACCAGCTGGCTGATCGGCTTCGGGCCGTTCGGCTACGGCGATGTGCACATCAAAACGCAGGTGAGCTCTGGCGGGGACGCCGACGACAAGCACATGACGACCTGGTTCCGCCAGCCGTTCGCGGTCAAAGCCGTGGACAAGATCTCGCACCTCAACCTGCGGCTGATGCGCGATGACGGCGCCGTGGTCTACATCAACGGCGTGGAGATCATGCGCAGCAACATGCCCGATGGGCCGATCGGCCCCGACACCGAGGCCATCTCGGGCATCAACGAGCAGGACGAGACGCGCTACATCACGTGGCGGGTCGATCCGGCCGTGCTGGTGGAGGGCATGAACATCGTGGCCGTCGAGGTGCACCAGAACGACCCCGCCAGCTCGGATTTGACCTTCGACCTCTCGCTCGACGCGCGCACGCTCGCGCCGTAACGGCCTCAGCCCTTTGGCCAGTGCTGATGCGCGCCGGCCTGCATCCTGCCGCGGTTGTAGTTCCGGATCCGGGTGTCCACATCGTCGTAGAGCGCGGCGTACTGGTCCGGCGTCATCGACGTCAGGTTGATCTGTGGTCGGCGGAAGTCGATCGACTCGGGGATGGTCACGTCACGGCTCAAGTCCCACAGCTCGGTGCCGGGCAGCGGGGTGGCCGAAAACAGGCTCACGGCGTCCAACCCGATGCTGGTCGCAAAGTCCGCGCTGCGCCGAATGTGCGCCTCGGTCTCCCAGGGAAAGCCGACCATGAAGAAGCCGGTGCAGCGGATGCCCAGCGCCGTCACCTGACGCACGGCCTCACGTATCTCGTCCAGGGGCACGCTCTTGCGGATTTTGGTCAGCGACTCACTGTCGCCCGACTCGATGCCGAAGAAGATCTGGTGGCATCCCGCCGCCTTGAGCTGCTCGAGCAGCGCGGGATCGACCCGGTCGGTCCGGGTCTGGCAGGCGAAGGGCACGGTCAGGTCGCGCTCGACCATCATCTCGAGCAGCGCGGTGGTGCGCTTGCGGTTCAACGTGAAGACGCTGTCGTGAAAGAACAGGTACGGGATGTCCCAGCGCCGCCGCATCAGGGCGATCTCGTCCGCCACGTTCTCGGCGGAGCGATAGCGCGTCTTGCGGTCCGCGGAGGCCGGGATCGCGCAGTAGATGCATCGATATGGGCAGCCGCGCAGGGTGATGATCGACTGGTGAAACGCCGCCTGCAGGTGGTCGCCCCACACGATGTCGTCGCGGTGTGGAAACGGCACATCGTCAAGTCGCGTGTTGGGCGCCCGGGCCGGTCCGCGCTGCACGGCGCCGTCCGCGTCGCGCCACATGAGGCCTGCGATGCCGTCGACCGCCGAGCTTGTCTCCAGCGCGTCGATCAGCTCGCACATCGTGTACTCCCCCTCGCCGCGAACCACGTAATCGACGGCCGCGATGGCGAAGGCGTCATCGGGGCGAAACGTGGGGTGCGCGCCGCCCATCACGATGGGGACCTCAGGGCCGAGACGCGCCCGACAGCGCTGTGCGAGTAGGCGAGCGCTGGGGAAGGTGGCGGTGACCGCCGAGATGCCGATCACGTTCGGCGCCTCGGCTTCGACGGCCGCTATGACCTCGGCCCACGGGTCCAGCCCGAGCATGTCGCGCACGTCCGGGATCAGCTGCCGGACGTCGTGACGGGTGGCCAGCACGGCCGCGACATACCCGATTCCCAGCGGATGGACCTGCACTGAGCCGCCTGTGTTCTCCAGGCAGTGGTTCGGCGGATCGATGAGCAGCACTTTCACCGTCGCCATCTTACCGCAGTCTTGTCATTGACTCCGGCCGGGAAATGGTGGAAATTCGCGCCATGCAGATCGCTAAATACATGAAGACGCCCCACGGCAAACTAGGCATCGGCGTCCTGGCATTCGGCGCCGCAGGGCTCGCTATCGCGCTGATGGCGGGGGGCACCACCGGCCTGTGGATCCTGATGGTCACAGTGATGCTGGCCATGGTCGGCGGCATCTACAGCATCGGCTTGTTTGTCAACGACCATCCCGAAGCCGCGCTCGTTCTGCTGCTGGCCGTCCCGGTCAGCGCGGGCATCATCTTCGCCGTCGCCATGGTATTGCTGGGCGCCGAGGTGCCCGGCTAAAGACCGCCCCGGCTAGAACCCCTTTCGTACGTACGCCTTTATTTTCAGTGGTTTGAGCGCCTTTACGCGCTGCAGGGCCTCCTTCGCCGTGGCGAACCGGCCGCCCAGGACCGTGTGAAAACAGCACTTCAGCTTGGGGAACGCGCGGCTGTCGACCAGCGACGCGTCGGTGATGCCCTTGCTGACCAATCTGCCCAATAGCGTGCCGGCCTTGACGTCGGCTCGGAAGCGCTCGACCGGGAAGCTGCCGGCGATGACCAGGTATGGTTTGTCGTCTTTGATCGGGCTGGGGCTGGTGTGTCCGTACACCGAGACGTACTCGTCCTTTGCCGGATCGTAGCGGTCGATGATCTTGTCGACCTCGGGTCCCTCTTTGCACTCGTCCGGGACTTCGTCGTGCTCCTCCTGGCAGTACTGCTCCTGGCATGTCTGGGTGAAGACGAGATCGGGGTGTTTGTCGCAGTCCACGTCGATGCGGCGCAGCTCGTAATCGCAGCCCTCGTGCACCGAGGCTTGGCCGCCGCGCGCGACCTCGGCGCTCCAGCTGACCTCCAGCGTGGGTAGCTTGAAGATCGTCACATGGGCTGCGCTGCGGGACCCAACCGCCGCCTCAGGTTCGGATGTGGCCCCGTAATAGACCACGTACTCCGGCCGGCCGTCGGCATCCAGGTCGGCCACCGCGCCCTGCACGACGCTGAGGCCGTCCACGGGCGGGAACGGCTTGAGGTCGGTCTTGAGCGGCTTCTTTCGCACGATTCTGACGCCCTTGGCCGACCGTCTCAGAACCCCGACATACGCGCGGCAGCGGCGCTCCTGGCAGTAACTCCAGGCGGCGACGAAGCGGTTCTTGCCGATCGGGACCCCGTGGAGCACCTCGCTGGTGAGCGCGTCTTCAGGCACCTTCAGCGCGGGCGCCAGCGACTCATCCGGGCTCGGACCTTTGGCGCGCAAAGCCTCGATGCCCTCCATGCTGAGGTTGTCGTGTGGGTTGGTGGGACCCTTGCGGCACTGAGCGGACGCCGTGAGCGGCAGCACTAGAAGAAGGGCGAAGAACAGGCAGGGTTTTCGTGTCACAGCAACATGGTCGTCCTTCTGTCTGGGGAAATGTTGTAAAAAACTAATACATATGACAATGTTCTTGTCGCCACGGCGATGGGGGCGATGATGAGCCAGTGTAAGTTGTTGAAGTTGCAGATGTTGTTTTCGGTCCTCGTGTTGGGGATCGGGCTCACTTTTGGCGCAGGTTGCAGCAGCGGATCGTCCGGGAGCGGGTCCGACGCGACGACGGGCGGTGACACGACAGATACGGGCGCGGATACGACCGACACCGGCGCCGACACGACCGATACCGGGGCGGACACCAGCGACACCGCGGATACCGGGGCGGACACCACCGACACCGGTGCGGATACGACCGATACCACCGACACAGGCGCCGATACGACCGATACAACCGACACGGGTGCCGATACGACGGACACGGGCGACACGGGCGACACGGGGGATACCGGCGACACGGGCGACACCGGCATCGACGACTGCCACTGCGCGTCGGACGACGAGTGCGGCGATGGCGAGTTCTGCCTGGAGACGGGCGAAAAGGGCGACTGCGTCCCCAAGGCCGGTCCCGGCGAGTGCTGGACGGACGAGGACTGCGAGTTCACTTCGTGCTGGGGCGTCAGCATCTGCCCCTGCGACGCGCCCTGCGCCACCTTGAGCCTACCGGGCGTCTGTGGCCAGCCCGAGCCTCCGTGCTGTGGCAAGGACTCCGACTGCCTGGCGGGCAAGGTCTGCTCTACCGACAGCGCGGGCAACGGCGTCTGCAAGGCGGCGCCCGATCCCGGCACCTGCTGGAAGAACGCGGACTGCAAACCCGGCAACACGTGCGAGGGCGGCTGGGCATGTCCATGCAACGCCGACTGCGACGGTGAGGACGAGCTGGGCAAGTGCGTGCCGATCGACAACCCCAAGGACTGCTGCACCAACGACGACGAGTGCGGCCTCAACAGCTACTGCGTGGATATCGCCTTCGGCGCGATCGCCGGCGTATGCAAGGAGCTGCCGCCCGCCGGCAAGTGCTGGACCCTGGACGACTGCAAGGCGGGCGACACCTGCGAGGGCGGCACCGTCTGCCCCTGTGGCGCGCAGTGCTTTGCGCCGGACTCGCTCGGCGTCTGCAAGTCCAACGAGATTCCGGTCAACTGCTGTTTGTCCGACGCGGACTGCGCGGAGCCGAACTATTGCGCTGACCTGCCCAGCACCGACGGCAAGTACAAGTCGTGCGTCTGGCCGCTCAACCAGGAGGGGTTGTGCTGGGATAACGGGGACTGCTCCGGCGACAACACCTGCATCGGCGCCTTCAAGTGCCCGTGTGATGTGGCCTGCGGCGCGCCCGACGTGCCCGGCAAGTGCGGCGTCGACAAGTGCGTGGACTTCAAGTTCAGCCCCGGCTGCAGCATGGACAGCCAGTGCAAGGACGGGCAGAAGTGCCTGATGAACGGCGGCTGCAACTCATCATCGTGCGCGTGCGACCCGGCGACCGGCGATATCCTATGCACGGCCGACTGCATGCCCGGGGTCTGCACCGACCCGTAAGTGGGGTCTACTCTGAGTGCGACGGCGCGTACCGGGCATTGCCCGCGAACTCCGCGACGACCTCCCAGGTTCCAAGCTCCACATCCAGCGGCACCGACACCGCCGTCACGAAGATCCCGTCTTCGTCCGTGCGGGCGTTGCCGAGCACCCTGAGGATTTCGCTCTTGTTGGTATCCATCAGGTTGATGCGCACGCGACCGCCCGCGATGGGCTTGCCGTCCGATGAGACCGTGCCGCGCAGACTGAGCTTGTCGCCACGGAAGACGCGCGCCGACACCTGCGCCAGCGTGGTGCGAGTCGCGATCTGCGACGCCTTCACCGGAAACGGCACCGCCCGCGGCACACCCCACTTGCTCTGACCGCCGCCCCATGGACGACCCGTCGGTTTTGTGCCCGCCCCGCCGGTGGCCCCGACTTGACCCGAGGGCGTCGGGGGCAGCCCGCGTACCGGGTCCCCGCCGGCGGTTGTGGGTGTATCCGCCGTGGCCCGATGGCTGTACCCGTCCCGGAAGCCGGGCGGAAAGCCATAGGGATCGGCCTCATCGACGGTGTGACGCGTCTTCATGCGGGAATTGCGCACGTTCATGCCCAACGCGCCGCCGCCCAGGTCGATGCGGGTCCACCCCGCCCTGGGCACGTACACCTCGACAAAGACGTGCGCCTCGTTGGACACGTAGCGCGCCGGGATCCCCAGACCGTGGGCCGTGATGACAAACGCGTAGCCGCGGTGCCGGCAGACGCCCTTGCGGGACAGCGCGATGTCCAGATAGTCGTTGTCCTTGCCGCCCTCCAGGTCGCCCGGCGCGAAGTCCCGGAACCAAAAGACCAGCTTCTGCAGGACGATGGCGTACCGGGTCTCGTGCTCGACGCCGATCGCGCGCGCCACCGCATCCACGCTCTCCTGCATGACGGCGGGCAGCAGCGGGCGCTTGTCCCGGGGCACGTCGCTGATCAGCAGATCGATGGCGGGCGTGTGCCTGAACCAGACCGAGGGCGCATCCATCACAAAGTTGACGCGTACGCGGCCGGAGTGCCCCGCCCCCTGAACGTAGAAGTTGTCCGCGCCGTCCTTGAAGAAGCGCAGAGTCACCTCGGGCACGGTCTCGTAGCTGAGCACCTGCGACTCGGCGGCGACCGATGGGATCGGGATGGGCATGCCCGGCTCGAGCTCGACCAGAATCGAGCCCCAGAAGACCTGCCTGCCCGGCTGCGTTCGGTTTCCCGCGACCGGGACCTCGTACAGGCTGGGCACGCCGACGATCAGTCCGCCGTCCGGCTTGACCGCGTCCTTGGCGCTGTTGCGCTTGAACGGGATCACCGCCGGGTCGAAGACCGCGTGATACGTCAGCCATGGCTCGCGGCCCGTCTGCCGGTCCGGCCGCACCTCGCGCTCGACGTTGTGCACCGTGCCGGGTGTGGGGCCACCGGCGGATGGGGTGGTGCGATACAGCAGGTCGTCGCCGTTGCCGTTGAGGTCCGAGGCCGGCGCGGGCAATCGCATGCCGTCCCGCCGAATTTCGCTGGGGAGGCCCGAGGCGCCGGCGGCCTCGTCAAAAACAAACACCGGAGAGTCCGAGACGCCCGCCATCAGCCCGCCGCCGGCTGTCGGGATGGGCTCGTGAGCGATGATCTCGTCGCCGTCCGTGGCGGGCGTCAACTGCGCGACAGCGGCTGATCCGAGAAGCACGACAGCGGCGATGGCAAGGGTTGGGCGCATGGCCACAGAACGTTAGCAGTCGAGGTTCTCTTTCCCAAATGTCGCCCACCGACTACTCTGTCCTGCTATGAGCCTGAACGATATGCAGCGGTTGCACGACCTGGGTGAGCACGATCGCATCGCCCAGCTGATCGACCAGTTCCGCCCCGACGAAATCCCTTATAGTCGCCGCATTTTTGCCAACCGAAACCTGCGCATGAGCGGCGTCCAACTGGTCGGCTTCGATATGGACTACACGCTGTGCGAGTACCACGTCGCGGTCGAGGCCCTGCAGGTGCGGTTGACGATAGAGCGGCTGATCAACGACCTGGGGTACCCCGAAGAGCTGGCCGACTGCACCTACGACGAGACGTTCGCGATTCGCGGGCTCATCATCGACAAGCGGCTGGGCAATCTTCTCAAGATGGACAGCCATCGCTTCATCAGCCACGCGGCGCATGGCAAAGAGACCCTGACCAAAGACGCGCGCCGGCAGCTGTATCGATACGAGCGGGTGCGCATGTCGCTGAAGCGGTTTGCCCTGATCGACACGCTGTTCGGCATCCCCGAAGCGTGGTTGTACGCGACGTTGGTCGAGTTGATGCAGGAGAAGCGTGGGCGCCTCCAGCACCGGCACTACAAGCAGTTTTATATCGACGTGCGCGAGACGATCGACAGCATCCACGCGGACCAGTCGCTCAAGACGATCATCTGCGCCGATCTGGACAAGTACATCCGCCGGGACCCGGAGCTTGCGACGATGCTTCATCGCCTGCGCGAGTCGGGCAAGCGCACGTTCTTGATGACAAACAGCTACGGGCCCTACACCCAGGCCGTGATGTCGTACCTGCTGGACGGCGTCATGGCGGAGTACCCGACCTGGCGCGACTACTTCGACATCATGGTGGTCGGCTCCAGAAAGCCCAGCTTCTTTGCGGAGTCGGCGCCGTTCCGTGCGCTCGGAGACGACTTGGAGCCCATCGACGAGCGCGTGACCCTGTTTGAGCCCGATGTCATCTACCAGGGCGGTAACCTGGCGGAGTTCGAGCGCATGGCGGGCGCCAGCGGCGACAGCGTTCTGTACGTCGGCGACCACCTGTACGGCGATATCCTGCGGTCAAAGAAGGCCAGCGCCTGGCGCACGGCCATGATCGTGCCAGAGCTGGAGCGCGAGCTGACGCTGATGGATGAGCACCAGACCGACTTTGAGCGCCGGCGCATGCTCGAGACGCACCGCACGCAGGTCGACCGTGAGCTCGGTCAGCATCAGAAGCTGCTCAAGACGCTAAAGGAGTTCACGCGCGATCAGGAGGGCGTCTTCAGTCCCGAGGAGCAGAAGGCCTTCAAGCACGCGGTCAAGGTGGCCCGCGGCAACGTCCGCAAGCTGGAGAAGGCGCTGCACAAATGCTTGTCCGAGATCTGGCATTTGAACGATCGCCTGGCCAAAGTTTTCAACGCCAACTGGGGTATGGTCTTCAAGGCGCGCAATGAGCACTCGATTTTCGGCGCGCAGATAGAGGACTACGCCTGCATCTACACCAGCCGCGCCAGCAATCTGAAGTTCTATTCGCCCTTCCAGTACTTCCGGACGCCGCGCGACCATCTGCCTCACGAGCGCGTGGACGTTGACGTGATCGACGTGACTTGATACCACCGCCGCATGGAGAAGCGGCTTCTCATGACACCGGGGCCGACCCCGATTCCTCCCGAGGTGCTGCTGGCGATGGCCGAACCCATCGTCCACCACCGCACCCCTGAATTCAAAGCGATCTTCGCGTCCTGCGCGGCGGACCTGCGGCCGATCTTTGCGACCGAGCAGCAGGTCTTGATGTTGTCCAGCAGCGGCACGGGCGCGATGGAGGCGGCGATCACCAACTTCATGGCGCGCGGTGACACGATCATCACCGTGGCGGCCGGGAAGTTTGGCCAGCGCTGGGGTCAGATAGGGCGCGCATATGGCCTCAACGTGGTCGAGATCGAGGTCGAGTGGGGCAAGGCTGTCTCGCCGGAGTTCATCGAGCAGGCGCTGGAGGCGCATCCCGATGCGCGCGCCGTATACCTGCAGGGCAGCGAGACCTCCACGGGCACGACGCAGCCGGTGAAGGCGATCGCCGCCGCGTGCAGCAAGAAGCCGGGCGTGTTGTGCGTCGTCGACGGGATCACCGCGGCGGGCGTACAGCCGCTGGAGATGGACGCGTGGGGCATCGACATCGTGGTCAGCGGCTCCCAGAAGGCCTTCATGCTGCCGCCCGGGCTGGCGTTCATCGCGGTCTCTGACAAGGCGTGGTCCATGACCGAGCGGTCGGACCTGCCGTGCTACTACTTTGATTTGGTCAAGGAGCGCGCCGCCCAGGCCAAGGGCACGACTTCGTACACGTCGGCCGTCAGCCTGGTGATCGGCCTGCGCAAAGTGCTGGACCGCATGGCGGCGATGGGCGGGGTCGAGGGGCTGCACACGCACCATGAGAAGCTGTCCAAAGCGACGGTCGCAGGCGTGCAGGCGCTTGGGCTCAAGCTGCTGTCAGAGGCGCCGGCCTGGTCGTGCACCGCGGTGTGGGCCCCCGAGAGCATCGGCGCCGGACCGATTGTCAGCGGGCTCAACGACCGCGGCATCAAGATCGCCGGCGGCCAGGACCACCTCAAGGGCAAGATCTTCCGCATCGGACACCTGGGCTGGTTCAGCGGTCACGACATCGTGGCGACGCTGTCCGCTCTCGAGAGTGTGCTGGCCGAGCACGGACACCCCTTCACGCCCGGCGCCGGTGTCGCTGCAGCGGCGGGAATTCTGAACCAGTAGACATGCCGCTACGCCCCGACGTTCCGGCGACAACGCCCGTAGGGATCCGCGACTTCACACCCGCGCAGGCGGCCGAAGTGCAGGCGCTCGAGGCCGAGCTGACCAGTACATTTGCGGGCCGTGGGTACCAGCGCGTGGTGACGCCTACTTTTGAGCTGACCCAGGTCTTCGAGCGTGGGCTGGGGCCCGATGGCGCGGCGCGCGTGCTGCGCTTTGTCGATCCGCAAAACGGCGAAGTGCTCTGCCTGCGCAGCGACGTGACGCCCCAGATCGGCCGCATGATGGCCGGTCCGATGGTGGAGTCGGCGCTGCCCGTGCGGCTGTGTTACTTCGAGCGGGTCTTCCGCCTGCGCCAGCACTCCGAGTTTCGGCGGCGCGAGGTCATGCAAGCCGGCGTGGAGCTGATCGGTGAGGCCGGGCCGGACGCGGACGTCGAGGTGCTGCTGCTCTGCGACGAGGCGCTGCGTGCCGCGGGTGAGCGGGAGCACCGGCTGTCGATCGGGCACGTCGGCATCATCGCGGCGGCCTTTGACGGCCTGAACGTGACCACCGATCAGGCCGGACACCTTAAGGCGCTGCTGCGGCGCAAGGATGGGGCCTCGCTGGAGAAGCTGGGTGCGGAGCTGGGCATCGACGGTAAGCGGCTGGCGTTGTTGAGCGCGCTGTGCCGAGCGTACGGCCAGCCCGAAGAGGTGCTGGCGGAGGCGCGCTCGCTGGCTACCGATACCCCGGCGCTGGAGGAGTCGCTCGATCGGCTGCGGCAGGTGGTCGATGCGCTGGCTGCCCACGATGTGGCCGACCGCTGCCTGTTGGACCTGGGCGAGGTGCTGGGCTTTGGGTACTACACGGGGCTGGTGTTCCATGTGTACGTGCCGGGCGTGGGCCGGTCCGTGGCGTCCGGTGGGCGGTACGATGAGCTGTTGGGACGTTATGGCCGCGCGCTGCCGGCGTGTGGTTTTGCAATCGACGAGGAGAGCGTGACCGAAGCCCGGTCGCGCCGCGCTTAATCCGAGTACTGCGGGAGTTCACTGATGGCCGGTGTCGTAATCGTAGGCGCCCAATGGGGCGATGAGGGCAAGGGCAAGATCGTCGATCTTTTCGCGCGCGAGGCGCAGCTGGTCGTGCGGTTTCAGGGCGGCAACAACGCCGGGCATACGCTGGTGGTCGGCGGCGAGAAGACCGTGCTGCACCTGGTGCCCAGCGGCGTGCTGCACGAGACGGCGACATGCTTGATCGGGTCGGGCGTCGTGATCGACCCGGGCGTGCTGGCCGAGGAGATCTCGCTGCTGGAGGGGCGGGGGCTGCTGAGCGACCCCGACCGGCTGCGGATCAGCCACGGGGCGTCGCTGATCATGCCGTACCACAAGGCGATCGACCTGGCGCGCGAGGCGTCGCGTGGCGCGCGCAAGATCGGGACGACGGGGCGCGGGATCGGGCCGGCGTACGAGGACAACGCCAGCCGGCGCGGCATCCCGGCCAGAGCGCTGCGCGATGTCGAGGATCTACGCGCCCGGGTCGAGGCGGTGCTTCCGGAAAAGAACGCGGTGCTGGCCTACTACGGGCAGCGCGAGATGACCGTGGACGAGGTGGTGGGCGCGGTCATGAGCTACAGCGGATCCCTGGTCCGGCACGTCTGTGAGACCGGCGCGATGGTCGATGAGGCGCTGGCCGCGGGCAAGCGGGTGCTCTTCGAGGGCGCCCAGGGTGTGCTGCTGGACGTCCTGCACGGCACGGTGCCGTTTGTGACCAGCAGCCACACGGTTGCCGCCGCCGCGTGTACGGGCGCCGGCGTCGGTCCCAAGCGCATCGACCGCGTGCTCGGGATCTCCAAGGCGTATCTGACGCGCGTCGGCTCCGGTCCGATGCCGACCGGGATCGGCGGCGACCTGGAGGAAGAGATTCGGGCGGCGGGCAACGAGTACGGCGCCACAACAGGTCGTCCGCGGCGCTGTGGCTGGCTGGATTTGGCCGGGCTGCGCTATGCGATTCGCGTGGGTGGGATCACCGAGCTGGCGGTCACCAAGCTGGATGTGCTGTCGGGCCAGAAGACGCTGCGCGTGTGCGTGGCCTACAAGCTGGCGGATGGGACGGAGCTGCGCGAGATGCCGCCGTACCCGGACCTGATCGAGGGCGCCGAGCCCGTGTACCGCGATGTGCCGGGCTGGACGGCCGACTTGAAGCAGGCGGAGTCCGACGCGGATCTGCCGGCCGAGGTGCGCGCCTATCTGGACCTGATCGCCAGCGAGACCGGCGTGCCGGTGACGGTGCTTGGCCTGGGCGCCGACCGCGCGGATACGCTGGTGCGCCGCAATCCGTTCTGTACGTAACTGCCTGAGACATCCGACGTCTGTTATGCTCTTCAAAGTGGAGGCTCTACAGACCACCGCTTCGCGACTGAGGAGATTTGCCGCGCAAGTGAACCCGGACGTGCCGGCGATCGACGAAGCCCTCGCGCCGCTTCGAGCGCTGCTCAAGACGTCCGGTGTCGACTTCTTGATCGTCGGCGGGCTCGCTGTCGTTCACCATGGGTACCAGCGCCTGACAGTGGACCTGGATGTGCTAATCGCCGAAGATGGTCACGAATCGCTGGACGCGCACCTGCAAGCGTTTGACTTCATTCGCACGTCGAGGCGTCGTCTGAAACACGAGCCGACGGGCGTGCAGGTCGATTTGCTGACGGCCGGAGACTCACTGATCGGCCCTCGAACCGCGCCGCCCCTCCCCAGTCCCGACACGGTCGGTCGCAGCGAGCAAGACCCCGACATTATATCGTTGCATGCGCTGCTCGAGCTCAAGCTCGACGCCGGTCGCCGGCAGGACATCACCGATGTCGTTGAGCTGCTCAAACGCGTCGAAGATCGCGACTACCTGTTCATCGAAGCGGAAGTTCGGCGTGAGCGGCGCTCTGAACTGGCAGCGCTTCGGCAGGAGGCGTTGGAGGAAGCGTCCTGGGAGACCGCCAACGAGACGTGACACCCCTAACGGGGGAACTCAAACTGCAAGAGCAGGGTCTCCTGGGCGCTGCTGTAGTTGTCGTCGGAGCCGACGTACAGGCGGACAGGCTGGCCCGGGAGCTCTCGTGCGGCCAGGGCCTCGAAGTTGTCGCAGGTGACGCGCCCGCCCATGCGACCGAGCTCGGTGGTTTTGATGACGGCGCCGGCCTTCAGCTGGTCGGGCTTGACGCGCACCAGGCGTGCCGCGATGCCGGTCAGCATGGAGAAGCGGCGCTCCAGGACGATGATGTCGCCGTTGCGAAGGACGGTGATGCCCGTGGGCTGGAAGCCGTCGACTGTCGCGTAGGAGAGCGCGATTTCAGCGCCGGTTTTGGGTGAGATGAGCCACCCCTGAAAGTGGCCGGAGGTGTCGTGCGGCTTCTCGCGCAGGGCCAGCAGGCGGCCGTCGGGGAAGGCGGCGATGGCCTCGATGCCGCCGTTGGGGGGCGCGCGCTTGATGTCGCGGGGGGTGTGGAACGGCAGCTCATGGGTCGTGGATAGCGCGGCGAGCTTGCCAAAGCGCCCGAGGCGGTGGTGGTGCTCGAAGCTGACGACCACGTCGCCGCCCGGCAGGATGGCCACCTCTTCCGCGTCGCCCCACTGCTTGGAGAGGCGCTGGCCCTTGTCGCCGAGAATGGGAAACGCGTCGGCGGCGGTGGCGCCGGTGAGGCGGCCGGCGGAGTCGTGCGAGAGGGTGACGGTGATCCACAGGCCGCGGTCCGAGACGCCGATGAGCGTGGAGCCGTCTGGTGCCAGCTCAAAGCCCGACAGGCCGCCGAAGCGCGCGTCGTCCGCGGTGAGGTGGAAGCCGGCGACGTAATTGAGCTTGCCGATCGACGTGACCGCAGCGTCGGAGATGTGCAGCGGGACGGCCTTCGCTTTGAGCGGAAAGGCACTCGCAGGCAGGCAAAAAGCCAGCGGTGTCAGCAGCGCTAAGAGGATCGTCGTGCGCATCACTGACTGTGATAGCATAGGCCGCCCGATACGTGCTGTTGCTGAGGTAGTTGGAGGTCGTTGGATGCGTGCGGTAGCGATTGTTGTGTGTGCATTGTTTGCACTTGGCTGTGGCAATGACGATAGCGATGCGGGCGCGACGCAGCCCGACGCGGTCAGCGGCCCGGGATGCTCCTTCGATAAAGACTGTACGGAAGAAGGCGCCATTTGCGACAAGGGCAAGTGCGTGACCTTGGGCGGTGACGCCGGCGCCGGGGCGGACGGCCAGGACACCGGCGACCAGGGGACCGGCGACGAGACCGGCGACACCGGCGGCGACGACACGGGCGGCGGCGAGCCGACGACCGGCACCGAGGACGGGACCGAGACCGACACCGGCGGTGAGACGACCGGCGACAACACAGGGCCCAAGCCAGGGCAGGGCTCCGGTCAGCCGTGCGGCGAGGCGGATCCATGCCCAGACGGCGAGTTCTGCTGCGACACCGGCGTGGGTGGCAGCGGCTATTGCGAGGTGCACGGCTCGGTCTGTTACGGCCCGGGCTGCGAGACCAACGGTGACTGTGGCGAGGGCCGTGAGTGCTGTACTGGCGCCCCACCGCTGCCGGCGTTCTGCGCGCCGCAGGGCGGCTGCTACGGTCCGTCCTGCCAGGACGAGGGTGGGTGTGAGGACGGCCAGGAGTGCTGTCCGGTGCCCGTGCTTGGAGGAATTTGTGGGCCGACCAACCAGTGCATCGGCAACACCTGCTCAGCCGACTCGGACTGCGACGAGGGCGTCATCTGCTGCGAGGGCATCCCGATCGTCGGCAGCCTGTGTCTGCTGAAGGGGATCTGCCTGTTGGCTCAGAGCGCGGGCGGCGGCGGTGGCTCCGGCGGCGGTGGCCCCGGTGGCGGCGGTGACGGTGGTGGCGGCCCCGGCGACGGTGGTGGCGGCCCCGGTGACGGTGGTGGCGGTGACGGTGGTGGCGGTGACGGTGGCGGCGGCGATGGCGGCGGCGATGGCGGCGGTGATGACGGCCCCGATCCTGAGTACAGCTGCGACGGCATCTGCGGCGAGTGGCAGGATGGCTGGCCGTGTCAGTGCACTCAGTTCTGCAGCTTCGTCCCCGGCGGGTGCTGCGATGACTTCGAGGACCTCTGCAACAGCGAGGGTGACGGCGGCGGCGACGGCGGCGGCGACGACGGCGGCGGCGACGGCGGCGGTGACGGCGGCGGTGACGGTGGCAGTGAGGAGTGCAGCGCCAGCGACGAGTGCGGCGACTGGGCTGTGTGCTGCAAGCAAGACGACGGATCGCAGGCCTGCCAGACGATTTGCTCAGGCTGTGAGAGCGGCGCCGACTGCGTGGATTTGGGCTGCTGCGTCAGCCAGTTCGGCAACGCCTGCCTGCCCGAGAGCTTCTGTGTGGGCGGCGCTCAGTGGGACCCGGCGCCCTGAGGTCGACACCTTGGTGACCCGGCCGGCGCGTGGCTGCCGTTCCCAAGGGTCCCGATCCCTTTCTGCGGACAGTGCCTCAAGGCCATGTGAACGGTGCGCCGCCCGTGGTAGTAGCGCGTGGACGTGACACCGCCATAGGCCGCCGAGTCGCGCGTGAAGCGGGCGATGTAGAACGCCTGGCCGGGATCGCTCACAAACACCAGCCGCCTCCAGGCGCGGTTGAGCCCCTCGATGACGCTGTACCTTACGTTTTCCGTGGTGTGCTGCGCCCACGGCTCTTCGATGATCGCGTCCGCTGGGACCCCGCGCCGTCGTGCCTCGGCCGCCATGATCTCGGCCTCCACATACCGATTGTGGACGGCCCCGCCACTGAAGATGAGAAAGGGCGCCAGTCCGGCGTTATAGAGCTGCACGGCCATTCCGATGCGCTGGGCGTTGAGCCAGCTGATGCCTCCGGCAGGCGTCGCTGGTGAGCCCGGGACCACGATGGCGTCGTAGTAGAAGTACCTCTGTCTCGTCGCGTCGTCCCCGCGGGCGGTGGCGGCGAGCTGGGCCAGCGTGCGGTCGCCGGCCTTCAACCAGTCGTCGCGAAAGGACTGCCCCGGGTCGACCTCAGACCGGCGAAACGACTGTGTGCATGCGCCCGCCAGCATCGAGACGGCGGCGCCCACCGCCCACAAGCCCATCAGCCGAGAGGTCAGCGCCACTAATCAGGGAGCGGTGACTTCCACGCGCCAGGTTGCCTGCTCTTTTTCGAGCAGGCAGGCGTCCTTGGAGCACACGCCAAACTTCACGGTCGCGGTCAGCTGGTCCTCTCCTGGGGCGTCGCCGCTCAGGGGGATGTCGACGCGAATACCGCCGTTGGTCTGTTGGATCGGGTTAGGCTCCGGGTCGGTCTTCTTAAACACCAGGCGCGGAGGCACCGACGAGACCGCGCCGCTGAGCGTGACCTTGATCGGGTATTCGGTGTTGATCTTCCAGTCGTCCTTGGGTCGCACCTCGATGATCGCCGTGGCCGACGCACCCGACGCGACCGCGACGTCCGACACGATCAGCTGGGAGTGCGCGCCGTCGACGGTCTCCGCGGTTGCCGCCCGCTGGGCCGTGGGCGGAGGCTCTGCGCGGGGCTTGGCATGCTCGACCGCCGGGTTCGACGTGTGCAGCGGCGGCTCTTTCTCGGGAGCCGGGGCAGGCTTCTCAGCCGCGGGCGCTTCCTTGGCCGCCGGCGCCGGTGTTTTGGCTTTGCAGCCGGCGAGCGCCACCGCCGCCACGAGCAGGACCGGGAGCGAGTTCTTCATCAATCGCCTTTGGGGGTGTTTGCCCACCACTGATAGACCTGCGACGGGGATACGGCTGCCATGACCTGAGAGTAGCTGTGGCCCGCACCCTCGACCCATGCCTTGTTGGTCGGGTGCCCGGCCGCGACCCACTCCGCGTGCGCCGTTTGAACGTGCGAGAAGGCGCCGTCGTTGACGCCGCAGATCGTGTAGATCGGAACCTTGGAGGGTACCGGGAAGCTCTTGCCGGGCACCGCGCCGCCCATCGGAGCCGCCCCCGCGATCTTGGGGCTGAAGCTCCACGCCGCCAGGTCCGACGACGAGCCGCCCTCGGAGAAGCCCATCCAGTAGATCGCCGCCGTGTCCACGTTGTACAGCGCGCCCACGCCCTCCAGCGCACACTCCAGAACGCCCTTCAGCTCCGCGTTGGTCTTGGGCCAGTCGAGGCTGTTGTTGGGCTTGAGGTGCAAGAAGCTCGGTCGGTTTGGGTTCAGGTGCGCGGGCACCATCAGGATGAAGCCGAACTCGTCGGCCGCGTCCAACCAGCCCACGTTCTTGCTGCTGTTGTAGAAGCCGGTCCACTGGCCGCCGAGGCCGTGGGTGCCGATGACGACGGGCGCGGGGTCCTGGGCGTTTTCGGGGACATACACGATGTATTGCCTGTCTCCGCAGGTCCCGTTTTGTTTCCCGATTTCTCCGCCTGCGCCGCCTGTGCCCGTTTCGGGCGGGCCTGCATCCGGCTCAGGGCCGGTGTCCGTCGGGCCGAGATCTGTCGGGCCGGCGTCCGGGGGCCCAACGTCCTCGGGTCCGGCGTCCGGGGGGCCGACATCCGCAGGCCCGGTGTCTTCCGGTCCGACATCCGCCGGGCCGACGTCTTCAGGGCCGACGTCCGGGGGCCCGATGTCGTCAGGGCCCGCATCCACGGGGCTTGTGTCCACGGGTTCGACATCCGGCGGGTCCACGTCCGGGGGCGCCGTGATGTCCTCGGCCCCGGTACCCGGCGTGTCCTCGACGACCGCCGCATCCGCTGTCTTAGACCGGGGCTCCGGGTCGCCGCACCCGCACCACGCGACCGCCAGAAAACACGCCAATGCAATACGAAGCACGGATAAGTGGTAGCACAGGCGCCCCTTGTTGTAGAATCGCGCGACGTGCGTATACGAGCTGCTCAAGCCGCTCCGCTCCTAGTTGCACTGGTCGCAGGATGTGGCGCTTCAAATCCGACTCTCGCGGTCCCTGACCATGCTCAGGCGCGGGACTTCCTGGGTCTCAAGGAGGGCGCCTTCTGGCGGTACACCTTTGAGGCGACCATCAGCGAAGATGAGAACGGGATCACCCGTCAGACCAAGACGCACGGCGGCTACATCGAGAAGGTCCTCAAAGTCGAGCACAAGGACGGCTTCACCGTCGTCAAGGTCGTGCGCGAGACCCTGGAGACGCCCGACGCGGACGACGGCGGCTGGAACATCCAGCGCAAGTCAGGGCTGATCTACTACCTGATCGGGCCCGAGGGGCGCGTTCACACAGGCATCCCGCCCGACACTGACCGGTACGACGTGGTCCACCCGGGGCGTCAGGTCTTCATCCAGCGCGGCGAGCTGGACCTGTCGGCGGCGCCCGAGACCTGGCTGGCCTACATGCTGCCGCTTCGCCCCGGCACCATGTGGCACGCCCACCCAGAAGCGCGCGAGATGGCCGCCACCCAGAAGACGACCTCAGGCATCCGCACGGTGTCCCAGCGCACCAAGCGCCTGGAGACCAAAGCCGGCGCCTGGGAGGGCTGCTCCGAGGTCGTCACGCCCGCCAGCCGCACCCGCACCACCGTCTGGGTCTGTCCAAACGTGGGCATGGTCCGACGCGTGACCGAGCGCCGCTCCGGCAACCCGCGCTTCGTGATCCTGGAGACGCTGGACGAGTTCGTCGTGCCGTGAAGCTGCTGACGTTTCAAACGAAACGCTTTCGCTGGGCCCCCTTCTCAAAGACGCTCGAAGACGCCCCTGATCCGGGCCCCGAGACCGAGGTCACGGACGCCGTCGTCGCCTTTCTGCACATCGAACAGCGCGACGAGGACCCCGATCAGCGCAAGCGCGCCTTCAAGCACACGCTGAAGCACTTGAAGTGGCTGGCCAACAAGCGCGAGCTGCGCACGATCGTGCTGCACTCGTTCACGCACCTGGGCGGCCAAAACGCCGACGCGCAGTTTGCCCTGGCGTTTATGGATCAGCTGCGCGAGCGCCTGTCCGGCACCGGCTACACGGTGCACATCACCCCGTTCGGCTACATGTGTGAGTGGGACCTGTCCGTGCACGGCGAGAGCCTGGCCAAGGTCTGGAAAGAGATCTGAGCGCTTGGGGTCCAGGCCCCGGGCCCCCTACCAGGACAAGGGCTTCGAGGACGATTTGCGTGGTGGCTGGGGTCCGCCGACCGGAGACCATGCCTGCCAGACCTGCCACTCGTCCTCACGCTTGCTGGAGGTCAGCGACACCTTGAGCTGGACCCGATCGTTCTTCCACAGCTCGGTCCAGTAGCGCGATCCGGTACCTTCCGGTGTCGCCTTGCCCGGCGTGCCGTACCGCTCGACGAGCTGCTTGACGAATGCCCGCGCCGGGGCCTCCTTCTTGTGCAGGGGCCCCTTCAGGAGCAGCTGGGTCAGCCGCTCCTCGTGATCAAAGTACACGGTCGCCTCCCACGGGCCGCCCGCGCGGCTGGTCTGCAAGCCCGGCGTCGCGAAGACCAGGTAGACCGTTCCGGTTTTGTGGAAGACCTTAAATGAGAACGGGATCCGCGCCTTGGTAAGCGCCTTCTGCACCTGGTCCACAGAAGCGACCACCGGGACGTTACCGAAGCCGCCGACCTTGTCGAAGCTGCCCTTCGGAGGTGGAGCTCCCGCCGCGTTGAACGAGACCATCAGGCTGAAGCCCGCGACCAGGGCGATGCCCCAAAAGCTGCGTAACATGGCGCTCCTCCCGCTTGGCAGACAGCGTGCTATTCGTCGTCGTCGCAGCTGCTGATGACATGGTCGACAAACGTGCCGAAGCCGGTGCCGCCCTTGGATGACTTGAACCTGAACGTGACCGGCACAGTCAGCCCGTTGTAGGCGCCCAGCGGGATCGACTGCTGGCCGAAGGTCGCCCCGCTGTTGTTGCACTTCTCGTACAGCTTGTCGTCGCCCACCGACACGGTGAACACGTCGTCGGCGCAGGATTGGTTATTGACCTCCTGCAGGACGCGGAAGTTCAGCACGCCCCCGTCGCAGGCCTTTACGGCGATTGTCGCGGTCGTGTCCACCGGGCCCTTATCGTATTTGTTGGTCGCCGGGCTGCCGCAGTGCAGGCTGCGCGTCCCGCTGAACTGCTTGGCGGTGGAGATGTGCCAGAACGAGTCCTTGTTGGTGGACTCCACCGCAAAGTTGAAGGCGTGGTTGTCGTCGAAGTTCTCCGTCGGCTTGCCGCACTCCAGGTTCGCCAATACCGCCACGTCGTCGACGTAGACGCCCTCGGCCGTGCCGGAGCTGCCGCCCGCGCTGAACTCGAAGCTGGGCTGGATATCCTGGCTGAAGAACTCGGTCAGCGAGACCCCGATATCGATGAACTGCCCGCCCGTCGACTGGCAGAACTGAGCCATGATCTTGTTGCCCACCTTGATGCGCAGCACGTCCTTGGCGCAGCCCTGGTCAGCCACGTCCATGTACAGCCGGAACACCAGCGTGGACTCGGTGCTGTTGGGGATGCGCACCTTGGGCAGGTTGGCCTTCATGACCCCCGCGCCGTGGTTGTAGTGCCCGTCCTTGACGTTGCCCGCGTACATCGACTGTCCGCCGGTCGACGACTGCTTGGTCGCCACGTTCCAGAACAGGTTGTTGTTGTTGCTGCTGAAGGTCCAGCCCTGCGCTGACGAGTTGGCGTTGTCCGCCGGCATGTCGTCAAAGTTCTCACCGTAGCCCTGGTTGGGCGGCGCCGGTGCAAAGCTGCATTTGCCCGCCAGGCACAGCCCGCCCGAGCAGCCCGCGTGGTTTTCGCAGTCCGCATGGGCCGCGCACGTTGTCCCCGAGCACGAGCCCTGGGTTACCACCAGGTTGTCCAGCCAGACGCCTTGTCCCGCGTTTTGGAAGTCGTCGCCCGTCTCCATCACGAAGTCCACGTCCACCGTGCGGCCCGCAAACGCCGACACGTCCACGTGCACGCGCTTCCAGCCAAACGTCGCCTGGCACTCCTGCGCGACCTGATCGCCGTCCACGCGGATGGTCAGCACGTCAAAGTCGCAATCCGCGCCGTCCTCCACGTCGATGAACACGTTGAAGCTCAGCACCGCCGGTCCGTACGGCACCGACAGGCTCTTCAACGTGGCCGTGGAGTTGACCTCGCCGTAGTCATACGTGTGGGTCTGGGCATTGCCCCAGTACAGCGAGTGCCCCGGGCTGACGTACTTGGTCGTGTCCAGCTGCCACGTCACGTCCTCGTTGTCGGACTCAAACTCGAAGCCGGCCGCCGCCCCGGAGTCGAACGTCTCTTCCAGGAAAATTGAGCCCGTCGGCGTGTTCACGCACGCCGAGTCCTTGCAGGAGTCGTCCGTGCACACGCTGCCGTCGTCGCAGTCGGCGTCCTCGGTGCAACAGAACGGCGCCGCGGTCGACGGGATGCACACCGCCTCGTCGCACGTACCCGCAATCGTGCACTCGTCCCCGTCGTCGCACGGGTTGTCGTTGTTGAAGTAGAAGCACCCCGAGGTCACGTCGCACAGGTCGTCCGTGCACACGTTGCCGTCGTCGCAGTCCGCCTCGCCCGTACCCAGGCACAGCAGGTTGTTGCAGACGTCGCCGCTTGTGCAGGGGTTGCCGTCATCGCAGTCCGCCGTGCTCGGCGCGTAGCTGCAGCCGCCCAGCGGGTCACAGGAGTCCAACGTACACGGGTTGGAGTCGTCGCACGCCAGACCCTCGGGTCCGGCCTTGCAGGCCCCGCTCTCGCAGACATCGCCCAGCGTGCAGGCGTCGCCGTCGTTGCACGCCCCGTCCTGGTTGGTAAACACGCACCCATCCGCCTGCGTGCACGTATCAGCCGTACACTCGTTGCCGTCGTTGCACACCAGCGGCTGCCCGGTCTGGCACTCGCCATCCACGCATGGATCCAGCGTGGTACACGGGTCGCCGTCATCGCACAGCTGGCTGTTGTTCAAGTTCTTGCAGCCGCCGTCCGTTGGGTCACACAGGTCGTCCGTACACGGGTTGTTGTCGTTGCAGTTGGCCGGCACCGTGCCCTTGCACGCCCCGTCTTTGCAGGTGTCGGACGTCGTGCACGAGTTGCTGTCGTCGCAGGGCTTGGTGTTGTTTGTGACCACGCAGCCGGTCGCCGGATCGCAAAGCTCGGTCGTACAGTCATTGCTGTCGTCGCACTGCGTCTGGCCGGTGAACTGACACACCCCCAGCGTGCAATGATCACCCACGGTGCACTCGTTGCCGTCGCTGCAGGCGCCCTCGTTCGGAGTGGACACGCACCCGACAAACGGGTTGCACAAATCCGTCGTACACACGTTGTTGTCGTCGCACTCCAGCGCGGGCCCGGGCGCGCACACGCCGGCATCACACACGTCGCTTGTGCTGCACTCGTCGCCGTCGTCGCAGTCCCCATCCACCGGCGCGTTTACGCAGCCGCCCTGCGCCGACGCACAGGAGTCCGCCGTGCACGGGCTGCCGTCATCGCAGTCGGGCGCGCCCTTGCCCACGCAGTCGCCCTGGAAACAGATGTCGCTGGTCGTACATGCGTCGTTGTCGCTGCATGGCAGGCCTACGTTGACGTGTGTGCACCCTGTCAGCGCCCCACAGCCATCCACCGTGCAGGGGTTGTTGTCGTCACAATCCGTCGGCTGCGTGCCCTGACACGCACCGGCCGAGCACTCATCAAACGTCGTGCACAGATTGCCGTCGTCGCACGCGCCTCCGTCGACCGGCTCGTGCGTGCAGCCGCCGTCTGCGTCGCACCCGTCCGTCGTGCACGGGTCCTCATCGTCGCACTCCGGCGCGCCCTCGCCCGTACAGTCCCCGTTTTCGCAGGTGTCGGTGGTCGTACACGCGTCGGCGTCGTCACAGACCAGCCCGTTCTCCTGAGCCGTCTGCGCGCACTCGCCCGTCCCGGTGTCGCAGGTGTTCTTGGAGCAGGTCGTGTCATCGGTCGTGTCGCACACCACGACCGTGTCCAAGTCCACTTTGCACGAGAACGGGAAGCTGTTCTTGTCGCAGATCAGCGTGCCGTTGCACACGTCCCCATCCTCGAACTCCGCGCAGTCCGCATCCGCCTCGCACCCACACGTGCTCTCGCCGCCCACGCACAGCCCCTCCGTGCACAGGTCGCCCTCCGAGCAGTCGTTGCCGTCCTCGCACGGCGCGACGTTGTCCAGGTGATCGCACCCCGAGACCGCATCGCAGCTGTCATCGGTGCACACGTTGCCGTCGTCACAGTCCAGCGTCGACGTACCTGCACAGCCCCCGTCCTTGCACTGGTCGTTCAGGGTGCACAGGTTTTTGTCGCTGCACGGCGCGGTGTTGTTCGTGGTCGTGCAGCCGGTGCCGGCGTCACACGCGTCGTCCGTGCACGGGTTGTTGTCGTTGCACAGCAGCGGGGCGCCCGGCACGCAGGTGTTCCCCAGGCAGGCGTCGTTGGTTGTGCACGCGTCGCCGTCGTCGCACGGCGCGGTATTGGCCGCGTGGAAGCAGCCGTCTTCCAGGGTGCAGGAGTCATCGGTGCAGGGGTTGCCGTCGTCGCAGTCCACGCCGTCGCCCTTGCACACACCGCCGGTGCATGTGTCCGCGGTCGTACACTCGTCTCCGTCGTCGCAGATCACGGCGTCCGCCTCGGCCGCGTTCTGGCACCCATCCAGCGCGTTGCAGCTGTCCACCGTGCACGGCTCGTCGTCGTCACAGTCCAGCGCCTCACCCGCGCAATAGCCGTTGGAGCACGCGTCGTCCGACGTGCACACGCTGCCGTCGTCGCACGGGTCGCCCGGCTTCACCGGCACCAACTCACACGTCCCGGTGGCCTTCACGCACACGTTCTCCAGGCACGCCGTTCCGACGCCCGGGTCGCAGTTGATCAGTGAATCCGGATCGACGACGCACACGTTAGCCAGGCAGACCAGCGTGCCGTTGCAGGCGTTGCCGTCCTCTTTGGGCGCACAGTCGACGTCGGTCTCACACGGGCACGTGAAGTCGCCGCCGCCGCACGCGCCGTCGCCGCACACGGTGTTTTCGGTGCAGATGTTGTCGTCGTCACAGGCGATCCCATCGTCCGGCGCGGTCACGCATTCGCCGGTCTCCGCGTCACAGCTGTCGGTCGTGCACGGGTTCTCGTCGTCGCAGATCACCGCCTTGCCCGCGCACGCGCTGGCAGCACTGCACGCATCGTCCACGGTGCACGCGTTGCCGTCATCGCAGGCTACGCCGTCCTGGTCCGCCTCGACCTCGCACTGCCCCGCGATGCACGCCGCATGCTCACACTGACCCGGCTCGACCTTGTCGACGCACTGGTCGTCGGTCTCGCATTCGTCCGGCGTGCCCGTGTCCACCGTCACGTCGGCGTCGTCGTCGTCCCCCGAGTCGGTGCCGTCGTCGGCGACATCCGGGTCGCCGTCGCTCGTCTCGCTGTCCACGACATCCGGGGTGTCTTCTTCCCCCGTGTCCGTCGTCGGGTTGATGTCCAGCGTCCCATCCAGGGGATCATCGTCACCGCATCCAGCGGCCGTCAGGGCCACCAGAACCGCTACGCCGAACCATACTGGTCCTCGCTTCCATCCGATCATTTGAGCTGCCTTTTTTTTCTCGCGATCCGAGGGTGTTTATACCGTAAGTACAGACACCAACGCGAGATACGGGCTACTTGTCGCCCTTCACACAGCGGGCAAACCCGGCGCAGTCCCGGGTGGTGCACTCGGCGGCGCGTGTGACCTCAGGCGCCTTCTCGGGGTCGGACCGCATCGACTCGCAGACCGATCGGCACAGCTCGCTGCGCTTCTCGGCCGTCTTGAAGTTCTCCTCATGTTCGCTGCACGCGGCCTGCTTGTCGCACAGTCGCGCGCACTCCGACTTGCACCCGCCCACAGCGACTGCACAGGCGATGGCGGCAGCGATCAGCAGCGTACGCACCTCTTAGAAGTCCATCTCGAGGGCGCTTCGATCGTCCGATCGAATAGAACTGACCAGCCCGTCGATGCGCGGCAGCAGATGGTTCACAAAGAAGCGCGCGGACGTGACCTTGCCCGCGTAGAAACGCTGCTCGCCCGGGGTCAGGTCACCCTTGCTCATGCGCTCGGTCGCGATGGCCGCCTGTTCCACCAGAATGCGCGCCATCACCACGTCGCCGAAGACCTCCAGGTACGAGCTGGCGTGCAGGACGGGGTAGTAGATGTCGCCCTTCATGCCCGCCTGGCCCAGCTCCATCGACACGGTGGCCAGCGTGTTCTTTGCGGCCTCCACCGGCCCGATAAGGGCCTTCAGTTGCTCGTTTTCGCTGTTCTTATGCGCCGCGATGAACTCGTTCATCCAGCCGATAAACGTCATGAGCATCATGCCGCCCTTGCGCGCGACCTTCCGGCCCAGCAGATCCAGCGCCTGGATGCCGTTTGTGCCCTCGTAGATGGCCGCGATCTTCACGTCGCGCAGCAGGCCCTCGACCTCGTATTCGCGGATGTAGCCGTAGCCGCCGTGCACCATGATCGCCAGGTCGGTCACGTCAAACGCGCGATAGGAACCGTACGCTTTGCAGATCGGCGTCAGGATCTCGACAAGGTGCTTGTACCGCTCCCGATCCCGATCGTCTGTGGCGGTGTGCTGGCGGTCCACAAAGCTGGCCGTCATCAGCAGCAGCGCGCGTGTGCCCTCGGAGTAGGCCTTCATCGTCATCAGCATGCGGCGCACGTCCGGGTGCTTGATGATCGCCACGCGCTCCGCCAGCGGGTCTTTCATCGACGCCACATCGGTGCCCTGCACGCGCTCTTTGGCGTAGTCCAGCGCCAGCTGGTACGCGAAGTTCGAGATGCCCGACGCCTGCAGCCCCACCGCGATGCGCGCCTCGTTCATCATCAAGAACATGTGGCGGATGCCCTCGCCCTCTGCGCCGATGATCTCGCCGTAGCAGTCGTCGTTGTCGCCAAAGCTCAGGGACGTGGTCGGGGACCCGTGCAGTCCCATCTTGTCCTCGAGCGCCGTGACGGCCACGTCGTTGCCGCCGCTGCCGTCCAGGCGCGCAAACGGCACGATAAACAGCGACACGCCCTTGATCCCGGGAGGCGCATCAGGGGTCTTGGCCAGCACCAGGTGGATGACGTTCTCGGTGACGTCCTGGTCCCCCGCGCTGATGAAGATCTTGCTGCCCGTGATCTTGTAGCGACCGTCCGCCTGCTTGATCGCGCCGGCGCGCAGATCGCCCACCGCCGAGCCGGCCTGGGGCTCCGTCAGGCACATGGTGCCGCCCCACGTGCCGTTGTACATGTTCTCGCAGTACACCTTGACCTGCTCCGGCGTACCGGCGGCCTCGATCACGCGCCCCGCAGCCCGCGCCAGGCCCGGGACAAAGGCAAAGGACGGGCATGCGCCGATGAACAGGTCGATGCACAGGGCCGCGATCGTGTGCGGCAGGCCCTGACCGCCCAGCTCCGGGCTGAGACCAACGCCCGCCCAGCCACCGCGGCTGTACTTCTTGAAGACCGAGTGAAAGGTCTCGGGCAGCGTCACGCGCCCATTCTCGCCCAGCGCCGCGTGCTGCTTCTCCACGGCCTCCTGCAGGGGGTGCACCACGGTGGTGGCAAACTTCGCGCACTCGTTGACCACCATGTCGAAGTCGTCCCAGGTGAAGTCCTCGTAAGGCGCGGACTCGGTCAGCTCCTGGATGCGCAGCTGCTCCTTGAGGATGAAGCGGACATCTCTGAGATCAACCTTGTATTCGGACATGGACCTGCTCCTCTTCGTGCTCGGGTCTCACCGGGTGAATGGCGGTTCAGGGAGTAGCGCGGCTTTGGCGGGCCGTCAAGCAGCCGGCACGCGTTATGGGCGGCGTCGGCCCACGGATCGCGCCTCGCTCCAGCCGTCCTGGGCGCGCAGGCAGCGCGTTCCGCCACCCAGGTCCCGACACGCGTGGCGTCGGGCACGCTCACACGCCTTTTCAGCGCTTCTGGCCTCCGCCTGTGTGCGTGTCCTGCGATCGCCTGCCGGTCGGAGCACCGCCGCGCTGCACGCATATTTGCGGCGTCCATTGGTCGTCTCCGACTCGCACTTGTCCGATGTCAGCGTCCAGCCGGACGACTGGCTGGTGCACGGCTGCCCGCCGCCGGCCTGGTCACAGGCGCGCCCGATCGCAGTACGTCGGGCCTTTCGCCTGGTGGCGTGTTCAGCCTGCGCCGCGCCGCTCTGCTCGGGCCGGTCCGGGCCGGTCACATCGGTCGCACAGACCCACACCCACGGTCCGGTCGACGGCTCGGCGACCCGTGCCCCGTCCCCGCCGGATCCGCACCCGATGGTAAGAGTTACCAACACAGTGGCGGCCAGACGTGTTTCAGACCGAACGTTTGATAGCTTTCGTAGCACGCAAGTCATTGAGAATGCTAAAGATTTCCCTTGACAGCCCAAGCGCCTAAACGGTAGCACTATGGCATGAGACCTGACAAAGTGCGCTTCCAAGGACGGATCATCTATCTGACGCAGGACGCGGACGCACTTCGCCAACAACTCGACGGCGAACAGCTCGCGTTCGACCCTGATCGGGCTCTCCTGAACAACATCTCCACTGACGAGATCACACCGGGCTGGGTGTGCTTTCACTACGACGAGACGCTCGCGCGCTTTGTCCACATCGGCCTGCGCCACGGCAACATCCAAAAGGACGACTTCGTCAACGCACGACCGGCGGTGCTGGTCAGCGGCCTGTCCAAGGGCTGCGGCTCGTCGCGCGAGACCGCGCCGTACTCCGAGAAGTGGGCCGGCGTACAGCTCATCGTGGCCAAGACCATCGAGAAGATCTACGGGCAGAACTGCCAGAACATCGGGCTGCTGACGTCTACGGATATGGGCTTGATCGAGCGCATAGAGGCGGGCGAGGAGATCCCGCTCGAAGAGTTCACCCACGGCCTGGACGCGATCGGCGCCGACATCGTGCGGTACGGGGGGCTGTTTTCGTACAACCGCGCCCGCCTGGCCGGCACCGTTGCGCCGCCTGCGGTGACGACGCCCGCGCGGCCGATGAACGTGGCCGAGAAGATCATCGCGGCGCACGCGGTCGTCGACGCCAGCACCGGCCAGCTCGGCGTGCCGGCGGTCAAGCCGGGGGATGCGCTCTTCTGCCGCACCGACGTCCGCTTCAGTCACGAATACGTCACCCCGATGGCGGCGTCGCTGTTCAAGCGCTTCCTGGGCGACGACGCCCGCGTCACCGATCCCAACAGCGTGTACGCCTTTCGCGACCACCTGACGTTCATCTCCCAGGTCATGACTCAGAAGCACCGCGATATGGGGCTTTTGGAGGCGGCCAACGGCCTGGCCGAGACCCAGGAGCAGTTCACCCGCGAGCAGGGCGTGCGCCTCTTCGGCGAGGTCGATGACGGCGGCTCCGAGGCCATCTGCCACAACGCCGTGCTGGAAGAGATCGGCCTGCCGGGCCAGCTGATCATCGGCAGCGACAGCCACACCTGCACGGCCGGTGCGCTGGGCGCCTTTGCTTTCGGCGTCGGCAGCACGGACATGGCCAACGCCTGGTACACCAAGGACATCCGCTGCGTCGTGCCGCAGGTCGTTCGCGTGGAGATCAACGGCACCATGCCGGGCCACGTCAGCGCCAAAGACGTGATGCTCAAGATTCTGGCCGACCCGTACATCAAAGAGGGCAAGAGCATCGGTCAGGTGCTGGAGTTCGGTGGCGAGGGCATCGCCGACATGAACATGGACGAGCGCGCCACGCTGGCCAACATGGCCGTCGAGGGCGGCGCCACCACGGGCATCATCGAGGCGGACGACGTCACAGTGGCCTACCTGCAGGAGCTGGGGCGCTGGGATCCCAACCTGGGCTCGACCGCGTTCTATCGCAGCGACCCGGACGCAGAGTACGTGCACCGCTTTGAGATCGACCTGGACGACCTGCGCCCGATGGTGGCGTTGCCGGGCGATCCGCGCAACGGCATCTTCCTGGACGACCTCGAGGACACCGCCGGCGGTCGCGTGAACATCGACATCGCGTACGGCGGCTCCTGCACCGGCGGCAAGATGACCGACATGGACATGTACGCCAAGGTGCTGCAGATGGCGCTGGATCAGGGCCTCAGGGTCAAGGACGGCGTGCTGCTGTACATCCAGTTCGGGTCGCAGCTCATCAAGAAGTACGCCGAGAGCAAGGGCTACATCGAGATCTTCAAGGCGGCGGGCGCCAGCCTGATCAATCCCAGCTGCGGCGCCTGCATCCGTGCAGGCCCGGGGGTCTCCCTGGACGCCGGGCAGGTGACGGTCAGCGCGATCAACCGCAACTTCCCGGGTCGCAGCGGCCCCGGCTCGGTGTACCTGGCCAGCCCGCTGGTCGTGGCCGCCAGCGCCATCGCAGGCTATATCGTGGAGCCGCGTCGTATGCACGAGCAGGCCAAGCGCACGCAGGAGGTGCTTGAAGTGCCCCCGATTCCGGCCCCTCGCCGCTCACCCAGCGTCATCTGAGCGAGACTCTCCCGTGTCCCCGGTGCGCCGAGGACGTCCCCATCATCGACATCATGGACGGCGCCAAGCTCTGCTGGCCGTGGCGGCGGTGGGTCAGCTTTGACTGTGTCCGGTGTGGTGAAGAGTCCTATCTGATCGTCGGGTATGAGCGCGTGACCGTCGGCACCCGCGGGCGCCCGGGTACGCCCGATTTTGAGCCGGTGCGCAGTATTGAGCCTTGGGATGAGCCATACTCGTGCAAGTGGAGCTCGGGCGGTGTGCGCGTGTCTTACGGCGAGCGTCGCTGGACCATCAAGTCGGGGGACGATTGAGCATGACTGCGAGGCTGCTTTTGATCGGCGCGCTGCTTGGCGTGGCGGTCTGTGGCTGCAAGAAGAAGACGCCGGGTGGGCAGCCGGTCGCGGTCGATCCGGCACAGGGCAAGGCGGGCGGCGGCGTGATGGCCACCGAGGGCCGCGTCGACGCCTGGAAGCTCAACCTGACGCGCTACCTGAAGCAGGGCGACACCTACACTTACAAGTTCAAGCTGATGCAGTCGCTGCGGTTTCGCGCCAGCACCGGCGTGCTGAGCGGCCGGGGCAAGGACCACCTGGAGGCGCGCGGAAAAGTGACCAGCACCATCGCGCGATCGCTGTACGGCGGGCGCATCGGTACGGAGATGGCCACCGTCGAGGACTTTCAGGTCAAGCTGAAGCTGGGCGGTCCGTGGCGCCGTCTGCGGGTGTCGGACCACGCGCTGAAGGTGGTGCGATCGCCGGCAGTGGAGATCACCCGCATCGACGGCAACCCGCTGGGCGACACCGAGCTGCGCACGCTGGGGTTTTTGTTTCACGAGGTGGACCCGCTGCTGCCGTCCGATCAGGACATCTTCGGGCGCGAGGACAAGGTGCGGGTGGGCGACAAGTGGCAGCCCCACATGAAGCAGTTCACGGAGCTGCTGACGATGAACACCTGCTTTCGGGTCGTGGTGCGAGACGCCAAGGGCAGCATGGCGGTGGTCGACCGCCGGCGGCAGAACGACCAGGATGGGCTGTATGCAGTGGGTACCGTGGACTTCAGCATCGACGCCTATCCCGACTACGCGCAAATGCGTGGCAGGGCCAAGGGCGTCTTCAGCGGGCATTACCCCTTCGACGACGCGGAGCTGCCGACGGCAATCACCTCGCGCGTCAGTACGACTGTAGGCGGTACCGTGCAGGATCTGTGGGGCGACCTTCAGGTCAGCGCCAATGGGGAGCACAGCCACACCGTGACCGAAATCAAACGCATCAAACCGGACGTGACACCGTGAGCGACATCTATTTCAAGCAGCTGCTGCTGGGCCCCATGGAGAACTTTGTGTACGCCATCGGGTGCATGAACACGCGTGAGTGCGTTGTGATCGACCCGGCGTGGGATATCGACGGGCTGGTCGGGCAATTGGACGCCGATGACATGACGCTGAAAGGCGCGCTCGTCACGCATTATCACCCCGATCACTGCGGCGGCACCATCTTCGGCATGCAGATCAAGGGGCTGCCCGAGCTGATGGCCACGCGACCCGTGCCGGTGTACGTCAACGAGCATGAAGCGGCGGGGGTCAAGCAGGTGACGGGCTTATCGGACTCCGATCTGAAGAAGCAGTCGTCAGGCGACAAGCTGAAGGTCGGCGACCTGGAGATCGAGTTTCTGCATACGCCGGGGCACACGCCGGGCAGTCAGTGCTTCAAGATCGGTCGCTCGCTGGTCAGCGGCGACACGCTCTTCATCCAGGGCTGCGGCCGCGTCGACCTGCCGGGCGGCGACTCCGAGGAGATGTACCGCACGCTGACCACAAAGCTGGCCACCCTGCCGGACAACACGATCTTATATCCTGGTCACAACTACGGCGGGGCGCCGCATGCGGAGATGGGCCAGGTGAAGCAGACGAATCACTACTTGAGAGTGCCGTCGCTCGACGCCTGGCGCTCGATGATGGGCTAGACCGTCAGGCCCGGCAAGCTATTTAGCCTTGCCGACAGCCTCTGTCAGCGACTTGTGCACCCAGCTGTTGCAGGTGGGCTTGCCGTCGTCCCCGGTGCACGCTTTGACCATCGCCTCAAACGTGGCTTTGGGGGCGCCCAACGCCAGCATGGACTTCACGCCGCCGTTGCGGGCCATCCAGTTGGCTTTCTCGTCCTCGACGACGCTCTTGACCGCCTCGATGACCTCGTCGGCCTTGAAGAACTTCACCTTCTCTTTCCACGCCTTGAGGCCGCGGGAGTCGCGCTCGAAGGGCTGGAAGCTGCTCATGATGGTCCACGGCGGCACGTTCTTGCTGCGCGGCTCGGCCTTGAGGCGCTCCAGGAAGAGCTTGTAGCCCTTCTCGTTCGAGGTGTTGAAGAACGGGTACGAGAACCAGGTGTTCAGCAGGCCCTTCATGCAGCCGGCGTACAGCTTCTCGTTGGAGGTGTCGGCCGTCAGCTTCTCGTAGATGGGGATGAGCTTGTCGTCGCCCAGACCGCCTGCCCGCTCACATGCATAGGCCTGCACCTCGACGTCCTTGTCCTTGGTCATCTTCTCGATGACCTTCTCCAGACGGCCCTCGACGCCCTCGTTGAAGCTGGTGGTCAGCCAGCTGATGCACTCTTTGCGCACGACCGGCTCCTTATGGTCGGCGTTTGCCAGCAGCATCTTGGCGATGGCCGGGTTGGACTTGCCGCGGCTGCCGACCACGTTGACCAGCTGGCGCAGGACGGCGGGGTGCTCCTCTTTGGTGATGCGCTCCATGACGACCTTCTGGGTGTCGTTGCCGGCGCCGAAGAAGGAGCTCATGAGCTGTGTCGACTTGTAGCGCACCGCCGGGTTGGCGTGGGCGATGTGCTTGCGACCCAGGCCGGACCAGATGCCGGCGGCGTCTTTGAGCGACGTCTTGGCGTTGCGGGCCTTGTTGAGGGCCTTGAGCTCGGCGCACTTCCAGTCGATGCCGCGCTCGGTGATCTTGCAGGCGGCCAGGGCCAGGACCAGCTTCTCGTACTCGGCGGGGGACAGCGCCTCGCCCTTGGTGTCGGTGGCGGCCTTGACGGCCTCGACGGCGGCGGCGCCTTTGCCGACCAGCTCGCCAACCTTGGCTGCGGGCGCTTCAGCTTTTTGCTCCTCGGCATTTGGCGCATCGGCATTGGGCTCATCGGCATTAAGCGC
>CAZJHX010000058.1:0-60486 GCA_964545715.1 uncultured Myxococcales bacterium
TCGCGTCCTACACGCAGGCATACACCGTGGACCGCGTGGTGATGAGCTGGCAGCCGAGCGGAAGCGTGCCGGCGCTGGCCCGGTACATCCGGTGGCATCTGGAGGGTCAAACTGGTGGTGGTGCTGGGTCGTGGGAGGCGTGCTTCAGAGTCAATGGGAAGTGGTCGTGAGGCCCGGATTGCCACCTCGGCCCAGAACCGCGGACCAATAGTGGCCAAGCGATTACATGAATTGGCTCGACCTGGTCATCAGCCCCATCGATATGACCACGTTCCACGGAGGCTGAATGCTGGCAAAATGACCGCAGACCGATCCAAGTGCCCGAACACCGTGCCCTTCAGTTTCGAGCAGCCAAATGGTTGCCGTATTCGGCTGCAAGTCCCGGGTGTCATCTTCCTCGAGCCCGAGCTTAGGCCAAACGATTTGGAGAACCGCTAGTGCCCGGTGGCTGGACCGGACCGTCACTGCTGGCGGAGGGGCCGTTCATCGACCTCGGTGTTGTCCAACACTGGGACGGGAGACTAGAGATCATCATGATCCACGCGGATGGGACGCTCTGGCACACTTACCAAGTGTTCGACAAATGGCTGTCCCTCCTAGACAAGTATCCAAAATCCTTCGACAGTGTAAGTTTTAAGGGATGGGCACTCCCAGCGCCATTCAAGACCAAGGAAAAACTTCCACCCATGGCGGGGATCTCCTCGTGTTCGGTCAGCTCGGCGCCGCTCAAGGAGTTCGTGCACTGGACCACCCTGCGTGTCGAAGACACACGGTCCGGCCAAGCCAGGAAGCCAACTCCAAGCGGCTTCAACAATATGCGAGTTCCTCTGGTGAGTGTCGCTGGCGAGCCGTGGTTTCTTCAATATTCTGCGTACTATTTCAATGCAACCTCCGGGTGGACCGCGTTTGCCCCGCTGCAGGAAGCAGAAGCGAGCGGAAGTGACATGATCGGACAAGCCGTGCCGTATTTGTATAGCGGTGACTGTGACTTCGATTCTGAGCTATGTGAAGCCTCGTCGGTCGTAAACGCCCTAGGCGGTGTGTTCGCATTGCCAGGGGACACGACACTCTATTCGGCTTCAAGGACGAGAGGGTTGTTTGACGTCGTATTCTCACCCAAGCAGGGGCCGGACGCGTTGGCTTTGGTCGGCAATGCGACGACGAGACGACCGCCGGACACGCTCGTGCGAGCTTTCCCGTACAGTGTGCGCCAGATGGCTTTCTCCGGCCCGTCTGCCTTCGCTACGCTGTGGAGTGCCTTGGGCCTCTTCACAATCAAGGCCTTCCCGGGAGACGGAGATGAGCCCACGGTGGTCACAGTGGATTCAATTTGGGATTCTGAGGATGTCATTGACTTTTCCCTGTGCCATCGGGACCATCCGTCAGTCTTCTTCCTAAGCCAGGAGGGCCGGCTCTTTGTTTGGGAAGAGGCCGTCTCGACAGCCGGCACCGCCGAAGTGGGGTTTGCGAACACAGGTTACAAACAGGTTGCTGCGGGGAGGCACGCGTCCGGGAGACTAGAGGCCTTTGTTCGAAAAGGTGCGGATGAGGGCTTCGAAGTCGACCATGTGTACGAGGCAACCCCAGGCAAATGGGCTGGTGCGGAAAAGCCATTTGGCGTCCATGCGCGTAAGCTTCATGTTGGGGTCAACGTCGACGGGCGGCTTGAGTTGTTCTACATCGGAGTGGATTATCATCTGCACCACATTTATCAGACGGCTCCCGGGTAGCTGCTGCAGCGGTTTGGACGCCCTGTTGCGTATGTGCTTCTTTCTCCTAGTCGGTTGCACTTCTTCGGGACCGGACTCGGTCTCCACAACTCGCGACGCGGACACCGCCCGCACCGCGGATGTTGGACCTTGCGGCATGAAATCGGCGGGCCCTGCGTCGCTCGGCGGCTCGATGAGAAACGATTGGCCGACGTCGATGTCCTGTTTGGCTAATACTTGCTTTCTATCGCTGATCTCAACCGAACCTAAGGCGTTCTTACCCGAGCCGCTGCCCGCGGCGACTTCCGTAACGCGTTGGACTCGGGACCAACGAGAACACCGGCTCTGGGGGCTCCCACAAGCGGTGTTCAATTGGCCCATCGAAGTGCTCGCATTGTCGCCGAAAGCCGCCCTGGTGTCGTATCGGTATGAAGTAATTGGCGAGGGAGCGACCGGAAACGCGGTCGAGGTGCTGGATGACGATGGAGCCGAGCCGGTGCTTGCCCTGAACTACATCGGTACTCATCCGCTTCGGCTTGCACCGCACTTGAGTCGCTCCGGGTTCTTCGGCGCTACTCTCGTGTTCGCTGGTTCTTGGGCGGTAGCGAATCGCATACGGTCAGCCGAATGGAAAGGGGCGGCGCCAATCGTCTTGAGCCAGTCGTTGTCCGGCGAACTCGACTGGCTTACTACTCTCGGAGCCGTAGTGTCAGTTGCGTTGGACCGCGGAGTAAACGGCGACGGGAAAGGCGTATCTATCGCGACGGACGGTGATCGAGTCTTCGTGGCCGGCGTGGCGCTAAACATCGCGGGATCCGAGACGCGGACCCAAGGTAACTCGTTTGCAGTGTGGTTGGCCGCCCTGCATACAGAAACGGGGGAGCTCTTATGGCTTAGGACCATCGGACGTGATGTGCATGCGGATCTGGTTCTCGGGCTAGCGACTTCCGCCGGCGACGTCCTACTTAGCTGGGGCGCACCGCCCGACCCGACAGTGCAGCGTGTGGCGGCGGTCACATTGTCAAGGCGCCGCGGATTAGATGGGGCGCCCATGTGGGACGTGCAACTGCCACCGCCTCAACGCCAGTTTCATGACGCGCTTGCCATGGTAACGGCGGGCCCCAAAATCGGTTTATACGGTGTTCAAACGGGTACCCAAGCTCAACCGATAGTCTACTGGTTTCACCCAGATAAGACGGACTTAGGGCCGGGCTGTTGCTCGGCCTATGATCTCGAAATCGGAGTTGGCGATTTCCAATCCGTGGCGGCTGGTGCCAGCGATTCAGCTTTTATCGCCTTCGCGGAAACCGCGACCGACAACCAATACGACCCAATGTTTCTTGAAGTGCAACCGACCTGTTGGCCGCGTAGTCGACCAGGACGATGACCCGGAAGGGTGCACGCGTCCGGAACTCCCCGGTGGCGAACCGCAAGGCGCGACCTATCTCACGCGGTACTCGCCGAAGGCCAGGGACGTCTTCGATTCCAACGCCCCGGGGACAGCGTGTACTACGCGAACTCTACCTCCGTCGTACTGGGTCCCAAGGCAGGGGGCGAGCAGAGCGTGGTTGACACCGGCGCGCGAACGCACATGTAACTAAAACAGAGACGGGGAGACGCACAAACTGAAGTCGTTGGTGCAGGCCTCCGGGGGGGCCCTGAAGGCCATCAGGTTCTGGTCGCTGTCCACGTCGTCCAGCGTCGCGCTCAGCCCATCTTCCGCCAGATTGACCACGTAGCGTGCCGACCAGCCCCCGGCGTCGTCGCACCCCACGTTCAAGCGCAGGCGCAGCACCAAAAAGCCGGACGCGGTGATCTCCGGCTGCCAGGTGCCCAGCAGCGGTGAGGGCGGATCGTCGCCCGGCCAGCACGGCAGCGGCGGGATGTCGTCCGCATACGGACCCTGCGGCTCATAACTGCCGCGGCGCAGCGTCCCGTCGGGCTCGAAGCGCATGTAGCTGTAGTGGTCCAGTCCCCCGGACCAGCCGATGATCCAGGGGCCGTAGAAGACCTCGGGATGCGGCTTCATATCAAAGCAGATCCCCGGCGGCAGGCACGCGCCGAACGTGCAGTCGGAGTCCTGACGACACTCGGCGCAGCGCCCGTAAACGCAGTGCTTGTACGGCACCGAGCTGATCGCCTGGCACTCGATGTCGGCCTCACAGGCCAGCTGCCCCATGCCGTCGCACACGCACACCGGACACGGCGCCTCCGACACAGTCACCAGCTTGCAGCCGTCGGCCGAGCACGCCCCCGGCGACGGGCAGGCGGCCGGATTGGGACCAACGCAGCGCCCGGTACGACAGGTCTTGGCCGCGCCGCATTGGCCGTCCTCCCAACAGTTGACGCAGCTGCCCAGGACACAGGATCCGCCCGCGCAATCACCGTCGCCTGCGCACCGCTTCTCCAGACACTGCGCCAGCGGACACCCGTCGTCGCCGGCGCTCAGGCCAAAGCTGCAGTCCTTCAGCGAGCCGATGTACGTGGGGCAGCTCGGCCCCTGGCACGCCGCCTCACACGCAGCGACGCTGTTGAACGCCAGATCGCAGAAGGGTCCGCACTCACAGCACCCCGGGCACGTGGCGATGCACTTCTCGCCGTCGAAGATCACGATGCTGGCAGCGTCGCACGTCTCCTTGACCCAGCTGGGCTCGATCGCCGCGCAGCCGCTCGCCACAGCCCCGGCCGACAGACAGACGCCCGGGCGCTCGTCTTTGCACGACGCCCCACAGCCACACGGCAGCACACCGTGACAGACCTCGCCCGGCGCGCACTGCGCGTCCCCCCAGCACCAGCCCGGCTCGGGTCCGGCCCCGTAACACTTGCCCATGGTCTCACCGCCGGTCCCCGCACACACCGCGCCGTCGTCGGCGCAGTCGCCCGAGGTGTTGCAGCAGCCGTCCGGCAGCGGCCCGGTGTCGGGCGGCGGCGGGCCGTCATCCGTGGGCGGGGGCCCATCGTCCGTGGGCGGCGGCCCGTCATCGAGCGGCGGCGAACCGTCGTCAGTGGGCGGCGGGCCCTCGTCCTGCGGAGGCGGCCCCTCATCGGAGAGCAGCACGGTGTCCAGCGGCCCATCCGGCGCCGGCTCGGCGACATCCGTGGGCGGCGTCGCCCCGGACTCAGAGTCATCGGGGCAACCGACACAAACGGCCGCGACGGCCAGAACCAGCGCCACCCAACGAAAGTCACCCATGGTCGTCCTCGCTATGCTGCTTCGACTCGAATCGATACCGGCTGCTTGTCGATCTTGGCCTCGATCACCGTCCCACCGTCCGGCGCCTCGCCCCCGATGTCAAAGCTGGAGGCCAGCGTCTCCTTGGCAATATGCGCTTCCCACGCCCGGCACGCGCTCAGCACCGAGTCGGCGCCGGTCACGTGCACGGCAATGCGCGCCGTGTAATCCAGCTGCTGCTCCTTGCGCACCTTCTGGATTCGGCTGACGATCTCGCGGGCGATGCCCTCCTCGATCAGCGGCTCGTCCAGCTGCGCGTCCAGGATCACGGTCCCAACCGACCCACCGCTGGCCGCAAAACCCTCCTGAGCCGACGCGCTGACCTCGACCTGCGTGGCATCCAGCGAGACCGCCTCGCCCTCCAGGTCGATCGTGGCCGTGCCCGACGCCGCCAGCGACTCGCGTATCGCGTTGGCGTCCGCGCTGTCCAACGCCTTGCGCAACAGCGGCATGCGCTTGCCAAACAGGCGCCCCAGCACCCGGTAGTTGGGCTTGACGGTAAACGAGACCCGGTCGCCCGCGTCCTGCGTAAAGCGCACCTCTTTGACGTTGAGCTCCTCGCTGATCAGCTGGATGTACGGACGCACGCGATCCGCCAGAGACGCATGACCCAGCACCACCTCGGCGCTGCGCAGCGGCTGCCTCACCTTGAGCTTGTGCATCGCCCGGGTGCTCAGCCCCAGGCTGACGATATCCCGCACCGCCTGCATCTCTTCGCTCAGCTGCTCGTCGATCACGGCCTCATCAACCTGCGGCCAGTCGTCCAGGTGCACGCTCTCGGCGCCGTCGGGCGCCAGGTTGCGGTAGATCTCGTCGGCAAAGAACGGCACAAACGGCGCCGTGAACCGGCTCATGGTCACCAGCACCTCGTACAGGGTGTGATAGGCGTCCCACTTGTCCTGATCCTTCTCGGACGACCAGAAGCGGTCACGACAGCGGCGCACGTACCAGTTGGACAGCGCGTCCGTCAGCGCCACGATCCGCTGCGCGCTCTCGTAGATCCGGTACTCGTCCATGTTGGCCGTGACATCACGCAGCGCCAGGTTCAGCTCGGACAGAATCCAGCGATCGATCAGCGGCCGGTCCGCCGGCTCGTTGCGCGGCGCCTCGGTCGGGTCAAACCCGTCGATGTTGGCGTAGATGACAAAGAAGCCGTACACGTTGTGCAGCTTGATCAGGAACTCTTTTTGAGCCTGACGCACCGCCTCGGGGCTGTACCGCGTGTTGTTGTACGGCGGGTTGGCCGAGTAGAAGTGCCAGCGCATCGCGTCCGCGCCACTGCTCGCCAAAATCGCGTCGGGCGGCGTGTAGTTGCCCTTGGACTTGGACTCCTTTTTGCCGTCCTTGTCGCAGACAAAGCCCAGCACGATGCAGTTTCTGTACGGATGCGGCCGGCTGCCCTCGTTCTCCTCGTCAAAGAGCAGCGTGGAGATCATCAACAGGCTGTAGAACCAGCCACGCGTCTGGTCGATGGCCTCACTGATGAAGTCCGCCGGCCACGCGCGCTCAAACTTGTCCTTGTTCTGGTGCGGATAGCCCCACTGCGCAAACGGCATGCAGCCGCTGTCGAACCAGCAGTCGATCACCTCCGGGATGCGCCGCATCGTGCCGCTGCACTCTTTTGAGCACGGCATGGTGACCTCATCGATCCACGGCTTGTGCACGATCAGGTGCTCGCTCAGCTTGGGATCGGCCGCCTGAGCCGCCTCAAACGCCGCAAACGCGTCCGGGTTGCGCGCCAGGATCGCGTCGCAGGACGACGGCGCCTCTCGATGGTCGCACTCCTCACAGATCCAGATGTTCAGCGGCGTGCCCCAGTACCGCTCGCGCGACAGGGCCCAGTCCACATTGTTGTTCAAGAAGTCGCCGAAGCGGCCGTCCTTGATGTGCTCCGGCAGCCAGTTGATCTGCTGGTTGTTCTCGATCGCGCGATCGATCACCGACGTCGTGCGGATGAACCACGCCGGCCGCGCATACTGGATGAGCGGATCGTTGTCGGCGCGCCAGCAGAACGGGTAGTCGTGCCGATACGTGGCCTCGCTGTACAGCAGCCCACGCGCGTTCAGGTTGCGGATGATGTCGCGATCCGCCTCTTTGCAAAAGCGGCCCGCAAAGTCCGTCGCCTCGTCTACAAACGTCCCGTCCGGCTTGATCAGCTTCAGCATGCCGACACCGTTCTGGCGAGCCACCCGGTAGTCGTCTTCGCCAAACGCCGGGGCCGTGTGCACCACGCCTGTACCCGCCGCCGTCGTCACGAAGTCGCCCTCGATGACCACCCAGACTTTGCCCTCTTCAGGCCGCCCGTAGTCAAAGACCGGCTCGTACTCCATGCCCACCAGGTCCGCGCCCTTCACGGTCTTGACGACCTCGTACTCGCCCTCGCCCAGCACCTTGTCCAACAGCGCCTCGACCACGATGAACGTCTCGTCGCCCTTGGTCGCGTAGCAGTAGTCCAGCTTGGCGTGCACGGTCAGCGCACAGTTGCTCGGCAGCGTCCAGGGCGTCGTCGTCCACGCTAAAAACGACGTCGTCGGGTCGCCCTTCACGCGAAAGCGCACCGTGATGCTGGGGTCATCGACCTCTTTGTAGCCCAGCCCGACCTCGCCGCTGGAGAGCGCAGTCCCACCCTGCGGCCACCACCACAGCACCTTGTGGCCCTGATACAGCAGCCCCTTCTCAAACATCGTGGACAGCGCCCACCACACCGACTCCACGTAGGACTTGTGAAAGGTCACATATGCGTCTTCCAGGTCCGCCCAGAAGCCGATCTTCTCGGTCAGCTCCTGCCAGACATCCGTGTACCGAAACACCGACTCGATGCACTTCTTGGTAAAGGCCTCGACGCCATACGCCTCGATCTCCGACTTGCCGTGAATGCCGAGCTCTTTTTCGACCTCGACCTCCACCGGCAGCCCGTGCGTGTCCCAGCCCGCTTTGCGCGGCACGTGCCACCCGCGCATGGTCTTGTAGCGCGGAAACAGGTCTTTGATGACGCGCGTGAGCACGTGCCCGTTGTGCGGCGTGCCGTTGGCGGTCGGCGGTCCCTCGAAAAAGACGTACTCCGGCCCACCCTCGCGCTGGGTCATCGACTTGTGAAAGATGTCGTTCTCTTTCCAGAACGCGAGCACGCGGGCTTCGATAGCGGGAAAGTCGATGCGTTGCTCTACGGGCTTGAACATAGCGGCCTCTCAGATCAAGAGCGCGATGATAGCCGCTGGATCCCTCAGGTCAACGGAAGCTGCGCGCGCGCCGTCATCGCGGCAGCAGGGCCCTCAGCAAGGTCCGCAGCGGCGCGCCTGTCGCTCCATAGCCCGCACCGGGCGCGTCGCCCGCCCAGTTCCACGTCGACGCAAAGATGTCGAAGTGCGTGAGCGGCACGTCCGTGAAGTACCTGAGAAAGTGCGCCGCGTTGCGGGATCCGGCGCCGCGCACCGCAAACCCGGGCAACCTGGCCGTGTTCTTGAGATCCGCCTCCAGATCCCGATTCGCCTCCAGATGCCACAGCCGCTGCTCAAAGAAGTGCAGGTCCTCGCCCATCGCCGTGCCCGCCGCGCTCAGCCTGGACTGCAGCGCCGCATCGGCAAAATGCACCGGCGTCGCATACGGCCCATAAGAGATCAGCGCGGCCGTCGTCAAAGTCGCAAAGCACAGCACCTGCTCGGGCTCGTACTTCTCGGTCGCCCAGGCCAGTCCGTCGGCCAGCGCCAGGCGTCCCTCGGCGTCCGTGTGGTCGATGCGCACTTTGTGGCCTCGATACGACTTGACGATGCTGCCCGGCCGCATCGCCTCCTCGCCGACCGGGTTCTCGCAGGTCGCCAGCACCGCCATCAGGGGCCGATCGAAGCCCTGCTCGACCAGCGTCTTGAACAGCCACCAGGCCAGCGCCGAGCCCGCCATGTCGTTTTTCATGTGTGAGACATACGACGCGTACGGCTTCACGTTGATGCCGCCCGTGTCGAACGTGATCCCCTTCCCCAGCAACATGAGTGGCTTCTGCTCGCCGGCGCCGGGCGGTGTGTAGCGCGCGATCACCAGCCGAGGTGGCGAGATCCGGCTGGCCCGTCCGACCGCCATCAACAGGTTCAGCCCGTACTCCACGAGCTCGGCCTCCGCCAGCACCTCCACCTCAACGTCGTCCCGAGTCACCGAAAACGCGCCGACATCCCGCACGATCGCCAGCGAGGTGCGCGTGGTCGGATCCTCGTTCACCCAGCTGCGAAACCCGTCCTCGGCGGCGCCCAGCAGCTCCAGCTGGCCTTGAACCCGGTCGTTGCCCTCCACTGTGCACCGCCCGCGCGTGCTGTTGTGCAGATCCAACGCGACCGCCAGCACCGTGTCGTCGTCAATGTCCGTGGCCGACAGCGTCACCGCGCCCAGCGTGAAAGTCCCGGCCAGCTTGCGGCGCACCTTGTCCACGCCCCACCGAAGCTCAGCGCGCGACAGCGCAGGCAGGCCCAGGTGGACCAGCAGCCCGTCAGCCGAATCTGAGAGGGTCGCTTTGAAGGGGGCGATCGTGCGCACAGCGCGGCCTGCGTCGCCGTCGAGATCGGCCACGGGCAACAGGTGCATGTGAGTTTGGTTGGTCATCGCCGTAAGTTGCCCGCCTGCCTGCGAGACTGCAACCCGGCTTCGGCGCGTTATTCGGCCTGCGGCTGTTTCTGTCTGACTCGCCTCATGGGCAGGGTGTCGCCCGCGAGCAACGACAGGTACCGCTTCAGCGACGCATGCACGGCTTTTAGCGAGGTGTCCGACGTAAAGTGGATACCCACAGTGGACTTCGCCAACCAGCCCGTCTCTGGCTGAGATGCTGGCTGCGACCGTGAAACGTCAGCACCTCGGGGCCAAGCTCCAGGATCAGCGTCACGGGCTCGCCGACGACGATGTCGCGCGCAGCCTTCTCGGACAGCTTTACGGCCAGGCCATCTTCGGAGATGTCGAGTACGCGTCGGGATCGCACGGACCAGCCGCTCTCACCCTCGATGGTTACACGCGCGGGATTCGTCCATGTCGGACGGAAACGTCGGGACTTTCTGCTCATCTAGCAGAAATATCGTGACATCGTAAATGAATCTTTAGGTATCATCTCTGTCGTGAGCGACTTCGACAGCACCGTCACCGCTGTGAGCAAACCGGCCGGCGCCCGCGCGCTGCCCTGGAACGCCCACGTGGTTCACCAACCGTCCGGCGAACCCGTAAAAGCGGTCACACGGGTGGGCCCCCGCGGCCTGAAGTTCGGCCGCGAGCCCGGCAGCCGCCCCGGCTACCTGGCGGTACCGGACTCCCGCATGTCGCGCCTACACGCCGTGCTGGAGCCGCGCCGTGACGGCGGCCTGGTCTTAGCGGACAACGGATCCAAAAACGGGACCTTCGTCAACGGACGTCGCGTCGATCGCCAGGCGGTGCAGCACGGCGACGTGATCCGCCTGGGCGACACCCTGTTCGTGCTCACGCAGCGGGTGCTCGGCGCGCAGACCGCCGATGACCTGGGCATGTGGGGCTCGTCAGCCGTCATCGAGGCACTGCGCGAGTCGATTCGCCGGGTCGCCCCCAGCGAGCTGTCCGTCTTGATCACCGGCGACACCGGCACGGGCAAGGAGCTCGTGGCGCGGGCCATTCACGCCCGCAGCGGCCGCTCGGGTCGCTTCGTGGCGGTCAACTGCGCCGCCCTACCCCACACGCTGGTCGAGAGCACGCTCTTCGGACACCGCAAGGGTGCCTTTACCGGCGCGGTCGCCAACGAGTCCGGCGCATTTGCCCAGGCCCACCGCGGCACGCTGTTTCTGGACGAGGTCGGGGAGATGACGCCCGAGGCGCAGCCCAAGCTGCTGCGCGCCCTGGAGACCGGGGAGGTCACGCCGGTCGGGGCGGGCGCCACCACCACCGTCGACGTCCGCGTGGTGGCCGCCACAAACCGGCCACTGATGAGCCGCATGGACGACGGGCTGTTCCGCGACGACCTGTACGCCCGCCTGGCCGGCGTGGTGTTGGAGACCCCGCCGCTGGCGGCACGCCCCTCGGATATCCTGCCGCTCTTCCGGCGGTTCACAAACGGCCCGTTTGACGCCGACTTTGCCGAGGCGCTGCTGCTGCACACGTGGCCCATGAACGTGCGCGAGCTGCGCAAGCTGGCCGAGCGGCTGCCCGTGATGCACCCGAATGTGACGACCTATGAGGTGGAGATGCTGGACGCGGAGCTGCAGCGGCGCGTTTTGGAGCGCACGCCACCGGACGCTCAGCCGCAGGATGGCATCGCGACCACCGGCCCGCCGACCAAAGAGACGCTGATCGCGCTGCTTGCCGCCTGCGGTGGCAACGTGTCTCTGGTCGGCGAGCGGGTCGGACGCAGTCGAAAGCAGGTCTATCGGTGGATGGAGACGCTCGGTATACCGAGAGGCACCGGGCGTACATAGCCCTGCTCACTTCGACGGCGCGTACTCGTCAGAACACATCGCGCAGGCCTGAGGCGCCAGCTGCGACATGCAGTCGATCTTCTGCATCAGCTGCTCGAGCTCGGCGCCCATCTGCTGCAGCTGCTTCTCTTTGCCAGCCAGCTCGGCAGCCATCGTGGCGTTCTCGGCGGCCAGCAGCTGGGTCTCGGCGTCCAGGGCCATCATGCCCTCTTCGCACATCGCCAGCTTGGTGGCCGTGCCGCCCGTGGTGGTCACGCACAGCTCGGCCTGGCAGTCGCCGCTGGCCACCGCTGTCGCCTGCGCCTCGGCAGAGGCGGCCGCGGTCGCGATCCCCTTGGCCGTGGCCGCCGCGAAAGCCGCCGCGTCAGCGTGGCCCTGCACCGCGGTCAGCGTCGTCGTAGCGGTCGCCGCGCCGGTCTTCATGGCCGTCAGGGTCGCCATCGCCGCTCCCGCAGCGGCCTGAGCATCGGCATCGGCAGTCGTCAAAGCGTGCGCCGCGGCCAACGCCGCTGAGTGGGCTTTGGCGGCCGCGCTGGCAGACGCTTGAGCGGTCGACCACGCGTCGGCCGTAGCCTTGGCGCTGGCAAATGCATCCGCGTGCGCCTTGGCCAGCGCGGCGGCGACAGCCTCGGTCTCGGCGACAGTCCAGCCACCCACGCCCAGCGCCTCGGCCAGCGCCTCGGCCTCAGCCTCGGCCTCAGCACGCGCCGACGCCGCGGCGATGGCGGACGCCTCAGCCAGGGCGATCGCGCCCGCCGACGCCTTGGCCTTGGCCGTGGCATCCGCATGGGCCGCAGCAAACGCAGCAGCCTCAGCCACGGCGATAGCGTGCGCTGCGGCAGCCGTCGCGGAGAAGGCGTTGACCTCGGCCAGCGCGACAGCAGTCGCATCGGCCTGGGCCTGCGCGGTCGCAGCGGCTGTGGACGCCGCCATCGCCGAACTGCTTGCCGCGGTCCGAGCGCTCACAGCCGACGAGGCCAGCGCGGACGCCTGGGCCGACGCCGACGCCGTCACAACCGCGCACGGCACGGCTGCGGAGGCGGTCGCCATCTGGCCCGCGTAAGACTCAGCCGCGGTCGCGCTGGCCTTGGCAGCCTGCGCGCTGGATGCGCTCTCGGAGGCCGCTGTCGCGACCGCCGCCGCAGCAGCAGCAGCCGTCGCCGACGCCTCGGCAGCCGCCAGCGCGTGTGCCTCGGCAGCGGAGAAAGCAGCCGCTGCGGACGCCTCGGCAGCACCGGCAATCACCGCGACCTGGCTGAGCGAGGCCGCATACGAGGCGGCGTTGTCGCTGGTCCATGAGGCCGCAACCTTCCAGTCGGTGGCCATGTCAAACGCGAACTGAGCGGCCTTTGCGTGCCGGTACTCGTAGTCGCCGTCGCGGTCCCAGCTCAGCAGGTGGTCCTCGATCTCACCCTCGACAAAAGTGCCGCACCCGTCCCAGCCGCGCCCATCCTCCGGGTCTGCCACAGGCTCGTCCGTAAGGGCCACACGGGTCCACGCCTGAAGCGGGGCGGCAAGCGGGTTCTCCAAGTTGATGTCCAGCTCCAGCAGCCCATCGGGGCCCGCCGGCAGGGTGACCTCGACGTTGCGAGCGACCCACTCGACGGTCTTGTCGGTGTCCTCCCACGCGCCGTCACGGTCCAGGTCCATCAGCACGTTCAACACGGCAACCCGCTCTTCGGGGCCCTCGTTGCGCAGCCGCAGCCGGAGCATGAAGCTGCCCGGCTCGCCCACCAGGCGGAGGCCGTCGTCATAGCGGTCGTCGTCCACCTCATTGGAGGTGCCGTCGGGGTCGCCGGCGTCACGCACGCCACGCTCGTGGCTGGCATCGTCACCGATGCGCAGACTCTCGGTCGACAGCGCATTAGCGCCGGACGCGGACGGGTCGACCCGGCAGTAGGCCGTGTCATAGCGCGACGGGAACATCCCGACCGCGGCAGCGGCGGGGTCCACATATAAGGTAGGAAGCTCGTCCGGGGCGTCGCCCCAGTCGGCTAGCGGCGCTCCGGCGGCGACCGCGTCGGGTCCGTTGCTCTCACTGGGCCCCGGCGCCTCGATCGGATCGGGCTCCGGCCCCGGATCCGCCTTTTTTGACGGCTTGGGGGTATCGCAGGCGACCCATGTCAGGGTCGCGAGAAGCATTAACCAGGTCGTTCGATTTATCATGGCGTCCTCCTGCCCCGCGGGGCGGTCAGCTGTGAGTCGACGCCGTTTGTCGCAAGGCGTGTGCCACCCATACCCTGCGTAATTTCGGTCAGATAGACGTTCCAAACCTGGGACGTCACAGCCGCGACGGGTCCCACGTCACACGTGTCTCAACTTTTTATTTACATCGTAAAGAAATCTCTTGATCGCCCTCGCGTTTTTGTCATACAGTGTGTTTTGTGATGAACCTGACAAGGACCAGCACGCTTTGGGTGTCATTTCTCGCCGCGACCGTCGTCGGTTGCTTTGGCGGGCAGTCAGGCAACGACCCCAGCATATGGGGAGGGTACGGCGGTGGCGGGACCTCGATCGGCGGGACAAACCCGTCACAGCCGCCCGCGAGCGCGTCGCCCACGTACGGGTACGCCGCCATCGATTACAGCAGCGTGCACTCGGGCGACGCCCTGTATTACACCCCGGATACCGGCGGGAGCTGCAGCTTCGACCTGACCGGCAACGACCTGATGGTCGCCGCGATCAACAAGCAGGACTACAGCGCCGCAAACGCGTGTGGCGCCTATGTGCGCGTGGACGGTCCCAACGGGTCGGTCACCGTGCGCATCGTCGACATGTGCCTCAACTGCAAAGTCGGCGACATCGATCTCAGCCAGCACGCCTACTCGCAGATCGCAGACATCCAGGAGGGCATCACGCCCGTCAACTGGCAGTTCGTACAGGCGCCGATCGGCGGCAACCTGCAATACCGGCTGAAGGTCGGCAGCACCATCGGCTGGACCGCCGTGCAGATCCGCAACCACCTGCACCCGATCGTCTCCATGGAGATGAAGCGCCTGAAAGGCAAGTGGCGCAAGATGGTGCGCCAGCCGTACAACTACTTCGTCTACGAGAAGGGCATGGGCGCAGGTCCCTGGTCCATCCGCGTGACCGACATCTTCGGCCAAATCGTGCAGGACGATTACGTGCAGCTGTATCCGGGCGAGCTCGTCTGGAGCTCCTATCAGTTTCCCGAGGTAACCAGCAGCTCGCAGCCGCCCACAGATCCGGGCACGCCCCCGGTCGACGGTGGCGGCGACGGGACCGACGGCAGTGACCCCGAGACACCTCCTCCGGTTGTCGCGCCGGACTTCCCGCGCGGCCCGGACGGGATCGAGCTGACGTACGACAAGGAAGAGTTCCCAGGCGGCTACTGCGCCACGATCTTCGCGGAAAACCCAGGCGACGAGTACCTGGACTGGTATGCGGAGCTGGACTTCGCCGGCAAGCTCAAGAAGATCTGGAACTGCTCGTACGCGCTGTCCGAGGGCATGATCACCTTGTACGGCCTGTCGCACAACGCCGGGCTGTCCCCGGGCGGCTACACCGAGTGCGGTTTCTGCACCGATCTGTGATAGCTTCGGCTCCAGATGAGCCGCCAAAACCTCCTCGCAATCATCGTTATCGGCCTTCTGCTCGTCAGCTGTGCGCCGGTCGTCGGCAGCGGGCTGTCCGTGCTCACCGGCCTGGCCCTGCTGCTGGTATTTGTGCCTCTGGGATACGCCAAGGGTCCACCGGCGCCGCCACCCCCGTGCGACGGCTACCGCCACTACAGCTGCAACAACGGCCGCATCGCCAGCAGCTGCTGTCCCAAAGGGGCCAAATGCAACTATGCGTACGCGCCGTACGTGGACTGTGGCCACAAGACCTGTGTGTCCGGCAAGAACCCCGGCAAGTGTCCCGACCGCCATCCCCGCACGGTGCCCGCCGCGGACAAGGCGGCATGCTCAAGCAAGGGCGGTAGCTGGCAGAAGGCGTGCATCGCCCGCAAGGTGACCGATGCCTGCATCACACCGATGCACACAAACTACATGGGTCCGCCGCTGAACCCGCCCTACAAGACCTGCGGCGACGATCGCTGCACGACCAACAAGCTGCGCGACGACTGCTACCCGACCCGCAAAGAGATCACCGATAAAGAGTGCCGCGGCACCTGGCGCAAGGCGTGCATCCGCGCCACGGTGACCGAGCGCTGCTTCCCGGATCCCCCGACCAACTACTCGGGCGTCTTCTACAAGAGCACGCAATACACCGATTGCGGCAGCGGCGTGTGCGCGGTCGGCACGGATAAATCGCACTGTCGGTGATGGGGCAGCCCCTGCTCCGTACCGGCGGGATCTTCAAGCGGATCCACGACGAGCTGGCCGGCAACACCGTCGCGTTCGACGACTTCGACCCGGCCGCGTTCGACCCCCAGCTAATCGGGTACGCGCAGCAGGTCTGGGCCGAGCGCGTGCGCACCGAGTTTCGATCCATCCAGGTCCTGACCCGGTTTACGACCGAGATCCTGGGCGCAGGCGATCCGCTGGAGGTCTATGCCGGCGCCGCCGACGCGATCATGGACGAGATCCGGCACACCGCCCTATGCGCCGGCATGCTGCAAGCGCTCGGAGCCGAGGCTCAGCTCCCAAACCCGGTGGAAGAACAGGAGAACCCCGAGTTTCTCGCGTTGCCGATGGCCCAGCGCGCTCTGGGCACGGCGATCTCGATGCTGGCGATCAGCGAGACTCTGTCCACCGGCTTCATCGACGACCTGCGCCAGCGATGCGGCCAACCTCAGGTCCACGCCGTGCTCGCAACCACGCTCGCGGACGAGGACACGCATCACGAGTACGGCTGGAGCTACGTCGAGAACTCCATGCAGCGCTTCGAGCCGGACACGCTGCCCTTCTGGCGCAAGGTGGTCGAGGTGACGCTGGAGCCTCACCTGCAGTCCGCGCAGAGAGCGCTGGCCGACGTCCCACTCCACCGCCGCCACCTGGACGCCTGGCCCGAGCCCGAGCTGGCGGAGCTTGGGATCCTGAGCGCCCAGAGAGAGGCGCTGATCTTCGAGAGGACGTACCAGCGCGCCGTTGCGCCCCGTCTGCAAGCGCTTGGGTTGCTGTAAAATAGACGTGACAGTGGTGACTAAATCGGGTTAGTGTGCGGACATGGTCTGTGCAAGCTGTGGCAAGAAGCTGGATGACGACGCAGGACAGCACTTTTGCAAGTTCTGTGGCGCAGAGTTGGGTGGGGACCCGGTCAGCAACACGAGCCCGTATCTCGAGATGCCGGTCGTGGACGACGAGCCGACCATTCAGGGCGCGTGGTGGAACGTACGAAACACGGAAGAGCACGCCGAGCAGGCGCTGACCGTCGGCGGTGGCCTGCAAGAGGTCCGTCCGGCCCATAAGCGCAAGCCGCTGGAGTATGTGCGTCGCCACACCGACCCGAGAGGCTGGGAGGCCTTTGCGGACAGCGGCAACGCCACCAGCGAAGAGATCGAGGTCCACGGCGTAGCACACGTGCAGACGCCCGAGGTGCCGCTGGCCCGGTCCGAGGACATCCTCCTCTTCTGGTTCGGCGACGGAATCGACCCGTACGACGTCCCCGATGAGGTCAAGCGCCGCTGGTTCACCAAGGATCCCGAGTTTGATCGCCAGGTCGAGATGCTCTTCGGCGGCGACGTCGAGCGCGCCGCCAAGGGCGAGTACACCCACTGGAACGTGAGCGCGCGCGGTCGCCTGGCCCACCTGGTTCTGCTGGACCAGTTCTCGTGCAACATCTACCGCAACCTGCCGCAGGCTTTCGCCAACGACGCCAACGCGCTGGCCATCGCCCTGGACGGCATGCACCGCGGCCACGACGTCGCGCTGCGCCCGGTCGAGCGGGTCTTCTACTACCTGCCCTTCGAGCACACTGAAGATCTCGAGATGCAAAACCGCTGCGTCGACCTGATGCGGACGCTTGCCGACGAGGCTCCGCGCGACGCCGAGTTCGTGAAGAGCTGCGTGGTCTGGGCGACCAAGCATCGCGACATCATCGCGCGCTTCGGGCATTTCCCGCACCGCAACGAGGTGCTGGGCCGCGTCTCGACGCCCCAGGAGCTGGAGTTCCTCAAGCAGCCCGGCTCTTCCTTCTAGCAGCCCCCTGAACGTCCTCGTCACCGGCGCCCGCGGCCACGTCGGCCGCCGCCTCGTCACCCGACTCATCCAACGCGGCGACCACGTCACGGCCCACGTACGCCGTGGACCGACCCCGGCCTGGGGATCACCGCCGGCACGCATCTCGACTGGTGATCTGTCCGACCCGACCTGCGCAGCCGACGCGGTGGCTTCAGTGAATGCCGTGGTGCACTGTGCGGCGCGCATCCGGGACGGACGACCCGAGGATTTCGAGCGCGACAATGTCGTCGCCACACGCTGCCTGGCGCAGGCCACGGCCGACGCATCAGCCACTCGCTTCGTGCATCTATCAACGGTCGCCGTGTACGGAAAACGCCGTCACGACCTCACGCGCGAGGACGCTCCAGCGGCCCCGGGAGACGATCCCTACGCGCGCTCAAAAGTGCACGCCGAAGAGGCGCTCGCGGCAATGGACGGGCTAACGGTCGTGGTGCTGCGCCCGGGCGCGATCTGGGGCGGGCCCGACGACCCGCGCATGATGCCGTCGCTCAAGCGCCGCCTGAAGACACGCACCCTGATCCTGCCGGGACGATGCGACGGCCCGGTGCCGTTCACACACGTGGACAACCTGTGCCGCGCCATCGAGTTGGCCCTGGAGCATCCGACCGGCGGCGGGACCTACAACATCACCGACGCCGCCAACACGAGCATGCGCGCATTTGCCGCGGCGTTAGCTCGCCATCACGACCTGCCCGAGCCGCTGTTTCACGTGCCTGAGCCGTTGGTGCAGCTGGGCTTCGGCGTCATCGAGCGGATCAAAGCGCGTGTGGCCCCCAACGTCCCGATGCCGCTGCGCAGGGACACGGTGGAGCTGCTCAATGTGGGCTCGACCTTCAGCGTGGAGGCGGCGCGCCGCGACCTGGGCTACACCCCACAGCGACTGGAGCACCTGGCCTGACGGTCAGTGGGAGTAGGCCAGCGAGATCCGCAAACGAAAGACCTGCATGTCGGCGCTGCGCCGGGTCAGATAGCGCTCCCAGCGTCGCAGCGACGGCGCCCGCTCCACGACGGCCACCGAGCAGGCGCGCTGCGGTGCAACAAACACGTCCTGCCCGTCGGTGTAAGTGACCTCGCCCTCGTTGGCACAGTCCGCCGAAAAGTCCAGCAGGACCTCGATATGAGTCTCCTCGATCGCGCGGGACGCCAGGTCACAGCTGCTGAGACAGTAATCTCCGGCCTCGTGCCGGGTCCAGCGGGCGGCCACCAGCGCCAGCGGGCGGTTGGCGAGCGCGGCAGCGACCCAATGCAGGCGCTCGAACAGCTCGGGCTCCTGGTGGGTGGTATTGAGCCCGAAGCGTCCATCGCACGGCTCGTAAATAGGCTGAAAGCCGGCCTCCGTCAGGCGCTGTCGAAGGGCCTCTGCCTCGTCGGGTGGCAGCCACCCTGACACCACCGTCGAGGGGGGCCGCGCCTGCCGAAACCGGTCCTGCGCCTCTTTCACGCCATGAACCAGCCGGCCAGGGAGATTCGAGCCCCGCGCGTCACTTCACGCACCTGGTGCAGCGAGTCGTCCGACACGTCCATGAGCACCAGTCGATTGGCGATGGGCTCTATCAGCGTCGGCGGCTCGCCAAAGAGCTCCAACTCACCGCCCTCGCAGGCTGTCCGCTCGGACAGGTAGAAGATCCAGGCCACGCGCCGCTCGCTTCCATCGCCCAGATCGGTGTGCGGCAGCAGGTAGCTGCCCTCCAGATACACATAGCTGCGCACCTGGACGCTGCTGACCGACTTGCCGGTGATCGCGGTCACGGCGGCCATGAACTCGGGCGCGCGGATCGCCGTCGCAAAGCGCCCGAGCATGCGGTTGGTCACCTCGTCGCCGGACGCCATCATCTCGTACAGCTCGCTGCGATTGGGCCAATGCGGCTCTGCCGATACGCCGTACCGCAGCGCTGAGAGCGCCTTGTCAGAGATCAGCGACTCGACCTGCACGTGCGGAAAAGGCGCAGCTGCGCGCCATTGCGCCGCCAGCGCGTCGGTATCCAGGGGGGCAAACTCCAACCAGCTCATCGAGCAGGAGTCTACTCCCAGGAGCTGTCGTTATAGAAGAGGGTGGCGGCGATTGCCCCATAGAGCGCGATCACCCCGCCCTGGCCGGGCGCCGAAATCTTGAGCACGTCGTCGTCCTGCTCGTAGGTCCAGGCGGCGTACAGATCGGGCAGCTTGTGCTTGGCCAGCGTCAGCGCCATAACCAGCTCGCCCTGCCCTTCTTCCTCGGCAGAGGCCAGCGCCTGGTCGACGGCGCTGGTGAGCTGCTGCTGGGACTGCTCGTACAGCTGAACGACCGCTTTGAGAGAGCTGGGCTCGCCCACCACCGACGCGCTCAGGCTGCCGCCGGCCTCGAGTGCGACCGCGCCTGCCTTGAGCCCCGCAAACCTTTTACCGGCCATGGCTGCCATCCCGGCCGTGTGTGCGCTGACCACCACCGAGCCGTCCTCGATCGCCTCCAGCGCCTGGCGATGGAGCGCTCCGTCGTCGCTGTCCGCCAGCGTCTTCTGCTCGCCCTTTGCCACGTCGATGCCCAGCACGACCCCCTCCCGCGTGCCCACGAGCAAGCCCTCGTCGACGAGCGCGGTCCACACGCCGGACGCCAGCCGCACCATGATGACGCCGCGATTGCCGCTCTCCGCGACCCCTTTCAGCGGGCCGTCGAAGTCGCCCTTGATGAGCGCGGCGACGGCCATCCGCTCGGGCGCGGCCCAGATCACGGCCTCTTCGGCCTCCAGGACGTCGATGCCAAGGTGGGTCTTGCTGGCGTCGCTGATCGCCTCACGGACGTCGTCCGGATCGGCCTTTGTCGGCAATAAGCGCAGATTCTCGTCGATGAGCTCGTCGAAGAACCACTCGACGTCGATGGTGCCGACGATCATGGCAGAGTCTGGCACCTGCTCGAGACTGTCCAGGTGCCAATCCTTGAGATCCGGCCCTGTCGGCAGGCCGCTGCGCGCGCCGAAATACCACCCAACGGCTCCGCAAATGAGGACCACGCACGCGGTTATGACGATCAGGCGGCGGTTCATGACGCGGACACTAACTCAATGTCGATTTTCCTTGCACTGTAAACTCTAATTCGCATAGTATGTACACTGTACATTGTATCTGGTCATACTTTAGGTGGTTTTCTTGAAGCAGCCCATCCTTGCGCTCGTGTGTGCGGTCTTGTGTGTCCCGGCGACGGCCGGCGCAGTCAGCCTGTCCGATGTCACGTTTGAGGTCGACGCCTACGGCGCGGCAACCCACTTCTCGGCCGCCCCACACCAAGACGCCATCTATATATTCAGGCACTACATCGCTGTCGATGGCGGTGGGATCACCGCGATCGGCCCGGCCGCCTTTGACGTCGAGACTCCGCTGACCGAGCTTGGTGGCGGCGCCTGGCGCAGCGTGGTGGTCATGCCCGGCGTGGTGCGCGTTGAGTTCGTCGGACAGCTGAGCAACGCCACCGACGGCGACGGCTTCGGCGCGGCGGATATCAACGTCACAGTCACAAACCTGGGCGGCGCTCAGGTCGTCGTGGGCCACTACGTGCATGGTGACCTGGACGTCGCCGGCTCGCATACCAACGACACGGCGCGCTACCTGGACAACGTCAACGGCGCTCTGGAGGTCACGGACGGGGGCGACCAGTACCGCCTGACGAGCGACGCCCCGGCCCAGTCCTGGATGATCGACAACTACCCCGCCGTCGCAACGCTGCTGAACAGCGGGCAGGCTATCGGCGGGCTGGGCAACCAGACATCACCCGTGGGTCCGGCCGACGTCGAGATCGCAGCGCAGTACCGCGGCCAAATCGCGGCCGGTGGATCGTGGGAGCATACGCTGACCCTCTCCAGCTTTGGCGGAACCGACTGCGGCAACCCGACCCAGCTGCTGCCTGACCTCATCGTGCTGCCCGAGTACTTGAACGACACCTACCTGGACACGAACACCCAGCCGGGCCGCACGCTGCTGCGCCTGGCGACGGGCATCGCCAACGCCGGCGTGGGCGCCGTGGAGCTGCGCGGAGGCGCCACAACCCCCGCGGGCAACCAGATCGTCAACCAGCGCATCTTCCACGAGGACGGCTGCTTCGAGGACATCGAGGCCGGTGAGTTCGAGTTCCACCCGTCGCACGGTCACATCCACTTCGAGGGCTGGGCGCGCTATCGGCTGCGTCAGGTCACCGCCAACAACGGCGTCGGACCCATCGTGGCGTCCGGGGAGAAGGTCAGCTTCTGCGTGCTGGACGTCACCCCGTTCAACCTCGGCCTGCCCAACGCGCCGCCCAACGCGCAGTACAACGGCTGCAACCAGTTTCAGGGGATCTCCCCCGGCTGGGCGGACATCTACGGCGCGGGGCTGCCCGACCAATGGATCGACATCACCGGCGTGCCGATGTGCCAGTACTGGCTGGAGGTCATCGCGGACCCGGACGGGCGCATCCGCGAGGGCAACGAGAACAACAACGTGGAGCGGCGTCTCATCACCCTGGGCAACGACTGCCCGGCGCCGACCACCTGCGATCCGACGTGCGACGACGGCCTCTTCTGCAACGGCATCGAGTCCTGCTCCAACGGAAACTGCCAGCCGGGCACGCCGCCTTGCGCCGGGCTGTGCAACGAGGACAACGACAGCTGCGTGGAGTGCTTCAACAACGCCGACTGCGATGACGGCATCTTCTGCAATGGGCCGTCAGAGTGCCACGCAGACGGCACCTGCCACACCCACGCGCCCCCGTGCCCGGCGGGAACCTGCAACGAGCAGACAGACTCCTGCGCCGCGTGCGCCTCGGACGCCGACTGCACCGACGGCATCTTCTGCAACGGCGTAGAGCAATGCGTGGCGGGCGCCTGCCAGGCCGGTACGCCCCCCTGCCCCGGCCAGGGCTGCAGCAACCAGGCCCAGCAGTGCGTGGAGTGCTTCATCGACGCCGAGTGCAACGACGCCCAGTTCTGCAACGGCGTGGAGACCTGTGTAGCCGGCCAGTGCCAGGCGGGTGCAGGACCTTGCGCCGCTGGACAACAATGCGATGACGGCGCCGACATCTGCATCACGCCGCCTCCCCCCCCGCCGCCGGGTGGTGGCGACGACGAGTGCGCCACGGATGAGGACTGCAGCGACGGCCGCTTCTGCAGCGGCGCGGAGACCTGCGTGGCGGGCTCCTGTGTGGCCGGATCCTGGCCGTGCGGCGGAGACTGGTGTCTGGAGTTCTTCGACATCTGCGCCGAGTGTCTCTTCGACGACGAGTGTCCCAACCAGTGTGTCGATCTTTCCTGCCAATAAACTTTTCAATAATTTCAGCCATCTTCAAAATTCCGATCGTTCGTTCTTGACCTGGGTGGGTTGGATCCGTTCAATGACCCGGCCATGCGAAAAACATCGACAAAGCAGGGTCCGGCGATCCGGACTGTGGGCAAAGGTGTCTCTGCATTAAAAACCGGCGGCACGATGCGGCCGGCAGGCAGACGCACACGAATCACCTCCAGACGAGACGAGGCCATCGAGTGCCTTCTTGAGGGGCTACTCCCGGGCCCGCCGGTCATCAAGCACCGCTAAGGGCCCGCGCAGGAATAACTTCGGCATTCGGCCGCGGAGGCGAAAGTTATTCCTGCGCGGGCCCTAAGCCTCGCGAACCCATCACAGAGCCAGACGACTCACGCGTTTGTGCGATTTAATTCGGCCGGCATGTCGAATGTTTGTTCGGAATTCTGAACAAGCGTTATAATCCGTCCGCCCGAGTTGTTCTCGTCGTTTGTTGTCGTTGCGCTGTTGTTGGAGATCGTGGATGCAGGTAGTTCGTGGCCCCCTCTCTCTTCCCCTCTTTTGTTTCCTTACAGTCACCTTGTCGGTCGCATCAGCCTCAGCTGAGCAAGCCGGTGCGTTTGCGTCGCTGCAGGGCGACGTTGCGCTGACGCAGAGCACGCAATGGATAAGCGTGCGCGCCCTGCCGGGGGTGGACGTACCCGCTGTGCGAGCGGCCCTGACAGCCGCCGGCCTGAAGGGCTTTGTCATCGACGTCCAGACCGAGACCGACCAGCTGTTTCTGGTGCGGTTGAATGCGGTGCATGCCGACCTGCCGGCGACACTGCGGCGGGTGGAGTCATCACAAGCGGTACGGTGGGCCATGGCGGCCGTGCACACGCCGGACGGGGGCGCGTTGGGCCTGACCGAGGGTGTTCTGGTGCTCGGATCGGCGGACATGCATGTGCTGGCAGCCAAGATCGGCGCACGCGTTGTCGCCCCAATCCCCTTCAGCCAGGGCGCGCTGCTGGAGCTGACCGCTCCGACGGCGGCGGACGTGCTGTCGGCATGCACGGCGCTGCGAGCCACGGCAGGTGTGGTCGAGGCGCACCCCAACTTCATCCGGCGGATCGACAAGCGCAAGCAGCTCAACGATCCGTACTTGAGCAACCAGTGGTACCTGAACCCGATCGAGGCGCAGAAGGCCTGGGACACGACCACGGGAACGGCGCAGGTGATCGTGGCCGTCATCGATGACGGGTTCGACATGGAGCACGAGGACTACGCGTCCAAAATCGTCGACGGCGCCTACGACTTCGGCGGCAACGACGAGTGGCCCGAGGGACAGTGGTGGGACAACCACGGCACGGCGGTGTCCGGCATCGCCATCGCCACCGGCAACAACGGCAAGGGCATCTCGGGCGTGTGCCCGGCGTGCTCGTTCATGCCGATTCGGCAGGGCAACACCGACTGGGCCATCATCAACAGCTTTGAGCACGTGGGCCAGCACGGCGCGCACGTGGTCAACAACTCGTGGGGCTTCAACTACCCGTCACAGTCGATCCAGAACGCGATCACGGGCGTGACAACCCAGGGACGCGACGGCAAGGGCACCATGGTGATCTTCGCCAGCGGCAACAACGGGCAGAACATCGACCAGGTGCAGGACATCTCGACGACGCCCGGCGCGGTGGCCGTGTCCAGCGCCAACCAGTGGGACACCAAGGCGGGCTACAGCAACTGGGGCAAGTCGATCGACATCGGGGCGCCCGCCGACGGTCAGTACACGACCGACAAGACCCAGGGCGGGTACTCCAACGGCAAGTACACCGGGTCGTTTGGCGGCACCAGCGGCGCGGCCCCGGTGGTTGCGGGCGCGGCCGGCCTGATCTTCTCGCTGGACCCGGCCATGACCGAGGCGACCGCGCGCAACCTGATGTTCCAGGGCGCGGACAAGGTCGGCGGCGGCTATGGCGCCGACGGCAAATCCAAGGACTTTGGCCATGGGCGCCTGAATGTCGCCAAAGCCGTCGCGCTGTATGACGGCGAGGCGATCGTCGATCCCGATCCGCTTCCCGAGCCCGATCCGGGCGAGGGTCCGGGCCAGGATCCGCCGCCGGCCGACGGGGCAAGCTGCGCCAACTTCTGTGGCGGTGAGGCGCCCAGCGGGTGCTGGTGCGACGACCAATGCGCCGGCTACGGGGACTGCTGCGCCGACGCGTGCGACCAGTGCGGCGAGGACTGCAAAGACCCGCAGCAGCCGGTCGAGCCCCCCGCGCAGGACGAGACGTGCTCCGAGTTCTTCGCGTGCGCCCAGAGCTGCCAGACCCAGTCGTGCATGCAGAGCTGCCAGGAGAAGACCGACCCCGCCGAGCTGCAAAAAGCCCAGGCGCTGATCAACTGCCTGCAAAGCAACGGCTGCTACAACGTTCAAACGCAGGCGCAGCTTCAGGAGTGCGCGGAGCAGAACTGCGCATCGGACATGGAGACGTGCTTTCAGCCAGAGGTGGTGGAGCCCGAGCCCATGCCCGATCCCGAGCCCGATCCGGGTGTGGAGCCCGACGTACCCACCGACCCGGGGGGTGAAACACCACCCGAGGATGACCCGGCTGGTGAGCCGGACGTGGAGCCGGACGAGCCGGTGGGCGAACCGTTCCCGATCGACGACGGCGAGGTCGTCAGCGAGGGGGCCGGCGGGCCGGGCGCAGGAGAGCACATTCAGTTGAGCAAGAAGATGCGGACCGTGCGCAACTCGTGCTCGGCTGCGGCCGGCGGGTCCGAAGGTCCTGGCGTAGCGCTGCTGCTGCTCACGCTCGCGATCGCCACGCTAGTGCGGCGCCGCCTGGGGACCATCCCCCCCAGCCGCTGAGACGCCGTTTCGGGGTGAGCGCCCCCCAATTTGGGCTCCAGGGCGCCACCCACCACAGACCGGCACCCCGTTTAGATGACTGACACCTCTTGGTCCGCACCTTGCTCTTTATCCCGGGCAGAGGGTGGGACACATACACATGGGTCGAAGTCGAACAGAGAGAAAACGACGTACTGAGCGGGATTTTGGCGGCGCGGGCTGTCGGCCGGATCGCGAGCGGCGGAGAGGAGAGTCCCCAGGGCGGATCGTTGATGACGTGGCACCCCTGGGTCGGCTGAAAGAGTTTTTGGCGCAGCGACCGCGCGGGCAGCAGGCCCCTGACGCCGTGCGCAGCCGCGTACAGCAGAGCCTGGATCGCCCCCTTCCTCAGGTGCAGCTTCACACATCGACTGAGGCCGCGGAGATCGCGGACTTGCTCGGCGCGCGTGCGCTGACGGTTGGACACGACGTGCTCTTCGGCAAAGGCGAATACGCGCCCTCGAGCCGCTCCGGCTGGACCCTGCTGGCGCATGAGCTGACACACGCGGCCGAGGCGCACTCGCCGGTGATGCCGGGCGCGCCCCTGAGCATGGGCGGTGCGGGGGATCGCGCTGAGCACGTGGCGGATGTCGCGTCGTCGGCGGCGTTTGGCGGACGGTCCGCAGGCGTGACGGTCGGTGCGACAGCGCCCGGAACGGTGCGGGCCAAGCGCAAGGACGAGCCGGAGGCGCCGCAAAACGAGGCGCACGTAGAGAAGGTGCACGACGAGGCGCAGGAGCACCTGACCAACCTCTTCCCCAACATCACGACCGACACCGCGCGCAAGAAGCGACGCGAGCACGGCGAGGGCATAGCTGACATGCCGGCGCTGGTCACCGCATTCCAGGAGCAGCGCCTGGCCGCCACCGGCAGGGAGCTGCCGGGCGAGCTCGTGGGCGCGACCAAGGCCGCCATCTTGAAGTCAGCGACCGAGCACGGGGCGCTGGACAGCGCGCACCAGATCGCAGCACTTGGCAAGGACGGGGCCGCCAAGGCCGAGCAGTGGTATGCCAGGCCGGGGCGCAAGGAGCAGCTGGCGCCGATGATTCCGCAGATCGCCCAGGCGCTGGGCCTCAAGAACAAGACCGAGATGGACGCTGAGCTGCTGCAGGCCATCGCGGACTTTCAACAAAAGCACAGCCCGGACGGCAAGATCGGCGTCGATGGCATCGTGGGCCCCAAGACGCTGGCGCTGCTGCAGAGCAAAGCCGGCTTGAAGGCGCCGGCCAAGGCGGCGGACCCCTCAGGCGTCGGCGGGCTGGACGCCAAGAACGTGTGGCCCAAAAAGGGGCTGAAAGAGCCCGCGCAGTACGACCACTGGGCCAAGCTGCTGGCCAAGAGCGGCCAGAAGGTGGACGCGACCAACCCCGATCGGCCGATCGTCATCGGACTGCGCGGCCTGCAACAGGGCGCCGGCAAGACCCACCGCACCAAAGCCAAGCGCGCCTACGACGACACGTTCGTCATGATCTGGAAAGACGGCGACAAGAAGCGGGTGTTCATGTTCAAGGGCGCGACCCACCCCTACCAGAAGGGCCCCAACAAGTACGGCGGCGTGGCGATGATCAAAGGCGACATGACGTACGACGTGTCGACCATCGGCAACGGCAACTACTACGGCTATCGCGCGCCGCTGGTAAAGCACGGCAAGAGCGCCAACGTGCCGTCCTATCGGCAGAAGGACTACGACGGTTACTACGCAGGCAAGGGCGAGACGCGGCAGACCACGGCGGATGCGATTCTCTTTCACCCGGGCTACGACACAAAGCGGCGCACCAAGCCGTCGAAGTTCTCGTCGATCGGCTGCCAGACGGCCAGCGGCAAGGACATCGAGCGGATGACCGCCATCGCGTTCGACAAAAAAGAGCGTAAAAAGGGCGGCCGCAAAGGCTTCGACTACGTGCTGCTGAACGGCGCGACCGCGGTGAAGGCGGCCGACGCGGCAGCGGACTCTGAGAAACAGCCGAAGCTTGAAGGCACCGTGCGACGCCACGGACGCGGCGGCGATCTCGACGTGGCCTCCGCCCTGCCCCAGGCGGAGCGACTGATGAGGCAGAGCACCCCGTCCGGACGCCCGGGACCCGACGCCGTGCAGGCCATGCAGGAGTCGATGGGCGCACACGTGGGCGGCGTCCACCTGCACACCGACAGCTCAGCGGCGCAGGCGGCGGACGTGCTCAACGCCGACGCGTTCTCGGTCGGCAACCGGGTGTACTTCGGGGCCGGGCGCTACGAGCGTGGCACCAAGGCTCCCGAGCGGCTGGAGCTGCTCTTTCACGAGCTGGCGCACACGACCCAGTCCGCAGGCGGCGGCACCGGGGCGGCGGGCACGGGGCTGAAACTCGGCGCCGCGTCATCAGTCATGGAGCAGGCGGCTGATCATGCAGCGCGCGTGGCTACGACATCGATGAGACAGGGTCCGGTCAGAGCGCCGGCGACGAGGGGCGCGGTTCACACAGGCGGCACCACGATTCGGCGCAAGGAGCGCGATCCCAAGGCTGCGGCCAAGGCGCCGACCCACAGCGAGAAGATGACCGAGAAGGTGCTGGGCGCCGTGACGATGACCGAGACCAACGGCAAGGCCGTCGAGTCGCGACTGGACACCAGCGCGGGGGTCAAGGCCAGCTACAAGAGCAAGGTGCAGGCGACCGCCATCTGGTCGGTGGACCACATCGGCCGCCACCCCAGCATCATGAAGCAGTTCGGGCTGACCCAAAAGGACATGCAGGCGGGGACCAAGCGACTGAAGGCGGCCCGGCGGGTGTACGACACGATCATGCGCAGCGGCGTGCAGAAGCCTGCGGACTTCGCCGAAAAGCAGAAGAAGAAGATGGAGATCGCGGGTCTCACGCAGGCGGACGTGAAGAAGATGATGGCCATGCGCGACTTCAAGTACGCCGTGCGAAACCCATCGACCGCCTCGGTCCGGCACGCGGCGTCCCTGTCGCCCGAGCAGCTGTGGGCGCATGCCAGCGAGGCGGAGAAGAAGCGGTACAAGAGCGCGGCCGAGCTGGCCAAGGCGCCCGGCAGCATGAAGAGACTGCGCAGCTCGGTGGCGGCGCGGCTCAAGAAGACCATCCATGTCACACTGGGCCACCAGGCCGGACTGGACGACGTCAGCCTCAACACCTACCGCAAGCGCGCGCTGGCCGGACGCCCGATCTGGGGCGAGGATCGGGCGGCGTGGGAGCGGGTCGCGCTGAATCGCGGCGGGGACGGCGTCGGCCAGAAAGTGCAGCAGGCCACAGAGCACGACGGCGGTATGACGTTGGGCCGCGCGGTGATCGGGCAGCACGTGGCGCGCCTGTTGAAGTCCAACCCAAAGGCCACGCCGCGGCAGCTGATCACGTATGTGGCGTCCAAGCACAACCCGTGGGCCGGGTCGCCGTACATCGACAAGACCTGGGCGCACTACAAGAAGCTCTACGGAAAATAGGCGCCGCTACTTCAGGCGGACGATCTTGCCCTGGGCCTGGCACTCGGCCAGCCCGGCGTCGGTCAGGTGACGCTGTGCGATCTCGTCGCCATCCTCGCGAGCGCGGTAGGCGGCGCGCAGCAGCGCGTTCTTGATATGGCCCCCCGCCAACTCGAACTGCTTTCCCAGCTTCTGAAAATCCACGTCGTCGGCCAGCGGCGCGGCCTGCGGACACAGGACCTGCCAGATGCGCGCACGCTCGGCGGCCTCGGGAAACGGGAACGTCACGCGGAACTGGATACGGCGCTGCAGGGCGTCGTCCAGGTTGCCGAACAGGTTGGTCGTCAAAAACGTGATGCCGTCGTACGCCTCGATCTCCTGCAGCAGCAGGTTGACCTCCATGTTGGCGTACCGATCGTTGGCCGATTGGGCGCTGGTGTTGCGGCGCCCGAACAAGCTGTCGGCCTCGTCGAACAGCAGCAGCGCCCGGGCAGAGCGGGCGCGCGCGAAGATCTTGGAGATGTTGCGCTCGGTCTCGCCGACAAACTTCGAGACGACGTTGGGGATGTGAATGCGGTACAGCGGCAGCTTCAGCTCATGCGCCATCAGCTCCACACAAAAGGTCTTGCCGGTGCCCGGCGGGCCGTCCAGAAGCACGCATAACCCGCGCCCCTTCGTGAGGGTGTCCGCAAAGCCCCAGCTGCTCAGCACAAACTCACGATGCCGGCATGCGCTGAGGATCTCGTCGACCTTGCCCCGCTCCTCATCGGGCAACACGAGCCGATCCAGACCGATGGTGGTCGCCGCCTTCACGGCGAACTCGCCCAGCCGCGCTTGCAGCTGGGTCTCCGCCGCATCGCGCAGCATGCCCATCGACAGCGCATCGGCCTTGCGCACCACCATCTGCGCCAGACCCAGCAGCACCGTGTTTCGGATCTGCGCGCCCGTGAACTCGTAGGCCTGTGAGAGCGTGCGCACGTCGATGTCGGTGGCCAGGGGCGCATCCGGCGGCAGGTGGCTCTCCCAGATGAACTCCCGCAGCAGCGGCGTCGGCGCCTCGAAGTCCAGCCGCAGCTGGATGCGGCGCTCCATGGCGACGTCGATCGACGGCGCGTCGTTGGTCGTCATGATCAGGATGCCGCGGTGCTGCTCCAGGGTCTCCAGCAGCGCCAGAAAGCGGGCGTCGCGACGGTCCAGCAGCGTCTCGCAGTCGTCCATCAAAACCACCGCGCCCGGCAGGGCAGCGATGCGCAGCGCTTCTTCCAACACGGGACGAATCGAGTCCGTGGCACCGACCAGGCGAGAGGTGTGGATGGTCAGCAGCTGACGCTCCAGCCGGTGCGCGACCGCCTGCGCAAACATGCTCTTACCCACGCCCGGCGGCCCCGCGAACAGCAACACGACCCCGCGCGCTCGCGGCATGACCGGGCCGTAGCCCCACTCGTCCAGCCGCGCCTGCACCTCCGGAGTGCCCGCCACGGCGGTCCACACGCGCTCCTTGTCCTGCTGCGGCAGCATGACGGACTCCCACCTGTGCAACGGAGCCGCCAGCTCACAATACTGCGCGATAGGGCCCGAGACGATCGGCCGCCCGAGCACGTAGTTGGCAAACGTCGGGGTGACCTGCAGCTCGTAGGCCTCAGGCGCCATGTCGGGTCCGATGGGCACCAACTGCAGAAGCCCGCGCTGGATGAGCGGCCCCTGCGGCGACAAGACCAGCCGCCCTGCATACCGGGCCTCTGACGTATGAAACAGCAGACTGGACGCCAGCTCGTCGGTCATCCCGCGGAACAGCTGCCCTGCCTGAGCTCCCAACAGCTGCTCCAGCGCCTCCGAGTCGATGCGCGGCGCCAGCGCAACCAGCAGCAGATCCGCCTCCGTATCGCCCAGCTCCATGCGCTTGACCAGCCACACCAGCGGCACAAAATGCCCGGCCTCGACCGCGGCCTCGCCGTCCGCCCAAAGCGTGTCACGCTGAGTCCGCCAGGCGTCGACGGCCGCGCCGACCGCCTCGTCCTGGCCGCCCTGCAGCCGCATGTCGCGGATGCGCGCCAGCTCCAGCACCAGCCGCAGGCCGTCCATGAGAAACGCGGCGCCGGGATCCGTGGGATCAGCGCCCTCGCTGAGAGGAAGTTCGTCCGTCACCGGGCGATTTTAGCAAATAATGCTCAGCGCATCAGGGCGCCGTCGTTTACGTCCAGGCAGGTGCCGTTGAGCGTTGCAGGCGCCGCGGTGGCCAGCCAGGCGACCGTGCTCGCGATCTCGTCGGCGGTGGTCACGCGCCCCGTAAACGCGCGCCCCAGCACCGCCTGCAGTCGCGCGGCGGGAATGGCGCTCAGCATCGCGGTCTCGACCGGCCCCGGCGCCACAGCCGTGACCTGCACGCCGTGCGGACCCAGCAGCTGAGCAAAAGACCGCGTGGCGTTGAGCAGGCCCGCCTTGGTCGCGCCGTACCACACGTCGGGGTGGCCCAGCTGCCCTGCGATGGAGGCCACGTTGACGATGCGCCCGCCGCCGCGATCCGCCATCCCCCGTCCCACGTGCCGCATCAGCGCGATAGGCGCACGTAGGTTGATCGCCAGCGTGGCCGCCTCGAGCTCGTCCGGATACTCCACCCAATTGGGGGAGTGCATCACGCCCGCATTGTTGACCAGCACATCGATCGGTCCCAGCTCCGCGACCAGCGGACCGAGCGCGGCGACATCCGCCAAATCGCATGCGATATGCCGCACACCGGCCAATGGCTCAGCCGCCGGCGAGCGAGACAGGTTGCGGACCGAGTGACCGGCCGCGACCAACCGACGCGCGATCGCCAGTCCAATACCGCGACTGGCGCCTGTGACGAGTGCGTTCATGATCAGCCCCCCTGAGGGCCGCGGAGCAGCTTGCCCGGCAGCGCCCCCGTCGGCGTCCCGTTTTCAGTGATCACCTGGCCGCTGACGACTGTAGCGGCGTAGCCCTGCGCGCGCTGAATCAGGCGCCGGCCACCGGCGGGCAGGTCGTACACCACCTCAGGCGCGGCGAAGTTCAGCTTGTCGTAGTCGATCAGGTTGACGTCGGCCTTCAACCCAGGCTTCAGCAGCCCGCGGTCCAGCAGCCCGAAGGAGCGCGCCGTCTCGCTGGTCTGCCGCTTGACGATGTGCTCCACCGACAGCCGCGGCCCGCGGGTCCGATCGCGCGTCCAGTGGGTGAGCATGAACGTAGGCATGCCCCCGTCGCAGATGGCGCCGCAGTGCGCTCCGGCGTCGGACAGCCCCATCCGGGTGTTGGGGTGCTGATGCAGCTCGTGCAGCACATCCAGGTTGTTGTCCGCGTAGTTGAACAACGGGAAGTACAGCATGCCGTGTGTACCGGCGCCGCTCAGGTAGTCAAACGCCACCTCGTCGGGCTGCCGACCGCTGTGTGCGGCGATCGCGGCCACGCTGGCGGACGCGTCCGGCTCGTAGTCCACGCCGTGTTGCAGCGGATACATCTTGTCCCAGGACGTGGTCACGAAGGTCTCGAACTCCCCCAGCCCCACCGACGCCTCGGACAGCACCCGGCGCTTGAACTCGGGGTCCGCGATAGCCACCGCCTTCTCCTCGGGCGACTTATCTGCAATCGCCAGAAAGCTGGGCCGCGCGGCAAACGGGTGCGCGGTCAGGTGCCAGCTCATCACGATGCCGATCGCCCGACCGGCGACCTGCGCATAGATCTCCGCGCCGTCCGCCGCCGCCGCCTCCAACCGCTGCAAGCCGACGCGCCACAGCTCAGGCGCCTGATCGATCTGCGACAGGTTGAACATGACCGGACGCCCCGTCTCCAGCGCCAGCATGCGCATCCACTCCAGCTCCTCGGGCACGCGGTGGTGATCGGTTGCCAGCTGAAACACCCCCCGCCCGGTATCCCGAAGCGCGCGCCCGATGCCGAACAGCTCGTCGCGGGCCGCGTAGGTCCCAGGAACGGGCCGGCCGTCCGCTGCTTTATGCAGCATGGTCCGCGATGTCGAGAAGCCCAGCGCACCGACCTCCAGCGCCTCGCGCACCTGCTGATACATGGCGGCGATGTCGTCGGCGGTCGCGTTCTCATTGGCGGCGCCGCGGTCGCCCATCACATAGGCGCGCAACGCACCGTGCGGAATCTGGGCGCCAAAGTCGATGGCGTGCGGCGACTTCTCGATGGCGTCCATGTACTCGGAAAACGACTCCCAGCCCCACTGAATGCCCTCGTGCATCGCGGCGCCCGGGATGTCCTCCACGCCCTCCATCAGCCCGATCAGCCAGTCGTGCCGCTCGGGCGCCACCGGTGCAAAGCCAACGCCGCAGTTGCCCATGACAACCGTGGTGACGCCGTGCCAGCTGGACGGCGTCAGCATCGGATCCCAGGTGACCTGCGCGTCGTAGTGGGTGTGGATGTCCACAAATCCGGGGGTGACCAGCAGACCCGACGCGTCGATCTCGCGCTGCCCGCGCCCCACACGGCCGACCGCCGTGATCGTGTCGTTGTCGATGCCCACGTCGCCGGTAAAGCGTGCCGCGCCCGTGCCGTCTACGATCGTGCCGCCCCGAATCACCAAATCATGCATTTTGTCGCGCCTCCAATAACTGCGAATACCTTTCGCAGTTTCTGTGACCCGGGTCAAGTGAAAACTGCGAACGCCTTTCGCAATTTATTGAAAACGGGTGTATAGGTGGAGCATGGGACGACGCGGACCAAAGCCGGGCTGGAGCACAGACGATATTCTCGACAGCGCGATGGAGTTGGTGGCCAAGCTGGGCCTGGACGCGCTCACTGTGTCGTCGCTGGCGCGTAAGCTGGGGACGTCTCCCAGCGCGATGTACCGCTACTACGACAGCAAAGAGGCGCTGATGGTGGGGCTGCAGGTGCGCGCCATCGCTGCTTATGAGGCCGAGCTGCGGGAGGCGCTGGACAACGAGCTGCTGCGGTTGGCCGCGCTGGCGCCGGATGTCGCCGCGATCAGCCGGATCCTGATCGTGTTTGGACGCTATCTGGACCATGCGGTGGAGCAGCCGGCCCGGCATCGCCTTATCGACGCGTTTGTCTCCGCGCCGTACGCGGTGCTCTCGGACGACCTGGCGCGGGTCATCGACGTGCAATTGGGGGGCGTGCTGGAGGTGTGCTGCGGCGTGCTCGTGGCCGCCGAAAAGCAGGGCGTCCTCACCCCCGGCGACCCGCTGCAACGCACCTATGTACTGTGGACCGCACTGCACGGCCTGGACCACTTTAGAAAGCGCGACCGCATCCAGCCGCATCAGCTGCGCGTGCCCGCCATCGCGGAGGCGCTGTTTCGCAGCGTGCTGCTGGGCTTTGGCGCGCCGGCAGCGACGGTCGACGAGGCGTTTAGCTTACTGAGCTGAGATCTCGATGGCGCTGACGGCGCTGTTGTTGTCGTCATCGCTCTCCACGACCGTCAGCGCTGCGTCGATCACCAGGACACAGAAGCGCGGCCCCTGTGGAACGTCCGCGGGCACCTGCAGCGCCGGCGCCAGCTCGACCGAGGCGCCGCCCTCCAACGACGGCAACGCGTCGCACCCGTCCCAGCACAGCGGCCAGCTGGTGGCGGGAGCGATGACCGGGCTGCTGCTGACGTAGATCTGATAAGCCCACTCGCCGGAGGCCAGGCCGCCCTGGTTGGTGACGGTCGCAGTGGCGGCGAGCGGAGCGCCGTGAGTGCCGGCCTCGGGACACGCAAACTCGGAGACGACCAGGTCGACCTCCGGCTGATACTTCACGGTGAAGCACGCGTCGTCGGGCGCCAGGACGTTGTCGGCTTCGTCGGTCTCGTCGATGGCAAAGCCGGTATCCAGCGCGACCTGCAGGCAGTAGGTGCCGTCCACAGTGTCGTCGGGCACGATGAGGCTGCGCACGGACCCGATCGCCTGTCCCGCCGGGTGCGAGAACACGGTCTCCTCCGCCACACCGATGCAGTCGCCGTCCGCATCGCATCGCCGTGTTGTCCACGTGTACTCGGCAGCGTCGGCAACACCATTGTTGTCCAGCGTCACCTCGTAGCCGACGGTCTGGCCCCAGGTCACCGCCGGCCCGGGCGTCACGACAAGGCCCGAAACGCGCAGATTGGGCAGCGGATCCGGCTGGGGCGATTCGGCATCCGGCGGCGCAGTGTCCTGGATCTCCGGCAGGTCCGGACCCTCAGCGGGTAGCTCCGAGGGCGCCTCACCACACCCGAGCAACAGCAGCATCACGACCGGATAACGCATGCGGTGATGCTATCAGGCTTGACCCGCCGCGGCGCACCGATAACACTGCGCGGCGCAGACCTGCGGCACGGAACGCAGGCGGGAGAGCGAGATGACCGAGTCCAAGGACACCGAAGTGACAGCTGAAGCGCCACCGGCCCCCCCGGCGGACGCCGCGACACCCCCACCCACGCCTCCGGCACCGCCGGCGGCAGCCACGGCGGCGGCGACTGTCGAGCCGATCGTGGTCGAGGGTCCGGTGGACCTGCCCGAGCTGCTGGACGACGCCGCGCTGCTGCGCCTGGTCGATGAGGCCATCGAAGCCGAGGGCATGCGCGAGTCGGAGATCTACTCCGGGACGGTGTTAGCGATCACGGACGACGCGGTGACCGTGGACATCGGCAACGATAAGACGGACGACATCCCCAAGGACGAGTTCATCGGGGCCGACGGCGTGTTCTCGGTGGAGGTCGGCCAGACCTACGACGTGTACGTGGATCGCCTGGACGAGGACGCCACGCGCCTGAGCAAGGAGAAGGCCGACAAGCTGCGCTTCTGGGAGAAGATCGCAGAGCAGGCGGACAGCCACGACATCGTGCAGGGCACGATTATCGGGCGCGTGAAAGGCGGGCTCAGCGTGGATATCGGGGTCAAGGCTTTCCTGCCGGGCTCACAGGTGGACCTGCGCCCCGGGCGCAACCTGGACAAGTACATCGGCCAGACCCACCAGTTCGAGGTCATCAAGTTCAACAAGAAGCGCGGCAACATCGTGCTGTCGCGACGTGCGCTGATCGAGAAAGAGCGCGCCGGTCTCAAGGACGAGACCCTGGCGACCCTGCGCGTCGGCGCGGTGGTCAAGGGCATCGTCAAAAACCTCACCGACTACGGCTGCTTCGTGGACCTGGGCGGCATCGACGGCCTGCTGCACGTGACCGACATCAGCTGGGCGCGCATCAACCATCCCAAGCAGCTCGTCTCGGCGGGCGACGAGCTCGAGCTTCAGGTGCTGCGCTTCGACCCCGAGACCGAGAAGGTCAGCCTGGGTCTCAAGCAGCTGCGCCCCGACCCGTGGGAGCACGTCGAGCGCAAATACCAGCTGGGCCAGCGCGTGGAAGGCAGGGTCGTCAGCATGGCCGAGTACGGCGCCTTCATCGAGATCGAAGACGGCGTCGAGGGCATGGTCCACGTCAGCGAGATGAGCTGGACCAAGCGCGTCAAGCACCCCAAGGAGATCGTCAAGCGCGGGCAGGAGGTCGAGGCCGTCATCCTGGGCATCGACGAAAACGCGCGACGCATCAGCCTGGGCATGAAGCAGACGCAGGCCAACCCGTGGTCGCTGCTGCAGGACCGCTACCCGGTCGGCGCCAAGGTCACCGCCAAGGTGCGCAACGTCACCAACTTCGGGGTCTTCCTGGGCATCGAAGAGGGCATCGACGGGCTGGTGCACGTGTCCGATCTGGCGTGGGGCGGCAAGGTCAAGGACCCGCGCGACCACTACAACGAGGGCGACGAGCTCGAGGCCGTCGTACTGAACATCGATGTGGACGCTGAGCGCTTCAGTCTGGGCATCAAGCAGCTGTCGCAGGACCCGTGGGGCGATGTGGAGCACCGCTTCCCGATCGGCCACGTGGTCGAGGGCGAGGTCATCCGCCTGCTGGAGTTCGGCGCCATCGTGAAGATCGAGGACGAGATCGAGGGCCTGGTCCACATCTCGGAGATCAGCGACGAGCGCACAGAGGACATCAACGAGGCGCTCAAGGTGGGCCAGACGGTCCGCGCCAAGGTGCTGAGCCTGGTGCCCGACCAGCGCAAGATGGGCCTGTCGATCAAGCGCCTGATCGAGTCCGAGCACGCGGCCGAGATGGCGGATTACGACGGGTCAAACGCCGCGCGCACCACCATCGGTGACTTGATCAAAGAGAAGATCGACATCGCGTCGCTGCCCCCCGGCCCCGCGGCCGACGGTGAGTCCGACTCCTAATCCCAGAGCGGGCAGAAGCTGATTCCATAGCCGTTGCAGTACTTCGGATCCGTGGTGCAGACCACGTGCCGCTTGACGTTGCACGGGCCGTAGCCGCCCTGGACGCCGTAGCCGCTACCGCCCGACGTCGTGTACAGGTTGCAGTTGTTGGACGCGTGGGCTGAGCTGCCGTTGCCCTGCCAGGTGCCGCCCGCCTCCTGGTTGGGGGGACTGGCGTTGTTGCCCGCGATGTAGGCGGTCTGGCCGACCATGGCCGTGCAGAAGCCGCCGCCGGCGTTGAAGCTGCCGTCATAGGTGTCGTTGCTGACGTAGAACTCACCGTTCATGTGGAACTGATTGTTGGACACACACAGGTTGCTGCAGCTGTCGCCGTCAACCTTGTTGCCGTCGTCGCAGGCCTCGCCTGTGTCCTTGATGCCGTCGCCGCAGAAGGGGTCCTTGCAAGTCGTGCGGCATTTGTCCGCGGTGTTGGCGTTGGCGCCGCCGTCGTCGCACTCCTCGCCCGAGTCCTTGATGTTGTCACCACATTTGGGGTTCTTGCACGAGGTGCGGCACTTGTCGGCCACATCCGCGTTGTCGGGGCCGTCGTCACACTCTTCCGACGCGTCCTTGATGCCGTCGCCACAGACTATCGCCATCGTAAACGCCCGCCAGACGGCGCCCGTGTACATGTAGGCCATCGAGGTATCGGTCACAAAGACCATCTGCCCGGCAGCAGCCCCCTCGGGCAGGTCCGAGACCGACGCCACCGTCAGGATCAGCGCGGCCGGCTTGCCGTCGATGCAGAACGAAGAGACGTTGAGCGGGCATCCAAGCGCCGGTGCGGCACCGATTCCGACCTCTTTGTTGAACTTGTTCTGGCCCTCAAAGACGTTGGAGGTGCCGAGCTTTGCCGTCCCCGACATGTCGGGACCACCGGACAGATCCGAGTACTTGCCGCTGGTGGCCACCGCGGCCAAATCGGCGCTCTTGGCAAACGGACTGAGGTCGGGGCCGCCCGTCAGATCGGAGTACTTGCCGGTGGTCGCGACGGCGTGCAGGTCGGCGCTCTTGGCAAACCCGCTCAGGTCGGGCGTGCCCTCCAGGTCCGCGTAGGCGCCGCTCTTGGCGACGGCGTGCAGGTCCAGCGCGCTGACAAACGAGCTCAAGAAGTCGGGATTGAGGTGGTCGGCGCCCACGCACCCCGTGCACTGCAAAGACGAGGCGGAGCTGGCGTGAACCGCGTACGGAGCGTGGCGCAGACGGACGCGAGGCAGCTCCGGCTCACCCTGCGCGCTGACCCCCAGGAACAGCACCGGCTCGGTCGCGAAGATCGCGGGATCCAGCTCGTTGTTGACGCCCAGCTGACCGGAGAACACGCCACCAGCCACGTCGACCCCCACGAGCAGCTCGGTGTAGATGGGGTCCACGGCGTCAACGGACGTGTACAAGCGGATCTCAAACCCGTACTTGCCGTCCGGTGCGGCCACGCCCGCCACGCTGGTCAGCCGCCCTTGAAACGTCAGAACGGGACTCTGCGCGACAGCGCTGCTGGCGCACAGCACACAGGTCAAAACCACAATCGTCAGCGCACAAAGTCTCGTGGAGCCCATGCCCCCTCCTCATCGTCCCAAGAACAGCCGGGTGCGCAACAGTGTAGCAGGCTGGCGATGAGAAGCGACGCGGCTAAAGCGGCTCCAACACGTCCGGGTAGGCAAGTCGCAGCCGGGACTCCTCAGCGAAATCGGCCGGCGTGAAGCTGGCCTCGGTGCCGTCCGGCCAGCGCACGTTCAGCGTGTAATCGCAGCCCAGATCGCCCAGGCCAAAGTGCAGTGCGCGGGTGTCAGCCGAGCTGTGCATGCCACGGCTGGAGCGGACCTCTCGAGTCAACGTGCGGTCCGCAAACACCAGCGTCACGCGGGCCCCGATGGCGTCGCGGTTGACCTTGACGCCGTCTCCGCTCAGGCGCAGCGAGATCCAGCGGTTGTTGTGGCCGATGTCGTTTCGGAACAAGAAGTTGGGGCGCCCGCCGCCGGTGTCGCGGCCGCCGACGAGCAGGTCGAGGTCGCCGTCGTTGTCAAAGTCGGCCCAGGCGTGGTTCTGGGCGTTTTTCATCGTCAGCTTGAGCTTGCACAGAGCTTTGGTGTGGCAGATCTCGTCGCCGGGGCAGTCCGCCGTGGACGCGCAGGGGGTCCGGCACTTGTCCAGGATGCAGCTCTCCTCGGCCGCCGGACAGTCGGACTCCGAGGCGCAGTCGGTCATGCTGGCCGTGATCTCGGCGTCCACGGCGTTGATGCCGCTGACGGGGCCCAGGCTCTTGAAGTTGCCGCCCGGCAGCTGGCGCAGCAACCCGAACCAGGCCTTCTGATCGATGTCCGGGTAGGACTTCTCGTACTTCTTGTCGCGGGAGACGGACAGATCCAGCAGGCCGTCGTTGTCGAAGTCCACGACCGCGCCGTCCACGTCGCCCTCGTTGAACGGCAGACCGCGCTCGATGAACTCGTTGACAAAGGCGTAGCCGCCGGCCGCCCCCTGGTTGACCAGCAGCTGGGTCGGGTCGGACCACTTGCGGTTGTAGTCGCTGTTGACCGGGTGCGAGATCGTGGTCAGAAAGACGTCCATCAGCCCGTCGTTGGTGATGTCGCTGCAGTCGATGCCGAAGCCGTTGGAGCCCATCCACGTGCCGGGTCCCTTGCCGGGCTCTTCGGTCGCGTCCAGGCCCAGCCAGTAGTTACCGCTACTCAGGCTGGCAAAGCCGCGCTCAACCGCCACGTTCTTGAAGCCACCGCCGTCGTTCTCCCACAAGATGTTGAGGCCCTTGGCCTGGCTGACGCCGTAGGTCGACACGAAGATGTCGAGGTCGCCGTCGTTGTCGTAGTCGCACGTGACGGTACCGTTGGTCGGCTGCGCCGCGTTGCCCGGCAGCTTGTTGGACGCGTTGGTAAATGTGCCGTCGCCGTTGCCCGTGTAGTACATGTCGGGCGCGGCGAAGTTGGTGTGCCCGTTGCCGATAAACAGATCCAGCTTTCCGTCGCCGTCGAAGTCCGCGAACACGCCGTTGCCCGCCACCGTCTGCGGGATGGTGTCCGGCCCGGAGCCGGCCTTTGGCGTGAAGACCCCCGAGCCGTCGTTCAACAGGATCTGGTGCGAGGCGCCCGCCAGCTGGATGTCGACCCCCGCAAAGACGTCCTGATCCCCGTCGTTGTCGACATCCCCAAACAAGAAGAAGCCGGCCGGCACCGCACGCAGCCCGGACGCGTCGGTGTGGTTCGTAAACGTGCCGTCCCCATCGTTCAAGAAGACCAGGTGATCGAACGGCACCTGCTTTTGCGGGTTGGGATACAAGTTGTGCATCACCATGTCGTCAAAGCCGTCGCCGTTGATGTCGGCGATGGCGAGGCGACTGTGGTCGTTGATCGGGACGGGCACCGGCGGGTTCTGAACATAGTTCTCGTCCGTGATGCCGCTCTCGATGGAGATGTCGGTAAAGAAGGCCGTCACCGGCTCCACCGCCGCGCGCGGCGTGCACGTGCTGGCCAGCGGCGTATCGGGCACGTCATCAACGCTCGGAGCATCCGTCCCGGCGGGTCCGGGGTCTGTCGCCTCGACGGTATCGGGCGGCGGATCGCTCGACTGCGGCTTAGTGTCGTCCGTGCACCCGGACGCCATCGCCACCGCGCACAGAATCGCTGTCAGTCGTCTCATTCGTCGTCTTCTCGCAGTGTCAGATCGGGTCGTGCGGCAGCGGCCCGCGGGCGGAGCGCAGATAGTGAAACGGGGTGGCGTACCCCAGATTGGACGGCCGCGACGTGTAGATGTCGGCGTGGCGCTCCACGTGGCGCGCCATCAGGCTCTTGTCGTTGCCCGTGCGCATCAGCAGCCCCCACCGCGGGTTCGCCAGCTGAGCCGACGCCTCCGCCAGCGGCGCGATGCGCGCATCCAGGTCCTGAATGCTGGACCGCAGCGACGCCAGCCGACCGTCCAGCTCACGCCCCGACAGCTTCGGCGCGGGCCCGTAGTTGCTGCGGAGCCGCTGAAAATCCAGCCGCAGCGCCGACGATTGAGCCTCCAGGCCCGACTTCTCGTCCATCAGCGCCGTCAGCTCGCGCTGCTGCGGCGCAAATGCCTCCAGCGCGCGCAGCTCGTCCTCCAGCTCACGCAGCACCAGCGCCGTCCGCCAGTTGCGGCGGCTCTTGGACGCGTGCACGTCGCCATACGCGTGGTCGCCCACGTACAGGATCTGTTCGCCCTGCACGCCCAGGCTCTCTTCCACCAACTCCGCGTCCCCGCCCAGATACACAGGTCCGTCCTCGAGCTTCCCGTGCGCCGGCCGCAGCAGCCCGTCGTCGTCCACGACCTCGAACACCGGCGACCGAAAACGGAAGAAGCCGGGCTTGCGGGCGCCGACGATCTTGATGTCGAACACGTCCCGCCAGCTCATGCCGCGCGGCAGGTACGGGTCAAACGCGTACTCCATGATGGACTGCGTGTACGTCCAGTGAGAGTTCGTGATCAGCAGCACCTTCTTGCCCGCGTGGCGCTGGTCCAACAAGGTCATCGGCACGTCTGGATCGACGTCGATATAGCGGTCCGGATCCGCCATGATCTCCGACTTCAGCTCGCCCTCGACGTGCGTCTCGTCCATGGACTTGCGCACGATGCTGTACAGCTCGCTGTAGCCGATGACGCCGGCCGCGCGCGGGGACTTCCCGGCGTCCAGCAGCTCGACCATGTGGCCGTACATAGCCGCCTCGGACAGGCCGAAGAGCGTGTTCAAGAAGACGAAGCGATCCTCCGCCAGATCGACGACCGTGCGGGCGTAGGTGTCGCGCTGCTGGCCATAATCCAGCATGCGCGTGCCGTGTGAGGCCGCCTTGATGTAGCCGAAGCGGTTGGCCTTGACCAGGTTGCCGAGCTCCCGATCCAGTACCAGCCCACGGATCACGGACGAGTCATCAAACGTGGCGTCGTCCAGCGGCCAGCCAAGGCTGCGCAGCTTCTCTTTGGAGTACTGAAAGGCGCGCCGCTCCCACTCGTCCACGCGATAGTGGATCAGCGTGTAGTCCATGTCGTAGCCGACCGCTTTGATCGACCGCATGTTCAGCGTGCGGTTGCAAAAAATGCCGCGCCAGGCGGGGACGTCTACTGTGGGTTGCATGGTCCCTCGCAGTGTTGCTCGATCACACCGTCAGGCTGCAGAAACGCGTCGAGCTGGGCGCGCGCCGCTTCTGTGCGACGGACGGCCTCGTGCACTTCGTTGTCTTCGGTCGGCGGCGTCGCAAGCTCGCCGGGCAGCGGGTCGAGACCCAGCTCATAGTCGTATTCGATGTACGCCGAGCCCGCGTGCGGTCCGGACACCTCGTTCAGCGGGGCCACAGCGACGACCGGCGGCGCCAACAGCGGCAAGCTCAACGCGCGCGCGTGTAGCCGAGAGGTCAGGTTGGGAACCTGCGCGTCGCCGATGCCGATCTGCATGAGCACCTGCTTGGCGGCCGGCGCCCCCTCCAGCGGCTCATCAAACACGTACGGCGCATAGGTCAGCGGGTCAAAGCGGTCGATGTCGGTCGCGGTCATCGCCACGATCTTCGCCTGCTGCAGCGGCTCGGTGCTGTGCTTGTTCATCAGCGCCAGAAACTCGTTGAAGTTGGCCGAGCGCATCATCATATGCGTGAAGCCCGCACCGCCGACGCCCAGCGCCGCCCGCACGTGATGCGGCGACAGCGCAAAGAAGGTGCCGCCCAGAATGTGGCCCTGGCTGAGGCCATGGTAGAAGAAGCGCGCCGGATCATAGGCGAGCACGTCATCGATCTTCAGCTCGTCGACGTCCTGCATCGACCCCAGCATGGCGGCGCTGAGCGCGATCTGATTGGCCATCCCCTGGTGCACGCGCTCGACAAACATCGTGACGTCGTCCGGGTCGTTGAACAGCTTGTCGGCGACCACCGCCTTGTCCGTGAAGTGCATCCCGGCCCAGTCGACCGCGCAGAAGACCACGCCGTACTCCTGGGCGTACCCGCGCACATAACTCCACTCGATCTCGGTGCGCTCCCCAAAGAAGCCGTGCCCGTACTGAACCAGCCGCACCGGCGCCGCGATCGTCCCGTCCAGAACGCTGCGCGGGATCATGACCGTAAACGGGACCTCCACCGTGCCCGCCGCCTGCACCGCGCCGTTGGCGTCCCGCAGCAGCGTGGCCCCGGCCTCCGGGTCGCTCATAAACTGCGGCACCGTGATCGTCCCCATGATGCGCCGACCGATCTCGCCGTCCGCCGGCTCCGTCACCTCGGTCACCGTCACCGCAGGCGCCGCCGCCTCCACCGCCGCCATGGTCTGAGCCCGCACCGCCAACATGTCCGCGGTCGCGTTTTTGCGTGTCTGCGTGGTGAAGTCCCACGCCAGCTGCAGCGCCTCGCGCGCCACCCCAGCCTCCTCCAGCACATCAAAGATGCCGGTCTCGTAGCGCGCGGCCAGCGGCTCCAGCACCGGATCGCCGGCGGTCACCCCATCACGGATTCGTCGAAAGCCCTCCGGCGGCTCCAGCGTGTCCCCCGACGCATCGGTCAACCCTGAGAACCCCACGACGTAGCGCGTTCCATTCTTCAGCCGCTCCAACGCCCGGATCGTCACCGCCTGCCGCGCCGGGTCCTTGGCGCGCGGGTCCAGCTCGGTCAGGACCATTGGCCGGTAGCCGGTCTCCGCCTCCACCAGCACCGCGCCGCCGAGGGAGGCCGCGTCCACCCCGGCCGGAAAGAGCGCCATGACGTGCGCCTGAATCGAGAAGCCGTCCGCAGGCAGCCGCCGCACGCTGACCCCCGCGGGCAGCGCGGCCGCGCCGATCGTCACGCGACGTCCGCTCTCCAGCGCGTCATCCGCCACCAGGTACACGTCCGACGGATACGGCAACAGGCAGTCCCACTCGGCCGCGATGGGGTTGCAGTCCCGCGCGACCTCCAGCGGCTCTAGCGCGGGGGTCACCGGCTCAGCGGGCGTCGTGTCGGAGCCGCACGCGGCGATTCCGAGCACCGTCATCAGCAGCGCCCGGCGGGCAGTAACGCGAATGGACATTCGGTGCAGTATCCTGCCCAGCGGTTTGCAGCGCAAGCGCGGTAGACTGCCGCCGTGAGAGAGCCCGAAGCACGGTCCGCCAAGCCCGACGCCTGGAGCGTATTGCGCAGCTCCATCGGCGCGATCTTCCTGACCACCACCGCACTGATGACGGCTGCGACGGCCGCGGGCGGGACAGAGGCGACCACGTTGACGGCCATGCTGGTCGGCCTCTTTGTCGCTCCCGTCGTCTCGATCTACCGGGACGCCACATACTGGACCCGCAAGGTCCGCACCTGGCAGCGCGCCGCCGCACGAGCCGAGGACGACCACACCGCGATCGAGGTCGACGACACGGCGATCACCATCACCACCTTCGGCTCCATCCCCAACTCGCTGGCGCTGGACGCGCGCGGCATCGACGGACGCCTGGACCACCTCGGCGCGGTCGTTCCACCCGAAACCGCGGCCGAGTTTCGCAAGCTGGCCGTGCTGACCGGCGCCACCGTCCGAGACGGCACCCTGCGCATCCCGTTGCTGTACACCGCACGTACCAACCGGCGCTGGACCGTAAAGAAGCAGTTGAAGCGCTTCATCGCCATGGCCCAGCGCCTCTCCGTCGCGCCCGGGCATGTGCCGGCGTTTCTGCTGGACAACGCGACCGCCGCCGCCACCCCCGAGGACGCCGCCCTCTGCGTGCGTGCCCTGCTGCGACATCACCCGGCCTCAGCCGCCCTCGAGACCGCCACCGAGCGCCTCCTCAATGCACCGGACCCGCGCACGCGCGTTCTTTGCGCCGCCGAGTTAGGACCGCGCGGCCGCGACACGCTGAGGGTCGCGATGACCGATCTCTCACTGGATCCCGCCATACGCGCCGCCACGGTGGCCCCACTCAGCCGCCTGTTCGGCACGGGCGCAACCCGCTGGCTGGCCGGACAGCTGGCCCACGACTGCGCGCCCATCGCCGTCGCCGTCCTGACCGCGATGATCGAGCGTGGCGACGAGCCGGACGAGGCCACCGTCATCGCGCTGCTCGCCCGCCTGGACCTGAGCGAGCGTGCGGAAGCCGGCGACGCTATCGCAGTCCTGGGAGCGCTGGAGGCGATGGGCACCGCGCGCGCCATCGAGCACCTGATCGCTGCACGCGAGCGGGGAGAGCACCCGTTGGTCCCACTGCACGCCGACCGCGCCATCGCGGCTATTCGCGACCGCCTGGGAGACGCTGAAGCCGGCGCGCTGTCATTGGTCGCACCGGACGAGCACGACGGCGCCCTCAGCCTGGTCGGTGACGCCGGCGCGGTCTCGTTGGTGGAAGACTAAAGGCTGACGTCGAAGGCGGGCAGCCCCTCGGTGCGCGCGCGCAGCCAGGCCCACAAGTCCGCGGCAGACAGCAGCAGCAGGACCAGGCGCCCCACGGTAATCGACGTCTCACTGGTCACGCGCATCGGTTGACCGGGAATGAGCGCCAGCCCAAACACAGACGTGCCGTTTGTCGACCCCACATCGATCAGCCGAACGCCGTCACAACTGGGCTCGATCACGACGCGCGCATGCGTGGAGGACACGGTGTAGTCGTTGATCACCACGTCGCAGTCCGCCGAGCGGCCAAGCGTGATCAGCCTGTTCAGATCATCTTCGCCGCGGCCCAGTGACACCCACATTGGGCGCCTCAAGGGGTGCGTCACCAGCACCTCTTCGCGGACCTCCACGGGCGGAAGCCTGTCGGTCTCGGTGTGCGCCATGGTGCTGGCGTTCAGCGCCGCCCCGCCCCGCTGTTTGATGCGCCCGCCGAGCACAGCCGTTGCCACGAGGACGGGCAGCCGCAATTCATCGACGAAACGCTGCCGGCTCCACCCCGCCGTCCGTTGTATGAGTTTGTCGATCGATTGCATGTTTGCACCCCGGGTCCGCCCCCAATCATCGGGACCATCGCGCGAGCGCTTTAGCGGGTCTCATTAACGAACGAAGACGCGCGCCCAATTCACTTTGCAGTTGGACCCGTAGCACTGCTGTCCGTTGTTTACGTAGACCCCCTGGGCGTTGCACGGCCAGCCGCCGCCGCAGGCCTGCGGGACCAGCCGGTGCTTCTGCAGCAGGCTGTTGTCGTACTGAATCCAGGTCGCCTGGCAGCACGTATTGTTGCCCAGCCCGTTGACCCAGCAGCACGAGCCCGCGGTGAAGCTCAGCGCCGAGTTCTCGTTGCTGTTGGGGAAACACGACGCGTTGTTGTCGTGCCCCCGCATCGTAAAGCCAAACAGGTTGGCCTGAGCGTCCGTCAGCTGCTCGGTGTAATCGGGCTTGGACTTGATCCAGTTCGTGGAGCACCCGCCGGGCCAGCCCGCCGCGATAAAGTCACCGAACGACTTGCCGCCCAGCGCGGTCTTCCATCCAAAAGCGTACTCGTTGGTGCGCACCAGCAGCCCGTCACCCCCGACGACCTTCCACGCCGCGGATTTGTGGTCTTGCGACAGCGCCGTCACCGACCCGAATGTGGTCGCGTTCTGGAAGACGCCCACGCTGTTCCACCGGCGGATCCCGTCGTTGGCGACCACGCCGATCAGCGTCCAGCCGCCGCCGTCCGCGTCCATATCGCAGAACACGTCAAACGGCTCAGCGCCGCCGAAGCCGTCGGTGTCGATGCTGTAGACGCCGCTCGTGCTGTCGGGTTTCGCCGCCAGCTGCGCCTTGCAGGAGCCAAAGATGCACTCCTCGTCCACCTGCCCGTCGCAGTTGTCATCCGCGCCGTTGCCGCACGCCTCGTCTGTCGCCCCCGCCAGCGGGTCGCAGCTCTGCTCCACCGCGTCCACGCAGTTCTGCACGGTGTGCTCACAGGCTCCCAGCCCGCACGTCGTCGTGCCCAGACCGTTGTCAGCACCGCCGGCACAGTCGTTGTCGATGCCGTCACAGACCTCCGCCGCATCCGGATTCACGGCGGCGTTCAGCGGCGCACAATCCGCCGTGTCCACCGTGCCGTCGTTATCGTCGTCGTCATCACACGCGTCGCCCGCGTCATCGCCGTCCGTATCCACCTGGTCCGCGTTGGCCGCCAGTGGGCAGTTGTCGGCCCCGTCGGCAACGCCGTCGTTGTCGTCATCGTCGTCACACGCGTCGCCCGCCCCGTCGTTGTCGGTGTCCAGCTGGTCCAGATTCTTGGTCACCGGGCAGTTGTCCGCCGAGTCGATCAGCCCGTCCCCATCGTCATCCAGCTCGCACGCGTCGCCGACCCCGTCACCGTCCGTGTCGGTCTGCGGCGTGTTGGGCACCTTGGGGCAGTTGTCCACGCCGTCCAGAATGCCGTCGGCGTCATCGTCGTCATCGCAGGCGTCACCCAGGTCGTCCAGATCGGTGTCCGCCTGCCCCTTGTTGGGCGTGGCAGGGCAGTTGTCCGACGAGTCCAGCACGCCGTCGCCGTCCGAGTCCAAATCGCAGGCATCGCCCAGCCCGTCGCCGTCCGCGTCCCCTTGCTCCGGGTTGACCACCTCGGGGCAGTTGTCCTCGGTATCCGGCAGGCCGTCGTTGTCATCGTCGTCATCGCAGGCGTCGCCGTCACCGTCATTGTCGGCGTCGGTCTGCGTCACATTTGCGGTGAACGGGCAGTTGTCGGGGCCGTCCTGCACGCCGTCGCCATCGTCGTCCTGATCGCACGCATCGCCGGCGCCATCCTTATCGAAGTCCGCCTGCCCGGGGTTCAGCACCAGCGGACAGTTGTCGGTGATATCCGCGATGCCGTCGTCATCCGAGTCCTCATCGCACGCGTCGCCCGCGCCGTCGTCGTCCGTATCCTTCTGAAACGGATTGGCCGTCAGCGGACAGTTGTCGATGGTGTCCTGCAGCCCGTCGCCGTCGTCGTCGGGGTCGCACTCGTCACCGAGCCCGTCCTTGTCCGCGTCCAACTGGTGCTCGTTGTAGACCGTGGGGCAGTTGTCCAGCGTGTCCTTCACGCCGTCCGCGTCGTCATCCCCGTCGCACGCGTCCCCCAGGCCGTCCTTGTCCAGGTCCTTTTGCGCCGGATTGGGGATCTTCGGGCAGTTGTCGACTCCATCGCCGATGCCGTCGCCGTCGTTGTCCCCATCACACGCGTCTCCCACCCCGTCATTGTCCGAGTCCTTCTGGTCCGGGTTCGGCACCAGCGGGCAGGTGTCCAGCGTGTCCTCCACCAGGTCGCCGTCGTCGTCCGCATCACACGCGTCGCCCGCTCCGTCGTTGTCCGTGTCCGACTGCGCCGCGTTCGGCACCAACGGGCAGGTGTCCACGCCGTCGGCGATCCCGTCACCGTCGTCGTCGTCGTCGCACGCATCTCCGGCGCCGTCGCCGTCCGTGTCCGTCTGATCCAGGTTTGCCTCAGTCACGCAGTTGTCGGCGCTGTCGGTCACGCCATCGTCGTCGTCATCGTCGTCACACGCCTAGCCCCCCCCGTCCCCGTCCCTGTCCGACTGACCCGGGTTGGGGATCACCACACACTTGTCCAGGCCATCCGCGATACCGTCATCGTCATCATCCGCGTCACAGGCGTCGCCCAGCCCGTCCCCCTCGTTGTCCGCCTGCGCCGGGTTCACGTCCAGCGGGCAGTTGTCCGCACCGTCCGGCACCCCATCCTGATCGTCGTCGCCGTCGCACGCATTGCCCACGCCGTCCAGGTCCGTATCGGTCTGAGCCGGGTTGGGTATCAGCGCACAGTTGTCCAGCGCATCGGGCACCTGGTCGCCGTCCGAGTCGTCCTCACAGGCGTCCCCGATGCCATCTTTGTCCGTGTCCGCCTGCGAGGTGTTGGGCGCCAGCACGCAGTTGTCCGCCACGTCCAGCACGCCGTCGCCATCGTCATCGATGTCACACGCGTTGCCGTCGCCGTCACCGTCCGTATCCGCCTGGTCGGGGTTCAACGTCAGCACACAGTTGTCGCTGTCATCCGGCGTGCCGTCATCGTCGTCATCGTCGTCACACGCGTCGCCGGCGCCGTCACCGTCGGTGTCCGTCTGGCCCTGGTTCGGCGTGTTCTCGCAATTGTCCACGCTGTCGATGACCCCATCGCCGTCCGCGTCGTCATCACAGGCGTCGCCTTTGCCGTCCGTGTCCTGATCATCCTGCGCCGCGTTGGCCCCCAAGGGGCAATTGTCGCCGGTGTCGGGCACGCCGTCCGCGTCATCATCGTCGTCCACACAATCAGCCAGCCCGTCCTGGTCGAAGTCGTCAGCCCCCTCGTCCACCAGACCGTCGCAGTTGTTGTCCACCCCGTCGCAGACCTCGGCCCCGGGCTGCGTCGCATCGCACGCCGGCAGCGGCCCCGCCACCTCGCACGTACGCGTCCCGGTGCAGGTCCCGTGCTCGTTGCTGGCCATGCACGTCGTCGACGCCCCCGCCACCGCGTATTTCTCGGTGCACGCGCACTCTCCCCCGGCGCGTACGCACTGCCCGTCGTCGCACGCGAAGCCGTCCACGCAGGGATTGGCGTCACTGCACGGGGCTCCACAGAAGCTGCCCGACGCGCCGTAATGCAGACACTTGGCCTGCAGCTCCCCCAACAGCGCACCACAATCGGCGTCCTGCCCACAGGGACGACACAAGTTGGCAAACAGCGGCACACAGATGAACGTCACGTCCGTCCCGCCCGCCTGGACCTCCTGACAGGACCACCCCGTCGGACACGAATCGACGCACGGCACTGTACACAAGCCGCCGTCGGGCCCCTCTACGCACCAGTCGCTCTCGCAGTCCGCGTTCTCGGCGCATGGCTGCGGATCAAAGGGCGGCTCCTCCTCGATGTCGGTGATGTCGGGCGCCGCGTCGGGCACGTGCGCCTCCGGTCCATCCACCTCACCCGCGCCCACCTCCGCTGGCAGCGGACCATCGTCCGTCGCACCGGAGACGATGTCGACCGTCGCACCGTCAGGCCCCGAATCCGGGCATCCAGCCACCAAAAAAGCCACACACAGCGTCACCCACCGTCGGCTCACAAGCACCCCCACGAAAATGTCCGAACACTGCATGATAAGCTTTGTGGGCGATGCGGCGCCGCGATTTTCTCAAGCTCATGTCCGGCGCGCTGGCATCAGCCGGTGGTTGCGCCGCCGAAAACACCGCCGCCCCGGTCGCCGCTCCCGCCCCGGTAAACGCCGCTCCATGGGCCCAACCGACCGCCGATCAGCAAGCTGTCCTGCTGCCCGCGAGCAAGCGTCCGGACGCCATGCTGGAGGTCTTTTTATGGGGCGGCCTGTCGCCATGGGAGACGTTTTATGTGGTCCCCGAGTTCGGAGACCCGGACCGCGGCGGCGCCTTCGCAGGACAGCAGTGGTGGGCTTTTCAAAATCCGGAGACCGCCAACGTGCCCGACTGGCACGCGGCCTGCGGACCCGGCCCCGGGGCGGCGATGCTGCAGCCGTGGCGAACCGACAGCGCGGGGATCCAGGTCAACCTGGGCCCGTTCATCCATCCCTTGCGGGACCGTCCGGATCTGCTGGCGCGCATGCGGGTGTGGGTGGTTCAACACGACGCCGAGCCGCACGAGCTGGCGATCCCGCAAGCCATCACCGGACTGCGCCTGGGCAACCCCAGGATGGCGGCGCTGGGTACCCACCTCCAGCGCTTCTTCTCCGCACGTGCCCCGGCCGACCGCGTCGCGCCGCACAGCTACGCCATCTATCAATCCGCCATCGAGCGGGCGCGCGAAAACGCCACGGGCGCCACCCTGGTCGGCCTGCATCGCGCCACCGATCGCCCCACCGTCATCCAGCTTGGCGCCGAGACCCGGCTCATCCGTCAGCTGCCCCGCCCTGCCGTCCAGGGATACAAAACCGAGCTGGACGCCCTGGTGCAGCACTATCTCGGGCGATATCGCAGTCGGTACCAAATCGGCGGCGCCGATCTGCGGGCCCCGGCGCTGGACGACTTCGGTGGAGCCCGGCAGGCCATGCAAAACCACACGGTCCTGCAGGCGCTGCTGTCCGACGCGCTCACGTCGGCGGCCGACATCGAGCTCTGCGTGGCCGATCCGACCGGCTTCATCCCCGGCGCTACCGCATCCGACGAGACCACCGCAGGGCTGCGCCTGGGCGCGTCGCTGCTCACGCGCAAGGACAACGCGGCGAAGTACGTGCAGCTCATCGAGAGCGGCATATATTCAGGCTCGGCGGGCAACGGCTACGACACTCACAACGGCCACGTCGAGCAGCACGGCACCAACGTCATGCACATGTGCCGCGCACTGGCGGACATCATCAACCAGCCCGGCGAGGGCGACCCGGGCAAAATCGACCTGGACAAGCACTTTGTCCTGCTCAACACGGAGTTCGGCCGCAGCCCGTATCCCGAGTTCTCGGTGCGCTTCGATGACGGCAGCGGCACAAACCACTGGCCGTGGGGCTATTTGGTGATCGGCTTCGGCGGGTTTGTCGACGAGGACCGCTCCGGCATCGTAGGGGCCATCGGCGAGAACGCGCTGGCCATCGACGGCATCACCCCCGCCGAGCACCGCGCCGCCCTCCTGCTGGCCATGGGCGCGTGGCCGTTTACGGAGCAGTCCTTCGCGGTCGGCGATGTGCGCGACGCCACCACCGAGTTGGAGGCCGCCAAATGGCTGCGTGAGCGAGTGCTCGGGTACAGCGCGTGACCCGGCGGGCGCTGCTGACCGCAATCCTGGCGTCGATCATCGCGTGCGGTGAATCGCCGCCGCCGCCGCCGCCCACGGCGCAGCCGGCCACCGGTCCCGGGGTGTTGGAGGGCGGACTGGTCTGCGATGCCGGGGACGAGGCCTTTGTCCGGCGCGCCATTCCGCATCTGTGGGGACGCCGTCCGCACTCGATTCGAGAGGTGGAGGTGCTGCTGCGTGTCGTCCAGACCTCGGGCCGGCGCCGCCTGCTACAGCGGATGATGTTCTCGCTGGAGTTTGCGGAGCACTGGCGCGGGATCATCAGCGATGGACTACTTGTCAACCGCTTCGGAAAGCGGGCAAACGGCGCGTGCACGGGCGATCCACTCGGCGGCCACCGGCTTGAGCTGGCGGAGCATATACGCGACAACCCGCCGGACGGCATTGCGGCCAACACGTGGAACATGACCGATCTGCTGTTCTCGGCCATCGAGCTGGACGACTTGTCGGTGGTCTTCAGGGCCAACCTGTTTGCCATGGTCGGCAGCCGCCTCTTCGATGCCGACGACGACAAGGAGGAGCTCACCTGGCGCCGCTTCTACGCCACGGCGTTTGAGCGGGCGTACCTCAACCGGCGCAGCGAGTGCCTGGGCTGTCACAACTCCCAGTATTCGGTGACGGGCAACTCAGACCCCGCGCTGGACCGGACCTGGGAGCTGCCGGGCCAGGTCGAGAAAGCGATCTTCGGGCAAAGCGAGGGCCGCGCGCCGGCGGACCTGGACGCCTTTTTCCGGGTCAAAGGCGTGCTGTCCATGACGTTTGATCCGGATGGCGCGGAGGACTTCTGGGTGCGCGGCCCAGGTGCGCGACCGTGGGGGATGGCGACCGGCTGCGGACAGTTTACGGCCAGAGACGACGTCACGCCCGACCCGCTGGGCGGCAACGGCTGGTTCATCGCAGAGCGTGGGCCCACGGCGTCGATCTGGGATATCGAGGCGCTTCTGCACGCGGGGTTCGACGCCCTGCGCGAGGATGGCCTGGTCGTGGCGCAGGACGGCACGGTGGCGGGCGAGCCGGCGCTGGCGTGGCTGGTGTCGATGCGCTTTGCAGAGACGGTTTGGGAGACCGTGACCGGGCGGCGGCTCACCACGCCCCACAGCTTTCCGCGCAACCGCTACCAGCGCGACGTACTGCAGACGCTCACGGACGCGTTTGTGGACAACGGCTTCTCGCTGAAAGCGGTGCTGCTGGAGACGCTGATGCATCCGTACCTGAATGGGGCGCCGGGCGCAGATTGCGGAGCCCCGGCCTATCACCTGGCGCCGCTGTTCGACCCGTGGGTGATCGACGCAGAGATCGTCGCACAGCGCCTGAACAGCGGCGGCGATCTGGCGGGCAGGCTGCCGTCGAGGACGATCAAGCGGAGCGCCGACATCGCCATGGGCTGGACGGGTGACGAGGCGCTCTCGCCGCTAGCGGTGTACGAGACCGGTGTGGGGTATCTGCTGAGCGACATCGGCGTGTTCACGCAGGATGGCGAGACGGGCTTTCGGGGCAGCAGCTTTCGCGAGGCGCTGGCGTGGGAAGAGGCGTATGGCGCGTGCGCGGACCCCTACCCGAAGAACGCCGGCGACCCGGACGCCATCGACGCGATCCTGAGCGCCGCCCAGCCGCAGCACACGCTGGAAGACGCGATCATCGCGCTGAAGGACCGGCTGCTGACGGAGCCGTCCATCGCCGAGGCGGGGGAGCGCGCGCTGCTTGAGGCCCTGGCCGGTCCGCTCTCGACCCCTCTGACCGCGGCCGCCGAGGCGCCGCTGCGCAGAGTATGTGCGGCGCTGCTGGCGTCACCTCAGTTTCAGCTGGAGCCGCCCGGACCGAACCAGGCGGGCTCCGCGCCCCGCCTCATCGCACCGGGCACCAGCAAACCAGAGCTGTGCAACGCGCTGGCGCACGAGCTGTACGAGCACGACGAGGCCGGCTGTGACACTGAGGGCAACCTGTTTATCGCGGTGGACTAGATCGCCGCGGTGATCTCAGGCAGCGCGTCGTCGTCGGGCGAAAGCCACAGGTAGCGCTGGCCGGACGCCGGTTCCAGCGGCAGCCGAATGGCTCGCCGGTAGGGCGGATAGAGCACAAACGCCACAACCGGCGCCCCCCTGACCGCCTCGCGAACGGACGCGGGGATCCCCAGAAACTCGGCCCAGTCGTCCGCCTCGGGCTCGGTCATCGTGTCGAAGGTCGCGTCGTACGGGACCACGAGTTGGTGCTCGGTGAGCAGCCCGTATCCGGCCGACATGATGCGGTGCTCGACCGCGTTCGCGCCCAGTCGCTCCCGCAAAACGGCGAGCGTCGCGGTCAGGCGCATGTGCTCCTGGCCCAGGTACATGCTGGTGGCCGGCGTGCGTAGCTGAGCCAGGGCGGCTTCGGCTTTTTGGAAGCGCGCGGGGTCCGCAAAATCGGGGACCCGCAGGTCGTTGGCGTGGTGCACCGCCTTGTCGCGGGTGCAGCCTGAGATGATCAGTAACCGTGTGCTCATTTGGGCGCCATCATGACACACCGCGCCGAGCCACTTGAAGCCGCCGTGGGAGCGTGGCATAGACGTGCGGTGCCGCGCCCCGACCCGCCGCTGCTGTTGACTCCCGGCCCGCTGACGACAGCGACCGCCACCCGTCAGGCAATGCTGCGCGACTACGGCTCACGCGACGACGCGTTTACGCAGATCACAGCAGAGGTACGACGGCGCCTCGTGACCATCGCGGGCGGCGGACCGGCACACACGGCGATCCCGTTGCAGGGCAGCGGCACGTTTTGTGTGGAGGCGATGCTCGGGACATTTGTGCCGCCGGACGGACGGGTGCTCGTACTGGTCAACGGCGCTTACGGACGGCGGATTGCGGCGCTGTGTGAACGCATCGGGCGCAGCGTGGCGGTTCTGACGCAGCCGGAGCATGAGGCGACGGACGTGGACGCGCTGGCGGCAGCGCTGGCGTCCGATCCGGCGATCACGCACGTAGCGGTCGTGCAGTGCGAGACGACAACGGGGATGCTGAACCCGCTGGCGGACGTGGCTCGCGTCACGGCGACGGCCGGTCGGCGGTTGCTGGTTGACGCCATGAGCGCATTTGGCGCGATTCCGACGGAGATCACGGCGCTGCAAGCGGACTGCGTGGTCGCGTCCAGCAACAAATGCCTGGAGGGCCCGCCCGGTGTCGGCTTTGCGGTCGCGCCAAAGGACGCGCTGGCACGGACGGCCGCAAACGCACACTCCGTGGTGCTGGACCTGCACGCCCAGTGGCTGGGCTTTGAGGAGAAGGGCCAGTGGCGCTTCACCCCGCCCACGCATGTGATGGCGGCGTTTGCCGAGGCGCTGCGAGCGCACGAGGCCGAAGGCGGCGTGGCCGGACGTGGCGCGCGATATCGGCAGAACCTGGCGACACTGTGCGAGGGTATGGGCCGGCTGGACTTCGAACTGTTCCTGCCGTCAGAGCTGCAGGCACCCATTATCGTGACGTTCTTGCAGCCGGCGGGCTTCGACTTTCAGGCGTTCTATGACGGGCTGAACAAAGAGGGCTACGTCATCTACCCGGGCAAGCTGACGCAGCGCGACACGTTTCGGGTGGGCTGCATCGGCCAGGTCTTTGAAGACGATATCGAGGCCTTTGTGAAGGCGGTGCGCAGGGTGACGAGCTCATGAATCTAAAAGCGGTCATCTTCGACTGGGCCGGCACGGCGGTGGACTTCGGCTGCTGCGCGCCGGCGGGCGTGTTTGTCGAGGTCTTCAAGCGCCATGGCATCGACATCACGATGCCGCAGGCGCGCGAGCCGATGGGCCTGCACAAGCGCGATCATGTGGCGGCCGTCATGGCGATGCCGGCGATCGCGGCGGCCTGGCGAAAGGTGCATGGCGCGGACCCGAGCGACTCGGATGTCGAGGTGCTGTACCAGGAGGCCGTGCCGCTGCAGATCGAGTGTCTGCCGGACTACGCCGAGCCGATCCCGGGTCTGCTGGAGACGGTTGACGCCATACGCGATCGGGGCATCGCGATCGGGTCGACGACGGGGTACATCCGGGACATGCTGGACGTGCTGGTGAAGGCGTCGGCCAGGCAGGGCTATCGGCCGGACGTGCACGTCAGCGCCGATGAGGTCCCGCAGGGTCGTCCGGCACCGTTCATGTGCTGGGAGGCGGCCATGCGCCTGCAGGCGTGGCCGGCGGGCGCGTGCGTCAAGGTGGGGGACACGGTCCCCGATATCGCGGCGGGTCGAAACGCGGGGATGTGGACCGTGGCGATCGCGGCCACGGGCAACGAGGTGGGCCTGACTGAAGCGCAGTTCAACGAGGTGCCGTTTTCGGAGCGCCGGATGCTGGTCGGGCGCGCGCGAAAGCGGCTGCGGGCGGCGGGCGCGGACCTGGTGATCGACAGCGTGGCGCAGCTGATGCCTTGCATCGATGACCTGAGCCGCCGCATCGCGCGGGGCAGCCGGCCTTGAACGAGCCGTTTTCTGTCCTGAGGGAGCGCGGCGGCGCAATGTACGTGGGCGAGCCGGTGACGATCCTGCAGCACTGCCTGCAGACGGCGACGCTGGCGCAAGCGGAGGGTGCGCCACGATCGCTGGTGCTGGCCGCATTGTTCCACGACGTTGGACACCTGCTGCACAGCGCCGGCCAGGACGCGTCGGCGCGCGGGGTCGATCCAGTGCATGAGGCGATCGGCGCGCGATATCTGAGCAAGTTCTTCGGGCCGGACGTCTGCGAGCCGGTCAGGCTGCACGTCGCGGCCAAGCGGTATCTGTGCGCGACCCGTCCCGATTACGCGGCGGGCCTGTCTGCCGAGTCGGTGCGATCGCTGGCGTTGCAGGGCGGCCCGTTCTCCGATGCCGAGTGCCAGGCGTTTATCCAGCAGCCTTTCGCCCTGGATGCAGTCCGCCTACGCCGGTGGGACGACGAGGCAAAGATAGTGGGCCTGGTAGTTCCTGACCTGGAGCAGTTTGCGTAACACCCGTTGCCGTTTTTTATATACACACAATATTGATCGATGATAGTTCTATTGGGGTATTCGGTAAAGCACCGTCTCTATGAGGACTCCCGAGGCAATGACGCGCAAACGCTCGGTGCTGATCACAGATGATGACGACCTGCGCAGGTCCGTGCTGGCCCGCACCTTCGAGGTGGTCGGCTGGGATGTCCAGACAGCGACCTGGCATAACGATCTACCGCTCAAACGGTCGGAAGCGGCCGTTGTGCACATCCCGGCCGACGCCACACCGTCGCTGATAGTCGCCCGCCTGGAGGGCGTGCCGGTCGTGGCGGTGGTACATGGCACCGACCCACCGAAGTCGAGCGACACCAGGCGGGCTGAACCCATCGTCTATCTGAAGGGCCCGGTGCCCCCAAGTCTGCTCATCCGGGCTGTGGAGAAGCTCATCGTACGGACCGGCGGCCGATGAAGCTGCTGCTGCTCGTTTCGAGCGACGCGTCATTGTTCGCTGACGTCGCCCAGGCCACCGATCTTCCAGTGAGACAGGTGCCCACGTGGCAGGACGCGGTGGCAGCGGGCCCCGGCCCGACGCACGTGCTGATTCCGCTGCCGGTCATCATCCAGCACGGCGTGCACATCCTCGACTCACTGGAAGCTGTACACACCCACGCTACGGTCGTTGTCATGCTGCCGCCGGGTAAGGAGTCGTGGTCGGACGTGCTGAACGTCGCCCTGGCCTATGGCATGGGAACGCCCGAGCTGGCCCCCAACCTGATCGCGCTTCTGGAGCGCTCTTAGCGCCTTCGTTATTTACTTTACATTGTAAATCAAATAACGGATCCTATTCATGGACAAATCGAGGGACAGGTATCATGAAAGCACCAGAGGCTTTCCGCGTCGGACTGATCTGCATTCTCGCTGGCGCGATCGCAGCAGGCTGCGGCGCAGACACGGTCGACTTTGACGCATCGACGCCGCTGATCGAGGCCCCGCCGCTCCCGGCGATGCACACCGACATGCCCGCTTACGGACCGGCCGTCATCGAGAACTGGCCGTTCGAAGAGCGGGACCACGGCTACACGCTCCACAACCGCATTCACAATCTGGACTTCCACTTCCGCAACGATCACGTCTCGGCGACCCGCCGCGGCGCCAAGTGGACCTGGACCTGGCGCCTGCAGGCCGCGGGCCGACTCGACTCGATGAAGCCGGTCCGCCCGGCCGCCCCGCACGTCGCCCCGTGCCAGACAGACGCCTGCAACCTCCGCCTGGAGTACCGCCGCGTGGAGATCGTGGAGTGGTACGTCAACACGCTGCACGGCATCGAGCAGGGCTTTGACATCCTGGAGCGCCCCGACGGCGAGGGGCTACTGCGCATGACGGCCACCGTGGGCGGCATGCGCGCACGATTGGCCAACGGGTCCACCACGGTCAACTTCGAGACGTTCGGCAAGGTCGCGTTCAGCTACTCGGGCCTGCGAGTCAACGACCGCTACGGCAAGACGCTGGAGGCGTCGTTCTTCCTGTCCGGCGACACGCTGGAGTTGGTGGTCGACGACGAGGGCGCGCGCTACCCGATCACCATCGACCCGACCAGCGGCGCCTGCGACGAGGCCTGGTGCTTTGACGGCGACGAGTCGACCATCGACGTCTGCAACTGGAGCAAAGAGGGCGCCCCCGAGTGCACGAACCTCTTTGACAGCTCGTTTGCGGCCAAAGAATGCGTCTGGGGCAAGTACTGCTGCGACGACGGCACCTACGACGAGGGCTGCTATGTCCCGCCCGAGCCGGTTCTGCCCGACCCGCTCGACCCGGCGACGCTCTGTCCCGCCGCCTGGTGCGAGGACGGCGACTTCACCACCGTCGACATCTGCGCCAACTTCGAGGCCCCGTCCGCGTTCGAGTGCCTCCGCAAGTTCGACGAAGCGACGCTCGGCCAGGAGTGCATCTGGGAGAAGTTCTGCTGCAGCGGCCTGGCGACCAACGACTGCGACAACCTGCCGGCCCCGGCGCCCAAGGAGCCGGTAGACCCGTCCGCGTGCCCCGCCAGCTGGTGCAACGACGGAGACGACGCGACCCTCGACACGTGCAAAATGGTCGACGCCAAAATGACCTGCTCCAGCGAGGTCGACCCGGAAAAGGTCGGCGACTCCTGCAGCTACGGCACCTATTGCTGCAACGGCACGATAGCCGCCGAGCCCTGCGTAGAGCCGGTCCCGGAAGACCCGCCGCCGGCCGATCCGCCCCCAACCACCAACCCGTGCCCGCCCGACAACGACTGGTGCGAGGACGGCGACGCCACGACGCTGAACGCGTGCTCAAACTACGACCAGGCCCAGGGCTCTTTCACCTGCACGACCACGTACGACGTCTCAAAGAAAGGCCAGACCTGCACCGAAGGCGTCTTCTGCTGCAACGGCACGGTCAACGAACCCTGCGAGCACACCACAGACGGCGGCGACACCGCAGACGGCACCTGCCCCGCCAGCTGGTGCGACGACGGCGACCCGACCACAAAGGACAGCTGCACGACCTTCGAAGAGGACGTCTTCGGCTGCCTGAGAGAGTTCGATGAGTCTCAGGACGGCAAGGTCTGCTCCTACGGCCTCTACTGCTGCAAGGGCGCAGTAGCCCGCACCTGCGAAGACGAGGCCCCCAAGGACCCGCCCCCGGCGACGCCCGCACCGGGCCCCCCGCCCGGCGATCCTCCCCCAGCCACTCCGCCCCCGGCGAGCCCCCCACCGTCGAGCGGAGACGCCTTCGCGGGCCAATGCCTGATCTCGATGGACGGCACCGGCTGCCCGGCCCAGGCTGACGTCTGCAACACCACCTTTACGGGCGGAGGCGGCTGCACAACGGCCCCGGGCACCTGCTCCACGGGCGGCGCAGCGTTCAAGATCAGCCCCAACGACGACCAGCTGGTCATCGACTTCGGGCAGAACATCAGCGCCATGAGCGCCACCTTCGGCCACACCGAGGGCGCAGGCGGCGCCATGCTGGCGGTTGGAGCCAACGGCGCCACCCTGAGCGTCACGATGACCTCCAACACGTGCCAACAGCCAGTCGGCCAGACCACCCTGACCTTCCCGCAGCCGGCCCGCAGCCTGATCCTCTCGGCCACGGGCGGCGACGTCTTCCTGGACCAGCTGAACCTCACCGCTCAGTAGAGCAGCAACCAACACACGATAAGAAGGAAGGAAGGGAGAGCCGCAGGGCTGCGGCTCGAGGGCGGGACCTACTGGAGCGCCTGCACGACAAACATGTCGAACTTGCCGTTGGTCTCGACCGAGTGGTCCGACTCAAGCTCCACAGACCCGTTCGAGAAGCCCGTGATGTAGACGCGGTCCATCGCATCCACGGCTGCGGCCGTCGCGAGCTGCGCGACCATGCCGTTGAGCCGCCGCGACCAGCGGTGGGCGCCGTCGGGAGCATAGCTGGCGAGGAACGCATCCGCCCCGTTACCGTCCAGATGGCCACCGCCGAAGTCGACCGGCGTGTCCGGACCGGCGCCGGCCTGGCCGCTGAAGTACGCGTTGCCGCCCTTGTCGACGGCCACCGCGGCACCCTCCCAGCCCATCACCTTGTCGTTGCCGACCATTTTGGACCACTGGTGGGCGCCATCGCTGGTGTAGCACGCCATCACGATACCGTGCTTGTACAGCAGCGCGCCGGCGCCGGCATCCGTCTCCATGCGAACGCCGCCGG